>NZ_JAQYWD010000025.1 GCF_030145145.1 Desulfobacula sp. | reverse complement strand
AGTCGGGTTTGTACGACTTGTTAAAAGTATAGTGGAAATCTCTATATCTGATCAAAACAATCAGGAAATTGATGCCAGAACTACGCGGCGATCAACACCCCTCCTAATAGATGAACAAAATTTAGATTTAAATATTGTTTCTGCTTTATTTCGATATAAATCTATTATTCTGCTTATATCAATATCTAATGCTACCGCTGACGCAATAATAGAGCCTGTGGATGTCCCTGCTATCAAATCGAATGTTTCATATAAAGGAGCATTCAACTCTTTTTGAAGGTGTTTTAAAAACATTGCCTGAAAGATACCTCTGACTCCTCCACCATTCAGGCTTAAGATATTAAAAGGTTTTTCACTCATTTGTTTGCCCTCTGAGTATTTTAAACTTTGTGTTATACGGGAAATACCCTAAACACACTATAGTTGCAGTTCAGATATAATTGATTGGGAAAATTAAAGCCCATCACTATTCAATAAGTTCCTCCCTGAAATCTTTTTTCCATTTTACTGCCAATAAGTTTCAATTTTTACATTATTCGAAAACATAATGCCGAGTTGAGCTGCGACTGATAAGGATGTCCGCTCGAACTCGTTGTTCTATGTGCCTGCGGCGGGCGAGAAACTCAACTCAACTCGGCATTCAATGCGCCGCAGGCGCATTGAACACTATAAATAACCGGTGAAATCCGGTTCATTTTTTTGTTGAAAAATTTTCAAAGGCAGGCGTTCCCACTATAAAATTGCCTGTAGATAGGATGCCCAGGTTCCGTTAACACGTGGTTTAACGCGAACTTGGCTATACGAATTTTTTCTGTATCATTTGTCTGTAATCCATAACAATATTCAAGAGCACATTTCCAGAGACCAACAACAGCAATATTTTTTTCCCAGGAACTATTCCAATCTTGATAGCAGCTGGAAAGAATTGGATAAATAGAATCACCCCAGTAAATCCATAACCATAAAAAGTCTAACCAAGGCATGGCCCATGCAAGATCTTTCCAATCTATTACGCCTATCTGAGAGTCATTCTGTAATATATGAGCAGGGCGTAAATCGTTGTGTATGCATACTTTTACTGGTTCTGATGTTTTAATATTAATATTCATCACTCTGTCTAATAAATAATTCTCAGCTGATGATAAATGATCACTAATTACTTTTTGAGCTTCGATTGCTTCTTGGTGAAATACCTTTAAGTCAACAGAGTTACTAAGGTTAATATCATTTTTTTTGCTGATTTTATGGAATTCGCTACAGAATTTAACAACCTCAATAATTGCTTTCAAAGAAGTTGAATCGTGAACTGATATAGCGTTACCTTTAATGAAAGTGTAACTAACCAGAAGTCCGCCTGCTAGATTACATTCCATTACTAAATTATACATAGGAACATCAACGCCAAATCGTCCTTGTAACAATTTTAGGAACTTTATCTCCTCACGGATTCTTACTGCAACATTCTTTCGCTTAGCAATTTGGACTATTTGAGTTTCATTCAATAAATAGACAAAACTGTCCCAACCTGAATTAAATATGCGAAGTTGCTTAACTGGGACGCCGTTTGCCTCAAGAGTCTCTTTGACATCGTCCACAGTAACATTTGACACCGCATCCCATAAATTCTTACTTAGAGGGATCATTTTTTGAATACTCATCAATAGTTTCCAATGCTGCCTTACCTGGCTTGCTTGTCCTAATCCAAATCTTTAAGTAAGGCAACAATCGCTTTGAGAAAGATTTTTTCGGTGGACGAGGACAAATCATTGCGTTTTGTTGCATCCAATGACCTATAAACGCATCCTCCCAGCCTTCTCGACTGGGATTCATACCAGTTTCTAAACAACGTGCAAAATATTCTCTACGGATCGGATCTGGTATATTTGTGAGTTTCTTTTTTGTTTCTTTTTTTGTAGCATCGATAAAAATAGCTTCAGCAGGAAACCCACTTTCCATATACGAAGCTCCATGAATTGCAGGCAGTGAGTCTAAATACACAATGGTCGGCCAATCTATATCATCTTTATCTTCAGGAAACATAAATGCATACATATAACGAAGGTAGTCTAAAAACAGCCAGATATATGCGCTCCTTTTTCCTTCAACAATACAAATTTCTCGCTTTTTTTCTCCATTTTTTTGTATACAAGCCAATAATGGGAAACCCGTTTTTACCCAAAATGAATCTATAAAATCAGTATCGGAATGCGCAGACTGATGCAAAGCATATAATGAGGCAAAGAAAATATAAGGAGAAATGACTTTTTCTCCATAAGGGAATGACTTATATATAGAAGCAAGCTTTTGGGGTACAAAAAGCAGGCCGGGAATACTCAAGTCTCTATATTTATAGAGGTAATAGAAGTTCTCATAGTTTGGAGCGAGTTCCCTGTAAGCTTTTTTTATCGGCTCCATTAATGCAGGGGTTCGGCTAACAATCCGGTTATATGTATCTTTTAATTTTTCGGTTTTAATTTCTGCAACATATTCTGATATGCAGCTTGGTTCTATTTTTATAATATTTTCGGCTGTGGGATCATTAACAAAACGGCTTACAACATCTTTTGTTTTTTCTAAGTAAAGTTCCTGAACCGCATCCCAGTTGCCCGTACCTTTTTGAAAATCACAAATTATTGGTTTTATTTTTTTGTTGTTATGAAGAAGATCCTTCATTTTCTTAGCCATTAATGAATGACCTAAATGATACCGCAATCTTTTGCTGTTTTCTTGGTATGGGTTCTCTAACGACCAAAACGACCAGAATTCATCATAACTATCATATTCAACAGAATCAAATAAAGGAATTTTGCCCTCTTTTTCAATCGTATTAATGATGCAAACGTCACTTATCATAACTACTCCTTTAAATGGTTGTTTGTTGAGCGAACCGATCTGCTAACCGCAAAAAATCGTTAGTTACCTTTATTTGGACGGAGCCCTTGGGTGAGACGACATAAGAGCCCGGGGAGAAACCTAAGTAATACATTACACGTCTAAAAATCTTTTTACCTAATTCTACGTTGAGGATTCTATAAAGTTCGGAAAGAGCCTCAGTAAAAAGAATTTCAAAACGCCATCTGTTACCCTCCGATAATTTAGTATATGGCGATAGCTCTACCAGCAGTCGTGAAATGGAATCGGGTTTCTTAATAATATGATCTACGTCAAAAAAACCAGTACCATCATGTTCATATACATGAGTTCTCTGGATAAGGGACAGAAGAATACGTGCAATACTAGATTCTTCACGCCCAGGAAAACGGCGAACTGTATCCACACAAGGATCAAAATGTCCATTTTTATATTGTCCGCGAAGAACAGATATCCGTTGACCAATGTCCATGTCTTCAAAAACGGACACATCTTCAGAGTAGCCACCAATCAAACTATAAACTTCTGCTGAGAAAAAAACATTGGATCCTGCTGTAACTACACGATTCCAATAGAAATTTCCGATTTCAATATGTGGTGGTCGAAAAAAGTGCGATGACAAAAACAACTCTGTGAACTGCCAGCTACGGCGTTCAAGCAAAACAAGATGATTCTGCTTTAAGGCTCTAATACTACGCTCTTGAACACCTCTAATCGCATCAATCGAAAGTTCTTTGTCCATTTTTTTTAAAGCCATTCGCATTCGGCCTGACTGTATCCGTTCTATATCAGCATCTTCAGAAAGTAAAAATATTGGATGGTTTGGACAGCTATCATAAACTCTAAAAATAGCTAAATCTGCTAAAATCTTTCGAGCCTTCGCTATTGGGTACTTTTCTTTATTTACCCAGCTCCACTGTAGCGTGTGGATTGGGAATGTCGGCTTGTTTTTTTTTATCCACTCACATACAGCCTTAGCTGTTGGCCCCACTTCATTATTGTACCCATTTTCAAGTATAATTAGCTCAAATGCTTCTTTCATTTTTGAGGATGCCACGTCATAAGCAATTGCGCTTAAACAGTCTTGTATCCGATACTCTTCATTTCGAGCGGGGATTAAACCAATTACCCTAACTGAAGATCTAATTGAAGGAAGTTGATCTTTATAATGTTTAATGGCCTTGAACCAGGAGCTAGACCAAGTATCAATATATTTTTGTATGCTGCTATGCTGACGGCGTGGACACCTATTTGTGGTTTGCGGAATATGGGTCCCGTTAAACATAGCCAAATAGAGCTCTAATGATTTAGGTCCGTCCATCCTATTGCCTGTAGTGCAAGTTTTTTTGCTATTGAATTTGTTGGTGCCACAATTATTTCACCCATAAACGGAGCGTTTACTATTTGCAGAACTTCTCTTGCTGTTATCTGCGAAGAATAGATTTGAGATAGGAGCCTTTTATCCCATATTTCCCTGAAGGGATCAACATATGGAGTCAAAGAGATCGCGGCAAGTGACTCAATATATTGAATCCTTTCTTGAATCTTACTAATTGATGTACGCAACCAGTAAGGAACATCAAGATAAAATGCTATCGAACTATTTTCCTTGATCAGTGAGAGTCCCGCCAAGCAAGCTAAATTATGATCAATATGCCCTCCAACTCCTAGAGGCAAAAGTAGCAATCCCTTAATGTGTTCAGCCATACCCTGGCGTAAGGAAGATAAGTGAACTCTATCTAAATCATTTAGGGGTCTTTCTGCCAGAAGAGCATCCATATTTCTTTCATTTAAACGAATCGGTCCGTCAGGCTCATCTAAGTTTATAAATCGAATTTTTTTTTTTGGGGTATGATTTCTGAAGGCTGCATCTTCTTTGCAGCGTTTTTTCATAACTCCTGCTCTATTAACGCCTTTATAAAAAGGGCTGTATTCAGACACGGTATAACAATTAACTATATTTATGGAGCTTTCCTTGCGGTGAAAGATAAAACTCCCAAGTGATAGGGCCGCATCATCTTGATGTGGAGATACAATTGTAATTGTTAACTTAGTCATGTTAGATGCTCACGGAATAAAGACTTTTGAATTCCTTCATCTGTCTTAGAAAGTTTAATAATGGGATTTTGATGCACTATCTCAGAATAGACCTCTATATCATAATCTGATAATTCTTGCCCGATTGAGAATTTCCCAACTTTATTTGTAGTCCATCTGCAACTTCGACAAATGAACTTTTGAGGTGGTGATTCAATACCAAATATCCACTTTCGATATTGTTGGGCTGTTTTGCCTTCCAATATTTTCTTGAGAGCTTTGCTAAAAATATTTCCAAACACGTTGGTCTTGAAATAATCTTGGGCACATAAAAATACATTTCCATCAACAGACACATTGATAAAACGCGCTGCCAATGGGCACCCATTTAATAGCTTTTTTGAATACCTTTGAGAATTAAAATAGTTTGGAATATCAAGAATACCTGCACGGTCATCCGTCTCCCACTGTTGGACCAGTGCATTAGGAAATAATTTTTGAATTGACTCCACAACGCTCTGTTTCGGATTGTTTACAACAATTTTTACAGGTAAAGATGCGGTCGCTTCATAAACTCTTGATAATACAGTTGAAAACTGATTTGATTGAGTAACTCGCTCATAGGTAGTCGCACTACATTCCGGGAAGTTTACTACAATATCTATTGCTCCTAAAAATTTCGAGAGAGAGAGAATCACTTCATTTGAAAGACCACTTCCGTTCGTAAAAAGAGTAACCCTCATCCCACTTTTAACAGCAACGGCTACCATTTCAATTAGATTCGGATGAAGGGTTGGCTCTGAGTAGTGATTTAATGACACATTTTTAATACCACAGGAGACAGCCTCGGAGATGATATGCACAAAATTATCTATCGACATAAATCTTGCTGACTGCTCATTGAAAATATTCGGACAGAAGCAACATCTGTGATTACAATTGGTATTGATTTCTATTTCTATACCGTAATAATTGCTTTCTCGGAAAAATCTGTTGTTGTTAAAAGTATCACTCCCCCGTAAATGATTCGAACAATTGCTATTTATATTTTCGACGATAGCTTTATCGACTAAGTAGACATTATTCCATACAATATTTAATAGTAGCAAAGCTTCTACGTCTTTGATTTCGGAAAGTAAAGCTGGATCTTTGCTTATACAACGTATAGGTAGTTTTAGAAGATAGGGAGAATATATAAAATCAAAAGTTTTCATGATAATAATTCATCAAGATGGTGATCAACTTTTATAAAACATTCTGCAATCTGTTCAATAAAAAATTGATCAGGTGGGCATCGCAAAATTGTATTTAGACAAAATGATGTGTCGCAGTGAGTTTGGCTAACAGGAAACTTATGATTATTTTGCTCTATTAACTCAGCAGCGTGTGAGCAAGTCCATGGGCACCCTTTACCGTAGGCATTCTTTGCGCGAAACACTGTCATTTCAGGTAAAATATATCGTTGCCATACAGCGATATGCCCTTCAAGTCCCTCTGCTTCTATTGCCGTAACGAAAAGATCGCGAAGTCTCTTTATGTCATTCGAAATGATATCTTTGTTAAGGCGTAATACGTACGCGCTAAAAGTGCAGAAATTATCTGGTAACTGAAACGGAAGCGTTATGGATGAACACTCGTGTAAATAATCAGACAACATTTTTGCATTGATTCGTTGCCATTGGATATACTTGTCAGCTTTCTTGAGCTGGCCTCTACCAAATGCTGCAGTAAGATCATTTGAGCGATACATCCATCCAAGAGCGTATGCATGATTATCTCGATCCTGTGTTGGGTCTCTCTTTTCACCAAAACTCCAAAAGCGCTTTGCCGTTTCATACATCTGTTTTTCATTCGTGACAAACATCCCTGCGTCACCCGCGCAAATTGTTTTGTTTTGGTTAAAACTGAATGCAGCACAATGACCCCAATTCCCAACCCGGATATCATGAACATGTGCCCCGTGTGATTGGCAAGCGTCCTCTATTAGATACAGGTTATATTTTCGTGCAAATTGTTGGATTTTCTCAATATGAGCTGGGGTCCCATGAAGATGTGCCACGATAATAGCTCTTGTGTTATTTGACACCGCTTTATTTAGCAGCATTGGATCTATACCACATGAGTTCCATTCGATGTCAACAAAGACAGGGATACAATTGTGGTGGAGTACAACAGTAGCTGTTGATGACCAGGAATATGCCGGGACAAGCACTTCATCGCCACAACCACAACCCGTTGCGGCTAAACACATGTGCAAGGCTGCAGTTCCTGAATTCGTATTTATGGCATATTTGTTCTTATTCCATTCGGAAAATTCATTTTCAAAGCATTCGCAATTGATCCCGTAAGAATGATTGTCACCATATAATGAACGTAAAACTAGTTCTTCATCCGCTTTATCAACTATGGGCCATTTAAGCTTCGGAGGAACTTTAAAAACAGGCGAACCACCATGTGTAGCCAAAAGACTCATTTCAGATCCCATATGAGATTTCGATTTTGGAGAATATCCATTACCTTCGCTGAGCCGGAAACATCTACAGTACAATAAGCCTCTAAGGGGGATATTTTGCTCTTGTTATCTAATAAAAGTTTAAGTGACTTTCGAAATTTAGCACGATCTGATGCATTCGCTGAAAATGCTTCCCCCATTTCCTTAGCGAATCGGACTCCGTCGGCTTCTTCAATCCCAGCAGATAATTCATAAAATGAATCAAATATGTCCCCACGAATTTCTGAAAGCTTTGGGAATATTTTCCGGTAATGTTTTATTTGTAAGTGCTGACTATAATTTAAGGGCAGAATGAATACTGATGGAACCTGTGCCATTAGGCTTTCATAAACGATGGACATCCCTGGAACACTCAAAAGGATTTCACAGTTTGCTAGCTCAGATTGAAATACTTTATTGGGTCGGCTACCTATATTGACATAGGATGTATTTGGCAACTTTTTCTGAAGCTTCTTGGCTATATCGTTGCTTGTCCGGATATCCACTGAAATTAAACTTTTGCTTTCTTCGACGACTTTAATTATTTCTTCACACATTGCTAAGGCTAATAAGAAATTTGCACCAAGTGGGGATAGCATCCCCCCTAAATTTACAAGAATTTTTTCATGCTTCACTTTTTCCTTTTCACGTGTACATGTAAATTCAGCAATTTGTGGAATCATAAATAAAGATTCTCTATAGGACCGAGATACAATTTCTGAAACACCAGGAAATTCTAAAGCCAAATAGAGTTCACATTTTTCGATAATATTGGGAATTGCTGTCCACATCCACAAGAGTGGGTCTATAAAAACAAGTGGTGTTTTCGAAAATTTGTTTTTACATATCTCAGCAAAATCAAAATCACAAATTGTAATTATTAAATCTGCAGAGGAAAGCACGTCCAGATGGCTTTCAATATTTTCCATTTCGATTACTTGGAAAAATATACCATGCTCAGCATTGAGCAACTCTAAAGAGGGCGTTTTACCTATAGCTGTAATTGAGCAATTGTATCGTTTTTTTAAAAGTCTGCCTACTGCAATCGCAATCGAAGTGGGGCCGTAGCAAAAAGGAACGCTTTGAATAACAATCTCCATCATCAATTTCTCCAACTTAACTCGTCTAACATTTTATACGCTGTTTCTAGAATAGCCTCTAACGTTATCTGTTTACTATGAATCCAGGGTTTCTGTTGTAGCAATCCTTGTGTAAGGAGGGAGTGATTATGAGTGTCGGCCATAAATACTGCTGTTGGTTTTAGCTTAGTAGCTGCATAGCCTAATTCGATGAAAGTACCATCAGTACGCAGTGGCATTCCTGTCTCAAAACACATAGGGAAAATGAACAGGAGAATGTGTGCTTTGTCTATCCAATTTAAGTCTCTTTGAGCTATCTCAGTTGGAGTGTAAATAATATTTCCAAAGTCCTCTTCTATATGCGCAGATTTAACGTGTGCATGCTTGGATAATTCTGAGAATACCTCAAAAAAAATATTTTTATATTGATTATTCGGTGATCCTTTCTTGGCCAAATGTGTTATTGGACCACCGAGGAACATAATAGGTTTGCCTTCATGAAGAGACATAATTCAATAATCCATTCTATTTCATATTTCAGTTAAATTAGTTTTATAATTTTCAATTAAACGATTAAGGTTATTATTTCTCATTGTGGAGGAAAATATAATTTACAAATCATTGCATACGCTTTTTTATGAGCTGAGACCTAATACATAGATGTGAGAAATCTGTTCGTCCCCTATAGGACTTTTAACTCTTTCGATTAAACAAGTCACCTTTACAAGAGGCTTCAGCATTGAATAGATATAGTTTACATTATCTTGAGACCCAGAAATTGAAAAACTATAATCTCCCTTTGGTATAATCTGGCCTGTTGATACTCTCATTTTTCCGATATTTCTAAATTTATTAAAATCAAAAATTTCACAGCTTAGGTCCTGTGGTTTGTCATCAGGTACTTTAGGAAAATCAAACAATTGGTAGTCTTCCAATTTCAAAAACATTTCAGGATTATCTTGACTACCTGCCGAGATTGATTCAATTTTTCCTTCTTCAAGCATATGCGCTAAATCTTGATATTTGGGTAAGGATTTTTCTGCTATTTGTATAACTGGACCATGGAAATGATTATGTGTGTCTCCTGTTAGTACAGAAACATTATGGCTATCAATAATTTCTATCTTTGAACCTTCTTCTTTTTTTTGGTTTTCGCAAATTAATTTTAAGAAGTTGAATGATTCTTTTGTGAAATCCCAAATATTTTGAGGGCCCAACACTCCAACCATCGGAAGGGCTAATTGAACACCACCAAGATATATTTCAAAATTTGTAAGAAACGATCCTCTTTTGAATTCCTTAGCACGTAAATAATATATTTCACGATCTTTTTGTGAAAGCCGATGTGACTCTGTTGCAACGAGGTAGGTCTTGTCAATAATCGCCTGAAAATTCTCCCAAGCTTTAATAACCAAGTGGATTGGAATACCTTCTTCAAAAATCGGGCCTTCAAGTTTAAATTCGAACGTTTCCATATTCCCACCTCTATCTCATATCGGCACTACAGGTGCCGAAAAAATAAGTGAAGTACAACAAGGTGTTAAGCAGTTTTTTTTCCGGGTAACACCACAGATATCCCTTTTGTCGAGTAACACTCAATTTGTTAATTGTCAAAAGGTTTTGACAATTGGATTTTGATAGTGTTATGATTTTTTCTAACACTATAACACTCAAATTCGGGTGTTATACGACAAAAGGATAACAACAAATGTTGCAAATTGAGCCTCAAGTTATTCAAAAATACAAAATGGTATTGATCAACAACCATATCCCTGAATCCGATGCACATCTTTATTTAAAATGGCTCAGATATTATTTGGATTTTTGTCAAAAGTATAAATATGAAAAAAATAACCGTGCGAGATTGCCTCTGTTTGTTGAAAAACTCAAATCAAAAGGGCAGAATTTGGATCAACAAAATCAGGCCGGTCATGCCATAAAACTGTTTTTTAGCAGTTCGTATTCTGAAAAAGAAAACACGATAAGCCAAAACCCTGGGCATAATAATTATGTGCAGGGCAAAGTAATGGAAACACAACAACAATATCCGATTAAAAAATCAATCCCTGATTTTACCAAGGCCCAAAAGAATATGAATACCTGCCAGCAAAAATGGCACAACAAGCTGACGGCTCTTTCTGGTGAAATTCAAATGCGCCATTATTCTCCTAAAACATTAAAATCCTATAGGGCATGGGTTGTTAAATTTCAACTCTATTTAAAGTATAAAAATCCAGATCTCCTTGATATTGAGGATGTAAAAAAGTTTTTAACTTATCAGGCGGTTACGCTTAATATCTCTGCCTCTTCACAGAATCAGGGGTTTAATGCATTATTGTTTTTTTACCGCCATATCCTTGGAAAAGAATTTGGCAAAATAGATGGTATTGTCCGCGCCAAAAAACGGCCATATATCCCGGTGGTATTATCTCAAAATGAAGTTTATCGGGTATTCGAGCATTTAAAATACCCGTTTGATCTTGCCATAAAATTAATGTATGGATGCGGGCTTCGGTTATTTGAGTGCTTGAATTTAAGGGTCAAGGATTTTAATTTTGATGCTGGTGTATTAACGATCCTGGGCAAAGGGAAAAAGTATCGAACTGTTCCGATTCCGAAAAGTATCAAACCAGATTTAGAAGATCATATGAGAAAAGTATATAATTTAAATCAAATTGATATCGCAGATGGTTATGATGGTGCGTTTATGTTTGATCGGATTGATAAAAAATACAAAAATGCAGCAAAAGAATTTATATGGCAATGGTTTTTTCCGTCAAAGGTAATAACCCTGACTGAGGATTCAAATGAAAAAAGACGGTACCATCTACATGAGACCCATCTTCAAAGGGCATTAAAAAAGGCCGTTGGCAAAGCCAGATTAACAAAGAGGGCAACATCCCATACCTTTCGGCACAGTTATGCCAGTCATTTGCTAGAAGCCAATTATGATATTAGAACCATTCAAGAACTATTGGGACACAGTGATATACGAACCACCATGATTTATACCCACACAATAAAATCGAAAACAATCAAAGAAGCAGAAAGCCCCCTTGATTTTAAGTTATAGCTCCGCTCTTTCCATTACATGGATCGCGGTGAGAGAAAAATTACACTATAGCCTTATAAGGAAAATTCATAAAAAGCAATTGGGGAAACCCTTAATTTTTAAAAATTTAAAATTTTTCTTAGCGTTTGAATGGGGACGTTTCAATGATACCTTAACAGGGTATGGCTTATGGGCTGGCTGTTTGGGGGATTATCCCCCCTGGATGCCATAGGAACGCATCCAAGGGGTTTTTTTATGACATTAGGATTTCAGTTCTTCAATACTGCCAAAGAAATCAAGGGCTTCAGGATTCTTTAACGCATCCTTGTTTTTTACTTCTTTTCCTTCGATCATTTTTTTGACTGCCAGCTCTACTTTTTTCATGTTAAGGGTATAAGGGACATCCGGGCATTCAATGATTTTCGCCGGCACATGCCGTGGAGAGGCATTAGCCCTGATGTCCGCCCGGATCTTGTTTTGAAGTTCATCTGTCAGCGCAAACCCTTGGGCCAGTTTAACGAACAGGATGACCCGGACATCATTGTTCCAGGATTGCCCCACAACAACCGAGTCTTCCAGTTCGTCCATGGCATCCAGTCGGCGGTAGATTTCCGCTGTGCCGATCCTGACGCCGCCGGGGTTGAGGGTGGTATCGGATCGGCCGAACATGATGACGCCCCCGTTTTCCGTGACCATGATAAAATCGCCATGGGTCCAGATTCCCGGGTACCCATCAAAATAGGCAGAATGGTATTTGGAACCGTCTTCATCCCCCCAGAAGAAAATGGGCATGGAAGGGAAGGGGGCTGTACAGACCAGTTCTGCCTGTTGGCCCACCACAGGGGTTCCGGCGTCATCATAGGCATACACTTTCATGCCAAGGCCCCGGCACTGGAGTTCCCCCGTGTAAACCGGGCCGATGGGGTTGCCCAGAGCAAAGCAGCCATTGAGGTCTGACCCGCCGGATATGGAGGCCAGCTGGAGATCTGCTTTGACTTCAGAGTAGATAAATTCAAAGTTTTCATCGGATAATGGGGAACCCGTGGACAGTACCGATTTCAGGGCAGACAGGTCAAATTGTTTGCCCGGCTTGACCCCGGCAGCTTTCAAGGCTTCAATATAACCGGCACTGGTGCCGAAGATGGTTACTCGTTCATCCTGGGCCATTTTCCATAAGGCATCGGGTCCGGGGTGGAAGGGGTTGCCGTCATACAGGACCAGGGTTGCGCCCACACTCAAAGAGGTGGTCAGCCAGTTCCACATCATCCAGCCGCAGGTGGTGAAATAGAAAATGGTGTCCTCGGCTTTCAGGTCCGTGTGCAGTACCAGTTCTTTTTTCTGGTGCAGCAGAACGCCGCCCACACTCTGTACCATGCATTTGGGCAGACCGGTGGTGCCTGAAGAATACATGATATACAGGGGATCATCAAAATCCATCTGTTCGAATTCAATCCGGGTGGCCGTGGGATCTTTAAAGTCCTTGAACGGGACGGCATTGGGCAAAGAACTGATATCCGGTTCTTCAGACACATAGGGAATCACAATGATTTTTTCAATGGAGGGGATCTCTTTGACAATGCCGGCGATTCTTTCAATGCTGTCCATGGGTTTGCCCTTGAAAAAATAACCGTCAGCTGTAAACAATACTTTGGGCCGGGTCTGGCCGAATCTGTCCAGCACCCCCTTGATCCCGAAGTCCGGTGAGCAGGAAGACCAGATGGCCCCCAGGCTTGTGGCGGCCAGCATGGCAATAATGCTTTCCGGCATATTGGGAACAAACCCCACCACCCGGTCGCCTTTTTGGATGCCCATCTTTTTTAAAGATGCCGCTGTTTTTGCCACCTCATCATACAACTGGTTATAGGTCAGGGTCCGTCGAACCGAATCCTCCCCCCGGAAGATGATGGCCAGGTCGTCATTCTGGAATCGTAACAGGTTCTCGGCAAAATTTAATCGGGCGTTGACGAAAAATTTTGCTCCCGGCATTTTACTGGGATCATCAATGGCTTTGTCATAGGATCGGGAGGCCTTGATATCAATAAAATCCCAGGTGATGGCCCAGAAATCCTCAAGCTTGTCCACCGACCATTCCCACAGGGGGCCGTATGTTTTAAAGTCTTTGTTGAATTTTTCATTCACCAGACCCATGAAACGATACATGTTCGTGGTTTTGATTCTTTCTTCTGATGGTTGCCATAAGAGTTTTGACATGCGTATTCCCTCCTTATTTATACCGAACAGCAAGTATGGTGGCGGTTTTTGGTTTTGCCATGATAAAATGGAAGGTTTTGGACAGGTCAATGGTGCGGTTTTTGCCTGTCCAAAACGATTCGTATCAGCTGTTATACTCTTTTGCTGCTGTATACCCCATTTCAAAGGCGTTGAGATTCATGTCCAGAAAAGAGGCTTTTGTTCTTCTTTTAATGGCTTCCAACATGGCTTCCTTTGTAAATCCAAGACCACCGGATTGCACCAGGGCACCTAAAAGAACAATGTTCACACTCATGGGGCTTCCCGCCTCTTTGGCCAGTTTCATGGCGTCAATGGCCACAAGGCTGGCGCATTTTTCTTTGAGCAGGTCTTTGACGGTTTCAACTGCCGGGTAAACGCCTTTGCCGATGGAGACCGTAAAGGGCGGCAGGGTTGCCGTATTGGTGATAACCCGGGTCTTTTTACTGCATCGGTTTATGGCCCTCAATGTTTCAGAGGGTTCAAATCCAAGGAGGATATCGGCCTCCCCGTCTGAAATGATGGAACTTGTGGCATCTCCAAAAACGATGGCTGACTCAACAACACCCCCCCGTTGAGCCATTCCATGTATTTCACTCATCCTGACCGGCACATCTGAAATCAGTGCTGCCTCACCCAGGACCTTGGATGCCAGCAGATTGCCCTGGCCTCCCACAGCGACGATGATTAATCGAGTTGTTTCCATGGCTTATTGTTATCCTTTTCTTAACGGTTATTTTTTTAAAGGCGTGATTGCATTTTCCGGGCATATCTGGGCGCAAAGCGCACACCCGGCACAGGTATCCGCATCAATTTTCACTTTGTCGTCTTCAATATAGAAAGACGGGCAGGCAATGGTGTTGATACAGTCCCTGTGATCCTTGCACTTGTCCGTTACCTTGAACACTCTTTTTGTCAGCAGCTTCAAGCTTTTGGCATACAACATACACGGTTCCTGGGAGATGATAACGGAAACCCCCTGGAATGCCAGGGCTTCCTTGATGGTTTCAATGCTCTTTTTGACCTTGAACGGTTTGATGACGGACACATGTTCCACCCCCAGGGCCTTGACCACTTGTTCGATATTCACCCGGCCGTATCCTTTCAGGCCGAATCGTTCCATGTCCACACCCGGATGGGGCTGGTGTCCGGTCATGGCCGTGATGTCATTTTCAAGGATGACCAGGGTAAAATTATGGTGGTTAAATACGGCATTGACCAGACCTGTCATGCCGGAATGGAAAAATGTGGAATCCCCGATAAAAGAGATCACTTTCTGGTCTGTGGCTTTGGAAAAGCCACAGGAGGTGCTCACCGAAGACCCCATGCAGATGACAAAGTCCCCCGTACTTAACGGCGGCATAAACCCCAGGGTATAACAGCCGATATCATTGGGGCAGATAATATCCATGCCCTTGGCGGCCTGCTGTACCTCATAGAAGGTGGCCCTGTGGGAACAACCGGAACACAGGTTTGGCGGCCGCATGGGGAGTTCCGGGATATTATCGGTGGACAGTTTTTCAGTCGGGGTATAGGCAATCCCAAAATAGGCGGCCATTTTTTCCCGGACCATGGCAGGATCATATTCATAGAGACGGGAGAACAGCGTGTCGGATTTGCCATTGATGGGGATCATGATCCCTGCTTCCTGGGCAAAGGCTTTGACCGCTTCTTCCATGAAGGCTTCCCCCTCTTCAATGACCAAAACTTTATCACAGCCCGCAAGAAACGCCTTGATCTGCTGCTCCGGCAGGGGATTTGAGAACCCCACGCTCAAGAGTTTTGCCTGGTCTTCAATGCCCAGGTCTTTGATGGCATCCTGGGCATAGGGGTAACTGACACCATTGGCAATGATCCCGAACTTCCCTGATCCCTGGATCCGGTTGAAATCGGATGTTTCAGAAATGGTTTTAGCGGCTGCCATTTTTTCCAAAACCTTGACATGCAGTTGCCGGGAAACGGCCGGAACCGTGACGCACCGGGAGGGTTCCCGGATGAATTTTCCCTTGGTTTTCCTGGGGGTGATATCCCCAAAGGTGACATAGGCATTGGAATGATTGATCCGGGTGGTGGTTCTTAACAGTACCGGCTGGAGCAGTCGTTCGGAAAGTTCAAAGGCATATTTGGCCATTTCTTTGGCTTCGGCTACCGTTGACGGTTCCAGCATGGGCAGGTTGCCGAATTTGGCATAATACCGGTTGTCCTGCTCATTCTGGCTGGAAAACATGGCTGGATCATCCGCCGTGAGGATCACCATGCCGGCAGTGACACCCACATAGGCCAGTGTCATCAGGGGATCCGCTGCCACATTCAAGCCCACATGTTTCATCATGCAAAAGGTGCGAAGTCCTGAATTGGCTGCTGCTGCAGCCACTTCCAGGGCCACTTTCTCGTTGGTGCTGTATTCAAAATAGAGATCTGATTCCTGGGACATCTGAAAAAGGTTCAGGGAAATTTCAGAAGAAGGGGTGCCGGGATATGTGGTTGAAAATGCCACACCCCCTTCAATAGCCCCTCTTGCAATGGCTTCATTTCCCAGAAGCATGATTTTTTCACCGGGTTGATCGTTCAATAATTTATGCATCTGTTCTCCTTATATTAAGAAAGGTGAGTGATAACGCGTTCTGTGTTTTTAAAATTAATCAAATCAATAAATTTTTGTCAAGCATTAATTTTTATTTTATAAGGAAAATTCCGAAAATTTCATAACTATCGAAACCTTATATCCTATTATTAGCTTATTTTGTAAGTCTTTTTTATGCGTTTACCTTATTTTTAAATTGGCTGCCTTGGCCTGAAGGATTTCAAGTCAGATGGGGTTAGCGGTATTTAAACCCCAGTGTATACACCTGGCCCGACTGTTGAAGGATCACTTGGTCTTTTTCGATTCTTTGAATCTGATACTCTTCAACAGATTCTCCTTCTCCAAGAACCCTGTTGTTAATAACAACCACCCGTTCTGAGGGTGTCTCGGCCCAGGAAAGTGCCTGGAGTTTGAGTATGCCCTGTGCCAGGGGGAGGATATCCGGCGGGGCAGGGGATGCGTCCATATGGTCCGGGGGGGCATCTGGCACGGATCGGGGTTGGGGGGGGGACGGCGGTGAGGCTGTTGGAGACGGTCTTTTTTTAATTTCGGGCAATTCCGGGGGCTTTTTAATTGTTTTTTGGTGCCGGGTGTCCGGCGCTGTCAGGTCAGGCGCTGGCAGGGCAGGCACCGGCAGGTCAGGCAATACCGTTGGGGGGGGCTGGACCGTCAGTGGGTGATCCTTTAAGGCAGCAGGTGCCGTCATAGAGGATGGATTCGCTGGTGCCAGGGAAGGGCGGTGGGATTGAAAGACCTTTCCCCTGAAGAACAGGCCATAGGCGCCCATCGTTATCACAAGGGCCAGGCACAAGGGGATCACCAGTTGTCTGGCCCTTATGGGTAACCTGCTTTTCTGACGCTGCAGTTTTGAATTCAGCGTTGTCCGGATATTTAATTTTACTGAAGACCGGTTGGTGTCGCCCGGGTCTGGGCAGTCTTGCTCCGCTCGTTTTAAGGCCTTTAAAATGGTGCTCATTTTATTTGCCCTTTAACGGATCGTTCTTGAAACGGCTTTTGTCCAGATACGGCACATTGCTTTGCCTTGCTTCACTGGACAGCATGATTTTGGTCAAGGGACCGACCAGGCCGTCCACTGTCAAACCATATCGGGCCTGGCATTGTTTTACCGCTGCCCTGACAGGTCCATCATACACATCGGTGGTGTCAACATCGAGAAAACCGATCTGCCGGAGAAACAGTTTGAGCAAAACGATGGAAGCCTTGGGAGCGGTCTCGGAGATGACGTCGGCATATCCGAAATCATCTTTCCAGGGGATATAAACATCCCCGGTTAAAAAGGGCCCCAGAAGGTCAGGGGGGATGCTGACCCGGTCATTGTCCTTTCCTGTAAACAGGATATAGTGATTGTCTGCCGTGATTTTTACAACGGCAACATAGCCGTTGATCGTATCCGCCACTGAAGCGACCCCAAGGATGGCGGGTAGATTGTATTTTTCAATCAGGTCTGGCGCCCTTTCAAGGTGCAGCAGTTGAAGGTGATGCTGTGCCGCAGCAGTGATGAAAAAAACAGGATCAGGGGTAATCTGTTGTATCAGCGGATTGAGTCGGTCCACAGATGGCGTACGCCAGAGAGACAGGACGTGAGATATCACATCTTCCCGGGTGGCAGCGGTGTGAATGCGGGATACGATCTGTTTGTCTGCCGTTTCCCCGGTAGGGGGGACGGGAAAGAGCGCCGGTTCCAATGGCACGGGTTCCGGCGCCACTGGCGGCAGTTGGGCCACATCCACCAATGGTAATGGTTTCGGGGGGGCTTTCGGGGTAACAATGGGTTGTGAAGAAAGCGTGTCAGGGGGGATGCCGGCCTTTATATCCGGTATCCATCCCGGAGGAATGCCGTTATAAACCGCCAGGAAGAGGATAACGGTAAACAACAGGGTGAACAGGGTCCATGAGATTTTTTCCCTGACAGATATCGGCCCGGCCTGGCGATATTTTCCCGGGGCAAGCTCACTGACGGCAATCCTTACCGTGGAAGGGGTGACTTTTTTCAGGTTAAGGCTGTACGCCGCCAGAAGGGATCGGTCACAGGCGATATTGACCAGCCGGGGAATTCCCCGGGAATAGGTGTAGATGTCTTTCTGGGCCGCATGTGTGAAAAGGGCCCGGGGTTTCCGGGATGCCACATTGATCCTGTGCTCAATGTACTTCCGGGTTTCCGCCAGGCGCATCGGCATAATATGGCAGCTCAGGTTTATTCGCTGACGGAGCTGGCGCATTTCATAGGAATCAAGGATTTCTCCCAGTTCAGGCTGGCCCACCAGGATAATCTGGAGCAGTTTGCTCCGGGTGGTTTCCAGGTTAGAGAGCAGCCGCAGTTGCTCTAAGGTTTCCCGGCCCAGGTTCTGGGCTTCATCAATGAGCAGGATGACCGATTTGCCCTGGGCTTTTTTTTCCAGTAAAAACCGGTTCAGTGCCAGGGTCAGGTCTGCAGGATCGTCAGCCGGGCAGTCAATCCCCAGCTCACGGTGGATGGCCTTGAGCAGCTGGACGGCGTTCAGCTTTGAATTAAAAATAAAGGCCGCTTCAATTTCTTTGTCCAGGGCTTCAAGGAATACCCGGCACAAGGTGGTCTTGCCGGTCCCGACTTCACCGGTGATTTCCACAAACCCGTCCCCCTGGGAAGTGGCATAGGTCAGATGGGCCAGGGCCTCTTCATGGCTTTTGCCTAAAAATAGAAACTCAGGATTGGGAACCAGCTTGAACGGTTTTTCCCGAAAATCAAAAAAGGCATTATACATCCTTGTTGCTCCATAAGTTCAGACCTGTTGACACACCAGGGTATGACATCCCATATAAACATCGGATCGTCAATACTATTGTCAGCAATTCTCATTATAAAACGCAATAGTTTTCGGACAATGGGTCAGGCTTGCGTTATTGACACTTTTGTCGGCTTATGTCCTTAATAGTTCAGGCTTTGCTCAAAAGTACAATAACACAAGCCTGACCCGGCTTGGTTATCGCCATAATGAGAAGTGCTGACTAATGTTGGGTCTTTGAGCAATTAAAACAACAAGGTCGCCAGGCAGAATCAACCCATCTGCCTGGCGATTACAAGGATTTATTCTTTTTCAAAGTCTTCTTTTCCGGCACCACAAACCGGGCAGACCCAGTCAGCGGGAAGATCTTGGAAACTGGTTCCAGGATCGACGCCATTGTCCGGGTCACCTTCTGCTGGATTATACACATAACCGCAAAGTCCGCATACATAACTGTCCATGTTTAAATCTCCTTATATGTTGGGGTTGTTATTAACAGGGAATACTATAGCATAACTGGTTCCTGTTGGAAGCAGAAAATAGACCTGTTACAATAAATTTGCTTTTTTAAGGGCCAGTATACTGCCCTTATATGAGGCAACGATCAAAATGACATACAATATCAAAAGCAGGGTGCTCATTGTTATACTCTCCTTTAATATGATTCTTCATGGGTGACTTCTACGTCCGTCAGTTTTTTTGCATCCATGAGTTTCCAGACATACGCCACATAGGCCAGGACAAAGGGGATGCCCAGTGCCACATAGGTCATGGTTGTCAACGTGAACAGGCTGGAGGAGGCGTTGTGGATTGTCAGACTGGATTGAAGATCAAGTTTTGACGGATAAAATGCCGTGTTGTTGAATGCCGGCAGGCACAGGACAACCAGACCGACAAAAACAGTGCCCAATCCGCTGAACCATATTCCTTTATTGCTTTTTTTGAAAAAAGTTGACACCACGCCATACAAGACAAGGACAATGCCTGCAAGGAGTAGTATCAGCAGATAGGGCATGGCCACAAGGGTTGATAGATATTTGGAAGCCACCAGGGAAACCGTACCGGCACTGTCCACATCAAAACCGCTCCTGAACAGAATGGAGACCAGCACGTAAAGCAAAAAGGGCAGGGCGATCAGGAAATTATGCCCCGTGCCGTTTCTTAATCGTGATTCGAGATTGGGTGTGGCAGACAGATCAATGCTGTTTAACAGGTATAATGCCCCTAACACCCGGGCATTAAACACAAGGAAAATCCCAAGACTCAGGTTGAACAGGGAAAACGCGGCTTCAAGTCCCCTTAAATTGATGCCCAGCAGGGTATAATCCCAGGTGACCCTGTTGTACAGGTCAAGTGTAAAATTTGAACCGGTATAGAACGTTCCCACTGCAGCACCAATCAGCAGAATGCCAATGGAACCATTGATAAAAAGAAACACTTCATAAACCGTTGATCCCAGAAGATTGCCCGGTTTTTTCCGGTATTCATAGCTCACCGCCTGAACAATAAAAGAAAACAGGATGAGCATCCATACCCAATAGGCCCCCCCGAAACTGGTGGCATAAAATTTAGGGAACGCCGCAAACAATGCACCGCCAAACAGGACAAGGGTTGTAAACGGCATTTCCCATTTGCGGCCAAGGGAGGTGATCACCAGTGATTTTTCAAGATCGGTTTTGGCGACCTGCCACAAAAGCGTCTGTCCCCCCTGGACAAAGGTCAGAAATAAGAAAAGTGCGCCAACAATGGACACAATCATCCACCAGAGCTGTTGCAAGGTTGCATAGTCAAGGTTTGAAATCATTTTAACGGCCCTCCTCAGGTCCCAGGGATATTTGTTTGAGCATGATTTTGATTTCAGCCGCCAGTAAAAGGGTAAACAACCCTCAGGGCTGTTTTCCCCCGGTTGATTTTCGATGATATACTTTCTATGTCGTGCGTCTCATTTCCATACACCAGGTCGTCAATTCCCGGAACAAATGAATCAATGGATCGATTTGCCAGGAGCGAAAGAAGATAGGGGATTTCAATTTTCAACAGGAACGGGTCCTGATCGTCTCCCGGCTTTTTGCTGGGATTGAGAATGCCGGCGGCAACAATGCCGGCCTTTGTCTCACCTTTGTACAGCCCTTCAATGGCCGCCAGTTTCATGGGTTGTTTCTGGGCGACCTCATAGGCAGATTCATCGCCGGTGAAAGCGACATAACTCGAAGACAACAGGCCAAATACAGATGCCACCACAATGGATTTTTTGGCCATTTGAACGTGTCTGCCTTTGATCAGAAACCAGGACGAGATGGTGAGGACAAATAAAGAGGCCATTAAAAATCCGGAACTGGATGCGTGAACGAATTTGGTTACAGCCACAGGGTTAAACACAACCTCAAAAAAGTTGTTCATTTCAAACCGGGCGGTTTCCGGATTGAACACCATGCCCACGGGATTTTGCATCCAGCCGTTGGCCACCAGGATCCATACCGCTGACAGGTTGGAGCCGACAGCGACCATCCAGGTGGAAAACAGATGAAATCGCTTTGACACCCTGTTCCATCCAAAAAACATCACTGCAAAAAAAGTGGCTTCAAGGAAAAAGGCGAAAATTCCCTCTATGGCAAGGGGTGCGCCGAAAATATCGCCGACAATCCAGGAATAATTGGACCAGTTTGTTCCAAATTCAAATTCAAGGATGATGCCTGTTGCAACACCAATGGCAAAATTGATACCAAACAAGGTCATCCAGAATTTTGTAATGGCCCGCCATTCTTTATCGCCTGTCCGCACATAAATCGATTCAAAAAAAGCGCATAAAAAAGAGAGCCCCAGGGTTAACGGTACAAATAGCCAGTGATACATGGCAGTAAGGGCAAATTGCGCTCTTGCCCAGTTCACCATGCTCAAATCAACATCAATCATTGCTTTTTTCTCCTGTTAAATGGAAGTTGCTTTTTGTCATTTGTTCCAGGACATACCGGCCTTTTTCCTGGTCGGTCTGAAAGTGGGTATTCAAGTAATTGGGAAAGAAAAACAGTTTCAGGACCACAAACATGACAAACAGTTTTATCAGAATGATTTTCCATAATTTTTTTCCGAGAATCATTCCCCTGAACCCATCCCGGTAGAAGGTATAAATCGTATTGACAGCGGTTGCCAATGTCTGTTGATTTTTCCTGTTTAAAGCGTCCTGTTTCATCTGTCAGTCCTTGTTTAACTATCGTTTTTTTCTTAAGGAGCAAATAAAGGAGCAAATAATATGCCATAAAAAAAGCGTGAGGGTAAAATAAAATTTTTAATCGATGAATATCAGTACCTTAAATGATTCTAAGGCCTATGGCAAGGGTATTTTGGGCTCAGCATCATATTTAGTATATCCTCGTTTTCAGGGTGTTTCATCCCGGGAATGGCAGCGACGGTTGTGTCGCAGTCATTGATGTTTGAAACACTAGTGTATTGTTTATTGGGGCATAAGTAGCTGATATGATTACAAAGTTAGGCTTGTATAACTTTTTAATGACGGATAAAAAAAGGCCGATGCTATGTGTCATGCATGGGTTGGCGAAGCAAAAAAAGAGGGGGGAACCCTGGGGCAGGAATAAGGATTCCTGCCCCAGGGGGGGATTATTTTTTTCGGGTGGCCTGGATTTCCCAGTCAGCAATTTCAGTTGTTTTATAAATTTCTTCCCATCCGGTGATCATGCCGGAGATATGACTGAAAAGGGAGTGACCCGTGGTGGTCATATATACATGAATAATGAGGAAGTTGAGTAAAAAGAGGGCCACCACCGTGTGTATCACTGCCAGGACCGGCAGGGGCAGTACCTGGGGCATATCATTATACAGATAGTATAAAAGCCCTGTGATCATCTGTACCGGCAGCAGCATGGCGGATATGCCCAGATAGGCCAGCCGCTGCAGCGGGTTGTGCTTTGCACCGGCAGATTTTTGAACAGGATGGGGCTTGCCTTGGAATATATCCCAGGAATAGTAGCGAACCACTAAAAACAGTTTTTTCGTCGTGGGGATATATTGCTTCCACTCCCCGGTTGTCAGCAGCCAGAAGACAAAAAAAGCAAACAGGATCAGCCAGGCCAGGCCGATAAAATTATGCACATTCACAGCGGTTTGAAAGCCCAGCAGGGTGTATGTCCCGTGAATTTCAAGGCCGGTGATGATGAGGCAGATAATCGTCAATGCCTGGTACCAGTGCCATAACCGTTCAAACCGGGTATACAGATAAATTTTTATGGTTTTTTTATCGTCCATTTATTCCTCCTTGCCGTTTCGTGTAAAGAACCGTCCCAGGCCATGGAGCAACACGCCTGCCAGGGCGCCAAAGACAGAGAGCCAGCCAATGGTGTCGAGAAAACCGGACTTGTCCCGGCCGGGCAGGTACAGACCTGTCATGGCGGCAAGCCTGGAATTTTCCCGGATATGGCATTCCGTGCAGTTCAATGCATTCTCTTTGGGTGCCACCATATGGGTGATGGGAAAGGCATAGGTTGTTTCCACGTAATCAAATTTTCCTGAATAGGGGATGCCCAGGGTTTTATTGCCCCGTTCAATGGCATCGTCCATGTCAAACGTTGTCCAAAATCCTTTTTCCCCGGAAAGTAACGGGGCCAACAGTTTTTTATGGACTTTGTCATAGGGCTGTTTTCCCCGGTGCATTTTAAAGGGGAAGATCCGGGCCTCGGGGTCTGTTCTGTCACCCACCGGGTGGCTGACCTTCACGATTTGGGCCGGATCAATGATATCATCGGCAGTGGTGCTTGTCAGGGAGCCGTTGAACCAGAAATATTCCGGGGTCACATTTTTTTCCCATTTGAATTCGCCTTTGATGGATTTGTAAACCGGTTTGCCAAAAGGGCCTTCTTCAATAAAGGGTTTGCCGTCCTTCAGTTTTCCTGCCTTGGACCAGTCCCACCACATTTTTGTGGGGTTCACCCTTGCATATGTGGGGATGTGACAGGCCTGGCAGGACACGACATCCGTGTGGTCGTTCATTTTTGAATCATTTTTATGGGGTTCACTGCTATGACAGGACACACAGGTGATTTTCGGTGCCAGGTCATCTTCGATCAGGCTTTTTCGCGTTTCAACAGCCGGGTTTGTGTAAATCCTGCCGGCGATGTTGTGATCAACGGTGGTGTGGCAACGGGTACAGGAAAAATCCTTGCCGTCCGTGCCCATGTGGACATCCAGCATCCGGTTGGGTTTTGTCAGAGAGGTATCCAGATCGCCATGCTTTACACCATCGCCTCCGCCCCCCGTAAAATGGCAGTCACCACAATTTTTTCTTGTGGGAAAGGTCACCTGGGTAACGGCTTCTTTAATTTCCTGTTGAATTTCTTTTACGATTTCCCGGGTGTCCGGATCTTCGTCTTTGGAAAAGGCTGTGATATCTGAAAGGGCTTCGTTAAAATTAAATCCGGATGAATTATGGCACTTGAGACAATTGACCTCACCTTCCACCCCTTTTTTGTTCCAGCTGGTATGACAGCTCAGGCAGCCTTTGTCTTCCATGGCATTTCCGGAAATACAAAAATTATTCACCGAGTAACCGGCCTTGCCGTACCGCATATCCTGTTTGTCCCCGGACGCAAGCCATGTCCAGTGAATGGTTTTATGGAACTGGGTCGCTGCTTCGGAATGGCAGGACAGGCAGGCCTGGGTAATCTGTTCACCTGATGTGAAGTTCTGATTCAGGGCATCGATTTTTGCATGGTCTATTGTACTCCACCGCTCGCTGCCTTTAACGGCTTGTTTGGCCAGTGTCCGTCCCAGGGCTTCTTCGTCGGATTCAGACGTCGACGCAACGGCTGTCTGGGCAGCACAAAACAATGCCATCGCCGCTGTAACTGCCAGGCAAAGCTGTATAAAATTTCCTTTTTTCATAGACATCTCCATGGGGTGTTAACCCTAGTCCCCAACCTGGGAGGAAACCCTTGTTTCCCCCCGGGTTGATTTTTATTTACAGGTAGCCGGTGTGGGTGAATCTGATGCATGATTATAGAAATACGAATAAATGTCAAGAACATCTGTGTCAGAAAGGGCTGCCCAATTTTCCTGGCAGCCGAAGTCGTTGAATGTTTTAGTCTCAAAAATATTTTTCCATTGCCCCATGGTTTTATCTGCCGGGCTTATTTTAGGGCTTTCGGATTCCACCTCACCGGCTGCCGCACAGGCTTTGTAAACTTTGCGATAGGTGTATTTTCCTTTTCTATCGTTTCCCAAAGGGCCTTCAGATCCTTCCGAGGCAAAGGCCGCTGAAAAAGATACCATCGTAAACATCAGCACGATGAGGGATATGATACATTTTTTAAACATGGTGTAGCTCCTTTATGATTTTATCGTTTTTAGTAACGCAGGGGTTATTTGGGCGCTTTAATCTCAATGTTTCCATCTTTTTTAAAATCAATCTCCGCTTCCACATAAAAGACATCTTTCAGGGATTCTCTCACATCCTGTGTCATATAAAAGGCCTCGCCGCTTCTTGCGCCGGTGGAACACACGAAAATGATGGGTTTGTCATCGGCGAAGGTTTTAATTTTTGGCTCAAGGATTTCAACCGGGATATTTACTGCGGTTTTAAAGGACCCTTTGGCAAATTCATCTGCATCTCTTACATCAATCAGCAGGATGGATTCTGGTCTGTTTGCAATAATGGATTTAAACAGTCCAAGATCAATAGACCCTTCAACCTCGCCTGCTTTCACCTGCAGGGTCTCAGTGGCGGCACCATATATTTTTTTCCATTCAGGATAGCCTTTGGCAAAGACCGTGACCCTTGTGTATCCCATTTCAAGCGCTTTTGCTGCGGATTTATGGCTGAGTCTGCATTTGAGACCCCCACAATAGAAAACAATTGGCGTGTCCAGATCCCTGGGCAGTTTTCCTTTAAGGGTTTCAAATTGAGAAAAGGGGATATTAACGGCCGTAGGGATATGGCCTTTGTTAAATTTGGTTTTCTGGGGTCTTGAATCAATAATCATAGCGGTGTTTTCGTCGATTTGCCGGGCCACCTGCTCTGCACTTACAGCGGCATAATGTCCTTTTTGGCTCACCCATTCTGGATATCCCTTAGCATATACTTTTACATTTGTATACCCCATTTTTTCAGCTTTTTTGGCGGATTTGTGGCTGAGTTTGCATTTCAGGCCTTCACAATAATAAATCAACAGGGTGTTTTTATCTGCCGGGAGAAGGGCGATCTTTTTATCAAATTCTGAAAATGGAATGTTCACAGCGCCGGGGATATGCCCTTTTACGTATTTGCCTTTATAGGGCCTTGCATCTATCAGCATCACATTTTCAGGCATGGGAATACTCAAGTGTTCCGCTACAAATTCTGCGTCCACGATATCATGATACATCCATGACATATCCTGTGTGTCGGTTTCAGCTATTTTTGCCGGCTTTGTTGCCGTACATCCTGTCGTCAGCACAAGGCCGAAGATCAATGCCAGGATGAAACGGGCTATTTTTTTTGTTTTCATGGGGTCTCCTTAACTATTATTTGGTTGCGGTATATCTGCCAGTGTCTGCAGGTATAAAATTTTATGTTAACTTCCTAAGAGCAATGACTGTGCCAGCGAGAAAAAATATGGGCTGTGATTGTTATAACCCCTTAAATTTAAAACCTATTTATGGAAGATTGATTTTTTTAACCAGGCAAGAATCATTGTTTGTGTTGTCAACATGTTAATGATGTGTTAATTTTAAGATTAACACTATTAATTATTATCGAGGATAATATGGATATTGGAAAACAATGGCGGTATATTATTGATTCGGTCCAGGATGGGATCATCATCGTTGATGAAAAGGGACGGTTTGTTGCCGCCAATCAGACCGCTCAATTGATCACCGGTTACACTGAAGCAGAACTGAAGGGCCAGTCCTGCAGGATCTTGAATTGCACGGGATGTAAAATCGTTGGGAAAGGAAAGGGCAAAGACTGGTGCGGTCTTTTTTCAGCAGGCCTGATCCGGGAAAAAAAATGTATGATCACCAATCGCCATAACAGGGCCATACCGATTATCAAGAGTGCCACGGTTCTGTTTAATGAAAAAAAAGAAATCGTTGGTGCGGTTGAGACCCTGAAAGATATATCTGAAAATATTCATTATAAAAATGAACTGTCGTCCATCAAAAGAATGTATCATATTGATGACGGCTTTCATGGCATTATTGGAAGAACCCCGGTGATGCAGAGCCTTTATGAACTTGTCGAGAGTGTGGCATCACTGGATACGCCGGTGATGATTCTGGGGGAGAGTGGTACGGGCAAGGAAATGGTTGCCAAAGCCCTGCATGAAACCGGCAGCCGGTCATACAAACCGTTTGTGAAGGTGAATTGTGCCGCATTAAGTGAACATATCCTTGAAAGTGAATTGTTCGGCCATGTAAAAGGGGCCTACACCGGTGCAGAAAGTGACCGGATAGGGCGGTTTGAAGCCGCCCACGAAGGCACTATTTTCCTGGATGAAATCGGGGATATTCCCCTTTCGGTTCAGGTCAAACTGCTCAGGGTTCTGGAAGAACGAATGATTCAGCGGGTGGGCGCTAATAAATCCATCCTCATTGATGTCCGGATCGTGACGGCAACCAATAAAAATCTTGAGCAATTGATTGAGCAGGGATTGTTCCGGGAAGATCTGTTTTTCAGGATTAATGTTTTTCCGTTAACCTGCCCGCCACTTCGGCATCGTAAAGATGACATTACCCTGATCATTCAGCATTTTATTACGCTCCAGGCAGAGAAGACCGGTAAAAATATTTTGGGGTTTACGCCGGACGCCATGCGGATGATGGTGGCATACCCCTGGCCCGGCAATATAAGGGAATTGAGAAACAGTATTGAGTATGCGTTTGTCCTGGCAAGGGGAAAAAGCATTGGATTGGAGCATCTGCCGGAAAAGATAACCCGGTTTAACCCACTGAAAACCGGATCCTTAAACCCTTCGGAACCCGATGGTATGATAAGAATTGGGCAGTCTGAGCGAGAAAAACTTCTTGATGCGCTTCGGCAGGCAGACGGGAATCAGACCAACGCGGCAAAGATTTTGGGCGTCAGCCGGATCACCGTCTGGAAGCGCATTAAGAAATATGGCATACAACTTAAATAAGTCGGTTCGAATGGCTAAAGACTAATGGTTGCCGAATCACAGGCAATGTCAATCAGTTCAGCTGCTGTGGCCATCCTGCAGGAATCGGCAAGGTCTTTTTCTTCAATAAATCGTGATTTGGCGCAGGGCGTACACACGAGAATCGGGACGTCATGG
This sequence comes from Desulfobacula sp., assembly GCF_030145145.1. GTDB lineage: Bacteria > Desulfobacterota > Desulfobacteria > Desulfobacterales > Desulfobacteraceae > Desulfobacula. Next base: position 66,921 of record NZ_JAQYWD010000025.1, on the reverse strand, counting down.
GCCTGAAGGTGGGCCAGAGAATCATCTGCAGAATCTCCAGTGACGGCTCTCATGTTCTCTGTTGCCCCTTTCCTGGCAAGATAAACCGCATCATCCAACAGGAAGACGGTGACGTTTTTTCCTTTTTTCTGGGCGACGGCAGCAAGAAACAGTGCCCGGGTTGCGCGGTTGGGGTTGTCTGTACCGCATGCAAGGGTAATCAGAACATTGTCAGTCATGGTGTTCTCCTTATCGTATAGTATAAAAATGATGGTGTCGTGCCAGCGTGTTGTTTAGTCATAAAGAAATTTTGGCGGCCTGTAAAGCCACACGGTGGTAGTCCTCTTTTGAAACCGTTAAAATTATGATATCATGATTAAGTCGTTAACGGTTCGTTAATATCATGGCAGTCGGTGAAGGGCATCCTGTCCATGGCTCAAAAGAAACCAGTGCTTAAACACCATACGAATGAAGGGTTACGGCTTGTTTGAAAAATATTTGGGGTTAAGATGTCTTGTTCGGCATGCATATTGCTGTGATAGTATATTAACGATATGTGTTAAAATTGAATGCTAATGAAGGATTTGAACATGAAAAAAGAAAATGTACTGGTTATTGCGGTTATCTGTATCGTTGTGGGGGGTGTTTGGGCTTACAATAACATGAAATCCACCGATCTGAAGGCGTTTGATACCGCTACCCCTGGTAACGCATCCGGTCAAATCCAGCGCGCCACCACCATCGACTGGCAGGCGTATGACCAGGGCATGGGCCTGGCAGAAAAACAGGATAAACCGATTTTTTTATACTTCCATGCAGACTGGTGTACCTATTGCCGGAAACTCAAACAGACCACTTTTTTGGACACGGCAGTGCTGAATTACCTAAAGGATAATTTTATCAGTATCATGGTGGATTCAGATAAAAACAAAGAACTTTCAACACAATGGCGGGTCAAGGGATTGCCGACCTTGTGGTTTCTGAGATCGGATGCCTCAAAGATCAGCAGTATCCCGGGATATGTTAATGAAACACAATTGTTACAGGTGTTGAAATATATTCATACCAAAAATTATGACAAAATGACCCTCAATGAATTTGTCAAGACCCTATAGGAGAATCCAATGACCACCCCAAAAATTACATCCAACATTTCGCGCAGGGCATTTTTAAAAGGCTCCATTACGGCGGCAGGCTCTGTGGTGGCAACCACCGGCATTGCCCGGGCGGCAACGTCTTTGACCCATGAAAAACAAGAGCCATTGGCAACCCTGATTGACATCCGAAAATGTATTGGATGCGAAGAGTGCGTGTATGCCTGCCAGGCGGCAAATGCAGAAAAGTATCCGGAGCCGGAAAAACCGTTCCCCAAAATGGTTCCCCCAAGAGTCCCGGTGGAAGACTGGTCTGAGAAAAGAGAGGTGACCGATCGCCTGACACCTTATAACTGGCTGTTCATACAGACGGCATCGGTCACGGTCAATGGGGAACAGATTGACCTGACCATTCCCAGAAGGTGTATGCACTGTGCGAATCCTCCCTGTGTCAAACTGTGTCCCTGGGGGGCATTAAAACAGGAAGAAAACGGTCTTTCACGGATTGATTCAGACCTCTGCCTGGGGGGATCAAAATGTAAAAAAGTCTGTCCCTGGGATGTCCCGCAGCGCCAGACCGGCGTCGGGCTTTATCTTGACCTGTTGCCGGCGCTTGCCGGAAATGGTGTCATGTATAAATGTGATCGGTGCTATAACCGCCTTGAAAAAGGTGAAGTCCCGGCCTGTATAGAGGTTTGCCCTGAAAATGTCCAAACCATAGGTCCCCGGAGCGAGATCCTGAAAACGGCCCATGCCCTTGCCCGAGAGATAAACGGATACATCTACGGGGAACACGAAAACGGTGGAACCCATACCATTTATGTTTCCCCTGTCCCCTTTGATCAATTGAACCAGGCCATTGAAACAGGAAAAGGCAAGCCCCATTTGAACAAAGTCAAGAACATGATGGCCGACGGGACCCAGCTGGCCAAGGCCATGCTGATTGCCCCCCTTGCCGGTATCGCCGCATTGGTTGGAAAATTTTATTTGAGCACAAAGGAGGATAAATAATGAAGACTGCAGGAAGGGTAAGATACTATATTTATGCGGTGACCCTCTTTTTTATTGCCGTGTCCGGTTTTGGCCAGATGCCGGTTTTTAAGCGGTATTATATAGCGGATATCCCCGGGTTGGGATGGCTGGCCCAGTTTTATGTGACCCATATCATCCACTATACCGCCGCCATTGTGTTGATTGCCCTTGTCACCTATGTGCTGCTGGATTTTCTTTTCAATGGCCCAGGATTGAAACGGATTACCCGATCCGGCTATTTCAAGATTGGAATACTGGCAGGATTATGCGTTTCAGGTGTCTTAATGGTGGTCAAGAACCTTCCCAACAGCTATTTTGATCACACCGTTATTATTGTTCTGGATCTCGTGCATCTGGCCCTTTGCATGATCCTGTTAGGTACCAGTCTGTATACCCTGATCCGGAAAAAAAAGTGGGTGAATTAACCCTGTCTGATGGAAAAGACCCTTAACCCCGGGTTGATGAAAGCCCGGGGTTAAGGGTCCTTTAACAGCCAGGTGGAATACGGGGTTTCAATCAGGTTTGAATTAAAGTATCGGGGATCATGGGTAACCTCTTTGCTAATCCAATCGGGTTTTTCAAAGGGTTGATCAATGGATTCCAGTTCTATTTCAGCCACAACAAGTCCCTGGTTCTCACCTGAGAATTCATCGATAACCCATTCAAACCCGTGGAATTCAATCGGGTATCTTGTTTTTTCGATAAAGGGGGGTTGGCAGAAAAGCGCCAGCATTTCCCGGGCATCCTGCCATGGGACGGGATATTCATACTCTTTTCTGGCACCATTGCGGGTCGGTCCTTTGATGGTTAAAAAAGCCGCGTCCCCTGAAAGGCGAACCCGGACCACCCTGTTTTTTTCGTTGACCATATACCCCTGGCGGATAAGGGTGCCGCAGTTCATCAGAGCGGTTGGACGGTAAGCTAAAAGGAATTTTTTTTCTGTTTCAATGGCCATAAAAAATGTTCATCTCCAGTCACGTTATTGGTATAGTATCGTCATAATGTAAATATCCATTCAAATCAATGGGAGATTGACAGTGACACATATTCAACCCCGGCCGATTGTCCTGCTGACGGATTTTGGTCAACAGGATGCATTTACAGGGATTCTAAAAGGGGTCATCGCGGCCATCAGTCCGGAATCAAACGTGATTGACCTGACCCATGGGGTGGATCCCCAGGATATCCTGCAGGGGGCGTTTTTATTGGCTGCCGCCTGTCCCTATTTTCCCAGGGGAAGTGTGTTCTGTGCGATTGTTGATCCGGGGGTGGGGTCGGACAGAAAAGGCATCTGTATCCAGACCCGGGATTATTATTTTGTGGGTCCGGATAATGGCCTGCTCTGGAAAGCGGCTTCAGAAAACAGGATCAAGCGCATTATCCATCTGACCAATCCCGCCTATTTTCTTGATTCCGTGTCCCATACATTCCAGGGAAGAGATATTTTTGCGCCTGTGGCAGCCCATATCTCAAAAGGGCTCGAAGATATCGCACGCCTGGGGAAACCGTTGAAAAAATGTGTTGAATATTCCCTTCCCGACATACAAAGAACGGTTGATTCACTGGGGTTGACTATTGTTCATATCGACCGGTTTGGAAATGTGACCTTAAATATTGAAGGAACAGAATTTAAACAATTTGTGCACAACAAGCGGTTTTCCCTGGCCATCATGGGAACCCGGATTAACAGAATCGTTACCTTTTATTCCCAGGCCCTGGCCGGTGAATTGTTTCTGATCGAATCCTCTTCCGGATATATGGAGGTTGCATTGAAAAATGCGAATGCGGCAGACCGGCTTGGCGTGACCTGCAGGGACAAGTGCATATTGACCGTGTTTTAATTCCCGGCAAAAGAACGTTCAGGCGGGTGCCGGTAAGATCAAGGGTGCCATGCACTGGGTATTGATTTGTTTCGATTTGTTGCTGCGGGACATCGTGCCCCGGCGCCGGGGGGTACCTGACGCCGGGGCAGCAATAAAGAGTTGAATGGATCAACCGTGTTTGACCGCTGTTTCAGATAAAACAAACCAGGGGTTATCGTTTTATTCCTTCGGGTCCGGTTGCTGACATAATCCGATATTCCATCTGTTTTTCAGTCCAGAAAGCAATCCGTTCCCGGAGATAGGAAATCCAGCCCTTAACCTCAGTTTCAGGATGGCCTTTGGAAATCATGTCTTTGATGTAATTATCAATCACTACGTCGGTCTTCTTTTTCCACTGCTCAATCTGCGCGGCATCCAGATCAATGAACTTGACACCTGCTTCTGCTGCATAATCTTTGCCGACGGAATCAATTGAATTCCACATCAGGGCAAATTTTTCTTTGTATTCGCCAGCCAGCTCGTCAAGAATCTCTTTCAGATCCGCCGGTAATTTATCATAGCTTCTTTTGTTCATGATAACATAAAAGGTATAGATATTGCCCACCTGCCAGCTGGATGTCACATAATTGGCCACCTCGGCGAACCGAAATGTCTTGAGGGTTTCAAAAGGGGTGTTCACCCCTTGAATGACACCCTTGGACATGCCGTCATACACCTCCATGATGGGCATGGGAGCCGGCGATGCGCCTAGTGCTTTCACGGTATCCCCCACACGGCCGGGTCCTCTGATGGTCAATCCTTTAAAGTCTTCCAGCGTATTAACCGGTTTGGTGGTGATCATGACATTTGGGGTGCTGGCATGCATCCACAGAACCTTGACCTTTTTCCATTCCTTGGGTTTGAATTTGTTGTAAAAATCATTGACCACCATGTTGGACACCCATCCGCTGGGATAACCCAGGGGCAGGTCACAGGCTTCGGTTACAGGAAAACGACCGGGTGTATATTCAACATGGGCAAACCCCATATCGGCAACTCCGAGTTCGATGCCTTTGTACATGCCGGGTGGCTTGAGAAGGGAGCCGCCGCCCAGATACTGGGTTTTGATTCTGCCGCCGGAGCGTTCTTCCAGTTCTTGAACAAATGCCTCACAAATTTTTGATTGTTTGGCCGGGCCGGGAAAAATATGGGCAAATCTAAAATTGAACGTATCTGCTGCATAGACTTGCGGACCACCAATGGAAAATACAAACGCCATTGATAATAGGACCAGAACAAACAATCTCCATCTTTTTTTCATTTTCAAGATCTCCTTTTGTTTAAGTTTGATACAATGTTGATTCTCAAATACCCTAACATGTTAGGTATCTATTCTTAACATGTTAGGTAAATTTATCCAACCCATATTTTGATGTCAACCTTCTTTTATGGTTTTAACCCGGTTTTTCCCATGGTGCCGATCACCAGCAATTCTCGTCGGGGGGGATCAGCCTTCTCATATGATCTCATTATAAATCTATAACACAAACCCATTGTCCGGCGACGATTACGTCTTATAATGAGAATCGCCGGCCGATGACGGATCATCCTTGATAAGTTAATCCAATTATGTTAGGCGCTTTTATGATTATAAAAAAAATGATGAAAACTGGAAAAGAAAATGGATAGGAGAGAAAAATGTTGAAAATAGGGATTATCGGTGGATCAGGACTGGATGACCCCGGCCTTTTAAAAGATCCGGAAGAACTTGACCTCTCAACGGAATATGGCAAGCCGTCTTCCCTTCTATTGTCCGGGAAGATAGGAGAGGTGGAAACGGTCATCCTTGCCCGGCATGGCCGACGTCACCAGTACAGCCCCACCCAGGTCAATAATCGCGCCAATATCAAAGCCCTTCAACAGGCAGGGGTTACCCATATCATTGCCACCACAGCCTGCGGCAGTTTGCGCCGGGAGATAGACCGGGGGCACCTGGTGGTTTTGGATCAATTTATTGATTTTACACGATTCCGGAAGACGACCTTTGCAGACTCGTTTGAAAATGGTGCCGTCCATAATGACATTGCCCAACCGTTTGATGAGGGTTTAAGAAAACAACTCTATGAAACGGCAAAACAACTGGATCTGAATGTCCATGACAAAGGGTGTGTTGTCACCATTGAAGGTCCGAGGTTCTCCACGGTTGCTGAATCCAAAATGTTCAGGATCTGGGGGGCGGATGTGATCAATATGTCCATTGCCCCGGAAGCCATGCTGGCAAATGAAGCCGGTATCCCCTATGCTGCGGTGGCCATGTCAACCGATTATGACTGCTGGAAAGAAGATGAAGAACCGGTTACCTGGGATGAGATCCTGGCCGTATTCAACCGGAATGCCGATAATGTAAAGACATTGCTTGTAAGGGTGATACAGGAATTAAAAGCCTCAGCCCAGAGAAAACATAACATGTAAAGGAAAGAGAAATGGATTTAAAAGAAACCATCCGAAGTATTCCAGACTGGCCCATCGATGGCGTAATTTTCAGAGACCTGACCACATTGATGAACAACCCCCAGGCGTTCCGGGAATCCTGCGATATCCTGTATGAACGATATAAAGACATGGGGGTTGAAAAAATTGTGGGGATTGATGCCAGAGGGTTTGTCTTTGGCGCTGTCCTGGCCTATAAACTGGGGATCGGGTTTGTTCCGGTCCGGAAAAACGGCAAACTGCCCTCGAAAACCATCCAGGAAGTTTATAGTCTGGAATATGGAACAGATATCCTTGAAATCCATGAAGATGCCTTTGAAAAAGGTGAAAAGGTTGTCATTGTAGATGATTTGATCGCCACCGGCGGCACTGTCGGGGCCACGGTCAAACTGGCAAGAAAAGCCGGCGCCCAGATTCTTGAATGTGCATTTATCATTGAACTTCCGGATTTGAAAGGCCGGGATCAAATTCCAGACTGCAAGGTATTTGCCGTCACAGAATTTGAAGGCGAATAATCGTTTATCACCGGGCAGGATCCCTCTTTTTTCCTGCCCGGAAATTTTACCGGTATTGGGTTACAGCGTTACCGCCCTTTCTTCCAAAATTATATACAACGATTGTCGCCTTTCGGTATTGTCAGATCCGCTGACGTATGGGGTGGTTTATTCGTGCACCGGGGTGAATACCCCCGGAAACAAAAAGGTGCAAAACTGCGATCCTTTTTGTTGTGTCCCCCAGACCAATGCCATGTTTTTTTTCGTAACTCTTTGTAATTTAATCAAAAAAAATCTTATTTAGAAAATATTTTTTTCTGGCACATGGATTGCATTTATGAATTGCAATTGTGAACTGCAATTGTGTGATGAAAATCAAAGTGACGGATTGACTGAAAAATTGCAATGACGACGATAAAACCATTATCAAGGAGATCTACATGCGCGTGAGCACATTATATAAAAACAATCAACCGGTTCTTTCAATGGAGTTTTTCCCCCCAAGAAATCAGGCCGCATCTGAGACATTTAACGGCGTGATCGATACCCTGTCTGCTCTTGATCCCGACTATTTATCCATTACGTTCGGCGCAGGCGGGTCCACAAGGGATGGATCGTATCAGGCCGTTAAAGTGTTGATCGTTAATAAAAAATTACCCACGGTTGCCTATATTGCCGGGTACGGGCTCGGCCCGGATGATATCCGGGAGGTCCTGGATAAATACAAGGAGATCGGGGTTGAAACCATCTTTGTTATACGAGGCGATAAACCAAAGACAGATGATGCGGCACTCCATCCGGACAGTTTTTTATATGCATCTGATTTGATAGCCTTTATCAAGTCTCATTATGATTTTACACTGGGGTGTGCCGGTTATCCGGAAGGTCATATTGAGGCTGAAAGCCTTGATATGGATATCCATTACCTGAAGCAGAAAGTGGAGAATGGTGCGGAATATGTTGTGACACAATATTTTTATGACAATGCCTATTTTTTTAATTTCGTTGAAAAATGCAAAGCACAGGGCATTGACGTTCCCATTATTCCGGGAATAATGCCTGTCTATACGGTTAACATGACCCGGATGCTGTCAAAAGTCTGCGGGTCCACTATAACAAAAGCATTGGACACCCAATTAAATGCCGTCAATCCGGATGACACGGACAGTGTTTTGAAACTGGGGATAGAATTTGCCACAGAACAGTGCCGGGGGCTTTTGAAAAAAGGCGTTCCAGGGCTTCACTTTTATACGATGGATCGAAGTAAATCCACGGTTGCGATTGTTCAGCAATTAAGACAGGAAAACCTGTTATAATTGTCTTGATCGGTGGACGGCCCGTATGGCAATAGCTGGATGACGTCTGTTTTGACAAAATTGAAAGGTTGAAACGTATCGATAAAAGAGAACAATTGAAGAAAGGGCAGCGGATTGCATTATTTTCTACGCTGTTAATATTCGCTTTGGCTTTGCTGAAAGCATTTGTCGGCCATCAGTTTAACTCTCCTCTGCTGGTTGCAGATGCCTGGCACAGCGGCTCGGATATTTTAATCAATCTTTCCTCACTTGTGGGCCTTAAATTTGCGTCAAAGAAGAAATCCAACAAATTCCCATACGGGCTTTACCGGGCGGAAACCATTGCCTGTCTCCTGATTGGTGCCCTGATTTTTTTTATCGGCACGGAGTTGTTTAAAGAAGGCTGGCACAAGCTGTTTCTGATGGATGCCCAGGATGGGTTTCCAATATTTCCCATTGGCGCGTCTGTTGTTTCCTGCATTGTCGCAACTGTTTTAGCGGTTAAACAGCGGGCTGTGGGAAAGGCAATTGGCTCCCAGGCCCTTTTGGCAACAGCTAAAGAAGCGTTTTTTGATATCTTCACCTCCTTGTTTGTTTTGGTTGGTATTCTTTGTGTCTATGCACAGGTCCCCTATGTGGAAGGGGGGATTATTGTCATCATTGCCGTATTGATCCTGAAACTGGGGATTGAAACCGCCTGGAAATCCATCATGGTTTTAATGGATGCAGACATGGACACGGATTTGAAGATGGAAATAGAAGGAAAATTAAGGCAGCTGCAGGGGGTTACAGGTGTTGAAGACGTTAAAATACGGCAATCGGGACCATTTAAAATCGTTAATTGCATCATTAAAACAACCCCCTCCCTGATATTGTACAAATCCCATGAGTTGGCGGATATTGCTGAAAATATGCTGTTGTTGGAATATCAGACGATTGAATCTGTTTTTATTCATGTAGAACCGGAAAAAGAGCGGCTCAAAAAAGTCGTGATTCCCGTTCACGATAAAAACGGTCTTGATTCCAGACTGCATCCGCAGTTCGGCCGGGCTCCCTATTTTATTATGTTGAATCTCAGCCAGGGCGGTGTTGAGATTGATTCCTATCTGGACAATGCGTTTCTGGATAAAAAAGGGCATGTTGGACTTAATGTTGTAAAATCAATGATTGAATACAAGATTCACCTGTTATTTGTTTCAAGTATTGGCGAAATTTCATTCCATTATTTAAAAAATAATTTTGTGGATATCGTCAACGTTGATGGAGAAATGACGGTAAAAGAAATTGTCAGTCTTTATACAGCAAACAAACTTCATCCCATTACCAAGCCCGATTTGTCAAAACGAAATTTTTAAACGAATGATATGCAACAAAAAAAATCCTAAAATAACGTGATCCCGTTTAAGCTTCATGACAGAACTCCGGCAGTCTAAAGCGGGTCATTCAACCCATTTTTTATGGTGCAAACACCAATGAAGAAAAAAAGGCCCCTATTGGATACATTATCCCAGAATGCGACGGAAATCATTCTTGAAAGCATATCTGATGGTGTTTTTACAGTTGACCATGAGTGGAAGATTATGTCCTTTAACCGTGCCGCTGAAAAAATTACCGGTATATCACGGGAAGAGGCGATTGGCAGGCATTGCTGGAATGTTTTTCGATCAAATATGTGCCAGAACGAGTGCGCATTAAAAAAAACCATGCAGGAAGGCAAGTCCTTCTTCAGCAGTTCCACTTATATCATTAACAGCAGGAAAAAACGGATTCCCACCATCGTTTTCACGTCTTTGTTAAAAGACAAAAATGGAAAGATTATCGGTGGGGTTGAGACCTTCAGGGATCACAGCCTTGTGGAAGAGCTTCGGAAAAAACTGTATGACAGTTTTCAAATGGGGGATATGATCAGCCGCGGCCAGGAGATGCGGAATATCTTTAAGATTTTGCCGAAAATTTCTCAAAGTGACAGTACCGTACTGATCCAGGGAGAAACCGGTACGGGTAAAGAATTAATGGCAAGGGCCATTCACAATTTGAGCCCCAGAAAAGGGGATCCGTTTATTGCGATTAATTGCGGCGCACTCCCTGATACCCTTCTGGAATCTGAATTGTTTGGATATAAAGCAGGTGCGTTTACCCATGCAACCAAAGATAAACAGGGGCAACTTTCCCTTGCAAATGAAGGGACGATTTTACTGGATGAAATCGGCGATACGAGCCCGTCTTTTCAGGTCAAGCTCCTTCGGGTTCTGGAAGAAAAGAAAGTGTTGCCCCTGGGGGCTGTTAAAAAGGAAAAATTAAATATACGGGTCATTGCCGCTACAAACAGAAACCTGGCGAAAATGGTGGCGGAGCATACCTTCCGGCAGGACCTTTATTACCGCATCAACGTCATACAGATAAAACTGCCGCCCCTCAGACAACGGATGGAGGATATTCCCCTTCTTGTGGATCATTTTATTGCCAGCCGGAATAAAATACGGGGAAAATCCATCAGCGGGATCGATCCAACAGCACTTGGCATCCTGATGGCCCATGATTACCCGGGAAACATACGCGAATTGGAAAATATTATTGAACATGCCTTTGTCCTGTGCTCTGAAGGGGATATCACCCCGGACGTCCTTCCATCTGCGCTTACCCGGCAATCCATGATGGAAATAGAGGATGACCCATCACCATTTCCCTTGAAATCGGCAGAAATCAAAGTGATAAAAACCTACCTGAAAAAAAATAATTATGATCGCAAAGCCACTGCCAGGGACCTGGGTATCCACAAAAGTACCTTGTTCAGGAAAATTGACAAACTCGGAATCCAACTGCCTAAAATCGACGGGCGGTCCAAACGCGTGTAACGGACAGGTGTGCTGCAATGTTACGTCACTATACCGTTGCAGTTCTGCGTTTGTGTACCGCCTTTCAACGCCCTGTTTTATTTGTTTATTTTATAACTATTTGATTTTAAGTCTATTTTTTTTAACTGGGATGACAGATGGCACCTGGCATTCTCCTTGCAATACCTTATCAAAAGAACGTATGGCACCCATACCTTTTTTTAACCCTAAGAATGGAGAACACCATGAAAATTTGCATCAGTTCAACTGGAAAAGATATGAATTCCCAGATAGACCCCCGATTTGGCAGATGCGCGTATTTTATCATTGTTCAGACAGATGATATGCGCTTTGAAGCCCTTGAGAATACCTATCAATCCCTTGGAGGGGGGGCCGGTATTCAGGCGGCAAACTTTATTCACTCAAAAGATGTTCAAACCGTTTTGACAGGCAATTGCGGACCCAATGCCATGAATGTCTTTGCAGAATGCAATATTCCGGTTGTTACGGGACAGGCAGGTTCGATCAAGGACGCAGTGGCGCGATTCAAAGCGGGCGGTTTGACACCTTCTGATCATCCAACGGTGAATGAAAAGGCTGGATTGGCATCTGCACCAGGTCAGGGGAACCCTATCCTCCAGGGCCAGGGACGCGGAATAGGGTGTGGCGGCGGCCGGGGCATGGGCGGCGGCGGTGGTCGCGGCATGGGCGGCGGCGGTGGAAGAGGCATGGGCGGCGGCGGTGGTCGCGGCATGGGGGGCGGCGGCGGCCAGGGCATGGGCGGCAGGCGGGCTTAACCATAGGGCCGTGTCGTGAAATCGCATCGTTATACCATGGCAACTCTTTGAGGAACAATGATATGAAAGTTGCAGTTACGATCTGGGATGAAAAAATTTCTCCTGTTTTTGATTCCGCTCACACGCTTTTGATTGTGGATATCAAAAATGAACAAATAAAGAATATATCGTATCATTCATTTGAGCCGAAATTCGAAGCGCGCCTTACAGAGGAGTTAGGTCATCTGGGGGTTGAGGTCCTTATCTGTGGCGCTATTTCCGAAACGCATTCGACACTGATTGAAGCCAGTTCCATTCAGTTGATCCCCTTTATCGGCGGCAATGTAACCCAGATTATTGAAACCTATGCCAAAGGCAATCCACTTGCCCCGACGTTTTTAATGCCGGGATGCCGGGCGGATAGTCCTTCCCTGTGAAGGGGATTGCCTGGGGTTGGGTTGCACTATTGCATTATACCTTGTTATAAGGTCGCAGTTTTGCTTCCTGCTTTTTTTTTGTTTTTTTAGCTTGGGTTCAATACCGTCTCAATCCCTTTAAATATAAAGGGGTTGGTGCAGGTTCAGAAATAGTCTCCTACTGGCATGTTGTTTGCAATATATAATGCAACAGGGGAAGGAGATATCGTGGCGTTGCCCATAAATTGGAAGATACTTTTAATCGATGACGACGAAGATATTCGGGATATTATGGCAATTACCCTGAAAGATGCCGGATATTCAGTCATTTGCGCGCCGGATGGCTATGCGGGCCTGATGCTTGCCACACGGGAAGAACCCCAGATCGTCATCACCGATATTAAAATGCCCGGCCTGAACGGTCTTGAAGTCCTTGAAAAAATAAAAAAAATAAAACCTGAAACAGAGGTCATTGTTACCACGGGGTTTGGCGATATTAAACAGGCGGTCAAAGCCCTGCAGTATGATGCATCGGATTTTATTTCAAAACCCATTGATGACGGTGCCCTGCACATGGCTTTGAAACGGGCCATGCAACGATATGTTGATCGAAAACAATTGTCGGACTATACCTCCCTGCTTGAGAACGAAAATTTGAAAACCAGTGCTGAACTGGTAAAGAATGTGAATTTTCAAAGCAGTCTCATTGAAAATTCAATGGATGGCATCCTTGGATGCGATGAAAACGATACTGTTTTGACCTATAACAGGAGCATGGAAAAACTGGTGGGGTATCCAAAAGCCCTGGTATTGAAAAAAATGAGGGCAAAGGACTTTTTTAAACCCGAACGGTTTTTAAAATTAAAACAAGATCTGTCCGGCAGCCATTTCGGTGGCGAAAATCGGTTGTTTCTCTATGAAACCGCCCTGCTTTCAATGGAAAAAAAGGATATTCCGGTTCAAGTTTCCGGCTTTATCCTCTCCCGGGATACGGTCCAAAACAGCATGGTGCTGTTTATCAGTGATTTGCGGGACCTGAGAACCCTGGAACAGCAAGTGACGGATCAGGCAAAGCTGCTTCACCGGGAAAAATTGATATCTTTGGGACGGCTTGCAGCAAGCATGGTCCATGAAATTAACAACCCCTTGTCCGGGATTTTGAATTATATCCGGCTGATGATTAGAATCAGCGGCAAAGACGGTAACATGGCAAAGGATTTGACACCGGATAAACTCAACAAGTTCGCGTCTTATCTGAAAATTATAGAATCTGAGACCCAGAGATGTTCTGATCTTGTGTCGGGACTGTTGAAATTTTCAAGGCGAACAAAACTGGAACAAAACAGTATTGATGTCGCAGACCTGATTCACCACAGCCTTTTGTTGTGCAACCATAAGCTTGCTTTGAGCAATATTGTTTTAAGCGAGCATTGCGACCCTGAAATTCCCCCCATATGCGGAGATTTTAATCAGCTGGAGCAGTGTATCATCAACCTGATTTTTAATGCCATTGATGCCATGAAAAATGGGGGGGCACTGGAAATCCGGACAGGGTTTAACCGGAAAGAAAACCTGGTTTTTATTTCCATAAAAGATAATGGAAAGGGGATTTCAGAAGAAGATTTGAATTTTATTTTCGAGCCTTTTTTTACCACAAAAAATGAAGGGTATGGCGTGGGACTGGGTCTGTCCTCGGCCTATGGCATCATTGAAAAGCATAAAGGAACGATTGTGGTGGAGAGTCGTCTGAATGCCGGTTCTGAATTTATGATTAAGCTTCCCCCAAAGGAATCGGAAGATAAAAGTAAACGAGACTAAAAACAATATCAATCATATTGGAGGTACCATGTCTGGAAAGTTTGCCCCTGGAAAGACTGCCCGTTTGACCGTTCAACCCTGCAAGATCGGTTTTTATATCTGCCATTGCGGGTTGAATATCGCCAGCAAGGTGGATGTTGAATCTGTCAGAGATTATGTGAAGACCCTGGAAGGGATTACGGTATCAAGGGATTATAAATTTATGTGTTCAGAACCGGGTCAGGCCATGATTGAAAAAGATATCCGGGAACTGGGACTGAATCGTGTGGTGGTGGCATCGTGTTCGCCCAGACTTCACGGAAAAACCTTCATGGAAACCTGCCGACGGGCAGGGCTCAATCCGTATTATTTCCAAATGTCTTCTGTCAGAGAACAGGTCTCCTGGGTGACTGAGGATGAATCCCTGGCCACCCAAAAGGCAAAGCACCTGGTGACGGCTGCCATTCAACGGGTGAAGTTTCATACCCATCTTGAAACAAAAACATCCGGTGTAAATCCCAACGTGGTGATCATTGGGGGCGGGATTGCGGGCATGCAGGCGGCCATTGATATCGGGAATTCAGGTCACAAAGCATATTTGATTGAACGCGAGACCACCATTGGCGGTCATATGCTTCAATTTGACAAAACATTTCCCACCCTTGATTGTGCCGCCTGCATCGGCACCCCCAAAATGGTGGAAGTGGGTCAAGATCCGAATATCGAGCTGCTCAGCTTTAGTGAGGTCACCAATGTTTCAGGGTTTATCGGTAACTTTACATTGGATGTCAGGCGAAAATCACGATACATTAAACAGGACCTGTGCACGGGCTGTGGTGAATGTGCCACTGTGTGCCCTGTTTCCATCCCCAACCCCTGGGATGTGGGTATGGCATCAAGAAAGGCCATTGGCCGGTCGTTTCCCCAGGCAATCCCCATTACCTATAACATTGAGAAACGAGATCTTGCCCCTTGTCGGTTAACCTGTCCTGCCGGGATTAATGTCCAGGGATATATTCAACTGATCGGTCAGAAGAAATATGATAAGGCCGCCCGGCTGATTATGGAGAAAGCCCCGTTCCCTGGTGTGTTGGGAAGGGTTTGCCCCCATCCCTGCGAAGCCGAATGCCGGCGAAAATCAGTGGATGCACCCATTGCCATCAAAGAGCTGAAACGATTTGCTGCTGACAGGGCAGCCTTTGAGACTGCAGACATCCCTGATATTATGGATCGGGAAGAAACCGTTGCCGTCATCGGTGCAGGGCCCGCCGGGTTGACGGCTGCTTATTTCCTGCGTCTCAAGGGATACCGGGTGACGGTTTTTGAGCGATTGCCGGTTCCCGGCGGGATGCTGAAAACCGGGATACCGGATTACAGACTTCCGGCAGCAGTGCTTGACAGAGAAATTAACTTTATTCTGGCCCACGGGATCACCCTTGTCACCGACACGGCTTTTGGAACGGATGTGACATATGCGAGCCTGACAAAGGCGGGCTTTTCTGCCATTTTTTTAAGTTCCGGTGCCCATGAATCTCTCTCCCTCGGCCTTGATGGAGAAGCATCGACAAAAGGGGTGATGGATGCCGTGACCTTTTTACGGGATGTGAACCTGGGCCGCCAGACAGATTGTGGACGAAAGGTGATGATCGTCGGCGGCGGTAATGTGGCCATAGATGCGGCAAGGTGTGCCAAAAGGACCGGCGACTGTGATGTTTCCATTCTCTATCGGAGAACCCGGGAGGAAATGCCGGCATATGAGGAAGAAATTATCGGGGCCATGGAGGAAAACATTCATATTTTAACCTTGACGGCACCCATCGGCATTATCAGCAGGGATGGCAGGATTCAAGGCATTGAATGTATAAAAAATCAATTGGGTGAAGCAGATGCCTCCGGGCGCAGGCGACCGGTCAATATTCCCGGCTCTGAATTTGTTATTGACTGTGACACCCTGATTCCGGCCATTGGTCAGCGAACAGATCTGTCCTGGGCGGATTCAATGCCCGACCTTGAGATCACCCCCTACAACCGGATAAAGACCCATCCGGTGACCCTGCAAACCTCCCTGGAAACGGTTTTTGCAGGCGGCGATATGGTCACAGGACCTGCAACGGTCATAGAGGCCATTGCCCAGGGAAGAAAAGCAGCCGTTGGTATTGATAATTATATTAACAAGGTTGAAATGGATCAAGCGGACGATATGTTCCATCCGGGGGTGACACCTGAAAATTATGCGGACATCCCCTTAGATACGGCGGTTGAACACCGGGTGCAGGTTCTTTCGGTTGATCCGCAACACCGGGTTCAGTCGTTTGAAGAAGTTGAAGCAACCCTGACGGAAGAACAGGCCGTAAAAGAAGCGCAGCGGTGCCTGAATTGTGCGACCTGCTGTGAATGTATGGAATGTGTCAGTGTCTGCGAGGCCAAAGCCATTGATCATTTTATGAAAGAAGAAACCATCCAGGTACATGCCGGCAGTATCATCCTTGCCACCGGTTATGACGCTTTGGAACCCACCCCCCTGAAACAATTCGGGTACGGCCGGTTTGCCAATGTGTTTTCTGCCCTGGAATTTGAACGGTTAAGCAATGCCACCGGTCCCACCGGCGGTAAAATTTTGATCCGGGATGAGAATAATGCGTTTACAAAATCACCGAAAAGTGTGGCCATTGTTCATTGTGTCGGGAGCCGGGATGTGAATTTTCACGAATACTGCTCCCGGGTCTGCTGCATGTATGCCTTAAAATATACCCATTTGATCAAAGAAAAAGTGGGACATGACACCAAGGTCTATGACTTTTACATTGATATGCGGTGCTTTGGTGAAGGGTATGAAGAATTTTATAAACGGTGCCAGGAAGAGGGAACAATTTTTATCCGGGGAAAAGTGGCCCAGATAACCGATAAAGCCCGTAATCCTTCGGAACAGGGGAAATTGATCGCCATTGCAGAAGATACCCTTTTAGGGGAACTGCTTCGGGTCCCCGTGGACATGGTGATTCTCTGCACCGCCATCCAGGCCAGAGAAGATACCGGAGATGTGGGACGGGTGTTTGGCGTCAACCAGGGGGCAGACGGGTTCTTTCTTGAAGAACATCCCAAGCTGGGCCCCTTGAATACGGCAACAGAAGGGGTTTTCCTCTGCGGATGCTGCCAGAAGCCCATGGACATACCGGATACGGTGTCCCAGGCATCGGGAGCGGCTGCAAAAGCCTTGTCCCTTGCGGCCAGGGGCCAGGTTGATATCTCGCCCACCATTTCTTATATAGATCCTGATATCTGTGTGGGGTGTAAAACCTGTATCAGCCTTTGTCCGTATTCAGCCATTGAGTTTGACGACAGACGGCAGGTGTCGGTTGTCAATGAAGCCATCTGCAAGGGATGCGGGAGCTGTTCCGGGTTTTGCCCCAGTGGCGCCGCATCCAGCAGACATTTTACCCCAAAACAGATTTTTGCCGAAATCAGCGGTATTTTTTAAGGAGAATAAAATGGAACCATTTGAACCTGTTATCATCGCTTTTGTCTGCAACTGGTGTACGTATACGGCTGCGGATCTTGCAGGGACGTCACGATTGTCTTACCCCACAAACATCCGCCTGATCCGGGTCATGTGCACGGGAATGGTCGATCCGCAATATGTGATCAAGGCATTTCTTGAAGGCGCAGATGGCGTTTTGATAAGCGGTTGCCATCCGGGCGACTGTCACTACATCAATGGTAACTACAAGGCAAGACGCCGGATTAAATTATTAAAAGAAATCCTTCCCCGGTTTGGCATTGAAAAGGATCGGTTGCGGCTGACATGGATCGGGGCAAGCGATGGTATCGAATTTGCCGAAATCATGACGCAGATAAATGATCAAATAATTGAAATGGGGCCTTCTCAGACAAGATTGAACAAGGCCATATGATGGAAAGGAAATCATTGCCATGATGACTAAAATAGAGCGTGAGGATAACAGTTCTGCCAAAGGGTTGCAGCAGTTTTTTAAACAGCTCCTGGAAATGCAGGAGATTGATGCCCTTTTTCTGCCGGTCAGATTAAATGCGTCAACGTCCATTATGCCGTCCCTGGTGACAGATCCGGCTCAACTGGAAAATGCCGTGCCGTTAAGCCCGTCGTTTCCCCTTAATTCGGCAAGGATGGTATCCCGTCTTTCATATAAGGCATCGGGACGGAAAACAGCGGTATTGCTGCGGCCTTGTGAAACCCGTGCGTTTATTGAACTGATAAAGCTCAAACAAGGCTCCCGCCAGGAGTTGATCCTGATCGGCATGGATTGTCCTAAAGCACTGACCTCGTCAGATTATGCGGCGTATGCCAAACAAGCACCCCTGGCGGATGATGCCTATATTGAAACGGTTTTTTCAGACAACAATGATACGCTGAACGGGTTTGAATTCAGCAGTGCCTGTAATACCTGTGAGCATCCGTTTCCCGTTAACACGGATATCAATATCCTGCTGCATGGTGTTGACCTTTCAGATGGTATGGTGGTGACAGCTGAGACTGAAGCCGGTCAACAGGTCCTGGGACGTCTGAACCTGCCGGAAGCCACAGCCCCGGCCAGGCGGGAGGAGAGGATACAGCAGATAAAAGAGGGGAATTCAACGGCCAACACGGCAATGATTGAAGATATCACAGACAGGACAGACAGTATTGTGAAGCTCAATGCTTTTTTTGATCGGTGCATCAATTGCTATAACTGCCGGAACATGTGCCCGGTCTGCTATTGTAAAGAGTGTGTCTTTAATACCGATGTGTTTCATCATCAGCCGGTTCAATATCATCAGTGGGCAGAAAAAAAAGGCAGCATCAAGCTGCCCACGGATACGACCTTTTATCATCTCACCCGAATGGCCCACATGAGTCATGCCTGTGTCGGATGCGGTCAGTGTTCCAATGCCTGCCCCAGCGATATAAATGTTTTCCAATTGTTTAAGAGCGTGGCCCGGCTGACCCAGGCAGCTTTTGAATATTCACCGGGAACAGATGAGAATGAATCGCCTCCGTTGTCTGTTTTTTATGAGCGAGAGTTTGAGAATACCGTGGGTATTGCAAGGGAAGAATAGAATAACATTACGTTGAATCGTTATGAAAAAAATTTTCGGGGGGTAAAATGAATAAAGCAATTGGCAGAACAGTGGTTGCCGGGGCGGGGTTGAGCGGTATCAGGTCTGCACTGGATCTGGCTGAAACCGGTTATAAGGTTCTCCTCATTGACACATCAGATCACATTGGTGGTCTTCTGTGTCAGCTTGATCACCAGTTTCCCACATCCACCTGCGGATATTGCCGTATGCTGCCCATGTTTGACAGGGACAGGTCTTCCCAGCATTGTTTGAGAAAGGGGCTTGTCCATGAAAATATTGACATTCTTTTGTCAACGGAACTGATATCTGTTGAAGGAGAACCGGGTGATTTAACCGTAACCCTCAAGCAAACCCCTTCCTTGATTGATCCGGACTTGTGCACGGGGTGCGGAGAATGTGAAACGGTTTGTCCTGTTTTTGTCAATGATGCATTTAATGAAGGATTGACAAAAAGAAAGGCGATTTATCTGCCAAGTCCCCAGTCTTTTGCCAATGCCTACACCATTGATTACGCAGCATGCACCCGGTGTGGGGAGTGTGAAAAAATATGTCCCACAGGGGCTGTCAAGTTTATAGAACAGGACAGGGAAACGTTTAAGATCCTGGTGGTGGATGATGAAAAAATCGTTCGGGACTCCATGAAAGAATGGCTCAAGGAAGAGGGATTTTCCGTTTCAACCGCGGATTCAGGACAAACAGCCCTTGACCTGATGGGTTCCCAATCGTTCAATATGATGCTCACCGATATCAAGATGCCGGGTATGGACGGGGTGGCGCTTTTGACCAAGGCAAAACAGATCAACGAGGATCTCTGTGTTATCATGATGACCGCGTATGCCGAGGTTGATTCCGCTGTGGGCGCCATGAAGCAGGGCGCGCTGGATTATTTGACCAAGCCGTTTGATCCGGATGTGCTGATTTCCATGGTGGTGAAAATTTATCATGAATTTGAAATTGCTGAAGCACGGGTTGAAAAGGTCGATGCCCTTATTCTTTCCGGGGGGACACAATTTTTTCGTCCTGAACTGGGAAAAAATTCTTATGGATATGGTGTTCTGCCGGGGGTGATAACCGGACTGGAGTTTGAACGGCTCATCAGCGGTACCGGGCCTGGTTTAGACCCCGGTAGTGGCAGGCTGCTGCATCCACAAACCGGCAAACCCGTGCGAAAAATGGCTTGGATTCAATGTGTGGGATCCCGGGATGTCCATTCCGGGGCATCTTTTTGTTCCTCTGTCTGCTGCATGATTTCCATAAAAGAAGCCATCCTGGCCAAAGAAAAGTTTGGCCGGGATCTTGAAACCACGATTTTTTACATGGATATGAGAACCATTGGCAAGACGTTTGACGGCTATCGGCTGACTGCCCAGGAAGAAAAGGGGGTCAGGTTTGTCAGGGCAAGGATCCACTCCCTTTCTCAGGACAGTCAACATGCAGACAAAGGTCTCCATGCCCGATATGTAGATCTTGGGGGCATTGTGCATGAAGAGGATTTTGATCTGGTGGTTCTGGCCACCGGCCAGCGACCGAATCAACAGATGGCAGACCTTGCCGCAAAAAACAGTATCGGCACGAACGCCTGGGGATTTATTGAAACCCAGCCGTTTTCAATGACCCGGACATCAAGGGCAGGGATTTTATCCGGCGGATCTCTTTCCGGACTGAAGGATATCAGTGAATCGGTTACCTGTTCGTCTGCTGCAGCGTTAGGTGCCTGTAAAGTCATGCACGCTGCCGGGAAACGGAGACGTCCTGAAAGTGATGGGGAAATACCAGTGGATTTGGCCAGGGAAACGCCAAGAATTTTAACGGTGCTGTGCCGTTGCGGCAGTGATTTTTCTAAAAAGCTTGATGTTGAAGTTCTAGAGGCGGGTCTGGCCAGAATTCCGGAAATCGAATCCCTGGAAATAATGGATAACCTCTGCACAGAAGAAGGATGGACAACTTTAATAGAGATGATTGAAAAAAAAATGCCCAACCGGCTTGTCCTGGGATCATGTCTGTCCTGCAGTCACAAACAAAAAATCAAACAACTTGAAACATCAACAGGACTCGCTTCAAACCTTATTGAAACAATGGATATGGTGTCTGTTTTAAAACGATATCCCGGGTCACACATCCGGGAGGCCACCCAGGGGATTGAAAGAGAGTTGAAGATTTTGATATCAAAGTCCCGGTTTAAAAATCCCGTGCCAATGGAACGGGTTGCATCCAATCAGGCCGCCCTGGTCATTGGGGGGGGGATCGCAGGTATCACGTCGGCCCTGTCCATCGCGGATTGCGGATACCATGTGGACCTGATCGAAAAAGGGGAGTCCATTGGCGGGAATCTCTTGTGGATGGACAAGACCGTTGACGGCCTGGATATCCAGGCGTATCTGGACGAATGCGTCAAACGACTTGAGTCCCACGAGCAGATTACGATTCACAAACAGACAAGGGTGGCGAGCACTGCCCAGCGTCCGGGAGAATTTGCCACTGTGTTACAACATGAGGACAAAGGGCACCAAACACTTTTACACGGGGTGACCATTCTGGCCACAGGGGGAAATCAAGCCCCCCTTGAACCGGCTGTGGGGGATTCCCAGTACAACGTGTTCACCCAGAAAGAATTTGAGATGGCCATTCAGGATCAAACCATACATCCGGAACAATTGAACAGTGTTGTCATGATCCAGTGTTCCGGAACAAGGGATGAACGACGGAATTACTGCTCCAGGATCTGCTGCATCAGGGCATTGAAAAATGCGCTTTTCCTGAAAGAAAAAAATTCGGATACCCAGGTCTATATCCTTTACAGAGACATGATGAGCTATGGATTCTTTGAAGACTATTATACCCGGGCAAAAACCCTTGGGGTGATTTTCTTCCAGTATGATTTGGAAAACAAACCCGTGACGGAATTTACGGACGGCCACTGTTTGGTTAAAACCCATGACCTCCTGCTGGATATGCCTGTGGAGATTGAGGCCGATTGTGTTATCCATGCGACGGGGATTTTGCCGGATCTTCCCGAAGCACTGGCAGATCAATATGGTGCAGCACTGGATGGTTTCCATTTTTTTAAGGAAGCGGATTCAAAATTTCGACCGGTGGACAGCATGAATTACCGGGTTTTTTCCTGTGGGTTGTCATTAAAACCATGTACCATTGAAGAAGCTGTTTCTTCAGCCGAAGCTGCAGCCATAAGGGCTGTCCGGGTGCTTGCCCATGAACGGCTGGTGTCCGGGAAAACCGTGGCAACGACCCGTACCGCGACCTGCAGTCTGTGTGAGATGTGTGTGGATACGTGTCCCTATGGTGCCCGGTTTGTTGACAGCCTGGAAGAAAAAATTGTGATCGACCCGGCTGCCTGCCAGGGATGTGGCGTGTGTGCGGCTGTCTGTCCCAGCGGTTCTGCTGTTTTAGAGGGGCTTGGCAGTCAACAGATGCTGGATGCTATTGATATGGCTTTGTCGTGATATGTTCAGTGACCCGGGCCGGCGTGTTGTAGAGAAGATCAAGTGATGAGGTGATCATAAAAATAAAAAGGGGAAATATTATGGGGCAGACAACGAATGATCGTCTGTTGGCAATGACTGAAACGGCCAAGGAAATGGTCGGCACCTGCATTCAATGCGGTACCTGCACAGCATCCTGTCCGAATACTGAATTCATGGACATCACCCCCAGGCATATGTGGCGGTTGCTGCTGACAGATCATATGGACGCAATTTTTTCAAGCAAATCCTTTATTATGTGTTCCTCCTGCTATTATTGCACATTAAGATGTCCCCGGGGGCTTGAGCTGACCGCTGCCATGAGCCTGTTGAAACAAGCAGCATCAAAATTGGAATTAAAGCAGTTCCGACGATCTTCCC
Source organism: Desulfobacula sp. (assembly GCF_030145145.1). Lineage (GTDB taxonomy): Bacteria > Desulfobacterota > Desulfobacteria > Desulfobacterales > Desulfobacteraceae > Desulfobacula. Next base: position 43,958 of record NZ_JAQYWD010000025.1, on the reverse strand, counting down.
TTTTCTATAAATCTTTTCTGGACAGTGTTAAAAAACATGGAAGGGTCAAGGAAATGGAATTTATGACCCAGTATTTTATGGCAATGAAAAATCCTGTGTTGCCGTTCGCCTACGCCGTTTTGGGACTTAAACTGTTGTCCAAAGGAAAGGTCCACCCTGAATTTCCCTTCGGCAGCAAGGGGAAATTAACTGCATTGTTCAATAAAGTTGCCGAACTGGAGGGATGAGATGAACTATCTATATTACCCGGGCTGTTCGTTGGAAGGCACTTCAGCTGAATATGATATTTCCACAAGGCTGTTAATGGCAGCGGCCGGTGTTCAACTGGAAGAAATTGAGGATTGGAGCTGCTGCGGGGCGACTGCAGCGGAGTCCCAAAGCCATTTGCTGTCCTATGTGCTGCCGGCAAGGAATCTGGCCCTGGCAGAAAAAATGAACCGCTCAAAAGAGATCCTTGTGCCGTGCAGTGCCTGTTACCTGAATCTTAAAAAAACCGAGGCAATCATCAAAAAGGACAAGCCGCTATTAAAAAAAATTAATACCGTACTTGCCGAGGAGGATCTTGTTCTAAAAGGGGAGATGAAGGTCCGGCACCTGCTGGATGTTCTTTCAAATGATGTGGATATCGAAAAAATTAAAGCAGGGTCTCACCATAAAATGAAGGATCTTGTTGTCGCACCCTACTATGGATGTCAGTGCTTAAGGCCTTTCAAGATTTTTGATGATCCGGAAGATCCCCATTCCATGGATGCATTGATCCAGGCAACAGGGGCAAGCGTTTTTGATTGGGATATGGGGGGGCAATGCTGTGGTGCATCCAATACCAGCACAAAACCGGAAGCCGGCATGGCGCTTGTGGGAAATATATTGAAAGCGGCCCATGGGGCTGATGCTATTTTAACGGTCTGCCCCATGTGCCAGATGAACCTTGAAAGCAACCAGAAAAAGATATCTCATAAAGAAGGGCTTGATCTTGATATACCGGTTCTATTTCTGCCACAATTTTTAGGTCTTGCCATGGGAAAGACGTTGACCGATGTCCGGCTGGATTTAAATCTTTCCAATACCCGTGCGTTCACTGAAAAGGCCATATGAGTGATTTTGTTAAATATTTAAGACACAGCCTTGTATCAAAACTGATCATTATTGTCGGACTGACGGTTGTTCTTTCCATTTCTGCCTGGGCATACTTCAATATCAATCATATCCGGACCCAGATGATGAAAACCCTTATGGACAGTACGGACAGACTGTCAAATTCCATCAAGCTTGGCACCCATTATGCCATGATGCTGAATTCAAGGGATGACATTACACAGATTATTAATAATATTGCCACCCAGCCGGGAATAGAAACGATTCGAATATACAATAAAGAGGGTCAGATAAAATTTACCAATCAGGAAGAAGAAATCGATACATTTGTTGATATCAAGGAAGTGGCCTGTGAGATTTGCCATCATCAGAACCCGCCATCGGATCAAATCGGGCTGGCGCAGCGGACACGGTTTTTTCGATCTGAAAAGGGCCACAGGCTTTTGGGGATTGTTCAGCCCATCTGCAATGAGCCCAGCTGTGCCACGGAGTGCCATTTTCATCCCGGGCATCAAAAGATACTGGGGTCACTTGATGTGGTGGTTTCCCTTGAGCAATCAGACCATCAAATGTTGAAACTTGAAAAGGGGATCATCAAGCTGGCGCTTTCGACTATTTTCATCATATCTGTGATCATTTTTTTTTCCATTTTACAATTTGTAAAAAAGCCGATCAAGAAGCTGATTGAGGGGACCCAGAAAATTGCGGAAGGGAATTACAACCAGGCTATTGATATTGGAAATGATTATGAAATCGGTCTTCTCAGTACGGCCATAAAAAAAATGGGCACCCGGATCGGTCTTGATCAGGCAGAATTAAAAAAGCAGAGAAACGAATACCAGTCACTTTTTGAAACCGCCCCCTGCATGATTACGGTTCAGGACAAAGACTATCGGTTGTTAAGATGGAATAAGGTATTCCAGGACAGGTTTGATCCCAAGCCCGGATCCCTGTGTTATCATGCCTATAAAGGCCTGGAACAAAAATGCATCAATTGTCCGGTTGAAAAAACCTTTATGGATGGAAAATCTCATTATGGCCAGGCCGAAGGCATGGGGAAAAATGGTGAAAAGAATTACTGGATGTTTATTACCTCTCCCATAACAGATGCAGACGGAAATATCATTGCCGCCATGGAGATGAGCATTGATATCACCCAGAGGCGACGGCTTGAAAAAGAGCTTAAAAGCTCTGAGGAAAAGTATCATGCCATATTTAACAATATTTCAAATCCTGTGTTTGTAATCGAGTTTCAATCCTTTGAGGTCCTGGATTGCAATATTAAAGCGGTTGAAGTGTATGGGTATTCGAAAAATGCCTTATTAAAAAAAATATTTTCCGAATTCTTTATCGAAAAGGAAAAAGCAGAGCTGATTAAAAAAATGAAGTCTGGCCAGGAAATCAACAAGGTGAAACACCTCATTGCCCGGGAGCGATTCATCTATGTTGATATGTGGGTATCGCCGTCTAAATATTCCGGCCAGAAAGTGCTGCTGGTTACCATAAATGATATTACCCGGCGGCTTAAAACAGAACAGCATATGATGCACGCCAGTAAAATGGCCACCCTGGGTGAAATGTCAACCGGGATTGCCCATGAATTGAACCAGCCCTTATCGGTGATTAAATCCTCCAGCAGTTTTTGTATGAAAAAAATGCGGAAAAATGAGAAAATTGATAAGGATATTTTTCACAAGCTGATTTTGAAAATTGACAGCAATGTGGACCGGGCGGAAAAGATCATTCATCACATGCGCCAGTTTGCACGGAAATCGGAAATCAAACTGGTTCGAACGAATGTGAATAGTGTCCTCCAAAGAACATTTGAAATGTTTAACCAGCAGCTTAAAATTCATGGCATTGATGTTGTCTGGGATAAAAATGAAGACTTGCCGGAAATACTGGCCGATCCGGACCGGCTTGAACAGGTATTTATCAATCTTGTGATTAATGCAAAAGATGCCATTGAAGAAAAATGGAAAAAAGAAGGCATAAGACCTGGGGGTGTTGACAGGATTACCATCATCACCAAAATTATTGAGGATATGGTTACCATTGAAATTCACGATACCGGTATCGGGATTCAGCAAGCAACCGCAGATAAGCTGTTTGAACCGTTTTTTACCACCAAAGAAGTGGGAAAGGGGACCGGTCTGGGGCTGTCCATCAGTTACGGCATTATCAAAGAGTGCTCCGGTACAATTCAGGTCGAGCAGGGAAAACAGGGCGGAGCGATCTTCGTGTTATCCTTTCCCGTGCCGGATACATCTGAAGAGGATATTGTATACGAAACGTAACCGAATTGAGGGAACATGATTGATCGAAGCCAGGTGTCCATATTAATTGTTGATGATGAAGAAGATATCCGGGATATTCTTGAAATTGCACTGATGGATATCGGATATGTCGTCTTTCTTGCTGAAAATGGTGAAAAGGCGTTTGAGATATTCAAATCGAAACAACCGGATATTGTCATTACCGATATTAAAATGCCGGTGATGAACGGTATTGAATTGTTACGACAGATTAAACGCGAAAATCCGGCAACAGAAGTGTTAATGATCACCGGGCATGGGGACATGGACCTGACCATTCGCAGTCTCAAATATGAGGCCATCGATTTTATCACCAAACCCATCAATGTGGATATCCTTGAAATCGCCGTTGAAAAGGCCGTTGAAAAAATTATCTCACGGCAAAAACTTTTGGAATACACTCAAAAACTTGAACTTCTCATCCTTGAAAAGTCCAAAATGGCCGACCATTTGTCTTCTCTGGGATTGATGATCGGCACCATCTCGCATAATATCAAGGGGCTGTTGACCAATCTTGACGGGGGGGTGTATGTGGTGCGATCCGGCTTGAAAAAAAAGGATACGAATACTGTCCAGGAGGGTGTGGACCTGCTCGAACAGGCCATTGAGCGGATAAAGAAGATGATCATGGATATTTTATTGTATTCCAAGGAAAGAAAACTCAATCGGACCGTCATTGATACCAGGGGGTTTATGGGTCAGATCAAACAAACGATTGAATTGAAACTGAAAGGAACAGGCATCGCCTTTCATTGCAATGATACCCAGTGCCCTGAAACCATGCGCCTGGACGAAGAATTTTTCATGGCAGCCTTGATTAATATTTTAGACAATGCCATTGATGCCTGCCTGGCGGATGGGGATAAAAAAGAGCATGTTATCCGGTTTGAAATTTTAAAAAAGACAGATCAACTGGTGTTTCACATTCACGATAATGGCTGCGGCATGGACACTCAAACAAAAGAAAAAATATTTAATTTGTTCTTTTCTTCAAAAGGGACAAAAGGAACCGGCTTTGGCCTTTATATTTCAAACTCCATTATCAAACAGCATGGGGGATCCATCCATGTGATGTCTAAAAAAGGAAAAGAAACCGACTTTAAAATAATCTTGCCGGATGATACCTGATTAATGATTCTCCATTGGGTCATGTTCATCCTGAGTTTTTCTTGCGGTCATTATTTTTATGGGGTAATATAGACCCCATATGATTTCTTTGCACCACAGGCTTAAACTGATTTATAAACACTGCATGGGTACATATGGAGGGTGATGATGAATTTGGAAAAATATAAACAAGTGATTTCAGATGCCATTGACGCTGAAATCGCGGCAAAACAATTTTATGAACAGGTTGCCAGGAGGATCAAGAACGCTCATCTCAAAGAGTTGTTTGAAAAATTTGCCGGGGAAGAAAAAAAACATGAAAAAATGCTCACAGGCATCTTGAACAGAGAAAAAATGGACACTGCTTTCTTTAATTTTGACAAGGATTTTAAAGTGTCGGAAACCATTGAAATGCCTGAAGTAAATGAAGACATGGACCTTAAGGGTGCCATAGGGATTGCCATGAAAAATGAAGAGCTTGCCATGAAGAATTATACAGCCCTGGCTGAAAATTGCGATGATCAAGAATTAAAAGCAGTTTTTATGGATCTTGCTGCCATGGAGCGGAATCATAAATTCAAAATGGAAGAAAGCTTTATGGACGTGGCCTATCCCGAAGTCTGGTAGGCAATGCCTTTTTGAATATTTTTTTGAGTGGAATACCCCACGGCTTGCTGTGGGGTATTCGTTTATCCTAAAGCATCCATCTGGAATTTTTTTCGGTTTTTAAATTTCTTTGGGCTTGCACAACCTGTCTGATGATATCGCCACCCGACCGCACCCCTCACAGGTATATTTTAATTTTCCCAGCATGGGTTTACAGATATGTTTGGCATCCGTGGAAGATACGCCGCAGTCTTCACAGGTATATGCTTTTGTTAGTTTCACCGGGTCGCACAAATGCCCTTGGTCCTTTGCCACTTTGCCGCAGGTTTTGCAGGTATGAAGTTCTGCCATGGGTCACCTCTTTTATTAAGTGATTCATTATAAATGTTTGTGAACAGGCTTAGGTATACTATTGCGATGAAATATAGAGATGTCAAGTTTATGTTTTTTAAATCAGCAAATATTCTGTTTAATCTTTTTCCACCTGTTATTTTGTAAATCAATGATTACAATGTTAGTCAAACCTAGTATGAATTTGGTCGGGAAGACCACTGAACGGCCACTATTTAGTGCCTGAACGGAAACCCGTGTTTGGACGGAAAGTTGCCCATATGCAAGGCGCAAGAAATTCTGAAACCGGAGTGTACTAGTGTACATGAGGATTTCAGAGTTTTGCAGCAACGCAGCAGATGGGTGAGTTTCCGTTCAAACACTATTTAGAGATTAAAAGGGGAGACATTACACCTATGACACCTAAAAGAACATATCATACCCTGGAAACATTGACATTTGACAATCGGTTTGTCCGGGAGTTGCCCGGTGACCCGGATATGGCCAATACCCGGCGTCAAGTGACAGGGGCCTGCTATTCCCGGGTGACACCCACACCAACAGCTGACTCCAGGCTTGTTGCGTTTTCCCCGGCAGCGGCCCGGCTCATGGATTTGAAAGATGAAACCTGTCAATCAGATTTTTTTGCCCGGGTTTTTACCGGGAATTATCTCTTGCCGGGGATGGATCCCTTTGCCATGTGTTACGGGGGGCATCAGTTCGGCAACTGGGCCGGTCAGCTGGGAGATGGACGGGCGATCAACCTGGGAGAGATTATCAATCAGCGGGATGAACGGTGGATGTTGCAGCTGAAAGGCGCCGGTCCCACGCCTTATTCCCGGACGGCCGACGGGTTGGCCGTGCTCCGCTCTTCCATCCGGGAATTTTTGTGCAGTGAGGCCATGTTTTACCTGGGGATACCCACGACCCGGGCCCTGAGCCTGACCCTTACAGGAGAAGCCGTGGAACGGGATATGTTTTATGATGGTCATCCCAAACTGGAACCGGGTGCGGTTGTCTGCCGGCTTTCCCCATCTTTCACCCGGTTCGGTAATTTTCAAATCCTGGCGGCCCGGGGGGAAAACAGCCTTCTGCAACGTCTCATGGATTACACGATCACAACGGATTTTCCTCACCTGGGAACGCCATCCCAGGAGGTTTATGAAGCCTGGTTCCGGGAGGTCTGTAAACGGACCATGGACATGATCCTGCACTGGATGCGGGTGGGATTTGTCCACGGGGTAATGAATACGGACAATATGTCTATTATGGGGCTGACCATTGATTATGGCCCCTATGGCTGGCTGGAAGACTACACTCCCGGATGGACACCCAACACCACAGATGCCGCCGGCCGCCGATACTGCTTTAAAAATCAACCCCAGATAGCGCTGTGGAACCTGGGGCAGCTGGGCAATGCCATTTTTCCGGTGGTCAAGCACCTGGAGCCGATTCAGGCGGCTGTTGATGATGCCCTGGCATATGTCCAGCAGGGCCAGAATGCCATGATGGCTCAAAAGCTGGGATTTCAACACTTTGAACCCGCTTCTGACGCCGCCATAATCGCAGACCTGCTTGAGGTTCTTCAGCAGGTGGAAACCGACTACACGCTTTTTTTTCGGGGACTTTCCCTTTTGACTGCCCCGGAAGAATTGTCTGAAAATAAGGTTCCCTCTTTTTTGGAAACCGCCTTTTATGCCCCGGACCGCATCACCCGGGCCCAGGTGATGCGGTTGAATGCCTGGCTTGCCCTTTATCAAAAAAGAATAGCCCAGGATAAGGGTTCCCCCGGGGACAGAAGGCAACGAATGAACCGGGTAAATCCTAAATATGTCTTGAGAAATTACCTGGCCCAGACCGCCATTGACCGGGCTGAAAAAAATGATTTTTCCCGGGTTTGGGAATTGCTTGATGTGATGCGAAAGCCGTATGATGAACAACCGGACCGGGAAGAATTTGCAGAAAAAAGGCCTGAATGGGCTCGCCACAGACCTGGCTGCTCTATGTTGTCCTGCAGTTCCTGACACATTTTAGCAACACCGAGGTAAGAAATATTTGGAAGAGGGAGTTGTGGCTGGAGAATGGAAAATTATTCTCCAGCCGGTTATGGAGGTTAAAGGGCCGTTTCCGGGTGAAAAACGTTTACTTCTTTTAAGTCATCACCCAGATATTCCCTTTCATTTGGTCCCAATATTCCTAATGAAAGGCAAATTAAAGTCCACAAATGAACTACAGGATAATTTCCACCATAATGCTCACTCAGTTCATGGATCTGAGCATGGCAATTGTGACAGCCTGCAATACAATAATCGGCCCCGGTGGCTTTAATCTGTTGATCTTTTAATCTTCCGTATTCGAGGCGTTCGTCTTTAAATCCGGATTGAAGGAAACCGCCGCCGCCACCGCAACAATAATTATTGGATCTGTTGGGCTGCATATCGATAAAGTTTTCTTCTCCGACAATGGATTTGACAACGAACCGCAAATCTTCGGCAATGGGGTCCCCATAGCTTTTTCTGACAATTTGACAGGGATCCTGTACGGTAAATTTTATTTTAAGGTCTTTATTCCAGTCGGAATTGACCTTTAATTTTCCTTCACGAATCCATTTTGCATAATATTCATAAATGTTTTTGATTTCAAAGTTATGTTCAAGATTGTATTTTTTCACTCCGGCCCGGACTGAAAAGGTAACGTGACCTCACTCGGTATTGAGAAAGGTCTTCACCCCCAGCTTGTTGGCCTGATCCACACTTGTGCCTGTCGTCTGTTTCCAGGCATCATCATCTGCCAGGAACATGCAATAGTTTTCACCCCCCCAGCCACGACTGCCATAGGTCCAGTCAACGCCTGCCAGGTGAAGGATTTTCCAAAGGGGTACCATTTCATCCGGTTCTGTCACAGGTTCCCGGGAGTTCTGGTTCAAGAAAAATTCGGCACCTTCTTTGTCAATGGGTGCCTGCATATCTTCAAACTCCGGCTGGGCCTCCTGATACTCTTCCAATACGTCTCCGACAACAAACTCAAAATCTTCTGGGGTGGCTCCCATGGCACTGCAACTTTCATTTCTTAAGGCCATGTCACAGGACCCGAGAATTCCTGTTGGTCTTTCTTCTCTGGGGCGTAATTTTCTTGCATTAAAGATCAATTGGGGGATATCGATCTGCATGGGACATACATAAATGCAACGTTGACACATCGTACACATCCAGGGCCAGTTAGATTTGACAATTTCCTCATCCATACCTAACGCAGCCATTCGAAGAAATTTTCTAGGATCCATATTCTCAAGTCCTGTGGCAGGACATCCTGAGGCGCATGCGCCGCAAGTTAAACAGGCGTTTAAATTACCGCCGTCCGGCAGTAATTCTTTGACTTTATCTAAAAAAATTCTGCTTCGTTTCCTATTTCCAAGCTTAATGACAGCTTCTGCCATTGATCTATCCTTTCTATTATTTAGTGGTAATCGTGGGTACCGACAATAACCTCAATTCCAGTCTTCTTTTCTATGATGTCTGCCAGGTCTTTTGCGCCGGTATAAGGACATCCCGGTACCGCATTGGCCAGGCAGGTACTCAAATATATTTTATCCGGCTTGATTTCAGACAATTTTATTGCCATGCCGATACTGGGGATAACCGTTCGTCCGGGACATTCGCATTTGATAAAGGCAACAACTTGTGATGGGTTCTGGAATGTACCGTCACCCTGGGAGGCTGCTTTCAGACACCGCCATTCGCCAGGGCAACCATATCCCTGATCCATGTATGACCCGCATCCGACAACCGCTACGTTTTCCATTTTTAGGTCTCTCCTTGCTTTAAAATCATCTTTACATCGCAATTCTAAATAGGAAAAGCACAATGCATGCCAAAAAGGGAGTCAATTGCTTTTTTTTAAAAAGCTTATAAATTTAGAGGGTTATGTTTTTGGGGATTGCCTGTTTTATTTTATAGGATTGCAATCGTGCGACTATTCATTCAAAAACGGTGTTAAATCTGCGACATGTTTGCTGGAGAAGGATTGAAATACAACCCTAATGAGGATCGCTGTGTGGCGGATTTGTCCCTTGACATTCTCCTGCAATGTTATACTATTTATTTGTGTGCTGAGTTTAGTCAGTGCAACGGTTTCTTTCTCAAGGTGTATTCCCGAAAAAAATGGCATTACTCCTCAAGTTTGGAACACGATTATTTATTTTATTACAGGAGATTGCCAGTATGGCTAAAGGTATCGTAAAATGGTTTAATGACGCAAAAGGATTTGGGTTTATTGAGCAGGAAGATGGAAATGATTTGTTTGTACATCACTCAAGTATCAATGCAACAGGGTTTAAATCCCTGAAAGAAGGGGATCATGTTACATTTGATATTGAACAAGGGCAAAAAGGTCCTGCAGCAACGAATGTTACCGTTGACTAAGTGAGTATTTTGTTTGATTAAAATCGTCATTTCAATGACGTGAAAAAAAGCCCTTAACCATTGATCTGGTTGAGGGCTTTTTAAGTTTTTCCCGTTCGATCGTTTCAGTGATAATATTTCAACCCTTATCAAAAAGGCTTTTATTATGGTGAAAAATACAGAAACAACGAAGACAGACACTGTAAAAAAACAGACCCTTGTCACTGCAGTTCTGCTGTCCCTGTGTATTGGATTTATTGCAGGAACGATATATGCCTCGTTTAAACTATCTTCTGACAAACCGGTTCAGCCGCAAGGCAAGGTTGCAATGAATACGAATCAGACAGGGGGGCAACCGGTGAATGCCATCGAGTTTTCTGCAAAAATTTTACCGCTGGAACAATATTTAAAACAACACCCCGAAGATGGCGAGGCCTGGACCCAGCTGGGCAATCTTTTCTTTGATTCAAATCAAGTGAAAGAGGCCATTGATGCGTATGAAAAATCGTTGGCAATTGAGCCGGGTAAGATTGGGGTGATCACTGATCTGGGGGTCATGTACCGGCGAAATAACCAGCCTCGAAAGGCCATTGAAGCCTTTGATAAGGCCATTGCAATCGATCCTTCATTTGAGACGGCACGATTTAACAAAGGCATTGTCCTGTTGCATGACCTGAATGATGTGGCCGGTGGTATCGAGGCATGGGAAGCATTGGTTGCACAAAACCCCCTGGCCATGGCGCCCAATGGTGAATCCGTTGATGCCTTGGTTCAAAGAATGAAAAAGCAGCCATAGAGATGGATTAAAAAAATCCAGACGGCTGCAGCTAAAAGGAAAAGATCAACGTCAGGGAGCCGATGGTCTGGCCCTGTCGCTGATCGTCAAACTGTTTGGTCTTGAAAAGATGACGATAGGTCAGTTTGATCCGGTTAAAGTTGACGGCAAGTCCCACAGAAAGGTCTGCCACCAGCAGTTTTTTATCAACGCTGTGGCTGTGTTTCCAGGTATTACCGTCAAGAAAGATATCATGGAGCACGGCTTCCACCTGGGAACTGGCAAACAGGTGTGCGCCAAATGCAGCCGGTTCTGATGCTGACTGGCCAGTGACAGGGGCACTGACCCCTGCGCCGGCGCGGATCACATCAGACCCGAAATCTTTTGGGATATGATATCCGAGACGGATTTCACCCCCGGCATTGCCGGAGGTTCTGACATTGCCCAGGGTTATCCCGGCATGGGAAATCAGGTCATACGCCAGGCTGTCTGACAGTTCCATGCTGTGCCGGCGCCATTTGCGCTGCCAGGAAAACCGCACTGCCGGTTCATTGTGAAGCTGGTTGTCCCACCCTTTTGCCGTGGGGATGTCTCTTATTTCATGGACCGTGTTCTGGGCAAATTTGGCTTCAGCCCCAGGACCCACAACGCCCAGGGTGATTTCCAAGGTGTCAAGGACGGCATCGGTTTTACTGTGCAGGGCCAGTCCACCATACAGGAAACCAGCATATGGCCGGTCCTTTTCAAGCAATGTCGGTGTCTGGATATCCGATGGGGTAAAGATCTGCTGTCCTACCAACAGACCCACCGTATGGATACTTCCCGGATCACCTGAAAAGGGGATGGCCCGGATAATGGGAATGGACCATTCCGGCAGGCGCACGTCATCCGCATATTTTTTCAGGTCTTTGGAAAGCCAGGTGATTTGTATGGCATTGGTATAATATTTATCTGTATCGCCAAAAAGATCATTTTCAAAGAAGACCTGAATGGTCTGGAGGTCAGCGGGCTCCCTGGCCCATGCACTGGGTGAAAAAAACAACCCACAAAAAATGATGCAGATACAGCAACCGCGGCTGACAGCACTCGATGAAACCACCATACACCTCCATGGATTAAAACTGTCTATTTAACCCATCCGAAAGAATTAAGAAAGTCTTAAAAGCACTTGGCCTGCTTGATGTATCCTATTTGTTTGACAGATTTGAGGCCAGCACTGCCGCACCAATGGCGCCGTTTTCCTGGGCCAGTTCACCCACCAGGAGTTCAAATCCAAGGCGGTTCTCAAGGGCCGTTACCATGCCACTGTTTTTTGCCACCCCCCCTGTCATCATAACCGGTTCCCGGATGTTTATTTTGTTGGCAAGGATGGCAACGCGGGCTGCAGCAGATTCGTGTAATCCAGCAATAATATTTTCTCTTCGCTGCTGGTTGGCGATCATGGAAATAACCTCAGATTCTGCAAATACGGTACAGATACTGCTGATTTTTGAGGGGGTGTCTGCCCGGCGGCTGAAGTTTCCCAGTTGATCTAATGTCACTTCCAGGGTATTGGCCATGACTTCCAGAAATCGTCCCGTACCTGCGGCACATTTGTCATTCATGGCAAAGTTTTCCACCCGGCCACTGGTATCCAGAAGAATGGCCTTGCTGTCCTGACCGCCAACATCAATGATTCCCCGGATCGTTGGATTCATGAAATAGGCACCGGTTGCATGGCAGATGATTTCCGTCATGGCCTTGTCTGCAAACTCGACACTGGCACGGCCATATCCTGTGGCAACAATGGCGGCAATCTCGGTTTTTACCTGAGCTGTTTTTTCCAACAGCAGATCAAATACCTTGATCCCTGCCGTTACAGGATTATATCCCGTGGGTATGACCTGGGTGCCCAGAAGCTGTCCATCTTTTATCACCGCGGCCTTTGCAGTATTTGAACCGATATCAATGCCGGCATACATCATATCCGTGCCCCCTGTGTTTTACGATTTCCATGAATGCATCAATACGGGTTTCCACCTGGGATTGCGAAAAATTTCCAGGGTCCACCATATCTGCCTCTATCATGAGCACGGGAATATTTGTTTTTTCCCGGACGATTCTCATGATGTCCATCTGGCCGAAAGAGTAGGGCTTGCAAGACCGGTTTGAATGCATCACCAGCCCGTCGGCAGCATACCAGCGAACCATGTCGATCACCTGGTCTGCCATCTGGTCAACACCGATGTTCAGATAAATCCGGGTATAGGCCTGGGCCATGGAATCCAGATAATGATGTTCATCAATATAGTCCAGGGTACCGCACCAGGCAGAGGTATAGGTATCTGCCACCAGGCAGGCATGATGTTCTGAAAATTTGCCGGACATCCATTTGAGTTGATACCAGATGGGCAGGTTGTCCCACAACAGCCGGTAGCGTTCATTGGGAATGCTGCTGATATTGTTTTTTATCCGTTCTTCCATTTCTGCTAAAAGGTCTGTGTAAAAGTCAACAGCGATCTGTGTCCCCCGAAGGGTGACGATCAGGGCCAGGAAAAAAAAAGCATCAAATGCCGACATGGGGGATGGTTTGTGAGCGGTTGTGTTGAGGACTTTTTGCCAGAGACGTTGTGCGTCAATGGAAAGCTTGCCGATGCGAGCCATTTTATCACGATTAAATTTTCGTTTGGTAAGGGTTTCAAGAAAGGCAATATATTCATCTACCTGTGCCTGGACGTACCTGGCGATTTCAGCCGTGTATCCGGTATGGCAGACGGGGGTGTCCAGGATAAACAGGGGAACGTTATAGAACCGTGCCTGGACTTCATACCATTTGAGCACCGTACCGCAGATATTATTGCAGCAGATCAACATGTCCGGTTTGGGCAGTCCGCCCAGGGGGCCACCCTTGAACACAGAGCAGGCGATATCAGCTCTTGCATAGGCACACAGGTCTGAACTGTAGCCCATGTTTTCCGCCTTTTCACAGAGGTTTTCACCCATTTTGGCTGCACCGATCATGGCCCCGTGGTTTTCCGGGTAAACCGGGATGATGTCCATGGCCAGCAATGGTTCGACAGGGCCGCCGGAAGTAATCCAGGCCACCTGTTTGTTGTTCTGGGAAGCGCTCAGCGCATCGATATAATAGTGGGTCATCAACTCCCGCATTTTTTTTGCAGCGGTTATTTTTTTTGTTTCCAAAGGCGTGTCTGGCATGGAAGCGTCCTTTTTTATATCATATGGATAAAGGTTTCAATTCTGGTGGATAACTGCCCGGATCTTTGCTGCTGATCATCCATTTCAAGGACCATATGCTTGATTTTTTTCTCATCAAGGAATTTTTTAAGGTAGGGGGTATCAAAGGCATGGGGATCACAGAATTTTTGAAGCATAAAAATAATTCCATGGGCCGTGTTTTTTTCAGCAAGGGCAAGGAGGTTTTCACCCCGGGCCGTCAGTGTTGTATGTTTGGCCGGGCAGTTCATACGGTCCATATATCTTTCGGAAATGGCAGTCAAAGGGTCTATGTCTTCGGATATTTTTCCTTCAAACCAGCGCTGGCCGGTACAAAGATCATCCCCCACAATTACCCCCCCGGCCGCTTCAATTGCCGTATAAAATACAGGGGAATCACAGATTGACCCTGAAACAACGATTCGCTTGGCACTGGTTACCGGCGGCTGTGTTTGTTCAAGCCGAGTCACAATGACGGGTAACAGATCTGCCACTATATCCCGGTCCATCACCATGGACCCCTTTACAATGGCGTACAGATCACCACCGGTGATCAATCCCGGATTCCGGGAGTTGAGGGTATAGATCGTTGAGAGATGGTTGCGGATCAGATTGACTTTTTTAATGGCATCGCTAAGATCTGCATCAGTGATGGTTTTACCGGTGGCGGCTTCCAGATCTGTTTTAAATCGGGTCAGCACGTCCTTCATATAGGTCCTGGCGCTCTGGGTGTTGAGTTTGGCCGGCAAGACCACATCAGCAAAGAATTCATATCGTCCATTCATGCGCCAGATATCGCTCAATCGCTGGATGGAATCACAGGTATGGGGAAACACGGTGCCGTCAAGGAAGTCCAGTCGTCCTGACAGGCTGTCTTCCAGCACGCCCCTGACAAGGGAGCAGCAATAGGCCTGGAGATGATTCTCGGCCAGGACAATATCTGATTTAGAAGAAAACAGCCGCATGGGGTGACATCCGGCGGCAACGATCAATTCTTCGGGTGCATAGGAACACAGGTATCCAATGATTTTCTTGGACTTTTTTTTGATGGTGTATGCAATGGCTGAAACGTCTCGAATGGCATCATGAAAAGATTCAATTTCCTTCATATTTTTTTCTCCTGATCGGTATCAAACGCATACCATAAACCCCTTTTTCACCCGCGATTGGTCGTTACAATACCCATAAAAATAAGCAGCATGCTAAAAAAATAAAGTATATTAATACTTTCAAGCAAAAAGACATAGGCTAAAAATCCACTGAAAAGCGGGAGTGTATAATACACCATCCCTGCTTTGGCCGGCCCAAGGATAACAACGGCTTTGGTCCAAAAGACAAAGGCCCCCAGGGAGGCAAAAATACCGATATAAAGGATTGCCGGTATGGTGGTCCGGGTTAAAATAGCGTGCTGGATGGTTGTCTGCTCCCACAAAAAAAAGGGAAATAAAAAAAGTAATCCCAATATGAAGATGGACAGTTGTAATGCCATAACACTGATTGCCGCTGGTTTATGTCTCAGAAAAAGACTGTAAACCGCAAATATAATGGAAGCCAGCAGCATCCAGACGTCACCCCTGTTGAAAGAGATATTTAAAAGGGCCGAGAGGCTGCCTTTTGTAATGAGTGTGACCACACCGATTAATACCAGGGTGATGCCGATGCCTTTTTGGGCGGTTATGGGGTCTTTGTACAGAATCCTGGATAAAAGGACAATAAAAACAGGAAACGTGATGGCAATCAGTGAAAGGTTCATGGCGGTTGTCGTGTGTCCGGCAATGTATATCAATGTGTTAAACGTTGTAACACCCAGAAGCGCTGTGATTGAAAAATAGGTGGGATGTTCCTGGATGATGCCCCACTCGCGTATCAACGATTTTAATGCAAACGGCAGGAAAACAATGACTGCCACCAACCACCTGTAAAACGCGAGGCTTACAGGGGGAATGTTGTCATGGAGTCCCCTTGCGATGATAAAATTACCAGACCAGATAGCGGTTGCACCAAAGGCAAACAGGTAACCGATGAGAAAAGATTGTTTTTTGGCCGTTTCAGACATGATGCATTCCCTTTGTTTAATGTCAGGTGACTATAGTGTTTTAACCGGTTAAAATAAAGATACAATTGTTCACCATACACTTATACCTGTTTCACATACTTTGATTAATGGGTATTTGAAATGATGGAATGAGAGGGGGGGCAAAAACAAAATATACCCCCCATTTATCATTGATGGAAATAATTTAGATAGCGTGACCGACGGTTTAACCCTTAATTTCTTAAAATAAATATACTGATTTTTATCTGCTTAATCTGGGATATACTCCCAGATCCAGCCAATGTTAAGTGCCTTTAATTTTTTCCAGATAAGGAACAGGCTGAAGAAACCAAGGCTCAATAAAAGGATGTGAATAAACCCCGGGGCAGGATAAAAATAAATTGTAATGGGGTGTAAATCAATGGTAACCGGCATTGTGTGCATCGCTTTAACCCCTTCATTTATCATTATATCCATGGCCTGGCAGATGCCGGTAATCCCGAAAAAAAATGATCCTGCTAAAAACATATATTTCATTAAAATCTCCTGATAAGCGCTAATATCAATGGGTCCAGCCTGATGAACACCTGCAGACTGGGTGGTTTGATAATGATAGACAGCAAATTACATGCCATGGAGACCCGTGGCCGTTCATTGTCATGGAACAGATTAAAATAACAGGTGTTATGAAATTTTAAACAGAAAGCCAATACCTAAAAACGGGGAAAATATGAAAATAATGTAATTGTTTTGAGAAATTTTTTTCTTACCGGCAGTGTCATCTGTGCCTCACCTTTCTTTACGGTCACTTTGGCCCCTGCATATGTCACAAAAGGTCGATAAGTGTCAATTCTTCCCCCGAAAAAAAGAAAAGAAGATCCCCAGGACACAGAGAATAGATGAAATGGTAAAGCAGATTCGTAAACTGTGTAAAAACAGATCATAATTGGCCGGTGTTATTTCCTCGCGCCCGATGAAAATTGAAAAAATAACCATGGCCACTGCCATACTGGTCATCTGCCCCAGCAGCCGCATCGTTCCCACCGTGCCCGAGGCAATACCTAAAAATCGTTTTTCAACAGATCCCATGATAGCGCTCATATTGGGAGACGAAAACATGGCAAATCCGAATCCAAGGATAATCAGGGTGCCAATAATATAGGGAATTGATGTCGTCCGGTTTATAAACTGAAAAAGAAACAACCCTATAGCGGTTATGGCCATGCCCGAGGTGGCTATTTTCCTGGGCTCTATACGGTCTGACAACTGACCGGCTAAAGGGGAGAAAACCGCCATCATAACCGGCTGGGCAATTAGGACAATCCCTGCGGTCTGTGGGGTCATGCCCTTGATATATTGCAGATAAAGACTCAGCAGGAATGCAACCGCAAATGTGGCAGAATAATTGATCAGCGCAGCAATGCTTGAAAAGGCGAACAGTTTATTTTCACGGAAAAGGCGGATATTAACAACCGGGAGTTTAACGCGCAGCTCAAACCATATGAAAAATCCCAGGCATAAAAGGCCGAAAATAATCAGATAGACCGCGTTGATATCCGGCAGGACAGATGCGCCGTATATCAGTGAGAGGATGGCAATGCTGTACAGGATACTGCCGGCCACATCAAAGGTTTCTCCTTTTGCATCAGCCCATTCTCCCTTCAGATATTTTGAGGCGATATAAAGCGATAGGAGACCGAATGGCGCTACCAGAAAAAACAGGCTTCGCCACCCGATGTGCTGGGTGAGTATGCCGCCTACAAAAGGACCTGCCGACAAACCAATATAAACGGCAGAAACATAAATTCCCATTACGCGTCCTCTTTTTTGCGGCGGAAATACCGAGGTTAAAATAGCGATGCCTGTTGCGGTGAACATGGCAGAGGCAGCCCCCTGGAGCACTCGGAAAAAAATCAGCATCCCCACAGAGGTTGAAAGGCCGGCAAGAACAGATGCGATGGTAAAAAGGGCAAGCCCCCATTTAAACACGCGCTTGCGCCCGTGAATATCTCCAATCCGGCCCGCCGGCAAAAGCATCATTGCCGTTGCAAGCAGAAGGGACGTCGCTATCCAACTGAGCTGGACGGCATCAGCGTTAAATTCTTTCTGGATAGATGGCAGTGCGACATTGACAGATGAAATAATAAACGGCCCCATAAATGATGTCAGTGTGGAGATAAACAGTGTCGCTTTTTCCTGTGCCTGCTGGGTGGACAAAGACAATTCCTTTTTAATTAATTGACCCATATAATTGCCTGTCCGACAGGGGTATTGAAGAATCTTGAATGAACCTCGCATTTACACATTAACAAAAAAAATGTATTCAGGGGAAGGTTTGGTTCTCCTATAAGGCTTTCAAAGTTTCCACCCCCTTTAACAATGACCATATCCACTGAATTCAGTACGTGTAAAAATTTTTCAGAGCATCTTGACAGCACTGTTCCCGGAAGGGGGCCATCTATCCCATTCGTAATGACCTGGGCAATGTCCGGTAATCCCATATCGACGGCTTCATCATATGTGACATCATTTAAGGCCGGGTTTTCCCTTACTGCATAATACATTTCCATATGATATGTTTCGTATAAGGTCTCAATTAAGAGCTTGTCCAGGACCGCTTCACCTGCATTATCGGCAATCACTAAAAGTGATTTTGAATTTTTAAGTTGAGATGACAATTGTTGATAACTTTCAGTATGTAACGGAATATCTTTTGTGGAAGCCATCAGGACTTTTTTCAAATTATTTTCCGGGTTGCCGGATAACATGACATCTATGGTATTTCCAAAAATTGAAAGTTGTGTGGCCATTAAAATCGGGTCATCACAATTTGAAACATGATGTTTTAATTTGTCATAAATGGATAACAATTGTGAGTTTGCTTTTTCTTTTATCGTGATAAAAGGGTCTGCTATGGCTGTTTTATCCATTAATATTATTAATACTTTTTCAACGAGTTCTGCACTTGTAATGTCCCAGATGTTATTTTGCGTCATTATGGACTTAACAAACTCATGATAAATTGTTCTTTGTTTATCCGGTTCAAGGTTAAGAGACCGTAACCCATTTAGACTCATTTGTAATATACACGGAATGCATTCTTCTTCCACTTTCATTTTATTTGCTCCAAGTTTTAATATTGAAATGCCAAGACCAGAAACCATTTTTCCATATCAACTCCTGGATATAATCGTTATCATAATAACCTTGCTAAGGTAACAATTAATTATGGTTTTAGTGATATCCAGGCATGTTTTTTTTGCGTTGTAAACTTTTATACCCACATGTCGGCCTGCCGACACAACGAATAACGAAAATGGTATTATGCCGCCCCGGACCGTCGGCGGCCCATTTGCCCTACCGGTCTAAAGCGCAGGAACTGCGGGCAACCACAGCCAAAAATCCAATCCAGCCGGTGCAAACTTCATAAAGGAATATGCTTTCCTTGTAAAATTTAAATACCGCTTTATTGTTTACACAAACAATTGTTGCTGAATCTTAAATGATTCAATCAGATGAGATCTAAAAAAAGGAATCTTTTTGAATGTCACATATCAATAATCCCATGGAAATCTTTAAGTTGTTGAATGGTTCTAACTGTAAAAAATGCAATGAAAAAACCTGTCTGGCATTTGCAGTGGCTGTGTTTAAGGAAAAAAAACCGATCCATGCGTGCCCCTATTTGGAAAAAGAAGTGGTTGAACGGTATGGGGGGGCAATTGAGAAACCCAATACTATTGATGAATATAAAGCAGAAGCGATTGAAATACTCAAACAAAAGATATCTTTAATTGATATTGCCGAAGCAGCAAACCGTCTAAAAGCCAAGTTTTCCAACAATAAACTTACCATAAAAATTTTTGGTAAGAATTTCAGTATTGATACTCAGGGAAACATATCATCTGAAATTCATATCAATGCATATATGGTGGTGCCGGTATTGAACTATATTTTGAACGGCTCGGGTAAATCTCCCCACGGAAAATGGATAACCTTTCGGGAGTTGGCTGGCGGGCCTTCCCGATATGCTCATTTTCAACAACGTTGTGAAAAGCCGGTAAAGCGGGTTGCCGATACGTATACGGATCTGTTTAAAGATATGCTGGAAATCTTTGATGGAAAACAAATTGTCAGTCCTATTGATTCAGATATTTCAATTGTTTTGTATCCCTTGCCTCTTTTTCCTATAATGGTTTGCTACTGGAAGCCGGAAGATGGTCTTGATGCAAGTCTTCACATCTATTTTGATGTTACGTCTGATGATAATCTTGACATTGAATCCATCTATACGCTTTGTGAGGGTGTTGCTTTGATGTTTGAGAAGATCGCCTTGCGGCATGGTGCTGAATAAACTTTAGGGCTTGGTCCTAACTTCGCCCACTTTTCATATTGATGGTTCGACGGAGTCAGGCTTGTGTTATTGTGCTTTTGACAACAGACTGTAATAGCAAAGAAATTCAGCAAAAGCGTCAATAACGCAAGCCTGACCCCATGTAATTTTAGATGTTGACAAAGACTGTTTATGTTAATATATTCTGATTTAACGATATATAAAAGAAGAGAGTATGATAAACCTTCTTCAGGGAAGCACAAGCAGAATTAAACAAACAACCCTAGCGATAATATGAGGAAAATATGAAAGCATTTATTCGAGTGATGAAAGCATTGTCCGATCCAAATCGGGTCAAAATGATAAAGATGCTGCAATCTCGTCCTCTGTGTGTCTGTGAAATTAAAACAGTTCTGGGGATTGCCCAATCGACTGCCAGCAAGCATTTGAAAATTCTTGAAGATGCGGAGCTGGTAAGAAGCTTCAAAGATGGATTATGGGTCAACTATTCTATTTCCGACGGCAGCGGTTCCCCATATTCTGCCAGCATGATCGGAAATCTGAAGCACTGGCTGGATAATGAATCTGAGATCCGCGAGCTGAATCAAATACTTCCGGGTATTGACCGTCATGATATTGTTGGAAAATAACAGGAAAAAAAATTTACGTTAAAACATCGTTAAATGACCATATATAATTTATAACAGGAGATGTCATGGTATCAAAAATAACCCAACCCATTCAAGGTGGGGGAAAAATAAACAAGATGATGGCCTTAAATTTGTTGATAGCAGCCATTGGTGTGTATCTGTGGTGGACCCTTTACCGGGTGCTGCCAAATCTATCAAAATGGCTCACATATAAACTTTTACCCATTCAAGAAGGATCTCACCTGGGTTCCTCAATTGAATTTTTTCTGTATGATACACCAAAGGTCATGATGCTGTTGTTCCTTGTTGTTTTTGGAGTTGGCATCATCAGGAGCTTTTTTACGCCTGAAAAAACCCGGGCTTTTTTATCTGGGAAAAGTGAATTTGCCGGAAATGTTTTAGCTGCACTTCTGGGAATTATCACTCCCTTTTGTTCCTGTTCAGCCGTACCACTGTTTATCGGGTTTGTCACAACCGGTGTTCCCCTTGGCGTGACGTTTTCATTTTTGATCGCAGCCCCCATGGTCAATGAAATTGCCCTGGGGTTGCTTTATGGTCTGCTGGGATGGAAAGTGGCTGCCATTTATATGGGAACAGGTCTTTTTATTGCGATTTCCGCCGGCTGGGTCATCGGCCGATTAAAACTGGAAGGCCAGATAGAAGATTGGGTAACCCAGACAAATGTGGCAGCCATAGACATGGAAGAAGAAAAACTAACGTGGAATGACCGTATCGTATACGGGTGGGATGCGGTTAAAGAAATCATCGGAAAAGTCTGGATTTACGTGATCCTCGGTATTGCAGTGGGTGCCGGTATCCATGGATTTGTACCGGAAGGGGTCATGGCGTCCATCATGGGCAAAGGGTCCTGGTGGTCGGTCCCCCTTTCAGTCATCATTGGTATTCCCATGTATTCTAATGCTGCTGGTATTATTCCGGTTGTAGAGGCCTTGCTTGGGAAAGGGGCAGCCCTTGGAACCGTTCTGGCATTCATGATGAGTGTCATTGCCTTATCTTTACCCGAGATGGTGATCTTGCGAAAAGTGCTTAAACCAAAACTGATTGCTGTTTTTATCGGGGTTGTCGGCTGCGGTATCCTTTTTGTGGGATATTTATTTAATATGATTATTTAAGGACCACAAATTTTATAAATTGAACATAATAGCTTGCCTTTTGGCCCATATACTGCGTTGTATCAAAGCCTAAATAGACCTGCTATTAAACCTTTGATGCGCCTTGTAGATGAACCAAAAGTCTGCGCTATTTATGTCCAATTTATTTTATCTGCGGTCCTAAGAATACAAAAAAACATAAATTTTAAAGGAGAATATCATGGATATTAAAGTTCTGGGACCTGGGTGTGCAAAATGCAAAAAGACTGAAAAACTGGTTCAGGAGGTGATTAAGGAAACCGGTGTTGAAGCTACAGTTGAAAAAGTAAGCGATATGATGCAGATTGCTTCATATGGTGTGTTTGGCACGCCGTCTGTTATCGTGGACGGAGAAGTTAAATGTGCCGGCAAAGTGCCTAAAAAAGACGATATCAAGAAATGGCTGGGAAAATAAGATAAGGAAAAAAAATGGAACAGGTATTGAAAAATTTCACTTTGGATTTCTTCGGAAAGGGAAAACATAAAGTTTTACCCGCTGTTTTTTTTGAACTGGATGATGTGGTTCTGCTGGATGTCAGATCAAAAGAGGAGGCGGCTTCTTTATCTATTGAACTGGCCCTTCATGATAATGTGCAGTGTCTTAATATTCCCATCAACGAAGTACCGGACAGGTTGAGCGATATTCCCATGGACAGACCCATTGCCGTTTTCTGCCCGGCGGGTGTTCGATCTGCCATTGTTTACAGCTATTTGCTGGCCAAAGGATTTTCTGATGTCCGTATCCTCCATGGCGGGTATCCTGCATTGACGGATGAAGTAATGCCGGGGAAAGTTTTACAGCTCACCCTGCAGGAAATTTAGAGGCATATGGGTCAGCATATTATCGTCAGTATCCTTATTTTCCTGGTGGCCATATTGATGACCATGGTCGGCAAAGGGGGGGGTAATTTTTATGTTGTTATCCTGGCAATGGCAGGGATTCCAATGCATCAGGCAGCAACAACGGGGCAATTTATTTTGTTTGCGGCTTCAATTGCAGCAATGGTGATTTTCCAGAAGAACAAATCCGTATCCTGGAGTCTTGCAGTGTTAATCGGTGGTACGACATCGATTGCTGCCCTTGGGGGTGGATATTTTTCCCATCTTTTTAGCGGATTTATGTTGAAACTGATTTTTGCTTTTATGCTTTTTGCTGCCGGGGCTGTTATGCTTGCACCGATCAAGAAAGAAACAGAGGGAGGCGTAAAGAACAGGTTTGGAACCATGAAAATCAAATCCGTGGGTCAAATATATGGTGTTAACTTGTGGATTGCACTCCCTGTAACTATTCTGACAGGTTTCGGTTCCGGCATGGTCGGTGTATCCGGCGGGTCCTTCCTGGTCCCTCTCATGGTTATTGCTTGCAAAATTCCCATGCATATGGCAGTTGGAACAGCATCTACCCTGATTGCTGCCACAGCCTTTATGGGTTTTTCCGGACATGCCATTCAAGGGGATTTTAATCCTGCATGGGCTGTTCCTTTGGCAATCGTAACCATTGCAGGTGGGGTGATCGGTGGCAAATTTGCTCTTAAAACAAAACCCAGACACTTGAAAAAACTGTTTGCTTATACCAATTGGCTGGCTGCTTTGTTTATGGTGACAAACGCATTTCATGTTTGAGTTTATGCAATAAAATTAATTATTGAGAAGGATTGTGAATTTATGAACAACAATAAAATTATTGTGCTACTGGGAATGCTGGCACTGGATAAAGTAAAAATAATCAGTGTGCTGGCTGTAATCTTGATGCTTTTTTTCATGACAGGTGCTTTTGCAGAAGATTATTCAAACATTCCGATCAAAGGAAGAGTGACCATGATTGATCTGGGGGCAAAAAAATGCATCCCCTGCAAAATGATGGCACCGATCATGGAAAAGATGGAAAAGGCATACAAAGGGAAAGCCGATATTATCTTTATTGATGTATGGGAAAATCGACAACCCGTAAAACGGTTTAAAATTAGGGCTATTCCAACTCAGATTTTCTTTAATGAACTTGGAGAAGAAATGTATCGGCATGTGGGTTTTCTAGATGAAAAATCCATTATTGAACAGATGACAAAAATGGGGGTTGCGGCTCCAAACCTGGGTAGTAAAGGATAGGTGCAATGCTGGACACACTTTTTTTGACCGTCAACCAATGGATGGCAGGTGGGAGTTATTTTGCCGCAATTGGCTGCTTTATTTGGGGAATGATAAGTGTATTGTTCAGCCCATGCCACCTTGCCTCTATTCCACTGATTGTCGGGTATGTTGGGGGGCAGGACAAGATGGTCAATCCGCGGCAGGCAGGATTGTATTCTGTTCTCTTTACTTCGGGGCTTTTTCTTACCATTGCATTCATCGGTATTCTTTGTGCATTACTCGGTAGAATGCTTGGGGATGTGGGGAATTATTGGCAGATTCTTGTGGGTATTATTCTCATCTGGGTTGCTTTGGGAATGTTGGGGGTTGAAAAATGTTCTTTGTCTGGGAGCCTCTTATATAAATTAAATTTAAAGGGAACATTCGGGGCTTTTGTGCTGGGGCTCGCCTATGGAATTCTTTCCGGCTCATGCACCTTTGGATTTATTGCACCGATTCTGGCAATTATTACGGTTCAAGAAAAAGTGGCTACCGGCATACTCTTTATTATTCTTTTTGCCACTGGACACTGTTTTCCCATTGTGATTGCAGGTAGTTCAACCGCTGCCGTAAAACGCCTACTTGAAAACAGCGCATGGAACGGGGCCGGTCAGTGGTTTAGAAAAATTGCCGGTTCAACGATTGTCCTTTTGGGGATTTACTTTGTTGTGACACCTTTTTTTAATTAATGGTGTAACACCCCTGGCCGGAAATTGTCTACATAGCGGTGTATACAAAATATTTAATTCCAGTTTGGCGGATGGGATGAGAAGGATATTCCCCCTTTATTTCTAACGGGCTGATCAACCGAACGTCATATTTTGTGAAGTTTGATGATATGCTACCCTATAAGTTCAAAAATTTAAATTAAGATTTCCGTATCAATATTTCAAATGCCTGTAAAGGCATTTCGACGGATCAATTTTTGTGGAAATATAATAAAGGGCATTGCATCATACTTGAATGGTAGCACGCCTTGTGTCATAATTTGTTTCACCCCGCTGATGATAGTTTTTTGTTGGCACAAATACTCTATCTGCTTGAGCCATCAAGCGCAACGGGGTTTTTATTTTTTTTGATGATGAATCGGGGTAAAATAGGAGAACGGATCATGAGCAAAGATACAGTTCCGAATTCACAACTGATAGCAGGAATTATACTGGCCCAAGAAACAATTATTAATATGCTTATCGAATCAAACGCTCTAAATAGAGATGAGGTAATCGTCAGGTTTAGCCAGATAGTGAAAGACATGGGTGATGAGCCTGGTGATATTTCTGATATTCCCCTTCGAGTTATTGCAAGGAAGCTTGCAGGGGAATCTATTGATGATCTTATCGGGTTTTCTGAATAATTTGATAAAGGATCAAAGAATGGAATGTGAAACGAGGGTAATAATCCTTGATTAAAGAAATACTTCGATATGATAAAAAAGTGACTTAACGGAGAGTCCCAAATATCGGCGGAGGCTCAAGTTCTAACCCGCATATTATAGTAGAAGGTATTGACAATAAAAGGGTTTAGCGACTAAATACACCAGCAGACATATACTCTGGTCCGTTTCAAGGATTTTAGAAGAAGGAACTTGATATTATAATAATTTTGATAACTATTTTTGCCTCATCTTTTGTTATTGCACTTTCCGGGGCCATGATGCCGGGTACGCTTCTCACCGTCGCCATCAGCGAGAGCAGTAAAAGGGGGGTTTTGGCTGGTCCTTTACTGATTCTGGGTCATGGTATCCTTGAGGTGATATTGCTGGCGGCACTCTTCATGGGCATGGCACCTTTATTCAAAGAAGAGTGGTTTTTTATCTTCATTTCAATAGCTGGTGGCAGCATATTGCTGTGGATGGCAGCAGGGATGTTTCGATCCCTACCTTTCTTGACCCTGTCCCTTGAACCGGGCGATGAAAAAAGCGGCAATATTATTTTGACCGGCATACTCATGAGCGCAGCCAATCCCTACTTTATTATCTGGTGGGCGACCATTGGTCTTGGTTATATCCTTCAGTCAAGTGAATACGGCCTTGCGGGGATCCTAAGTTTTTTCAGCGGCCATATTCTGGCTGACCTGACCTGGTATACCATAATTTCAACAGCCGTGGGAAAAGGTCGTTCCTTTTTCAGTGACAAGATTTATAGAGGGATTATCGGGTGCTGTGCCGGTTTCCTGATATTGTTTTCCGTTTACCTATTCTTTGGTGTGATCCGATATTTAAGAATTTAAACATTATTTTTAAACGATCTTATGGGTTTCTCGAATGAAGAAAAAATTAATTATTACCATTATTATCTTATCTGGAATCAGTATTTTAGGCTGGCAGATTTATCAAAAAGTTTCTGATTCCACAAAGCATTTTAAGCGCCAACGTCAAAACATACCCGTTGCCGTTGAGGTTGCGTTCGTAAAAAAAGCTTCCATACGGGAAGTGGGGGACTTTACCGGATCTTTGCATCCGCTATCTGAGTTCATTATGGCGCCGAAAATCGCCGGGCGTATCGAAAAGCTATTGGTTAATATAGGTGATACTGTCAAAAGCGGACAGCTTGTGGCCGTACTGGACAACGATGAATATTATCAACAGGTCATCCAGGCAAAGGCAGAACTGGCGGTTGCCCGGGCAAATCTTGAGGAACGAAGAAGTACGATAGAAAACGCAAAAAGAGAGTATAAACGAACCAAAGTATTGAGGGAAAAGAAGATAGCCTCTGAATCCCAGCTTGATATTGCAGGATCCGAATTTATGACCCAGCAGGCAAAGCTGAAAGTTGCTATTGCCCAGATATCTCAAAAAGAAGCAGCCCTGAAAATGGCTGAAATACGCGTTTCTTATGCTATGATTAAAATCCCTCTATACACCACCACAGGCTACAAAGTAGTGGGGGAACGCTTTGTGGACGAAGGGGCATTGCTGGAGCCAAACACTCCGATAGTTTCTATTCTCGATATCGGAAAGCTCATTGTAGCCATACATGTAATCGGACGGGACTATCCTAAAATTCAGGCAGGGCAGGAAGCGGTCATTTCAACTGATGCGTTTCCGGGAATCACCTTCAGAGGAAAGGTGATTCGCTTAGCCCCTATTCTGAAAGAAAAATCCCGGGAGGCCCGTGTGGAAATCGAAATACCCAATGAACAAAAACTTTTAAAACCAGGTATGTTTGTGAGGGTTCAAATACAATTTAATGAGAATGATAACGCCACCGTGGTTCCGATAGCATCCCTTGTCAAGAGAAATGGTGTACAAGGGGTTTTTGTAGTCGATCTCCAGGAACAAAAAGCCAGGTTTATTCCGGTTACCCTCGGTATTGTGAACGGCATCCAGGCGGAGGTGTTAAATCCAGTCATCACCGGTGCGGTGGTGACTCTGGGACATCATCTGCTGGAAGATGGAAATTCGATTATTCTGCCAGAAAATAAAAAAGCATCCGATGAGCAGCGGGAAAGTGGGGAGCATGATGCCAAGATAATCGATTCTACCAAGGGGAAAGAAAAATCGTGAACGTCTCTCAATTTTCCGTACAACGCCCCGTATTGACCGTCATGGCGTGTTTGATCGTCATCATTCTCGGCGTGGTTTCCTTGTTCAGACTTTCCATCGACCTGATGCCCGATATCACATACCCGACGCTCAGCGTTTCCACTGAATACGAAAACGCCAGTTCCGAGGAAGTCGAAGAGTTGATCACCCGACCGGTTGAGGAGGCAATGAGTGCAGTACCCGGAGTAGAAGAGGTTACTTCGGTTTCTGCTGAAGGGCGAAGCAGCGTTCGGGTTACTTTCTCATGGGGTACTAACCTTGATGAAGCGGCCAACGATATTCGAGAACGTCTGGATCGCGTTATTCCACGCCTTCCGGAAGATACCGAACGACCAAGCCTGCGAAAGTTCGATCTTGCATCTTTCCCGATTTTAATTATGGGAGTATCCAGTGATCTGGAACCAATACAGATAAGAGAAATTATTGACAATCAGGTGAAAAATCGAATTGAACGTATCCCCGGGGTGGCTTCGTTGGATATTCGAGGTGGATTGGACCGGGAAATCCATGTCAATCTGAATGCCGAAAAGATAAAAGCCCTGGGGCTTCCCATCGATCAACTTATCAGCCGACTCAAGGAAGAAAATATCAATCTTCCGGCCGGTACCATTGAACAGGAGATGCTGGATGTTACCATCAGAACGCCTGGGATTTACACCCATTTAATTGAGTTGAAAAATACGGTAGTTGCCATACGGGAAGGGGTACCCATACAGTTAAAAGAAATAGCTACCGTAGAAGATGCCTGGGAGAAAGTAACCCGGATTGTACGGATAAACGGCAAGCCGGGTGTGCGTATTTCGATCAACAAACAATCGGGGAAAAACACTGTGGAGGTAGCAACCGGGGTCCTCAAAGAGATCGAACAGATCAACCAAGACATCCCCCAGCTTCATATCATCCCCATTATCGATTCTTCAGATTATATCAAACGCTCTATAACCAATGTGGGCACAACCATCCTCTATGGCGGAGTGCTGGCTATATTCGTGCTGTTGTTTTTTCTCCGTAATATTTCCAGCACTGCCATTATTGCCACCACGATTCCAATATCGATGATTGCCACCTTTTCTTTAATGTATTTCAATGGGTTTACGTTGAATCTGATGACCCTCGGCGGTCTCGCGCTTGGTATCGGAATGCTGGTGGACAATGCCATTGTGGTGCTGGAAAATATCTTTCGGCTCAGGGAATCGGGTCAGGAGCCTGAATCAGCAGCAATAAAGGGCAGCCAGGAAGTTGTGGCTGCGGTTATTGCAAGCACATTGACCACGCTTGTCGTATTTTTACCGCTTATTTTTGTGCAAGGCATGTCCGGAATTATGTTTAAACAACTTGCATACGTTGTGACTTTTTCACTGGGTTGCTCCCTGGCAGTAGCTCTGACGCTGGTGCCCATGCTGGCAGCCAGGATAGGCACTTCAGTTACCCTTAGGAAAGGGGTCGGCACTGCTCAAGGCTGGAAGATATTTCATCTATCGGATCGGTTTTTTACCGGTATGGAAAATAATTACATCAATTTACTTAGTTTTGCTATCAACCATCGAGGGTTGATATTAGGAAGCGTATTGCTGGTGTTTTCAGGAAGTCTTTTTTTGATTCCGCTGGTGGGTGTTGAGTTGATGCCAGCGGCTGATGAGAGCGAAGTACGGGTTAATGCAGAGATGGCAGTCGGCACAAAGCTGTCTTTGGTAGACAAAACCTTTCAAAAGATTGAAGCTATCGTGAGACAAGAGGTGCCGGAGATCAAAAACACAGTATCTTATATCGGAGGTTCCTCCTGGCGGGCACAGGGAACCAATACCGGTGAGATGCGAATTGCGCTGAAACCCGTCAAAGAACGAAACCGATCCAGCGAGGAAATAGCAGCAGCCCTTCGCAAAAAACTTGTTTTTATGCCGGGAGTTACAATACGTACACGTGCCGGCCAGGGACTATTTTTGCTTAAAATAGGCACGGGGGGAGATGAAAAAGTTCAGGTGGAAGTGCGCGGGCATGATCTTGAAACATCCGACGCTCTGGCCCATAAGGTTGAAGAGATCATAGGGAATGTGGCCGGTATAACAGATACCAGAATAAGCAGGGAGACCGGAAATCCGGAAGAGCTTATTGTCGTGGACAGGCAAAAGGCAGCGGACATGAAGCTTTCGGTATCCAGGATTGCCAATATGCTGCAAACAGTGCTTTCCGGGACTTCTGCCGGCAACTATAGGGAAGGGGGAAACGAATATAGAATTCGGGTAAAAATTGAGGGTGCTGAGAAAAAAAAGCTGCGAGATATTCTGGACCTTCCCATCATCAATACAGATGGAGAGCCGGTGGTACTTAGAAACGTCGTTGATGTTCGTTCCAGGCGCGGACCTGTACTTATCCAGCGCAAAGACCAGGAACGCGTGGTCTATGTAACAGCCAATATCAGCGGCCGTGATATGGGCTCTATTTTGGCAGATGTACGGGAGGGCTTGCAATCGGTACCTGTCCCCAGAGATTTCAACATCTTTTTGGCGGGAGATTATGAAGAACAGCAGAAATCCTTTCGCGAGCTTTTGATGAGTTTTGTGCTGGCACTGTTGCTGGTATATATGGTACTGGCATCACTCTATGAGTCAATGCGATATCCCTTTGTGGTAATGTTTTCCGTGCCCCTTGCCGCTATTGGAGTGATCCTCATGTTATTTTTTACAGATACCACTTTTAACGTTCAATCCTATATCGGTTGTATCATGCTGGGGGGTATTGCGGTGAATAATGCTATATTGCTTGTGGATCACATCAATTTGCTGCGTCTGCGAGATATGCCGGTTCAAGCAGCCATTATAGAAGCCGGTAAAAGACGTCTCAGACCTATTCTTATGACAGCTACAACCACTATCTTGGCCATGACGCCTTTGGCTGTCGGTATAGGCGAGGGCGGCGAAGCCCAGGCACCAATGGCCAGAGCCATCATAGGCGGACTGATCAGCTCGAATCTGATTACGCTTATTGTGGTACCAACAATCTATGCGCTCTTTGAACGAAAGAAGATGAAATCCCAGACCTATGGCGTTATAGCGCCAGCTGAGCCCAAACTCCGGGAGACTATTAACGAGGAGCTGACATGATGGCAATTTCTTGCTTTCGAAAATTATTTGTAAGGCTGTTTATTTTGACCTTTTTTCTTTTGCCGATATCCTGTGTGATTTCTAAAGACGTATGGATCGCAGAGGATCAAATCCTGGCAGACGTTTACAGTAAAAAGAATATGCCAGCAGCAGTTGACATCAAGCCCATATCCAAACAAATCATAAATCTTCCTGAAAAAGGTCCGCTTAAAATCACTGTAGAAGATGCCATTCTTATGGCTCTTGAGAACAACCGTTCGTTGTTAGTGGAGCGGATCAATCCTTTTATTCAAAAAACTTTTGAGGATCAGGAACTGGCTGTGTTTGACCCGATTGTAAACGCAGGGGCCTCTATCCGGCGAGACGATAGCAAGACATTGAACCCGTCAGGAAGCTATTCTGATAGTTCGGTAAACGATGTCTTTGCCGGAAGCATCTCTCTTAAACAATTCTTCCCCACTGGTACATTTGTGGAAGTTGCCACCGTCACAAAAACAACAGACTCAGACCAATATAGTACACAATACGCCTCCACCCGCTTGGGGCTATCGGTAACACAGTCAATTCTGCAAGGGTATGGAACGGATGTGAACCTGGCCCGACTTCGTCAATCACAACTCGAAACAGACATTACCCAATATGAGCTTCGTGGATTTAGCGAATCGTTATTGGCACAGGTTGAAACCACCTATTGGGATTATGCACTTTCCCTGCGGCAGATGGAAATTGTAGAGGAATCACTTAAGCTTGCCAGGCAGCAGATAACAGAGACCGAAGAGATGATCCGGGTGGGGGCCACAGCAGAAGCAGAGCTTGCTGCAGTACAGGCCGAAGTTGCCGCACAGCAGCAGGGGCTGATCGATGCAAAAAGTACTTTGGAATCTAACCGGCTCCGGCTTATCCGGTTGCTTAACCCTTCAGGGGATAATCCCTGGGAAAGAGATATCATTCTGGTGCATCCACCAACATTGCCGGAAATAAAATATGATGAAGTAGGGGCGCATGTGGCGGTAGCTATGAGGATGCGACCGGAGATGAACCAGGCAAGGATAGATATTCAAAAAAATGACATTGAAATCGTTCGAACCAAAAACGGACTGCTTCCCCAAATGGATCTTTTTATTACCCTTGGGAAAACCGGATATGCCAACTCCTTTTCAGGGTCTGTGAATGACATTAAAGATGACAGCTATGATATGATGGTGGGGCTCAATTTTGAATACCCAATTTTCAACCGCAATGCCAGTGCGCAACAAAGAAGAGTTCTTCTTAGTAAAGACAGGGCTGAGATGGCTTTAGACAATCTCAAGCAGATAATAGCGCTTGATGTCCGAAATGCTTATATTGAAATTAATCGCACAAAAGAACAAATTTCCGCCAGCACTGCAACAAGAAAGTTTCAGGAAGAAAAACTGCGGATTGAAACCGAAAAATTCAGGGTGGGCCGCTCCACTAATTTGTTTGTGGCTCAGGTCCAGCGTGATCTTCTCGTAAGCCGTATTAACGAAGTTCGGGCTGTAGTTAACTACCTTAAAGCGACCGTACATTTCTACCGGATGGAAGGCTCTCTTCTAGAACGCAGGGGTATAAATGCCCATGGCCACAGCCCTGTTAAAATGTGATCTATATATTGGAGTTGAATATGGAAACATGGCCGAGGATACTATCCTTGGATCATATAGAGGAATTGAAACTCAGAGAACCGTATAATCAAATAATTTTCTTTGGCGGGGGTTACAAAAAATCAGGTGGTTGATTTGGGGAGTCATACTTTTCTTGACAAAAAGGAACTTCCTCTTCATTAATAGGGATGGTTTTTCTCAATTGAGAGAAAATGGTGTTAAGTTCAAGGTGTTATGATGGCTTGAGATTGTGTGGAATCTCACAAGGACAAAGGACTTGGAATCATAATAGGGTTCCATTTATCTGTGATTTTGAAAGGTGGAATAGTGACAACTCGTTCTCTGCTGTTTGCCATAGTGGTTGGCGCCGCCCTGGTGATGACTTTGTTTCAACCTGTATTTGCTGATGCTGTTTTGGCCCGTACCCAGATCAATGCCGTCTGTGAAGAAATCGACACGCGCGTTGCTGAGATCAAAAGTCTGAAACATGCAAAAAATCTCCAACAGGCCTTTGATAAACTGGAAGACTTGAATACCTATATTGAAAATAATCTTCAAAATACCTTTTATGATAAGATTCAGGTGGTTCGTCGAGAAGATCCAACGTATACGCCTCCCCAAATCCAGATAGACCTGGGGGTGGAATTCACCACAGAGTACTGGGATGGAAGAATCGAACAGGCCACGAAGTCTCTTAAGGATGCAACAGGCGCGCTCAAGGGCATCCCGGCCATGAAGACGCTTGATTTTCATAACAAGACTTTTGTCGTGCTCAAGGCTTTGAAAAACACCTTCTCCAATGTAAAAAGTGTGGTTGAGGACGTGGCCTCCCTAAATCTTGTCGGCCTCACGAAAGACACCTGGGAAGCGCTCAACGGTTTTATTGATGATTACACGGCCATTGAAGATGCTAACCTGCAGGCCGTCAACACCAATCTGTTCAAGATGGAAATCGAAACCCTCATCAGAAAGGCCAAAAAAACCCTTGAACTGATGCGGGATGCAAAAAGCAGTTACCTCAAGTACCGGTATGACATCGCTCTTTTCGACTGCCATTTGCGCAATATTGCCCACTATACTGACAGTGCTGTGAAAAACCCGGTCTGGCCGCTGGATTTCAACAACCAGGACTATACGTTTAATCCAGAACCCTATAAAGAAGCATTGGACCGGCTGTCTGCAAACTTTTTGGCAGAAGAATTCTGTTGGAGCCAGTTCGTCAAGATTTATTCCGGCATCATGGCCGAGGCCCTGGAAGAAAAAAATCAGGTGGTTGAAAATATCAATACCTCACCAGAGCCCCAGGAGAACAAGACAGGTTATCTGAATGATGTAACGGCCAACTGGGGGTGGCTGTCAGACCATGCCCAAAACATGTGGGACGAGTTTGACACAGCCCGGCTGGTGGCCTGGAATACCTATGACACCCTGTCCGATGCAGTTGATGGTCTGGAAACACAGATTATGGCCCTGGAGAGTTCTTATTGGGACACCCAGGGCTTTGTCCGGGAAAGCCTGGACACCTTTGACGAGGCGTTCAACGGGATCATTCAGACCAATCTTCCTTCTTTTTCCGGAAACAACCCGTATTACCTGATGCGGGAATATGACCCCACGTTTCCCCTGTCCGAGTTGAGAGCATCCTTTGAAATGCCGGATACGACCCCGGATATCAACGACTACTCATTCCGGACATATCCAGATGCCCTGAACCGGCTGGCTGGTGCTTACCTGACCATGGGTCAGGCCGGCCTGACAACAGATTCCACCCGGACCTATTCCGGATCGGGCAATCCCGTTGCCCAGTTTGCCGCAAGTCCCCTTTCACAACCTCTCATGGACGCTGTCGGGTCCAACCTGGACGTCCTGGCAACCCAGGTAGACCATTACGAAACCTTTATGGCCAGTAAACACGACATCCTGATGGAAATTGAAAACACACGAACTGCATGGGAAATCGCTGTGGAAGCACTGGCCAGCCACGCAGATGACAATTGGATTTCTCTGTGTACCAGGGGCGATACCATACGGGGGAATGCTGAAATTTTCTGGGATGCCATTCATCTGGATGTGGTCCTGGCAGATGCGGATTCCGATTTTAGTGCCACCCTGGCCCGGCGGAAGATTGATTCGGCAGTGGAATACATTGATGGGCAAGCGGCCTTTAACCAGGATCTTGCGATCTCTGGGGTGCTGCTGCAGCGCCTGCAAAATGATCAGACACTCCGGACCCTGGTCCAGTTTATTATCGGAGACTATACCGTCTTGCCGGCTATGCCGTCGGAGCAGGGGTATCTTGATTTTTTAAAACAACTTGAATACCTGGCCGCTTTTTATAACCTGAGCGACCTTGAACGGGTCATGGATCTGCGAGCCGAAGCCAAAGCACTTTTCCAACAGGTTTTTGCCGAAGCATCTTCTCTCAATAGCTGGATAAACCGGGATAATCCATACTGCGTCATGCCTGAAAATTTAGATGTTTTCAATGCCTTGATTGATGCGGTTGGCCTCTATAGCGATCTTTACGTGCAAGATGCTCTGGACGGCTTTCCCGGTTGGGCAGCCGGGGCCCGGAAAACATTAAACACGTATTGGCCCGTGACCTCTGGTGACGATATCCGGCCCAACGTGATTCACCACACCCCGGGTATGAACAGCGAGAATGTGTCAGTGTACCAGACCATCCGCGTTGGATTCAATGAGCCCATGGACGAAGCCACCCTGGTGTCTCCCTTCGTAACTCTCAAGGCCAACGGTGTTGAGAAGTCGTATCAGGATCGTTACGATACAGCTTCTCGTACCCTTTTTGTGACGCCCGGTCACTTGCTGCCCGACACCACGTACACCCTCACCCTGAATGAGGGGTGCACAGACCTTGCCGGCAATGCTCTGGTTGAAGAATCCTGGTCGTTTACCACAGAATCTTTTGACCTGGGCACACAACCGGTGGTCATTGACATCACCGGTGTGGCAGACGGTGGAACCTATGCTGAGCCGGTTACCATCGGGATACAGGTCTCGAGCGGCGGGTACCAGGCCACGGTATGGCGTGATGGCCAGAGCCCTCAACCAGTCATCGACGGCGCTGTGGTATCAGCACGGGGCCGGTATGACCTGCAGGTGGAAACTCCCCAGGGGAATCGCAGGCTCTCGTTTATCATGGGCATCCCCTTGGAAGACGCCGCCATGGACGTGGCCAATGAATACGCAGCACCCACAAGACCAAGGAGCGTTGTAAGCGACGAATACCTGGGGATAGGTCTCCGGTACCTGGTTGAGGGGACACATTATTACTACAGTTCGGGCGGCAAGGTATACCGTTTTGACATGCTCACGGGCCAGGACATCTACCTGTTTGATGCGGACGATTATTACACCACCATCGGCGGAATAAACGGAGCGCCTTCCACCCGGTGCTCTTTTCTGGACGTGGCTGAACCCTGGGTACTGTACGTCAAAAATACCGGAATCGAAGGCCCAGGAGTGGACCCGGCCGACAAAACATTTTCCCTGTTTCTGTACAACACTGATACACAGGCCAGCACAGCAGTGCCAACCGGTTCCGCCAGCATTACGTCCGGCCTGATTCACCGTGAAACCGTTGTGTGGCTGGATTCAACCGGTGCAGCCCCGGTTATTCGATCCTGGAAAATCGGGGCATCCCAGCCCCTGGTGCTTCACACAATTACCGGCCTTGAATATTGGCAGAAGCCATTGATACAGGGTTTTACCGGTGACCACCTTGTTTTTGAAATCAGTGACGGCGAGAACTATACGGCCATTGATACCGATGGGGTTAATGGTGTGGATTACCGGGAGCCTAAGGGGGAAAGTCTTCATGTTCTGGATACCCGGACCGGAAACGTGTCCGATCTGGTGAGCCATGATCCCCAGGCGCCGGTTCGCATCCATAACGCCGCGACGGTTCAAGGGAGGGCGGTGGCCCTGGTCTATGCCATGCACGGTAATGTCGTTGGCAATTTCTGGAACGACACCTGTGATGATAGCAAACTAAGGGTGTTTCATCTGGATTCCCAGGCGGTTTTCACAGTGAGTACCAAACCCCAGGTCTGGCACTTCCAAATTTCTGAAAGTCTGGTGTACTATATGGAACGGAACAACGCACCGCCATATTCCCTGTCCGGTATTCAGCTGACAAGCGACATGACCCCCACAGCCTATGATTTGTTTACCCATCGGACCTATCCAGTGGATTTAGGGGCGGCGTCCGGGCATTTCGCTCTGTTCGGCGATTCTCTGATCAGTGATGATGATACCCCCCGGGTGGTGGCTCTGGGGCCGTCAACCAGCAGTGTCTCCATATCCAACACCCAGCCTGCAGACGGGACCCTGGATGTTCCGGTATCCACCCGTATCACGGCTGTTTTCTCTGATGACATGAATCCAGATACCCTGACCAGCGAGTGGATTGCCCTGACACGTCTTGACAAAGACAAGAATTTTATCGCCCGGGATCCGGTGGTTATGTCGTATGATGCTGCCACCCGGACGCTGAGCCTTGATCCGGGAATCCTGGCTTCGGGAGCTGACTACCGGGTTACGATTTCCGGCAATGTGCAGGATGCCGGCGGTGCTGTGCTTGGTGCTTCCTACTACTGGGGATTTACAACCCAGGACGTGGACGGTCCGACCCTGGTGAATTCCGTGCCGGCGTCCAACACAACGGTCCTGCCGCAAGGGGGACGTATTCAGTTGATTTTTGATGATCTCATTGACAGCGATTCCATTGTCGGCAACGTGCTTCTTAATAAGGGTTCATCGCCCATCGACTTTACATTTTCCGGTGGGGGGAGTCATACTGTTTCGCTCATGCCAGTAAGTCCGTTGGATCCCGGCACAACCTATACCATTGCGATCAACACCGGTATCACTGATATGGCAGGTAACACCCTGACCCACCCTGTTACCCTCTCCTTTACCACGGTGAGCCATGCACCGCTGTCTGTGAACGGAAAATTAATAACGGCTGACCAGATGATGGGCGGGATTTACGAAACCGCATTGCCCGGAGGGAGCAGCGAGCAACTTGATGGCAGCTATGTCCAGGATGTGGTTGCCAGTCCGGACGGCGCGTACCTGTATTTTATGTCCGGAAACCTGCAGGTCTGGAACCGTCAGACCCAGGTCATCTCTGCGTCGGAAAATGATTTTCTCTATCGTTTTACGCCGGATTTTCTTCCTGACGGAAGCCGGATCATTTATGCGAGAAACCGCAGCGGTTTAGCCGGCACGGAAATAATCAGCAACTCCCTGGCCGGGGATAATCCCCAGGTGATCGTTGCCGTTCCGGATGGAACCGTGACCTCTGTTGCGGTGTCGCCCAGCGGGACTCAAATTGCCTTTGCCGTCAACATGGGGTTTTCCAAGCCCCCGGAAGTCCGGGTGTTTACCCTGGCGACCCAGCAGATGGCAGTCTATATCGGCGGTGACATCCCCCATTGGTCACCCAGCGGCGATAAAATTTATGCCTTTGCCAATTCTGCGGATACGGCATTTGAATGGGCTGTTGTCAGCCTGCTGCCGGATCTGTCTTCTGCCACCTTTATTGCCAGGGTGGATGGTGCTTCATCGTCAGCAGTCTCTCCCACAGGACGGTTTCTGACGTATTTTTCAAACAATGGCCTGTCTGTGGTGAGCTTGTCCTCGGGCAGTCAGGTAGATGTTCTGGCCTGCACCCCGGCGAATATGGGGACAGTACGTCTGTTCTGGACATCTGATGAAACACACGTTCTGATACCTGCCATGGGCGTTGAGAGCCAGAACACCATCGGTGCCTATGCAGTGAACATTGCCAATCGTTCTGTTTCTACCATGACGTCCATTGATGGCGGCATGCCGGCCATGCCCATGGATTTTCTGGAAAATCCGGGTTCAGCATCGCCCGATCCGGTAGCGATTCAGGTGACCAACATCTCCTCGGGCAATGCAGCATCTGTCACCCTGGACTGGTCTTCCTATGCGGACACTGCTGCTGCCAGCTTCCGGGTATATACGTCTGACCATCCGTTTTTTACGGTCAACGGGATGACACCCATCGCAACGCTTACCGGCAAGACCTATGCAGATACCTCCCTGAATTTTGGTGTTGCCGCTTATTATGCGGTTACCCCCGTATTGGCGGGCGGTACTGAAAGCATTCTTGTTGAACCTTTTGGCCCGGTGAGCGTGGATGACCAGGATGGTTTGAACGACGCATGGGAATATTTGTATTTTTCCTCTCTTGACCAGACCGCAGATGATGACCCGGATAACGATACCCTCACCAATGCCCAGGAGGCTGTCAAGGGAACCAATCCCACTATGGCTGATACAGATGGCGATTTGGCCCCGGATGGTGTGGAAGTCGATCTTGGCATGGATCCAAACGTCAAAGATGTAATGCCCATTGTTTTGACGGCTCCGGGTGCGGATGTGGCCGTGGATCAAATCATGACCCTGAGCACCAGCGGCGGGTCTGGATCATACAGCTACACGGTGAATGACACACGGGTCGCCACAGTTGGTTCGCAAGGGCAGGTGACCGGGGTATCTAAGGGAACGGTAACCCTTACGGCACAGGACACCCTGTTCCCCACCCTGGTGTCTAATGACGTTAACATCAATGTGGTATCCGAGAGTTTTGATATCCGTCCGTCCGGGCCGTATACGCTCCAGAAAAACGGATATCTGGATCTAACGGTTGCGGGGGGAAGCGGGTTCTACACCTGGACCCTTTTGAAAACAGATGCAGCCACGCTAACTCAGTCCGGAGCCGGCTGCCGGTTGGCCTCCACAGGAACCGAGGGAACGGTTACCATTCGTATCTCTGATGAACTGGTACCGGAACGTGAAACGCTAACCGTGACCATAATTGTTGCGTCCATTCCCGGGGATCTAAACGGAGACTCACGGGTGATGCTGGACGATGCGATCCTTTGCAACCGCGTTATGACTCATGGTCAACCGTCTTCAACCGTCAATATGGACGGCGATACCAACAACAACGGCCAGGCGGAGATGATGGATGTCCTGTATATTCTCAAGGCCATTCGCTGATGCAGATCGAATCTTGAATAGGGAAGATCACACCCAACCTTTTAAAATCCTTTATCGGAGCCGAGGCTATGGACCTGGTAAAGATGCCCTTCGGACGGGATCTGCCTGTTGGAGCCCGGCATGGAGCTGGCGTTGCTGTCCTGCAGGGCAGATACCGCTTTTAAGCAAAAGGATCTATTCCCTGCGGTAAAATTTTGCATGTCCATTGGAACTATAGTGTTCAATATGCTAAAATCCCGGGTAATGGTCAGGGACAAATTCATCATTTGAATATAGCAGTTGATCTATATCCAGTGTGATATCAGAAAAGTCATCATAATTGTTATCATACCCACAAACAGAACAGACGCTTGTGTGGGGAGATAACAACATTCCGCAATCCATACAAAAGTCTTTGGACATTGTTTCCTCCTTAACAAGAAATTTATATTTGAATCGGATTTGCACAATTAAAAATGTCAAATCCTTAAGAATTTAAAAAAAATATAAATTCACATTTTATTGTGTCAAGAGTGAAAACGCCCTAAATCTGAAGCCTAATCCTAAAATAATTTACTGACACGAAAATGTACTGTAAGATAAAGGTTTTTAATCCCATAGGTGTCCAGCTGCATTCGAACAACATGATTATCCGATATGCCAGCGGGATAACTTATCATGACCGGATACTCTCCTGACAAAATACCGTCACCATTGCAACGCCGGCATTCGTAAACACCGACCCGCCCTTGCCCAAAACAGGAAGGGCAAGTCAGTTGCGCAGGCAGTGCAACTTTAATTTGTCCACCCCAAAACGCCTGCTCCGGTGTTAATGTTATGACAACATTGAAATTTTCTTTCTGTTCACTCCCAGGTCGGGATGTCTGCCTGAAATTACTGAATATTCTGTCAAACAATTCATCAAATGACGGCCGACAAGAATGAAAAGATCGTGCAAGACTTGCAGTTCCCAGATCCATAGGTGCTTCCTGGTTAGGTATCATCGGCTCGACATGTCCCTTACGGCCAAAACGTATGCTTTCCCCATACCGGGGTTTCAACTTTTTTTTTTGATTCAAAACCTCAAGGTCATGGGTCTGCCGTTTAATCGGATCTGAGAGTACAGAATATGCCTCCTGAATCGCAAGAAACGGAGAATGGTTTTTCCCGTAATGATCTGGATGATACTCTTTGGCAAGTCTTCGGTATGCGTCTTTGATATCATCCAGTGTCGCCTCTGAAGTAATTCCTAAAACAAGATAATAATCCTTGGGCATAATATCACCCCTTGATAAAAATTCTTCAATTGAACAATATCAAGATTCATATTGTATGATGAATATCTTGAAAAGTTAACTAACTGCCTTTTATAGAAAACTGCTGTTATTGAAATGCCTCCATACATTTCCCTTTTTCAATAGTGGTTTTAAGGTCGGTTATGTTTTTATCGTACAGGTTGAAAACATATTCAAGCTTTTGGAAAATATTGTCATCTTCACCAACAAGACGTCTGGTTTTTTCCATTAATCGACAGCCCAATTCCTGGAAATCTTCCATTTCCTTTAACAGTGTTTTGCGGTTTTCATGCCTTTCCTTTTCCTGGGCAATTACCGGATGTAATTGGTTTATGGAAAACTCTACAAGGACATCCCTTGGCAGCTCGTATTCCCTGGCAAAGGTATCCAGTGCACTTAAACAATTTCTGCTTAAAACAAATGTTTTTTGCCTCCGCTGACTCCGCTTGGGTTGATAATTCTTGGCCTCGTCAGCTATTTTAACCAAAAAGTTCTTGTCTTCAACCAGACTATCAAAGATTGATTTTTGTTTTACACCAAGTTGGTTTGCAACGGCGCTAAGCAAGTTGATGGTATGTTTGGGAAGTGTAAACGTTGCCCGAACCGATTGCATCCCTTTTAGTGCATCGAAAGAAAGAGTTGTTTTTTTTAATTTCGATTCATTCATCATTTCGGGCCTCCTTTTAAAAGGAAAAATAATCTATACGCATTACTTTGTCAATAAAAATGTAATTCATAATGAAAATTTTATTGACATACAATTTTTTATGTTTATTTTAGCGTCAAATTCAAAGTGAGGTCGAATTAAACCTAAGCCTCACAAACCAAAACAATAACAGAAAAGGAGACGGAACTATGTTTACAGGAATCAGTGAAATCGACAGAATGTTCGGGGCCATGAATCTGTTCCGGAACAGAATGGACAGACTCTTCAATGATTTTGACGGGTCCTATCTCTATGATCCTGCTTTCAGGCTGACGTCTAATTCACCCAGAACCAACCTTCTGGAAAATGGTGACAACTTTGAAGTACAGGCGGAAGTTCCAGGAATCTCAAAACAGGACCTGAATATCAAAATCCAGGGCAACTACCTGGAAATCAGCGGCAA
The DNA here is from genome assembly GCF_030145145.1 of Desulfobacula sp. Lineage (GTDB taxonomy): Bacteria > Desulfobacterota > Desulfobacteria > Desulfobacterales > Desulfobacteraceae > Desulfobacula. The sequence continues at coordinate 2,118 of NZ_JAQYWD010000025.1, read as the reverse complement.
ACGAATCGTGGATACCCCTGATGGTTACAACATCCATAGGAATGAAACCGGCGGCAGTACATTTTCACGCAGTTTCACTCTGCCCGCTGACGTAGATGCGGAAAAAGTTGAAGCAATGATGAAAGACGGCATCCTGTATCTTAAACTGCCGAAATCAGAAACTGCCAAGCCCAAACAGATCACTATCAATTAATCGATGAAGGAATAGTATAAAATTGATTAGGAGGTTATCATGAGCGACAGAAAAGAAATTGCCAAAAAAGAAGACAAATCTATCGAGAAAACCAGAGCGTTGAGATCAGCAATACCCACTGTTGATATCTACGAAAATGATGATGAAATCCTGCTGCATGCAGACATGCCAGGTGTTAAAAAAGAGGATATCTCTGTGAATATCGACAATGGAACGCTTTCCCTTTCCGGTGTTCGGCGGTTTGACAATAAAGGGGTTTCCAAATGGGAGGAGTTTTCGGATGTTGAATATGTCAGAAGCTTTTCTGTTCCCCAGAGCATTGATGTCGAACAGGTGGAAGCTGAACTTAAAGACGGTGTGCTCAAACTGCACCTTCCCAAATCTGAAGTGGCCAAACCCAAGATGATCGAGATAAAAACTGTATAGGATTTACGGTCAGGACACCATCTCTAATTGCAAGGTGGCTGCGGGGATAATCTAATACGTCTCATCGCAGCCACCTTAAGCAAAAACAAAAAAGGAGGTGACAAATGGATATTAAAAAATTTGCACCATGGAATTGGTTTAAACGGGAAAACGACGACAATGGCCACGCTATTCCTGTAGCGTACAACAGGAATAAATCAAACAAAGGCCACTCACCCCGATTATTGAGCGGATCCCGCGATGAAGTAGACCGAATGTTTGATGATTTTCTCAACGGTTTTGGATGGTCCCCCCTCAGAGACCGTTCACGCATGCTTGAGGGAATTACAGGCAGTGTATTAAAACCAAGGCTTGATCTGGGTGCGACAGAAAAAGAATATACGGTTTCTGTGGAGATCCCCGGCGTCAGTGAAAAGGATGTGAGTCTTGAACTTGTTCATGACACTCTGATCATCCGTGGAGAGAAAAAACAGGAAAATGAAGAAAAAAATAAGAATTTTTACAGGCTGGAAAGATCCTATGGCTCTTTCCAACGCACCTTGTCATTGCCGGAAGATGCCAATAGAGACGATGTTAAGGCGGATTTTAAAAACGGTGTATTAAATATTATTATCCCTAGAATGGAACTTCCCGGAAGCCGGGCCAAGCAGATTGAAATTAAATATGCCTAACCCCTTGATATGGGGTGTAATTTCATGCTGAAGTCAGGAATATCAAAGTGAAAAGCAGGCTATTATTCATTACTGAAGAAAAATTTTTTAAAAAAATAATAAAACTGTATTGACATGAAAAAAAGCGGAATTAATTTAGGCTCAAATACAGATGGTTTTGTGGGAGTATCGGCTTTACAGGTAGAATAGACGGCACCTTAACTCTTTCATGAAAACGTTGACTCTACTTTCCTTAAAAGGTTCCCGCAACAATTTAAAACACCCTATCACAGGAGGAAGACTTATGTTTACAAGAATCAGTGACATAGACAGATTGTTCGGGACCATGAATTTTCTCCAAAAGAAACTGGACAATCTCTACAGTGATTATGGAAGATCATCCGGTTACAGGTGGGAATTAGAACAAACCTTTCCCCGGACGAATTTCTATGAAAACGGCGATAGTTTTGAAATCAGGGCTGAAGTGCCCCGGCTTGAAAAGAATGATCTTAATGTTAAGATTCAAGGGAACTATCTTGAAATCAGCGGCACCAGAGAATCGGATGCCCCCGAAGGCTATAAGACCCACAAGACAGAACGAGGGATTGGATCTTTTTCTCGAAGCTTTACCCTGCCTGCAGATGTGGACTCCACAAAAGTTGAGGCCACATTGAAAGACGGTGTGCTTTATCTCATTCTTCCCAAGCATGAGGCGGCAAAACCCAAGAAAATCAGCATCAGTTAAACTTCAAGATAAAGTCAGAAAAAGGAGGTTTACCATGGACAAGGCCCAGGAAATCGCAAAACAAGACGAAAAAAGCATTGAGAAAACACGTGGCGTATACGAAG
>NZ_JAQYWD010000089.1 GCF_030145145.1 Desulfobacula sp. | reverse complement strand
CATTTTACAGGACAGTATGTAAATAATAAAAGATCACTCCGATTTACAAGGACCAGGTGTTAAAACACCCGCCCGGTATGTTAAGGGCACCGTTATATTTTGAGGATCTAAAGATGAAATGCTGGATTTGTGGCAATGAAGCAAAAACGGGTGAACATAAGATCAAAGCATCAGATCTTCGTGCTCTTTATAATGATGTATCTCAGCGAAATCCTCTTTATTTACATACAGATCAAAGAAGAAACCAAAAAGTTGGAAGTATTAAATCGGGAAAATTTAAATTTAATTCATTAATATGTCCTAATTGCAACAATGCCAGAACAGCCCCACATGACAATGCCTGGATGAAGCTTTCAAAGTTCCTTAGAGGAAGAAATACAGCTATGAAAAAGGGAGATTCAATACCTTTAGAAATAGTATTTCCAGACACCTTGTCAAAATCAATGCTTGATGTGCACTTATTTTTTGTGAAACTATTCGGGTGTGCTATTGTAGAATTAAAAGTCCCGTATCCGTTCACGGGGGCAGCAGGTTACCATAACCACTTGAAATTACGCACAAAAATATAATTATTGCAACCCATTGAAATAATTAAAAAAATCTAGATTTTTGTTTTTTAATATGTTAAGTTCTTTTACATGGAAATTAAAAGACCATTTACAGATGAAGATTGGGACGTAACTCCAGAACCAGTCCGGCGGTATATTATCCAGCTGGAGGGACTTGTCATCAAGCTCATCAAGGAAACGGGAGATTTAAAAAAGCGCGTCACAAAGCTTGAAAACAGTCTTAATCAAAACTCACAAAATTCCAGCAAGCCCCCATCATCTGATCCCCCTTACAAAAAGCCTTCCAAAGAGAGCAAGGAAAGCAAACGAAATCGAGGGGGACAAAAGGGACACAAAGGTCATCAACAAAAATTAATGACACCTATCTCAGAAAATATTCTGCTTCCTGAAACATGCAGCTGCGGATGTTTATCCTTTGATCCGGAAAGCATAAAACCGTTTTATACGCACCAGGTAATTGAACTGCCAGAGATTGAAATGGATGTACGGCATTTCATTCTCAACCAAGGCACATGCATCCAGTGCGGGAACGTGGTGAAAGCCCAGCTTCCTTGCGAACATAAAACCGGATATGGCCCAAGACTCAGTGCACTAATTGCCGAGACCAGTGGTATACAGGGAAACAGCCGTGAGACGATACGCACATTCTGTCAGTCAGTTCTGGGGGTTTCAATATCTTCAGGTGCAATTCAAAAAATTATTGATAGGGCATCAGAAGCACTGAAACCTGTGCATGAAAAAATTGGCAATATCGCCCGAAATAGCTATGTCAATTATATTGATGAAACGTCGTGGTTCCAGAATGGTGCCCTGAAATGGTTATGGGTTATGGTTAACAGCACAGTCGCATACTTCATGATTCATAAAAACAGATCGAAACAAGCTTTCTTGGATCTGGTTCAAGATTGGGACGGTATCCTGGTCAGCGACAATTATGGTGTCTATCAAAAATGGATCAACCTTAGACAAACATGCTTAGCGCACCTGATCAGAAAAGCTAAAGCCCTCGCTGAAAGGAAAGATCCTATAACCAGACAATTCGGTCAACAGATAACCAAGGATCTTCAACTACTTTGCCATTGGGCAAAAGTTATTCCAGAGGATATAGAGTGGCGGGCTTTTTATCAACATTTTACGGATCTTATTTTTGATCATCAGGAACATAAAGGCGAAGTCGGTACGCTGGCTCGCTCGTTGATCAGACAAATTGAATCCCTCTGGCTATTTCTTGATATTGTCGAAGTTGAGCCGACCAACAATTTTGCAGAACGGACATTGCGCTATGGTGTCCTATGGAGAAAAAGAAGCAAGGGCACACAAAGCGAAAAAGGAAACCGCTGGGTCGAACGGATATTGTCATTCAAACAAACATGTTCAATCCGGTCTTTGGATTCTTTCCCGCTACTGGTTGAACTACTGGCTTCGTATTTCAAAGAACAAGAGCCAGATCTGTCATGGATCTGATCGACTAATTACTCATTACCCCCTGTGAACGCATACAAAGGCAGTATATAGATCAGCCGGCGGGATAGCCTTCAATATTTAAATG
>NZ_JAQYWD010000055.1 GCF_030145145.1 Desulfobacula sp. | reverse complement strand
CCCCTGAAAGGGTGTCAAAAATCACACAGGTTGAACAAAAAGATATTGAACGAATGGCAGAACTCTATGCCACCCATTCACCGGCGGCGTTATTGTATGCCATGGGGATCACCCAGCATACCACGGGTGTCGACAACGTAAAATCCTGCTGCAACCTTGCCATGCTCTGTGGAAATGTGGGGATTGCCGGCGGCGGGGTAAACCCGTTAAGGGGTCAGAACAATGTCCAGGGCGCCTGCGACATGGGCGGGCTGCCCAATGTATTTACCGGGTACCAGCCCGTTGACAATCCTGAGGCAAGAAAGAAATTCACCACCGCCTGGAACTGCACCCTTTCCCATACCCCGGGCCTGACCATCACCGATATGATCTCTGCCATTGATGAGGGACGAATAAAGGCCATGTATGTCATTGGTGAAAACCCGAAACTCAGTGACCCGGACTGGAACCACCTGAACCATGCCCTTAAAAAACTGGATTTTCTGCTGGTCCAGGATATTTTCCTTTCGGAAACCGCCCAGATTGCCGATACCGTTTTCTCTTCTGCGGCCCTGGGCGAAAGGGAGGGGACCTTTACCAACACGGAAAGACGGTGCATGCGAACCCGAAAAGCCGTCGAACCGGTGGGCAACACCCTGTCAGACTGGGAAATTATTTCAAAACTGGCCACTGCCATGGGATATCCCATGGCCTATACCTCTGCTCAAGACATTTTCGATGAAATCACCGCATTGACCGAAAAAAGTTATGGGGGGATGACCTATGACCGATTGGGCATCAACGGACTGCAATGGCCCTGCCCCACTGGGGATCATCCCGGGACCCCCTATCTTCATAAAGACGTCTTTGCCAGGGGAAAAGGCAAATTCCATGCCGTCGAATACAAGGACCCGGCAGAGCTTGCCTGTGAAGACTATCCATTCCTTTTGACCACCGGCAGGATGTTTGCCCATTTCCACACCGGTACCATGACACGGATATCCAAACATCTGGATGTGGAACAGAAAACCGGGTATGTTGAAATTAATCCCGAGGATGCCCATAGAAAAAAAATACTGCCGGACGAACCGGTTCTTTTGACATCCAGGCGAGGTCAAATGGAGGTCCCCGCCAGGATAACCACCGCGGTAAAACCCGGGACATTATTTTTACCCATCCATTTTGGTGAAAACCCCACCAACATTTTAACCAGTTCCAGTGCCTTTGATCCGTTGGCTAAAATTCCGGAATTTAAGGTTGGAGCAGTTAAACTTGAAAAACTGATCCAGTAAAATTGATAGCCTAACATCAATCCGGCAGAGGATATACCATTGAGGCAAATGGCATATCCTCTGCTGTTATCGTTTTCTCAGCGTTGTTACACATTCTCCCCCAATGCCCCAGTTGTCTGTATTGACCTTGTCACATATGATCTTGATGTTTATCAGCCCCGTAATCCCAAGGCAAGTGCATACTACAAATGCGTCGAAAATCATTTTGAAGAACAGGAACAGATGTGGGATGACATGTATGCATCTCGCTATGGCTTCTGGCGGACTTATATCATGACCGTAATTTACAAATACCTGGATTGCGGTGACCTTCCTTTCGGATTTGCCAGAGTCAGATGTGAAAAATGCGGTCATGAATATCTTTTGGCATTTTCTTGTAAGCGCAGACAATTTTGTCCATCTTGCCATCAGAAAAGGGTTGTTGAATATGGCGAATGGCTGCTTACCAATGTCTTGAAGGATGTTTCCCATCGGCAATGGGTTTTCAGTATTCCCAAACGATTGCGGATCTATTTTCTTTATGACCGCAAATTACTGGCAAAGCTCAGTATCTGTGGATGGAAGGTACTCAGCGCATATTTGAAATCTGCTGTACCATATGATGATGCTGTTCCCGGCGCCAGCATTGCGGTGCAAAAGTCATCAGCTTTATTGAAGAAATTGAAATCATAGAAATGATTTTACGACATCTGGGGCTTTGGGATATACGCAACCATGATCCGCCACCACCTACCCCGGTTTATATCCCTGAATTGATTTATGATGTTTCAGACACCCAGATTCCATCCTTTGACTATTGGAGTTGAGGCCTTACCTATAGGATGTATTTTAAAAATTGACTTGTGTGACTTGCGGAGTTACTGGTGAGCTATGCTCAAAATCAGCAAAAATTTGATAATTTTCGATCTTTTCATATAAACATCCAGATTATTTCCATCACCTCACTTTAATGCCTATATTTTATTTCAAGAATATTCTGACCCATTCGGGATCGGGCACAACATGTTGTGCCCGATCCCGAATGGATACATATTTCAGTTTTTGGAATCTATTTCATACTTCTTTTAACAAAAAGCGTCTTCTTATATATCATAGGCATCGTTATGACGACCCGGTATGGTCATATATGTGACCAGGTGTCTGAGCCATTCCTTGATGCCGTATCCATTTGTTTCACCTGTAACCTTGGTTTTAATGATACGGACAATATGGCCGTCTTTCGATTTTACAATACGGGTTTTATGCGGGATTAGTAATAGTATAGACCTACCATATACCCATCAACCCGTGAGAATAGAAACGATGAACGGTTTGTTTTATCCGTATCGATACGACAATCGGTTCACATCCTGAAAAGCAGGATTGCAGGTCTCCTGACACCGGCAATAATGAACAACATATACTGTTGGTGTTTACCCGCCGTGAAATAGTTGATCCCTGCCCGTCGGGAAAACGGAGTCAAGGGGTCTTAAGTGTGTCAGAAATTTCTCTTTCATGGTATAAAACCATCATGGGCAGAGGAATTCTCAACGAAACGGCTTCAACCGGACAGACGGAAACACAGGCATTGCAGTGCCAGCATTCTTCCGGATAGCTCACTGTGGGGGATTCTCCCTCATTCGTATAATGAAAAACATCACTCTGGCACGCCTCATAACATTCCCCACATCCGATACACTCTTCTTGGTCAATTACTGGTGGCATATTTCTTCTCCTTGTATTTAGTCAACAAGCCTCTCGCTTGCTTTTCGTATATGTTTATCCAGACAATCAAGAAGGGGTCTGGTTTCCCCATTTCTCAGCAGCCGGATAATCTCCTTGTGCTCCTGTGCGATAATTTCGGACATTTCCAGGCTGGCTTTTTCCTTCAATAAAAGGTTAAACAAATCCATTACCGAAGAATACACCGTCAACAGGAGTTTATTGCGGGATATTTCCGCAAGGCAGATATGGAAACGGATATTGTCTTCCCTGGCCCGGATTCCCTTTTTTACATGGTCCATGGCGTCCTCGACGCATTGTTCCAGTTTTAAAAAATCTTCAGGTGTAATCTTTTTTAACGCCAGTTCTGCAATATTTTTTTCCATGAGCAAACGGGTTTCGGTAATTTCAGACAGGCTGATCCTTCTCAGCCGGATCAGGTTACTGATATTCTGGGTGATGGGATCGTGGCTGGGTTCCCGGATAAAGGTTCCCCCGCTGGCACCTTTCCGAATTTCAACAATCCCGAGCATCTCCAGGGCGTGATAGGCTTCCCGGACAGCGCTTCTGCTGACCTCAGCCATCCGGGCCATATCCCTTTCGGTCGGCAGGCGGTCTCCGGGTTGTTTCTCTCCTGAAAATATTTTTTCTTTCAGGAGAGAAACGACGATTTCAAATGTACGTTTTGTTTTAATGGACTGGTATTCAGCTGTCATTTTTACTCTGTTAAATTGTAGTTATTGTGTTTTTTTTAACCTGGGTCCTGTAAAACTGACCCCCTGCTATCACTGCGATAATAATGATTCCAGTCATCCTAATTAGCAAATTGGGTATCATAAGACAAGCACCGGAAAATCCCACTAAAACCCGTTCTGATTTCCCCATCGGCTGTAATATATATCCTTCAAACGCCAGGCCCAGTGTGACGGTTGACAGGGTTACAAACAAGAATGCCGTAAGGATCTGAATAAAATTCCCGACAAACAGGATCCCCGGGTTGAATATAAATGCCCATGGAACAAGATAGCCGGCTATCCCGAGCTTCATTGCCCTGAAACCGGTTTTGAACGGACTTCCATCGGCAATACCGGCTGCAATATATGCTGCTACGCATACCGGAGGGGTGATAAAGGAAAGACAGCCGAAATAAAACAGGAACATGTGGGCGGCAAGCGGTTCAATCCCAGCCTGAACCAGGGCAGGCGCGATAAGGACTACAGTGAGAATGTAGACGCCCACAGCGGTCATTCCCATGCCGAGAATAAAGGATGCAAAGCCTGCCAGAATCAACAGCAGGAACAGGTTATCGCCACTCATCACCAGCAGTTCAGAGGTGAATTTTGTACCGGCCCCGGTCATTTGAATGGACCCAATAAGGATTCCGATGGCCGTGCACAAGGGGATGATATGCAGCATTCCTTTGGCTGAATCCTCCAGGGCAAGCAGCAGTCTTTTAGGGGTCAACCGGGTGTGTTTATTAAAAGAGGTCACCAGGATCAAGACCCCGAGGGCGTACATGATAGCGGTCTGGGCCGAGTACCTTAAAATTCCCAGCTGAAACAGCAGCAACACAAATGGAATCAGGTAATGCCAGCCTTCGACCAGTGTTTTCCTCAGGGACGGGATCTCCTCCTTTGGTAACCCTTTAAGCCCGATTTTAACCGCCTGCATATCGACCTGGACAAACAAAGTGATATAAAATGCCACTGCCGGCAGCATCGCTGCGATGCAGACCGACCAGTAATCCATCTGCAGAAATTCAGCAATTAAAAAAGCAGTCGCTCCCATAACCGGTGGCGTAAACATGCCTGCTACAGAGGCAGATGATTCCACGGCACCCGAATAATTGGGGCCATATCCGGAATTTTTCATAAGGGGAATGGTGATTTGACCCGTGGTGGCCACATTTGCTGCGGTGGAGCCGGAAATCGTCGCGAAAAACGCACTGGCGACGATGGACGCCTTGGCCGCGCCTCCCCGGAAACCGCCGGCCGAAGCCAGCGCTAGGTCGTTGAAAAATGCCGCCGCACCGATGGTGCGTAAAAAACCGCCAAAAATAATAAATCCGGCCACCACCGTGGTTACGACGCCCAGGACCATCCCCCAGACGCCTTCAGCACTCAAGTACATCCACCCGATGGTCATGGAGTAGGGGAATCCGGTGCTGTTTAAAAATCCAGGGAAATAGTCACTGTATACCGTGTAAAAGAAAAAAAATGCAATCAGTCCCACCAGTATCATTCCAGTGGTCCTGCGGGTGGCCTCAATAATAGAGATGAACAACAGTACCCCCATGACCATTTCCAGTGAAGTCGCGGTCAGGCGCCCTTCTGCAATAAGGTCGTTGGCATTGACGGCAATATAGATGCAGCCGACTATTATCGACGCTACCGGAAGGAGATCATGCCATTTCAACGATTTTAATTCTTTACCCTTCCTAAACGGCAGTATCAGGAAAACCAGAACACAAATTAACCCTGAACTGATGGCACGGTGTGTAACCGGATAAACAACAATGTCAAAATAAAAGAAAACATTACACAAATATGCCAGGGTATAAATTGTCCAGACGCCCCCCACGATACATGCCGCTTTTGACCGGAACGTTCTCTGGTGCCAACTGATATCCTCTACGAGGTTCTTTTCTGAAGCCATTTGTCATACTCCTTAATGTCAGCCCTGTAATTATCAACCCTGCCTGAATCGGTGATAATACCTGAAAAATGATACATTGAAATGGATCTTAACGATCCATCAGTTCTTTCTGCTTTGCCAGCATCTTCTCCTGATGATCCTGCATCTGCTTTGTCCACAGGCCTTTTTCCTTGAAATACCGTATGGCACCGTCGTGGTAAGGCACAGCCGGTTGTACCGGCTTGTGTTTTAAGGACCAGAATTTGGCAGCGGGATGTGCATCTTTAAATTCTTCCGTGTTTTCAAAAATGGCCTTGGCCACCCCGTAAACAACCGCTTCAGCGGTCTTAGACGGTGTAAACATGGCATTCTGGTAACAGATCGCATTTGACACCGGGCTGATATTCCGGAACCGGGGGTCTTTTGCAGGGATATCCTGCTTATAGTACCCTTCCATTTTCTGCAGGACATAATCCGCCTGATTTGCTGTCATCTGAACAAAGACGGTTTCTTTTTTGGCCTCATTGATCTGCATGACAAAATTGGGGACAACCGGATAAAGAACGCTGTCTATCCTTCCCTCGATCAGGTCCCGGATGGCTTCATTTATGCTGGGAAAGGACAATGATTTTTTGAAATCCTTTTCAGTGAGTCCGGCAGAGCCCAGCTGATTTTTGGTCATTTCAATAAACATGGGATTGGCCCTTGTTTTATTGGCGACCACTTTACCCTTTAAATCCGTTATGGAACGAATACCGGTATCGGGTATCGTCCAGAAGGCAAACATATATTCATGGCCGGCACCAACCGTACGGATGTCCTGGGGCCCCATTTTTTCATAATTTCCCCGTCCTAAAAATGCATTGACCATATCAGCAGCATTGTGGTTGGCAAACTGACATTTGCCCATTTTCATCATCGGCAGCCATGCCTTTGGTCCGCCCAGCGGTTGAACAATCCATTTTTTAATCGGCGTATGTTTTTCAATCGTTTTTCCCATTCCAACGAGTACCATGTGGACTGAGGCACCCGGGGTAGCGGAAATAACGGCCACATTTTTCGGCCAGTCAGCGGCCAGTGTGGTGCCGGCAGTGAAAAACATGATCATCAAAAGGGTCGTCAAAAAGCCGAATGTTTTCTGATAGGACAGCCTGCGGTGTTGTTTCATGATACTTTTCTCCTTATTTGATTATACATCAGTGGTCAATGGAACGCCACTCTAATACCGGTTTGCGGTCTTCCTGCCGGATGACCAGTAACTTGGACATCAACGGGTTCGTGAACGGATAATCCGTTCTGATGTGTTTTCCTCTTGTTTCTTTTCGCTCATCTGCCCCGAGAAAAATGAGTTCCCCCACATCCAGCATATTGAACACTTCCATGCACCTGCTCAGCTCATGGGGATTTGACGCACAAAGGCCGCTATGGGCCTTTTGTTTCAATCGCCTGATCGCCAGAAGGCCGGCGCGCAGGAGAGATTCAGATCGGACCTGGCCTGTAAAATCATACATGATCTGCTGCAGAAGGATATTGGCTTCTTTCCAGTCAGGTCCTCCTTTTCTGTTTCTCAAACCTTCAATTTGTGTTTTAAATTCCGTTACCGTATCACTGACTTTTTCAAAAGACGGCATCCCCTCATTCCGGCTCATTTTCGCGGCATTTTCACCGGCAATCCACCCAAAAATAGCCGCACCGGAGATGCCGCCAAACAACTCGTCTCCGGCCGCAAAAAGGCCGTGCAGAGAAGAAGCGCCGGTTTCATCATAGAATACCCCGCCCCGGGGAAACAATTCCCGGTGATACGACCTGAATTCTACGGGGTTTTCACGGGGATCAATCCCTTCATCTGCCAGATGATCTAAAAACCCCACATTCCCTTCGTTTTCCAGCCAGTAATGCATGGTTTTCATCCCATCGTCAGACAGACCGTTACAGTCCATGTAAACCGGCCCGCGCCCGGATTTCTTGAAATCCATAAAAATGTCCTGGTATGCATCCACCACGGGATCACCGTACTTGTTACTGGGTTCGCTGACAAAAGGGCCGACCGCCTTCCCGTCCGGACCACGAAGCACACCGGCCCACGTGGCTTTTCCCGCCCTTGAAAAATAGGCGGGGCCGCACCTGAAAACCGGAATTTCGATATTGACGATCTCTGCACCTGCACGATAGGCCATGGCCCGTCCATCCCCAACGCAGGAAGGGGACAGCCGGGTATTAAACATCCAGGCAGGGGTATTCGAGGCGGGATAAATTCGAATGGCAGACCCAGTGCCCAGGATAACGGTTTTGGCTTTAAAGATGACAATTTCATCTTCCCGTGTGTTTACCCCGAGAGCACCGATAACGTTGCCCTTGTCGGTGATCAAATCATAGCAGGATACCCGGTTAATAATTGTTGCCCCACTTTTTACAGCCTGTTCTGTGAGGATCTGTTTTTGATTTTTACCGGCATAATGAATATGGTACATGGGGTTTCCCGGGAATGCATGTCCGCCAAACTCATATTTCCCATCAAATTTCATTGGGATACCCCACCGATCCCATAGTTTTACAATTTCTTCTGATTGTAAAAGCCATGTGCGGATAAAGGACCGATGTCTCAATCCACCCTGCTGGCCAAGCTGAAATTCGTTAATGATCGGTTCGACGTCTGAACCGTGTATTTCAGGGATATAGCAAAGGAAATGATCATTTCCTGTGGCGCCGGAACCGCTGAAGCGGGTATTGGATTTTTCGGCCACCACCACATCTGCGCCCAGTTCAGCGGCTCTCTGGGCAGCCATTAAACCGGCAATTCCGCCGCCAATAACCAATACATCCGATTCTACAATACGTTCTTTGATCAAAACTTTACTCATCTTTCAGCCTCCTAAACATAACTGATTTGACGGAACTATCCGTCTGGAATATAGGGTTTATTGAATTAAAATCCAAAAATTCTCATTGCATTTTTTCCTCTCACGGCATCTCGCTGGCCGGCGGGCAGCGCATTCACCCGGGACAAACAGCCTTTCATATCGCCAATATTGTGAGGATAATCGGATCCGTACATCACATTGTCTGTACCGGCAACATTCAGGCATAATTCCAGCGCCCCCTGCTGAAACGTAACCGAATCAAAATATATCCGGTCAAAATAACGGCTGGGCGGATTTGAAATCACCTCTCTACAGGCGGGCATATTTTCATAACAGATGTCGAGACGGCCGGCAATGTAAGGAAGGAACCCACCGGCATGGCAGGCAATAATTTTTAATTTCTGATAGCGGTCCAGAAATCCGTCATAAATCATCCGGGCAACCGCCATAGAGGTATCAAACATGAACCCAACCGATGGAACGAGATTATATCGCCCCATATCCATCTGCCCGACACCCGGGGGCGTTGTCGGATGAACCAGGACTGGAAGCTGCCGGTTATCAATGGCATCCCATATGGCTTTGAAAAAGGGATCGGTCAATGACATGCCACAGACATTGGCGGAAACAAAAACACCTGCCGCTCCCTTTTTACAGGCGCGGTCCAACTCGATGACGGCCTTTTCAGGATATTGCCAGGGCAGACTGGCAAACCAGCGAATCCGATCCGGATAAACCGACTGCTGCCCGGCCATGTCGTCATTCATGAGAACGGCTGCCTGGGTGCTGATGTCTTCCCCCCCCCAGTATACGCTCGGGCAGGTTAAAGAGACGACGGCGACATCAACGCCTGCCGCGTCCATATCCCTGATGCGCATGGCATAGTCAAACATGGGGTCCATCAAGGTCATGAAAGGAGCCCCATCCTGCTGAAAAACCCGCTGGCCATGCAGGTCAACCAGGGAGTAGTTGTCACCATGTTTCAAAATCATTTCCAGCCATTTATCGCTGAGCATGTGGGTATGAACATCAATTACGGTTGCCATTATTTTCCTCCGGTTTTATTTCTTTTTTGCGTGTTGCATTGAAATAAATAATTTATGTTGAATTTTTTATTAAAATGAATTAATAAAATTTCATTGGGTCACCCATTACCCAATTATGGGTTTTTCATATTTTTTTTTGCTTGTCAAGGCTTTTTTTGAAAAAAATAATTTTATTTAATGGTTGGAAAAAAGAGGTTAAGATCATTCAAATAGAGAAATAAGGGTGAACACATGGCACAGGAAAAAATTATCAAAAGCACCTGCGGCCTATGCGCGGTCGGCTGTGGTATACGGGCACAGGTCCGGGGAAACCGCATTGTAAAAATCGAAGGAGATCCTGATCATCCGTTAAACAAAGGCAAGTTGTGTCAAAAAGGCCTGGCATCCCTGGAATACCTTTACCATCCGGACCGCCTGACCGTTCCCCTGAAACAAAAAGGGGCCAGGGGCAGCGGGCAGTGGGAAAAAATTTCATGGGATGAGGCCCTGGAAACCATTGCCCTGTGGCTGACCGAAATAAAAAATCAATCCGGGCCTGAATCCGTGGCGTTTATTCACGGGGCCGCCAAAGGTCTCCAGGACAGCTATATTGCACGGTTTTCCTATGCTTTCGGCTCTCCTAATGTCGGGTGGCAGGGCCATGTCTGTTTTGTTCCCAGGGTTTTGGCATCCCAGCTTACCTATGGATTTTATGCGATCCCGGATTATGATTATCCCCCGTCCTGTATCATTATCTGGGGAAAAAATTTATCTTCAACCCTGCACCATGCCTACAGCCGAATGAAAAAAGCCGTCCAAAAAGGATCAAAGCTGATTGTTATCGACCCTCGCCCGGTTTACGAAGCCCAAAAGCCGGACGTATCCATGCAGATAAGGCCCGGGACGGATTTGGCACTGGCTTTGGGGATGATACATGTCATCATTAATGAAAAATTATTTGACCGTCAATTTATCGAAAAGTGGACGTGGGGTTTTTCTCTTTTAAAAGATTCCGTTATGTCGTTTACCCCTGAAAAGGTGGCGGTCATCACCTGGATTCCGGCGGAAAAAATCAGGGAATCGGCCCGGATCTACGCCGGGAACAGGCCTGCGGTTATTCAATGGGGAAATGCCATTGATCATGGCATAAACAACTTTCAAACCGCCCGGGCGATTTGTATATTGCGGGCAATGAAAAAAATCCGGTTTTCAGCAGTGGCGGACATGTTCATGACCCCGACAGCAGCGTTGGCCGATATTGTGCTGCCGGCGGCCAGTTACCTGGAATATGATGGTATTGTTACATCCCCGTATTCATATCCCCTTGTGTCCATCCAGCAAAAAATCATTCGAACAGGCACCTGCCGGTCCGACTACGAAATTTTGAGGGGACTGGCCCATAAGATCGGACTTGAAGAGTGTTTCTGGAGCACCGAAGAAGCCTGTCTGGATTTTTGCTTGAAACCAAAGGGCCTTTCTTTTGGTGAGTTCAGGAAAATAGGCCTTTTACAGGGTCAAAAAGGATTTCGAAGACACGAAAAAGAAGGCTTTTCAACCCCAACAGGAAAAATCGAATTGTTCTCTAAACGCCTTAAGGATTGGGGATTTGATTCACTTTCCCATTACACAGAGCCACCGGACACACCGTACAGCGAACCAGAAACGGCTAAGCTGTTCCCCCTGGTCTTGACAACATGGAAGCACGATCCTTACCGGCATTCCGGTGGCAGGCAAATTCAATCCTTGAGAAAACGGCAGCCGGACCCTCTCGTGTGGATAAATTCCCGGACCGCTGCGGCATACGGCATAAAAAACGACGACGGGGTCTACATTGAAACAAAAAGAGGGCAGATTCTTCAAAAAGCCCGACTGACGGATGATATTGATTGCCGTGTCATTGGCGTTGATTATGGCTGGTGGTTTCCGGAAAAAGGCCGGCAGCATCTCTATGGTTGGAATCGATCAAATATCAATATCCTGACCGCCTGCTCCCCGCCTTTTGGTCGGGAAATGGGGACGTCCAATCTCCGGGGGATTGGGTGCCGCATCCGAAAAAAAACAGGTCACTAAACCGATGAGACGTGCTTACAGGGGGAAAATGGTCCATTTCAATTGTCTTTCACGGCCTTCTCAGATCCTGATTTTTTTTCCGACTTTTATCTCCACATAAGCGCTGCCGAAGGCCTGTTTGAATTGATCGATGCACCAGTCAGAACTGTCATGGGCGGACAGGGCAACCATTTTGGGGGACACTTTTTTGATGGCCGCAATCCCCCTTTTTACATCGGATTCTTGGATGCTGTTCCAGGGCGGCCGGTCTGATCCGACAAGGCGCTGGATATTCACGGGACCGATCATGACTCTGCCGCCGTTGACCGGGTAATGAAGGCCGCCGATGATCGCGTAGATGGGGTCATCAAACAGGGCCCGGGTTCTTTCGATGATGCGCTCAATGGTCTGGTGGCCGCAGCCGATGATCAAAACAATGCCTTTGCCGGCAACGTGAATGGCCAGGGAATGTTCCAGGGTGTGGCCGATGAGGAACAAATATCGCGGAATGACGCCGATGCTGGCAATGCCTTTTTTTAAGACGGTGGGATCGGTAATCACCTGGGGTTCCGGTCCCGGATTCCACCTGGAGGCAGAAATGCCGACGGGGGAATACACCGGAATCCTGGGCAGGGAAACAGGGCCCTGGGACAAACTGAACGTCTGTTCTTTTTGTTCGGTCATTCCCCCCACATGGTCCAAGTGTAAATGACTGATAAAAATCATATCCATATCCGATGCTGAAATACCAAGGGTTCGCATATTATCCTGAAAATCGGATAAAGTGCACACCTTAAATAAAAAACACAACTTCAAAAGCTCTAATTACTTGAAAAGCCATGCTTTTTTCTTACTTTTTTAAAGTGTATGTATTTATACGCACACTTTAAAAGGAGTTTATGCATGGCTAAACCAATAACAGGAAAAACCCACGTCGGGGAATGACGTGAAAAGCGTCCGAATGGGGATATTTACGTCTATGAACGGATTACGGCCTACAACGAAAAGACCAGAAAGACCTATACGGTCAGTCAGGTACTTAAGGGAAAAATCAAGTCGGGAACACAAAACCTTGTACCGACTCGTCCGAAAAAACGCAAAGGCGAAGAAGGCATTGCCGAGGCAACACGTCGGCATACCGGCCTCACAGACATCCTGGAATGGGTTGGCAAGGTTTCCGGCATTGATAATGATGTGCGTATTTCATTCAGCGAGGGTGATGCGGCAAAGATACTTTCTATCGCACGCTACTGGATCGGTTCCGGTGGCAACACGCTGCCGCGACTCGAGAGTTGGCAGGTGATGCACCCTCTTCCATATCGTGAGGCGGTCACTGAAGACGTCTATGGTAAACTGTTTAAGGATGTTGGTCGCAATGAGGAAGGCGTTCAGCGCTATTTTTCAGCTCGTGCCGCACGACTGGGGGAGTCTCCTATGCTGGCGTTTGACTTTACAACTATTTCGACCTATTCTGAAAATCAGTCGGAGGCACGACAGGGATTCAATAAGGATGGCGACGGACTCAACACGATTAAGCTTTTGACCTTATATTCTGTTAAGGCTGGCGAACCGATAGCCTTCTCTAAGCAACCCGGTAATATTCCGGATGTCATCTCCATTGAAAATACTCTGACACAACTCAAGTGTCTCAATTTGGAAAAACCTCTGATCGTCACCGATAACGGCTACTACAGCCAGAAGAACATGATGGAATTTGCCTTGCGCAATGTGAAGTTTCTGACGCTGGTTGATCCAAATATTATATGGGTCCGCGAGACAGTTGATGCGCTCCGTGCAACGATAGCAGCTATGTCCAGCACTTGTCCGTTCGACCCGTCAATCTGCGGAGCAACTTCGCTCAGAATGCACCAGTTCCGCCGGACACGACAGCGATCACGTAACGGCAAGACCGCCGGTGAAAAAGAAACGATCTCGCGCCATCTGTATGTGCATGTTTACTATTCCCCCGACAACGAAGCCAAGAAAGAACTCGCCTTCCGTAAAGATTTGCTTGAACTTAAGACGCAAATAAAAGAAGGGAAAACTGAGTTCACGGAATCAGCGCAAGAGAAAATAGACAAGTACCTGACCTGTTCCAGAAAGGGGCGTGGGGGTCAGCTGAAGGTGGGATTCAACGACAAGGCCATTACCGAAGCAAAGAAGTACTTTGGCTATTTTGCCCTTGTCAGCAATCAGACTATGGACACATTTACAGCATTTGAAAACTATCGGCTGAGAGAAAAAATTGAAGAACTCTTTGCCGTGCAAAAGGGGAGACTCGACCGCGCACATGGTACCCGGACAATCTGCGTGGAAGACAATTCACACAATTTATCTCGCTGGGCTATCATTGTTTCCTGATGAAAAAAATAAAGGAAGTACAGGCCAAGCTCAGGAAAAATGAACCAGGAAAAACCAAATCACTTATCAAGCTTGAAAAAAAACTGGGAAACTGGCTTTCGCAACGCTCTCTCGCTCAAAGCCTGGATTGGTTCGACTGCATTGAAACCACAAAGGTACAGACTGCAATGGCCAGCTATCGATGGTCCACCGAATCAGTGGCCAAAGACAGGTTGTTCTTGAAGTACTTGGGAGCGGATACCGAATAGTGTACGCTTTAGCCGACTTTCAGGATATTATGAAGCAAGGGAGAGGGATGTTCTTTTAATTTGTTAAACCCGACATCCAGTAAGATTTTGGTATCATCGGCACAGATCATATAGGAGACACCCGGCTCTGTTTTCAAATGCGTGAAACCATTGACCATGCCGCCGTTAAATTCAACCAGATCAAAGACCAATTCGGCCCGGACGCCATCGGGGTCCGGGTCTCTGCTAAAATCACCAATGAGGAAAACTACCTTGCCCAGAAATTTACCCGGGCCGTCATTGGTACCAACAATGTCGATCATTGCGCTCGATTGTGACACTCTTCCACATTGGCAGGTCTTGCCGCTGCTTTTAGAAGTGGAGCCATGACAAATTCCATTGCAGAATTTGAACGAGACTCCAACGTCATTTTTGTTATCGGATCCAATACCACCGCCTGCCATCCCATGATTGCCAGCCGGATTATCAAGGCCAAAGAAAAAGGCGCCCGACTGATTGTTGCGGATCCAAGGAATATCCAGCTGGCCGGGATGGCAGATCTTTGTGTACACCATCGTCTGGGGTCTGATGTGGCCCTGCTCAATGGCATGATGCACGTGATTCTCAAAAACAACTGGCATTCCGAAGATTATATTCATGACCGGTGTGAAGATTTTGATGCGTTTAAGCAGGTAATGGATCATTATACCCCTGAAAGGGTGTCAAAAATCACACAGGTTGAACAAAAAGATATTGAACGAATGGCAGAACTCTATGCCACCCATTCACCGGCGGCGTTATTGTATGCCATGGGGATCACCCAGCATACCACGGGCCTGACCATCACCGATATGATCTCTGCCATTGATGAGGGACGAATAAAGGCCATGTATGTCATTGGTGAAAACCCGAAACTCAGTGACCCGGACTGGAACCACCTGAACCATGCCCTTAAAAAACTGGATTTTCTGCTGGTCCAGGATATTTTCCTTTCGGAAACCGCCCAGATTGCCGATACCGTTTTCTCTTCTGCGGCCCTGGGCGAAAGGGAGGGGACCTTTACCAACACGGAAAGACGGTGCATGCGAACCCGAAAAGCCGTGGCGCCGGTGGGCAATACCCTGTCAGACTGGGAAATTATTTCAAAACTGGCCACTGCCATGGGATATCCCATGGCCTATACCTCTGCTCAAGACATTTTCGATGAAATCACCGCATTGACCGAAAAAAACTATGGGGGGATGACCTATGACCGATTGGGCATCAACGGACTGCAATGGCCCTGCCCCGACGGGGATCATCCCGGGACCCCCTATCTTCATAAAGACGTCTTTGCCAGGGGAAAGGGCAAATTCCATGCCGTCGAATACAGGGACCCGGCAGAGCTTGCCTGTGAAGACTATCCATTCCTTTTGACCACCGGCAGGATGTTTGCCCATTTCCACACCGGTACCATGACACGGATATCCAAACACCTGGATGTGGAACAGAAAACCGGGTATGTTGAAATCAATCCCGAGGATGCCCAGAGAAAAAAAATAATGCCCGACGAAACGGTTCTCCTGACGTCAAGGCGCGGTCAAATGGAAGTCCCTGCCAGGATAACAACAGCGGTAAGACCAGGGACATTATTTTTGCCCATCCATTTTGGTGAAAACCCCACCAATATTTTAACCAGTTCCAGTGCGTTTGATCCGTTGGCCAAAATTCCGGAATTTAAAGTCGGGGCCGTCAAACTTGAAAAACTGATCCAGTAACACATGATAATGTAACATCAGTCCGGCAGAGGATCTACCATTTATCCAAAGGGCATATCCTCTGCTTTTCTCGTTTTTTTCCTTTGCAACGGCAATAATTTCCCCGGCCAGAACGTCTGCAGCATCTATTGATGCCAGAGGCAGTTCCGCATCCAGAGCGCTCAGCCCCGTACAGGCAACAATGGAAAACTCGACACCCTTTTTTTCAAGTGGGCACAAACCGTCTGATACGCTTCTCTGACCTGGGTACCGGTGTCCCTTGTTTGATCCGTCTGATGACATCAAAAAACAGACCTGGGCATTCAAATCCGGCCAGACATCCTGCAAATCAAAGCGTTTGAACTCCCAGGCATAAAGGCTGGTCATGTTGACAGCCGGGGATACCAGAAGCCCCGCCTTTTGAACATGGGAAAAATGGTCATGGATATAGACCGTGATCAAGGCCACCATGTTGATGGCCGGAATGAATACCGCATCTGCAAACGCCGGGTAATAATGACGGGTTTTTGGAGTAGAATTTTCCGTTCGAAGTTGAGTTTTAACGAGTTTAAATTTTGAAAAACGAAGAAGTTCAAGCGGCACATAAAAAACTTTCTTGAATGGTATATCAAAATCATGTATGGCCCAATTAAAATAGGTCTTCCAGATTACCCTAAAGTAATTAGAATTTTCATAAAAACCCTTGTCAAGTAACAAATGACATTGATGCTTTTTTTTTGCTGAATAATTACAATTCATCTTGCCTTAGATTCTATGTGATGTTATAAAAAAATAGGCAATAGTAATCATCTATCTTAGGATAATTGTGTCGGATTTTATATCTACAGCGTTACTTTTAAATTTGAGCTAAGCCTGAATTGGTAGCGAAAATACTCAACGCTATCAGTTCAAAAGATTCTCTGCCATTCAAGTATAAAATTGTCAACTTAGGGCTTGATCATAAATGAACCATTATCATTTGCAGGAAATAGCACTCTTGTTGTTCTTAATGGCCGAGCTTATGATTAATCCTTTGATGCGCTTTACTGCACAGGGTTGAAGTTTATCGCAGTGGTTAAGGCCTTATCTGCTAAACCTGCCCCGTGCATGTTCTTCAAATTACCCTATATTGCCTTAAATGACCGGAGACTAATACAGAATAGCATCAATTGAACTTACTTTTAAAAAATGGAGTATGAAATGAACAATAACATTTTAAGAACAATTGCAGAATATTTAATAAAGGAATCCGACATGGAATTAGAGGTTGAAGATCTTACGAGAGAGACCAAACTTCAAGAAGATCTTGGGTTGGATTCCCTGCAGGCGGTAACACTAATTATGGATATGGAAGATAAATTTAATATCTCTGTTGATGATGATGAAGTTGAAGGACTTACAACCATTGGGGAATTTGTTGATCTGATAATCAATAAAAAAAAAGAATAAGGCTACTGATTCCATGAAGAAAAGAGTCGTTATAACCGGTTGCGGAATAATCTCAAGTCTTGGAAATTCTTATCAGGATGTGATAAAGAGTTTGCGTGAGGGTAAAAGCGGAATTCGTAAAGTTGTTGAATGGGAAAAATTTGGACTTAAAAGTAGTGTGGCGGGCATAATACGACACACTGAGGAAAAAGAAAAAAAAGCGAATATTCCCAGAAGAAAACGATTGTGTATGTCCGGAGCCTCTTTCTATTGTGTTCTTGCCGCACACGATGCGCTTCAAAACGCCTGTCTTGCTGATAACGAAATAAAGAATGATGATTGTGGCTGTTTTGTCGGAAGTGGAATAAGTGATGTCTTTGCAATTCACGACGGTGCAAATAAACTATATGACATGAAAGCGCGTCGGATTAATCCACATTCGGTTGCGCATGCAATGTCCAGTTCGTGCAGTGCAAACGTTGTAAATATGTTTCCAGTTGGCGGCAGGAGTTATTCGATCGGTGCCGCCTGTGCTACATCTGCGCATAATATCGGACACGCATTTGAACTAATCCAAAACGGTATCCTCAACACTGCAATCGCAGGTGGCGGTGAGGATGTAAATCCTATTCTCACTGCAGCCTTCTGTGCCATGCGTATTGCACTATCAACAAAATACAATGACACACCTGAAAAGGCATCTCGCCCCTACGATGTCGATAGAGACGGATTTGTCATTAGTGGTGGAGCTGGGATCGTAATTCTTGAAGAACTTGAGCATGCCAAAAACAGGGGGGCAACAATATATGCGGAAATTGTTGGCTTTCACGCAAACTCGGACGGATACGATATTTTTCTTCCAGATCCTAAAGGAACCATGACAGCACGATGTATGAAAAAAGCAATGGGAAATGCTGATATTTCACCTGATTCAGTAGATTATATCAATACTCATGGGACATCCACTATTGTTGGAGATCTGGCAGAGATAAACGCCATAAAAAAAGTTTTTGAAAAAAACATACCTTATCTTTCCTCGACCAAATCACTTGGAGGACATTCTCTTGGAGCAGCGGGTGTGCATGAATTGATTTATTGTCTGGGCATGATGGAAAATGATTTTATAGCGGCATCAAACAATATTGAGTCTCTGGATCAAGAATTTGTCGGTATACCGATTGCTCAAGAGGTTCTTTCAAAAGAGTTGAATATCATCATTTCAAATAACTTTGGTTTTGGTGGAACGAATGCAACTATTGTTTTGAGGAGAAACCATGACTGACTCAGTGGATGATTTACGTGAAATTGATGGAAGTATATCCAGAGAGGATATTAAAAAAATTATACCATATGGAGATCCGTTTCTCTTTGTGGATAAAGTGATACATCTTGACAAAAAGGAGATTGAAGCCAGCTTTCATATCAGCAAGTCACTTAGTTTTATTCCAGCACATTTTGTTGGATTTCCTGTGATACCGGCTGCTATTCTCACTGAAGGGTTTGGACAGTCTGGAACAATACTTATTCGATATAATATCGAAAATCACGACTCAAAAGAGATTCTCATATATCGGACAGAAGATGCTCGTTTTTTTTCCCCCGTTTTTCCCGATAAGACGGTCTGTTATAAAGTAGGCCTTAAAAACCTAAGCAATCGTGCCGCAAGGCTTGAGGGAGTAACTTATGTAAACAATAAAAAAATTGCATCATTCAGGCTTTTAATGACGATCTTGGACAGAACCCAATTTCATCAAATGGTAATTTGAATCCCCCCCGGTGGGTGGGGGGGGTGTTGCATGACAAAATTACTTTCAGCAACTAATCCGCCCATGGAAACATATCCACCCTTCCCCAACCAAAATAAATATCTTTCCCAAGGTTACCCAAATCGTCTGCGTGGGCGGCTAACAGATACATAACCTGTATCGGAATCAGTGCGATATAATCAGCGTAGACACCGATCCACATGGCGGCAACCCCTGCCACATGCGGGCATGCCATGGATGTTCCGCTCAGGGAAGCATAAGAATCATCCAGATAGGTTGAATAAATGGAACTGCCAGGTGCTGAAATAAAAACATTCTCAGTGCCGTAATTGCTGTATCCGGCTCGAGTCGTGCAAGTACCAAGGGCTGCCACACCAATCACTGCTGGATAAGCCGCAGGATAATTTTTAATTGAATTACCTGAATTTCCAGCGGCAGCAACCACCACAACCCCTTTGCTGAACGCATAATTAACAGCATTCTTGAGTGTAGAAGAAGGGATGGTACCGCTCCAACTGTTACTTAGTACCTTTGCCCCGTTATCAACAGCATATGTTATGCACTGGGCCAAAACCGAAGTCCAGCCGCTCCCTCCTGAATCCAAGCCCTTTACTGCCATAATGGTGACATTTTGAAGCCCGGCAACACCTTGCCCATTATCCATCTGTGCGGCAATAATTCCTGCACAGTGAGTTCCATGACCGTTATCGTCCATGGCAGTTGAATCATTATTTACAAAATCGTAATCTATGTCTGTGTCGACCATATTTACAAGATCAGGATGATCAAGATCAACTCCCGTATCTATCACTGCTACAATAATGTCTGGGTGATCATACAAGCTTCCATAATTCCATGCCTCTTCAGCGCCTATGCACAAAGGCCCCCACTGCACAGGGTAGAAAGGATCTGTAGGCATTTTACTTGCGCCCAAAGGTGGGGCCGGGATAGACATGCGAACATCCTCTTCCACAAAATCTATGGTATTGTCCTTTAAAAGAATTGATTTAATTATTGCTAAATATTTTTTAGAGACAATATATGTTTTCATATTAATAGAAGGAATCCCAAGCACCATTTTACCATTATACTGATCTATCAGATCATCAACTTTTGATTGTGACATTTTTTGATTGTACCCTATGTTTATTCTAACCCCTTCGCTGTCGTCTGCATGAACACAATCAACATAAATCATTAATAACAGAATTACAAAAAGCAATGGTAAAAGATTGTTTATTGTTCGTATTTTTTTCATTTCGACCTCCTTTTAAATCTATTCTGACATGAAAACATCCCTATTTTTAGTCCAAATTATCTGTGTTTTTAAAACGCATCTCCTGTGCTTCAACATGGACATTTCCTTTTCCCCCAGATTCTTCTATGGCTTTCAAAATCTGGGAATGGACTTCATTTAAATCACTATTAATTTTTTCCGCAAAAAGATTTAAATCCCTTCCTTCAAGTTGAGGGTTTTGAATCAAGTGACTCAGCACCTTAATATTGGGCAACATTATCCCAATATCTTGATCAGAAAAATATTTTGCACTTTTCTCTTTACTGTCAGATACAGAAACAGCTCTGTGATATTTCTGGGCTGAGCCCGGTTTGCCCATAAGCGTTACCTTTCCCAAGGGATAATGGTATTCATTTTGACTATAGTCCATTTTTTTAAAATAAATAAAAGAGTAGCTCTGGTTTTTCAATAGCCTTTTAAGGCCCTGATCCAAAGGCAAATCTACAAATTTGAGCGAGATTTTTTCCTCAAGCGGCTGCATCAATTCTACTTTCACGTTGCATTGTTCAGAAATCTCATTTAATACCTGTTCTAGGTCTGCATTCTTGAGGCACATGCTTAAAAGACCTTCCCTGTATAGTATCTGACTGACCACTGCCCCATCTACCGGGTTGGTTCCTTTCCAAGTAGGCATGTCCTGTGCCCTTAGTTGTTCTGGCGTCACAAGTAGAATCAAAACTGCCATCATCAAAAATTTCAAAGTCAGACATTGCCCCTTTCCTGAAAAATTTTCCATCTATTTACCTCCATTCGCTCAGCAAAGAAATCGATCGGGTTTCCTATTTAGCTAAACAAACCTAATTGTTCTGTCCGTTTATCTTTCCGTTTTTGATGCTTCACATACTTCCGTATCATTTAAGAATCCAAACCAACCGTGTCTGAACTGTATCCTCATTCGATATGGAAACTTTTGGTGGCACCTTCACCAGCAGCTGAATTGGGTCGATCTGTATATTCAATTCAACAATCTGCCAACCTTTTTGCTCCGAAAAACTCTGAGGACAACTTCAAATATTGGATGACATTGGGCCTTACAGAGGGAAAAGTTTCTGTACTCTGACCTGGTCCTGAGGACCAGGTCTTCTACATCAAACTAAACACAAAAAAAATCACTATAAATTTAAAATCGGCTGAAAAAATTGAATGATTTCTAGGATTTGCTTGAAATTTTGGATCATCATACACTCCATCCACAGTTTCTGCAAAAACAGGAGCGGCAATAATCATACTCATGAAAACGATTAGGACTGTCAGAAGATTTGTTACAATTTTCATTATACACCTTCCTTCCTTCCTTTAAATTATCCGTTACACCTATCTTTCACGAATTCCGTTAATTTAAATGCTCAAACATTCATCAACGATCAGCTTTGTCCAATCTGAGATGCAATTTTTTATAACTTGCTTTGTTTATAAGCTGTCTGCCGTGCCACTGATATTAAAGAATCAACTAGTTTTCTTTATGGATGCAGCCGTTCCATGGGCAGAAGGAAAAATGAAAAGTAGAGCAAATAGATATCCTCATCATTACAATTCCAAACATGGGTTTGTCAATGTTTTTCTCATAACGCAGACAATACAGATTGGACAACAAAAGACATCATCCAGGCAAGTCTGGACCTATGGCAGGTCGAAGATCGTTTTCGCCTCAGTAAAAATGATGATTTAGTGGGTGTGCTGCCGATCCGGCATTGGACTGACAGCAAGATCAGGTGCCATCTGTTTACATGCGTAGTAGCGATGACTTACCTACGCCGGATTGATGAGGGTGGAGTCTTACAGGTCATGGATTGATAAAGCCCCGCCAATTAAGAAGATGAGCGCCACATGCCATCTTATCCACGATAACTCATGTACAACATTTTAGACAAATTATATACAAAAGTACCTTTAATTTCAATGATTTAAAAAAAATTTAAAGTCTGCCTAAATCTGAACATGACTATTTTAGAGATACAGAAACGACCACGCTTTGAAATCGGGATACCAGCTAGCGATACAAGGTTTCACGAAAACAGAATTGAACGGTCTCCCACACTGCCCAAATGGGATGTTGTCATTGAATATAGATGTGGGTAGATTATTTCTTGTGAAATCCCTTACGCCTGATTTTTATCTGGAATCAGAATATCCCGGAATTGGATGCTCTTATATGAATCGGTAAAGTCACCAAAATGATTTAATAAAACCATTTGTGTTTAAATTTCATCAATCCCGCGACCGCCATGTCCTCCATCTCAGGCCGTCACACCAAAGGCCAGAATGGAATTGTATGTGTTTTTTTACACAGTATAGGGCATGGCATGGAAATTGATAGTTCCCCCTGTATGAAAACGTTCGGCCAACTTAATTTTTATGCAGGAGCAAAAAACATGACTATTGGTAAGACCATCCATTTTTTCGAAAACCACCCAAATCCGTTGCATTGGTGTTTGGTTGGTATTGCGATCATTATCTCAATTTTTTATTTCCAGGTACCGACCTGTCAAGCCCAGGATGTTCCTACCGAATTTCAGGACCTGTACACAGAACTGAACGATGCGTTAGACGAGTTCAGGAACGAACTCGACGACAGATATGACGGTTCCGATTCGCCGATGAACTTCGGAGGTGCACACATGAGCATGAACGTCCATAGTGGACCCTTTGATTTTTCGCGGGAGAGTTACGAATATAGCTTATTGGAGCTTGATCACCTGAAAGCTTTAGGAATCAGTGTCGTCAGCATTCCCATACCCTACCCCCTGTTGGACCCCACTTTCCATGCTGATCAGCAAGAGTACCAGGACTATCTCAATTTATACAAACAATTTGCATCTGATGTTCGTGCTCGAGGGATGAAATTGGTTATTAATTCGCAATGTTTCTTTACCGAGGGCAGTGATGAACTTTGGTGGCCGAAAGAGCTGTTTGAACAATTCTACAATTTGAATGATGACCCTGATTTTGACGTTGCCGCCTACCGAAACGGCAGAATGAAAGTGGCCAAAACAATTGCCCGGGAAATAGCGCCGGACTATCTTATTGTTCTGAGCGAACCGGATACTGAAGCGCGTCAGACCGGAATTGAGGAGATCGACACCCCGGAGGGAGCGACTGATCTCGTGAGAACCATTCTCACCGGACTCGCGGATGAAAGAGCCCAGGGGCAGGCAGTGGGAGCCGGTTTCGGCCTCTGGCAAGTGGACTACAACTTGTTCTTGGAGAGATTCGTAGAGCTTCCACTGGACTTCCTCGACATACATACCTACCCGGTCAATAACGATTTTCTGACAAGATTTTTCAATATTGCAGACACGGCCCAGGCACATGGCATCAAGATTGCCTCGCAAGAAGCCTGGCTGTATAAATCGAGAGGCTCTGAACTGGGCCATCATTCTCTCTATCCGCCCACATTTTTCTGGGCCAGAGACAGCTACAATTTCTGGGAACCCCTCGATTCAAAATTTTTGGAATTGATGGCGGATCTGGCCCGGTTTAAAGAATTCGAATACATGGCCTCTTTTTGGACAGGTTTTTTCAGCTCTTATATCGATTATACCGACACCACCAAAGGCCTGTCTTACGCGGCGCTTCTGGGACAGTTGACACCGTTGCAGGGTGCCGCAGTTATGTCCGGAAGTTATACCGGAACGGCGTTGGCTTATGAAAACGCCATATTGTTCGATGGTCCAGATCTTCAGTCGCCGGATACCCCTTCGGGTGTAGAAGCGGCCCCCATATCTTTTGAAGATATACTCATCTCTTGGGAGCCCGTGGAGGATAGCATAGGGACAGCGGGATATGAGGTGTATCGAGATGGAACCCTCATCGGAACGACAACCTTGACGCATTTTTTGGATAAACAACTCCCCGAGGCGGTTCCATTCGCATACACCATTTCAGCTTTCGATGCCCCCCACAATCTTTCATGGCCTTCATCCCCGATCATAGCTGAGACACCGGATGCCACTCCCCCCACCGCCCCCCTTAACCTTGTGGCAACGGCAATTTCGACCTCCGAAATCGAACTCAAGTGGAATCCCTCGACGGACAATACCGGTATCACACAGTATATCATATACCGGGGGCAAACAGAATCAAGCCTTATTCCCATTGCCGCCGTCAAGGAGGAATATTATTTGGACACCGGCTTACCACGTGAAATAACCGTATATTATGCAGTGGAAGCAACCGATAAAAATTTCATGTTGTCAGGCAAATCCGCCGTGGTATCGGCAACCACCTTATCGGACCAGTCCCCCCCCACGGTTCCAGAGAATGTCGTAGCTCAGTCAATATCAGATCGCCAGATCGACCTCTCCTGGAATGCATCGACTGATGTCATCTCTGTATACGGGTATATCATTTCTGGAGGATCATCGCCTTCTGACATGGGGGTGCTCGGGTTTACTTCAGAGCTGTTATGGTCCGGGATCGTTCCCCCTGAAACCACCAAGTACTTCGGTATACAGGCTGTCGACACGTCCGGCAATCGGTCCTCCATGTCCCAAATTGTATCGGCCACAACCGACGCCAGCGAGGACATTGGCTCCCCTGCGGTCAGCATGTTCTACCCAAAGGAGGGGGATGTTATCAGGAAGAATGCACATCTTATAGCCTGGGCTCAGGATATCCGCACGGATATTTGGGACAAGCCCAGTGGAATCGCACAGGTCCGTTTCGAAATCGATGGCGCGCAGGTTGGGAGTCCAGACGGTGATCAGCCCTACTACATTATTGAAGATCTATCGGGTTTCCCCAAGGGGACGCACACCTTGACCGCGGTCGCGACGGATCAGGCCGGCCACTCAACCACTTCCGTCCCCATTACCGTCACCATAGATTAGTAAGAATCACTGTTGTCCAAAAACGGATTTTAGATAAAAGGAGATTGTAGTAATTCTCCTTGTGGGATTATGGTTGATGTCACCACAACAATAACCGAAAGATCCACAATAAGGAGGACTAAAAAAATGGTACGACATGCAAGCCTGTTCAGTCAACTGTTAGCATTTTTTGATCGCCATGAACTGGATCATCCGTGGCATCGAAATCCAATATAATTTCTTTGGGCGGCTTTTTGAAAGATTCAATGAACCCTAACGGTTTAAAAAATCGCTGGATAAATTCTTCGTTTTCAGGCTGCCTTTTGCATGGCTTCGAGAAAATGTAGTAAATCTTTCGTAAGTTCAAACTGATTTCAGAGTAAATAGGCCTATATCCGGAGTCATGCTGCTAAATCCATCTCCTCAGCCGGGTTATATTCCTTTAATAGCATCGGTTTCCCCGTTTTGATATACTGCTGTAAACTTGTTTTCAGATACATGGGAAAACCAATACCTCTCAATTTACAGGTAATAAAAATAGAAAGCAGCACTGCATAAGCCTCTGCCCCTTTTGAAGACACGCTGCCACCGGAGACTATTCGTTTTAAAACACCGATCCTGATTAAGTATTCGCCATAATTATTATGGCAAGGAACTCCTGGATGATCCACAAATGTTAGGATTCTTGGCTGTTGCCGTTTAACCTTTTTGATGATTTCTTTCAAAATATCATCCGGGTCCTGCCATTCAAGTAGCTTGTTCAGCCTGTCATGCAATTTTTTCAGCCGTCTTTTAAAAATCAATTTTTCCAATTCTTTTCGTTGAGATTGTAGCTTCTCGCCATCACGAAGAATCTTCCGAAATCTGAAGTAAAACTGACTTATGGCCTTTAAGTGTGGAAATGATTCCCGAAATTTTCTGATTTTCCGCAATACATGGGCCATGCAGCTTTGTTGTTCACAAATTAATGACAAGTACGCACTCCATCCATCAACGACCAGCACTCCGAAAAATATTTCTCCCAGAACACGGCGCACTACAGCAGAACCTCTCGATTTATCTATAGTAAAATATGCGGAGTCGAGGGTGCCAAATACCCACAACCACCAATTCTTACCCCTCACTCGCCAGCCAGTTTCATCGGCATGGAGCGTTACGCCAGACTTTATATCTTTCAGTATCTCATGATAGACGGGTTTCATTATCTCCGCTATCCGGATAACATGTTTTGAGAGGCCCGATGTCGATAGTTTTAAACTGAAGAATGCCTGCAAATAATCCCGCGTACGGGTTAAGGGCATGGACAATGCAACCCAAAAGTAACAAATTAGAACGGATGCGTTCAAACCAATATCCGCTTTTGGCAAGGCCAAAATAGATTTTGCGGTGACGACTGCCTTGCAATTCGGACAACATTTTTTTTCCTGCTCGATACTGGTGATCACGGTTTCCCGGACAATGTCCGGAATATCCTCGACGATTCTTTCATTGCTGCTTTGCAAGGCAGGTTCCTCAGTCAAATCTTTATCGCAATTATCACAGGTATCTACCGTGGTCTTGATTGACCGCGTAATTTTTTTATCTTTTCTGACATTCCCGGCGCCCTTTCGAGCTCTACGTCCCCGGCCTTTCCCTTTTTTCTTGTTACCCTTGCCATCATTCCCAACCCCTTTTTTATCCCACTCCGGCTTTTTGGATGATGGTTTGTTAACTTCCAAATTTATTGACTTGATTTTGATTTTTTCCAGTTCCGATTTGAGACGGATTATTTCTTCCCGCTGTTTTTTGTTTTGTTCCTCTA
>NZ_JAQYWD010000024.1 GCF_030145145.1 Desulfobacula sp. | reverse complement strand
ATAAATCCCAAAATTTCATAATCCGGCATCGTGTCCCGGATCAATTGTTTGTCTGCTTCAGATTTGACCCTGTTCCCCAGAATCACAATGTTTTTAATACCAATATCCTGCCCCAGCTTTCTTATCGTATCTGCTGCCACACGACTGCGTTTACCCGGGTTGACAATCACAATCAAGGCATCCACAGATCCTGAAGTGGCACGGCCCAAGTGCTCAATACCAGCTTCCATATCCATGACCACAACTTCATTTCTTGCCAGAACAACATGGTTCATCAAGGCTTTTAAAATGGTGGATTCCGGGCAGATACAACCTGATCCGCCCTGTTGCACCGTTCCCATGACCAGCAGTTTCACCCCATCCTTTTCAATGGAAAAACGATCCGGAATATCATCCACTTTGGGATTCAGTGTAAAAAATCCGCCCATGGTGCCGGGCTTGGCCCCGGTTCTCTCTGCAATCAGATCAGACAGTTCTGAAATCGGGGTGATGGGTTTAGATTCATCAATCCCTAAACCCGCAGCAAGATTGGCCACAGGGTCAGCATCGATGGCAATGACTTTGGTTTCAGTATTTGATGCAGCAATGCACCGTGCAATTAAAGACGTAATCGTGGTTTTCCCTACTCCGCCTTTGCCGCCAACAGCAAGTTTTAAGCTCAAAATATATCTCCTCTCGTGTAGACATCTAATGGAACCCCAATAACATCAGGATATTTGTTCTAATACGCTTCCCTTGTGATCCATCAAAAATACGTCATACTCGTTTTTCCGGGCCTGCTCCAACAGGTCTTCCTTTATAATGGCCTGGACTTCATATTTATCATTCATGATATCCTTGGGCATGATCAAAAAACATTGCTGGGCGATTTCTTTTGTTTTAAACGCCGGTATAAACGTGGCCCCTGTTTCTTTGTCCGTATAGCCCACAAAGTGTTCATTGGATATGCCCGGATTTTGCACAACAACATAATACCAGGTATCTTTTATCTGTTCAGTCAATTTTAAGAATCCTCCTGTAACGATTGATATAAATCAAACATAAGACTGTTTTGTATAAAATAAAGCCAATCTTGAGAAAATAAAGAAAAAGCCCCTGTCCGAGAGGATCAGGGGCTTTCTAAAACGCGTAAAGCTTGAGAAATGCTAAATGTCTAACCAGGAATCAGAATACAGATTTTCACCCATGATAACCTTATAGGTTTTAGCATAATCCTGCATTTCTTTTTCAAGGCTTGCAATATCGGGTTGATTGCCATCCATCATGCCCCAGATGAGGTCAACAATATCCTGGCGCTGGCCTTTTGCAATGGCTGTCAATTGTGTGTCCAAAGGATCTGAAATAACGGATTTCATACCATATTTTTCAAGCATCACCATAAAGGTCTGGTTCAGGATACCGCGCAGGTGTTCCGGTGGTCCGTTGGAAATATTGGAAAGACCGCAGGTGGATTTTGCACCGGGTGCCATGTCTTCCAGCATCATCTGGAAATTCATAAGGCTTATGGATTGCTGCTGCTGGATATTGACAGGGGTTACAATGCCGTCCACCCAGATTCTTTCGTTGGCAATACCCGCCTCATTGGCGAAATAAATGAGTTCAACTGCCAGGGCAGCCCGTTCATTTTCATCCCTTGGCAGGCCATCCGGGCCCCACATCAGGGCAACAAAATCAGCATCATATTGCGCGGCCATGGGAACCATTTTTTCATATCTTTCCGGTCGTGCCATGATGGAATTGATAATATGGGGTTGATCCGCAGGTTTGCACACTTTCAGTCCGGCTTCAATGGCATCAATGTTAGAGGAGTCAAGAAGCAAGGGCATTCCCGGAACAGCTTCCTGAACAACATTGACAACCCATGGCATTAACTCTGTTCCGAATTTTTTTGCAGGCCCCAGGTTGATGTCGATGTAATCCATTCCCAATTCCTTCTGTCGCAGGACTTCTTTCTGAATGGGCTCTGGATTACGTTTGGCTGGATCTGCTTGTTTGAATTCTTTTCCAATGACCGTGGAAATGACATTCAGACTTTCACCAAAAAGTATCATGTTCTCTTCCTTTTATAATTAAACTGTTTGATTTATTAAGCCAGAACAGCGAGACTGTTCTGGCTTTGTATTGTTGGTTATTTATTTTGTTTTCAGGAATGCAGGCAGGTGGGCAGCTTCCCTTGGTCCGACCGTAATGGTCCAGCCGGGAAGTTCTTCTTCAACTTCTCCTGCAATGGCTGCAGCATACCCTGGAATAATGAGCTCTGTATGTTTTACCTTGTCCATTATGCCGCTCTTTTTAACAAACATGCCCACATCATCGCCACCAAATTTGCCAGCAGCCCAGGCTGTCAGAACGGAAAGACCTTCAGAGTCTTTAACCAATAACCAGGCGGGGACTTTACTCCCTTCAATTTCACCGGAAACGATAAAATAAGTCAAGGCAAAGTTAGTGGTAACCAGTACCGGAGAATTTTCATCCGGGTTACCGATTTCAAAAATACCTTCTGTTACGGTCATGGGTCTTTGAGGATCCGTAAAAATATTGAGTCTTTCAAGCAGAAGCGGGAAGAGAGACTCTGCACTGAAATCAGACATGACAACGATTCCACCGTACTTTGCAACAAACATACCAGCAATCAGGGTTTCCATATCCAGATTGGAGGCCATCTCACACGGGAATGTTATGGTGGGGAACCCCAGGGCTTTATTACCGGCTTTAAGGGCAGCACGCCGGATGGCAACCTGGTCTTCCAGGGCTTGTTTGATTTCTCTTGATCCCGAATCCAGGACAAGGTCCTTAAGTCCCATACCTGTCAATTTTTCTGTCAACGGCTGGAGTGCGTCCACAGAATCTGCTTTTACGGCAAGGGGAAGATCAAATTCTTTTGCCAGAGCGCCCATATCATCGACATTGTCAGCAGTTGCAGCATAAAGCAGCGGGCGTTTGAAACCAGCGGCTTCTATACCGGCTTTCATCACATCCAGGTCTTGGGTCATTAGAACCAGGTTGAATTCAGATTCTTTGGCGATTTTGCCTGCAACGGTGGCAAACGCTTCCGCACCGCTTCCGGCATCTTTTACAACCAGAAGTTCAGGCCGTAGATTTAAGCCAACCCGTTCAAACTGGAATGCATTGTAAGTTTTAAGGGCTTTATCAAGTGCTGCAGCATCAATATCCGATGCCACGGTTGCGGCCAGGACCGTTGAGTTGAAAAAGGTTTTTTCGTGTCTGTAAAGAACAGTTTCTCCACCTGTTGTGGCCTGGCGAACACCTTTCCCCAGCTTTACGGGACGGATGGGGGGAGCAGACGCTTCGGCCAGTTGTTCTTTTGCTTCATCAGAAACATATGGGCAACTGTCCAGTTCAGCCTTTCCTGATGCAAGGTTCATTGCAAAGGCAAGGCATGTTGGAACTCCGCACTCCTTACAATTTGTTTTGGGGAGGAGTTTGAATATCTGTATACCGGTTAATGCCATTTTTTTCTCCTTAAGTTTTAAAAAACTTTATGGGAAAGGTCCGGCAACACAATTTCTGGTGGGAACAGCTGCCGGACCTTTTTTGTTTATTTAGTTATTATCAAACAAGGGATTCCATCGTAAGTGCAGGATGGCCTTTTTCCTTGAGGAAGGGAAGAATCTCTTCTTCCGTAATTCCAACGGTTTCATCGGCAATCATGTCAAAAAGACCCGGAACACCCATTTCTTCTCCCCGGGCAACAATCCTGTCTTTCAGCTCATCTTTCAGCATCTTGGGCATCCAGACCATTCTCAGGAGGCCCCCATCCCCTAAGATAAATTTACCCTGGGTGATGTTGTGTTTTGAATGACCGACAAATCCGGGTGAGCAGGCTCCGCCGCCCATAACACCGGCCAGTGTTGTAAACTTCATGCCACAGGGGGTATCGCCGGAATAATCCCGGCCAACCGTCATAACACCGTTACAGCCCGGCAGCATGGCAGCGATACATTCGCAGCAGCCGCATGTGGTCATGGGATCCACAACCATGGAGTAGAAGTTGTAATGGGTTACAGCACCTCTGGAAGCTTTGTAAATAAAGTCGTTAACCCCTTTCCACTGGCCCAGTTTGGGATCAACACATTCGCCTTTTTCAATGGGCTGGTTGGGACCTGTGGGGTTGATTTCAAAGGCAGCCTTGCAGTCCATCCAGTTGTATGCGCCGCAGAGCCCTGTTCTTTCCGGGCTGACCGAACAGACATGGCTGGGGGCAAAAGACTGGCACAGGGTACACGAGTAGTATGTTTCCACATCCTCGTCTTTCATGTTGTCGACTCGAGCGTCACGTAACTGGTAGTTTTCCCTGGCTGTAGCGGTCATCTTGTCTACATCCTCGGGGTTGGTGTAAAGCGTTACCTGAACCTTGTCCACAATTTTTCCAAAATCCTGATGGAATTTAGCATGGAGGACCACACCAATGTCTTTCAGGGTAAAGCCTTTTTCAATGGCGGCTTTAGAAATACGGACCCAGGAGATGTCCCTTTGTCCGATATGCATGATACTCTGAATATAATTGATCAGATGATGGATCTGTCGTTCCATGATGGGTTCAAAATCTTCCTGGAATTCACGGCCGGCAATCTGGACAAAAATTCCCAGGGGAAAGGTGCCCCCTTCTTTGATGCCGTCAAGATCAGGTCCGACAAGGTTGATCTTTCCATCTTCAATCTCACTCATATCCGCCATTTTAACAAGCTCAGTACACTGGGTCTTACCACCACCGCACTGGGCATATAGATCTGCGCCTCTAACACGCTCACCTTCATAGGCAGGACCAAATGCACAAGGAATATCAATATCAGCAACCTGAACTTTAAGACCCCTGACTTCAACAGATTTCTGGACCATATCTTCATGGGCAACCGGAGCCACAACATGTTCATAGGTACAAATACCCGTGGGTAAAATTTCAGGAATTTCTGTGTCTGCAATAGTCGGGAACCCCCAGTTAACGCAACCGGCGGCTGCCACACCCCATTCGGTGCCCACATCGCCCAAGGCGTTGACAAAGGCAAAAACCCTTTCTTTGTTGTATTTCAGGATGGTTTTAAAATCACCCGGCTGAACCCCGCCAAATGCCATGGCAGCCCTGTTGGCAAAGCCAAGGGCAAAGACGGCAGAAGAGATATCCGGGCCAAATGGTACAATACGGGTGTTCCACCCGATCTGCATTCCAGCATCCAGACATTGTTGAATCAGGGTTTTGCCATTGTGATTGGCTGCACAGAAAATATAAAGGGATCGTTTCTGGTAGTCTTCAACAATCATTTTGGCGATTTCTTTGTTGGGTGCCGCACCGACCATGGCAGCAAAACCAGGTGCTGAGCCATCAACAAATTCAACCCCTCGTTTTCTCAGGATCGTATCATCAGCGGCGCCCACCCAGATTTTACCATTCTCGACATCCGGGTCTTCCTGGGCAATATAGAAATCGGGCTCATAGAGATATCTTAAGGCTTCTTTGATTTCATAGGAGATGATACCCGCCATACCGGCATCAAGGAGTGGCCCCAGGTAGGGAAGCCAGGTTTTCAATTTGATATGGGGGGGCAGAAGTCCTCTGGCAAACGCCATGGGTTTTTTAAGGTCTTCCAGGGTTTCAACTTTAAGCCCGGTCAATGAATAGATGACCGGCAGATAATATGCTGTATTCGGGAATCCTACTTTAGTACTGGCGTCATAGGTTTGCAGGGCTTTTTCAAGCTCCCCTTCCACCTGTGAAACTACTTTATAACCACCCTGAATGGCAGCAAATGCGATTAATTTGGACATATTATGTTCCTCCTTCGTTGAGGATTTAATTTATTTTCTCTGTATAAACAGGTTTTTTCCTCAAAAATTAATTATGCTTCAAGTGCCTGACGGGATGCCATATCCATCATAACTCTTTCTCTGGCCTTATCAATGCCCAGTTCTTTTCTCTTTTTATCAATATGGGCAATCATGAGATGGGCATGTTTGATGGGATCAACTTCAAGATCCCATTTGCCGCCGTAAATCTTTTCCATTTCTTTGGAAATATAGTCATGGAACACCGGAGCACCGGATGTGGGCAGGGTCACGCCAAAGACAGTGTAAACACCGGATGCAACAAAATAGTGTCCAATGGAGATGGCTTTTTCACTCATCCATTCCGGTGCACTTCCTGCAGCGGGAAGATCGCAAATATCATTGCCCAGTCCGCCAGCCTTGACCACTTCTGTTGCGGCCAAAAGGATCCGGCTGTTGTCTACACAGGACCCCAGGTGGAGAACCGGTGGAATTCCAACGGTTTCACAAATTTCAGCAAGGCCGGGACCACAGTGTACTGCAGCAGATTCCGGGGTCAACAGTCCTTCCATGGCGCATGCAATGGCGTTGCAGCCTGTGGTCAGGACAATGACATCATTTTTGATCAGTTCTTTAACGACTTTGATATGACCGTCATTGTGTTTCGTTCGGGCATTGTTACAGCCAACCACACCGGCAATACCACGGATACGGCCATTGATGATATTGTCATTCAAGGTGTAATACGTGCCGCGGAAGGTGCCGCCCAGGTGGTACTGAATGGATTCAACACCGAAACCAGCCACCTGTTTGGTCTTATAGGGCGGAATCATGACGTCTGCACCACGGTTTGCAAAATTATCAATGGACATTTTAACGATACGTTTGGCATCTTCCAGGGCATGATGTTCGTCAAATTCAATATGAATGACGTTGTCCTGTTCCATTTTTGCAATGGGATGGGTGGTGATCAGTTTGGTATGGAAGCATTTTGCCACATTGGCCAGGTTCTGCATGATACACTGGATGTCCACAACCATGGCATCACAGGCACCGGTAATGATGGCCAGTTCCTGCTGTAGGAAAGTGGCTGCCGTGGGGATACCGTGACGTTGGAGCATTTCATTGGCTGTACAGCAGATACCGCCCAACTGAATGCCTTTAGCCCCTTTTGAGGCTGCATAATCTAGCATTTCCTGGGACTGAGCAACCGCAACAATCACTTCTGAAAGAATGGGTTCATGGCCATGAACAATAATGTTCACATGATCTTCTTTCATGATCCCCAGATTTGCTTCAGACTGGAGGGGATAGGGGGTACCGAACAAAACATCCTGAAGATCAGTGGCCAGCATGGAACCGCCCCAACCATCAGCCAGTGCAGCCCTGGTGCCCTGTTTCATGAGGTTTTTATAATCCTGGTCTACGCCCATGTGGGTCCGGTGCATGATTTCAACAATTTCCCGGTCAATATTTCTGGGCAGAACCCCTTG
The DNA here is from genome assembly GCF_030145145.1 of Desulfobacula sp. Lineage (GTDB taxonomy): Bacteria > Desulfobacterota > Desulfobacteria > Desulfobacterales > Desulfobacteraceae > Desulfobacula. The sequence goes on along the minus strand of NZ_JAQYWD010000024.1, from coordinate 90,019 downwards.
TTTTTTCCATTTTTCATACAAGGGCTTCGGTGCTCTTTTCAAGTAGAGGAGTTCACCCTCGGGTTTTCCCCATTCCCTGATGGCAACTTCTGCAACTTCCAGGGCTATTTCATCGATTTCCCTGTCTTTTGTTTCACCATCCACTTCAACGGTTGTGGCGACCCCTAAATGGGGTGCCATGGCTATTAATTTTTCCGTATCTTTGATCTGGTAGGCTGTGGTTTCTTTTCTTGCAGCAGACAGGAAGACTTCTGCGACACATCGGCCATGATCAGAATGGGCAGATGCACCACCGGCAATCATGCGGATGAAGTTTCTGGCTGCAATCGTGTTTGCAGTGGCACCGCAAAGACCTTTTCTATTGTCTTCACCTTCAATCCCGCCCTTGGGCAAGGGAAGCCGGCAGGGTCCCATTGAGCAGTTCTTGCAGCAAATCCCCTGCATGCCGATGGCACAGGGTTTCATGTTAACGGCTCTGTCAAAGACAGTGTCAATCCCCATTTTCTGCGCTCGTGCTAGTAACTCCTGAGTTCCCAGGTCGATGCTGGCTTCTTTAGGATCACAAACTTTAGGTGCTTTTTCTTTTTTACTTTCCGCCATTAGAGGTTCCTCCTCCTAATTATTGATAATGATTAAATGCATCATTAATTTGTTTTATGCTTTTACTCTTTTATGAGTCCTGTCAAGGCTCTCAATTATTTTTTCAAGGTCTGATTTCTGGATTTTTGCAGCCGTCATGGCGACTGCTGTTTCGGGTGCTACCGCTCTTTTAGCGGCAGCTGCTTCTCGTTCAGCAGCTCGTTTTTCTCTCAACGCCTGTTCTTGTTTTTCACGGTCAGAGGCAGCATCTTTTTCAGCTTGTTTCTCTGCTTCTATCTTTGCTTTGGCTTCTGCCTCTACCTTTGCTTTGGCGTCAGCTGCCGCTTTAACCTTGGCTGCTTCGTCTGCTTTGGCCTTGGCCTCTGCATCGGCTTTTGCCTTGATCTCTGCATCAGCCTTTGCTTTGGCCTCAACTTCGGGATCTACAGCAGGGGCTGCAGCGACTTTTTCTTTAGGCGCAGGGGCTGCTGCCGCTTTTGGTGCTTCTGTTTTAGCAGCGGGTGCTGCCGCCGCTGCTGGAGCTGCTTTTTTAGCTGGAGCCGCTTTTTTAGCCGGAGCCGCTTTTTTCTCTTCTTCAATTGTCAGATCCACTTCCGGTGACATGCTGGCAAAATCAATATCCACATCGTCAAGCTGTTTTGCAATTGGGGCAATATCCATTGCGGAGCCGCCGTCAGAGATCAGTTCAATAAATGCTTTTGCCAGCTTGATGGATTCGGGATGCCGCATCATCAGAATGCTGGAACCGGCCAGCAGGTAGGATACCGCACCAACAGCTTCCATGAGAATCGCTCTTCTTTCAGGGTCACCCAGTTCCGGTGCCTCATCCGCTTGCAGTTTGGCTTCTTTGCACTTCCAGACTTCATTTCCCAGGTTATTGATCATGGGGTTTTGAAGTTTATCATCCCCCTGGGTCATGGCTGCCTGGATTAATCGTTCCATAACAGAGTAGGAATATTCCATTCCATATCCCAGGCCGCCAGTGGTAGGATCAACAATGACTTTATCAAGGGAAACGCCTAAATTTTCAAGCAGAATATTGACCTGTTTGGCAAGGTTGACATCAATGGGAGAAGAAGAAATAACCGTGTGGCCATATCCCATGGCAGCGGCACCAATTCCTTTGTAATTTTTTTCTTCAACTGGTCCGATACACAGATTAGCTCCATCACACACTTCACAGACTTTTTTAAATACTTCTTCATCCTTGGCCGGCACGGTGCATCCCCAGACAATCAATGGAACGTTGATGGCACCCAATACCTTTTTTACTGTTTCCGCTGCCTCATCAGCACCGGCATCCTTGTCATTGGGATCAATGCTTTTTAACTGAAGAACAATGGCTTGGGCACTATACTCTTCTACACATTTTTTTGCCCATGCGGCAGGGTCAGACAGAACATCTTTGAAAGGTGCTTTGGCTGCTTCCGGCCAGTCTTCAGCAGGGTCTATATCCCAAATTTCCATTGCAATGATGGGTTTATTGGGCATGGTGCCTTCAAATTGATAAAACGGATAACTGGTTTGACCGCCGACGGTAAGGGTATTATCACCTTTTCCTATGGTGATGCCTTTGATGCCTCCGGCATAGGTTTCTTTGGTTATTTCAAATCCCACTATTACCTCCTAAGATTATTAAAGATAGTTATAAGTTGGGGGGGGTTAAGATTAAACTGACGGGTCGTTATCTGAAAAGGGCAGATATGAGCTGGAATGGCTAAATCAAACACGAATAACACCAACATGATTCTATTCATACCAATACCCTTATCATACGCTTAAATAGTTAATAACAGAATATGACTTATAATCTGTGGATTTTTTTGTCAATAGATGAGAGAATTTAATGATTTTTAGCTTAAATCACTAAAAAGCCTATACAGCAAGGTTTTTTGGGACTTCTCTACAGTGTGGTACAAAGGTGAATGGAATTTAATTAATAAATTCAAACCGATCAAGCGAAAAAAGTTGATTTTTTGTATTTTATTTAATAGGTAGTTGGTTCAGTTAAGCTTTTTATGATCAATACTTATATATAATGTTATATCACTATTTTTTATAACGACTCATGCGTTGAGTCCATCAAAATAAAGGAGTAAACCATGGCACTAGATCCAACCAAACATTTAGACTGGGAAATTGCAGAAGATGCAGAAAAAACAATGCTTACCATCTATGAAATCGGTGAGAAACTGGGGCTGACCAAAGAAGAGCTTCTTCCCCAGGGTCACTATATCGCTAAAATAGATTTTAGAGCAGTGCTTGACCGTCTTAAAGATCAACCCGATGGCAAATATGTTAATGTAACCGCTATCACACCAACCCCGCTGGGTGAAGGTAAATCAACATCAGCAATGGGCCTTGTACAGGGCCTTGGTAAAATCGGTAAAAGTGTTTGTGCCGCTATTCGTCAACCGTCCGGTGGACCGACCATGAACATTAAAGGCTCCGCAGCCGGCGGTGGTTTGGCACAATGTATCCCTTTAACGCCTTTTTCTTTGGGGTTTACCGGTGATATCAATGCCATCATGAATGCCCACAACCTTGCAATGGTAGCCTTGACCTCTCGCCTGCAGCATGAGAGAAATTATACGGATGAGCAGTTAACCCGATTGTCCGGCATGGAAAGAATCGACATTGATCCCACAAAAGTGGAAATGGGTTGGATCATGGATTTCTGCTGCCAGGCCTTGAGAAATATCATCATTGGTATTGACGGTGTAAATGGCAAGTCTGACGGTTTCATGATGAAATCAAAATTCGGTATTGCCGTGTCTTCAGAAGTCATGGCGATTCTTGCAGTTGCAACCGATCTCAAAGACATGCGGGAAAGAATGGGTAAAATTGTTGTGGCCTATACGAAAAAGGGAAAACCCGTTACCACTGAAGATCTTCAGGTAGCCGGTGCCATGACCGCCTGGATGGTGGATGCGCTGAATCCATCGTTAATACAGACCCTGGAAGGCCAGCCCGTTATCGTCCATGCAGGACCTTTTGCCAATATTGCCATTGGTCAGAGTTCTATTATTGCAGACAGGGTAGGGCTTAAACTGGCCGATTACCATGTGACTGAATCCGGTTTTGGTGCGGACATTGGATTTGAAAAATTCTGGAACCTCAAATGCCGTTATTCCGGTCTTAAACCCAATTGTGCCGTTGTTGTTGCAACTATTCGAGCGCTTAAATGCCACGGCGGTGCGCCGGTACCTGTTCCGGGTAAAGCCATGCCTGAAGAATATAATAGTGAAAATGTCGAATGGGTTGCAAAAGGATGTGACAACCTGATTCATCACATTAGAAACGTCAGAAAAGCAGGCATTGCACCTGTTGTCTGCATCAATGCATTCTATACAGATACAGATGCAGAAATTGCCAAGGTCCGTGAGCTGTGTGAAGCTGAAGGCGCAAGGGTCGCCCTTTCCCGCCACTGGGAACATGGCGGAGATGGTGCTGTTGAATTTGCAGAAGCGGTTGTTGCGGCTTGTGAAGAAACGTCTGAATTTAAATTTCTTTATGAACTTGATATGCCGGTCAAAGAGAGAATCGAGCTGGTTGCCAAAGAGGTTTACGGTGCAGATGGTGTGGATTATTCTGCTGATGCCCTTACCGCCCTTGCCAGAATTCAGGCAGATCCTGAATTGGCAGGCCTCGGTTTGTGCATGGTGAAAACCCATCTGTCCCTGTCTGACAACCCCGCACTTAAGGGCGTTCCAACGGGCTGGCGATTGACCATAAGAGAGGTCTTGACTTATGGTGGAGCTGGTTTCATCGTTCCGGTTGCCGGCGCCATCAGCCTGATGCCGGGTACGGGTTCCAACCCTGCATTCAAGAGGGTCGATGTGGATGTTGAAACTGGAAAGGTTCAGGGCGTATTCTAAAGGATTTTAAGAAAATAGTTGTTTTTGAAATTTTCAACACCGGGCTTAAAATAAAGTGTTTAAGCCCGGTTTGCACGCAGAAAAATTATGGTTTTCGATTAAACCTTATATATGGAGGCTTTTAAGATGACTGCTGAAATTATTAGCGGAACTGAAATAAGAAAGGCGATCCTCGCGGAGATCAAAGAGGAAGTCGCCCAGATGAAAGAAAAACATGGTGTTGTGCCGGGTCTTGTCACCATCCTTGTGGGATCAAGTCCAGCATCCATCTCCTATGTTACCCTTAAGGTCAAGACAGCGATCAGTGTCGGGTTTCATGAAATACAGGATGATCAGCCGGTGGATATCTCTGAAGAAGATCTTCTGGCATTGATTGATAAATATAATAATGATCCGGCCATTCACGGTATCCTGGTTCAATTGCCGCTGCCCAAACACATTGACGATAAAAAGGTATTGAATGCTATTAATCCGGATAAAGATGTGGATGCTTTTCATCCGGTCAATGTCGGGCGGTTGATGATCGGTGGTGATGAAGCAAAATTTCTTCCCTGCACGCCGGCCGGTATTCAGGAAATGATCGTCAGATCAGGCACGGAAACCTCGGGTGCGGAAGTGGTGGTTGTGGGAAGATCCAATATTGTCGGTAAACCCATTGCCATGATGATGGCCCAGAAAGGCGTGGGTGCCAATGCCACCGTGACCATTGTCCATACCCGGACAAAGGATCTGGCATTCCATTGTAAACGTGCGGATATCCTTATCGTGGCTGCCGGTGTTCCTGATCTTGTGAAACCTGAATGGATAAAACCCGGATCAACCGTTATTGATGTGGGGGTCAACAGGGTGGGCATGAATGAGAAAACCGGAAAAGCGATTCTTAAAGGTGATGTGGACTTTGATGCAGCCAAGGAAATTGCAGGAAAAATTACCCCTGTTCCCGGCGGTGTCGGACCAATGACCATTGCCATGCTCATGAAAAATACGCTTAAATCGGCACAATTAACGCTTTAAGGCTTATGATCGGAATTAAATCGTCCAAAATATGGCTTAGGATTTTGAGTCGTATTCAAGGCGCGTCAATGGGAGCATATTTGTTATATGTGCCCATTGGCGCAACAAAGAAGACGACTTAAAAGACAAGCCATATGGACGATTTTATTTTGATCATGAGCCTAAGGCTGCTGAACAAGTAACATAACCGTCTTAAGAATATAGAGAACCAATTGCCGGTTTCAACTATATGTTGATTCCGGTAATTGGTTTTTTTAGTAAAAATGTTGGGCCTTGCCCAGAATAATACATCCGCAGATAGCTGAGAATCGAATGATAATCCGGTTGTGGAAAATTGTATTATATCATGATAATGTGAACAAATATCGTTATCGTTTAAAACAATAGGGGGGAAAATGGATAGACTGGACGCAATTTTTGCACCTGAGACCGTTGCGGTGATCGGCGTTTCAACGCAAAAAGGAAAGGTGGGACATGATATTTTTGCCAATATTTTATACGGCGGCTTTACCGGAACGCTTTATCCGGTGAACCCAAAAGCCAAATCCATCCTGAGCGTAAAGTGCTATACAAGTATCGCAAATATTCCAGATCCCATTGACCTGGGGATGATTATCCTTCCCCCGAAAGCGGCTTTACAGGCGGTTAAAGAGTGCATTTCAAAAGGGGTTAAAGGCATTGTGATTGTTTCTGCCGGGTTTAAGGAAGTGGGGGGAGAAGGGGCTCAGATTGAAATTAAAATTAAACAGCTGTGTGCCAAAGCAAAGATAAGATTGGTGGGACCCAATTGTCTGGGGGTGATCAATCCGTCTCCGACGGTTTCGTTGAACGCCAGTTTTTCTTCAAGAATGCCCAAACCCGGAAATGTGTCGTTTATCTCCCAGAGTGGCGCGCTGTGCACGGCAGTGCTGGATTATGCGGCAGACAAAGGGTTCGGGTTTTCAAAATTTATTTCCATTGGAAACAAGGCAGATGTGGATGAGCTGGATTTATTAAGATATTATCATAATGATCCGGATACGGATGTGGTGATGATCTATATGGAAGAACTCTCCCGGGGTGCGGAAGAATTTATCTCCGAAGTCAGGGAGATGACCTCGGGTACCCATCCCACCCATGTGATTGTCATTAAATCCGGTTCCTCGGATGCCGGCGCTAAAGCTGCCGCCTCTCATACCGGTGCCCTGGCCGGTTCTGATGCACTGTATGATGCCATTTTTACCATGTCAGGGATCCTTCGATGTTCAACGGTCAATCAATTGTTTGACTATGCCCAGGCATTTGCGGGAAACAAGTACCCAACCGGGGATAAGATTGCCATTATTACCAATGCCGGTGGTCCCGGTATTATTGCAACAGACATGAGTGAACAATCCGGCTTGAAGCTGGCAACGTTTTCTGATGAAACCATTAAAGAATTGAAGAAATATCTACCCGCCACAGCCAATTTCCATAATCCTGTGGATGTGATCGGCGATGCGGCAAAAGACCGGTATGAAAATACACTGGCAACCGTATTAAGTGATCGGGGGGTGGACGCAGCCTTGATTATTTTAACGCCGCAATCCATGACCGATGCTATTGGTACGGCTGAAGCCATTGTTCACATCGCCAGGAACAGCATAAAACCCATTGTCTGTGCATTTATGGGGGTTGTGGATGTGTCCGATGGTGTCAAGCTTTTGCAGAAGCATAAAATTCCCGTGTATCAGTTTCCGGAAAGTGCGGCCAGATCTTTGGGGGCTTTAAGGGAAGGTATAAAGTGGCTTTCCAGAAAAATTCTGCCGCCGTTTGACCTGGTGTATGATACTGCTAAGGCCAGTGCGATTATTGATGGGTACTTAAAAGAAGGCCGGCTGGTTTTGGGTGAGCTGGATGGAAATGAGATCCTCAAGTGTTACGGATTTCAAACGCTTCCCATGGCATTGGCGAAAAACAAACCAGAGGCCTGCAAAATTGCAGATCAGATCGGGTATCCGGTTGTCATGAAAATTGTGTCCCAGGATATTCTGCACAAGACCGATGCCGGTGGGGTTGTCGTGGGGGTGAAGGATGCGAACGGCCTGGAAGACGCTTTTGATACCATCATGGGAAAAGCTGTGGCCTATAACCCGGATGCCAGAATAGAGGGTATCCTGATCCAGAAACTGGCCCCAAAAGGAAAAGAAGTGATATTGGGATTGTCCAAGGACCCGGTTTTTGGACATGCGGTGATGTTCGGGCTGGGGGGGATCTTTGTTGAAGTGTATAAAGATGTCGTGTTCAGGCTGTCCCCCATGGGCAGAAATGTTGCCCGGAGAATGGTGAAAGCTATAAAAGGGTATCCGATCCTTAAAGGACTTCGCGGGGAGAAGCCTTCGGATATTGAAACCATAGAAAAACATATTGTTGCGTTAAAAGCCATGGCAGATAATCATCCCATGATAAAAGAGCTGGATATTAATCCCTTGTTCGTTCACGAGGAGGGAGCGGGTACAACGGTTGCCGATATCATTATTCGACTGGAAAATGAGGAGAGTTGATCATTCGTTTATATCCCGTTATTATAAAGGTACCTGAAACCATAAAAGCGTTGAAAGGAAAAGAGAATGTTGCCGCTTTAAGCCGGTTGGCCCGGGCGAGTGCCTGGGAATCGGCCGTGAAATCAAAGCATCTCATCCCTGGGTTTGCAAAAAATGAATTGGGGGTGCCCCTGCCATCAAATGGGATCTTCTGGTCTGTCAGTCATAAACCGGAGTTTGTGGGTGGTATCGTTTCAACAGAAAAAATCGGCATTGACCTGGAGCGGCTTAAAGATGTTTCCGATGCCCTATTTCAAAAAATAGTAGATTCGGATGAGGCAAGTCATTTTGGTCACCAGGACAAATCCCTCATTTTTTTCAGGGCCTTTACGGCAAAAGAAGCGGTATTAAAGAAAACAACGGATGGGATCAAAGGGCTGTCAAACGCCAAAATAAAAAGGGTTGTGGATGATAGACATCTGGTTGTTCAGTATTTAAATAAAAAATATTGGGTTGAAAATTTTTATTTTGACGGGTACCTTGCATCCGTGACAAAAGATCACTTTGATCTTGAATGGACATTCGGCTAAAAAATATTTAAGGAGAAAGAAAATGCCCGAGGGAAACGGTTTTGTGATGAGTGATGATCCTTCAGCCAACAAAGGCCCGTCGCCAAAGATTGATTTTTCAAGTTTTATTTTATCATTATATTCATCAGGGCTTGTTCAACTGGGCAAGGTTGAGGACCCCTCCACCGGGAAAAGAAAAAAAAACCTCGGACTGGCAAAGGATACCATTGATATTATTGCCATGCTGGAAGAAAAAACCAAGGGTAATTTGACCGGGGAAGAAACGAACCTGCTCAAAGCATTACTCAGTGAAATCAGGATCGCATTTGTTGAGGCCAAGGCTTGAAAGAAAAGGTTCTCTCCTTTGCAAAGATAAATTTATTTTTATATGTTACATCCAAACGAAAGGATGGGTATCATAACCTTTATTCGTTGATGACCCGGATTGACCTGTGTGATGACATCTACCTTGATTTTTCCGCAAAAGAGATGTCAATTACCTGTGATTATCCCGGTGTTCCTGAAGATGAATCAAATTTGGCCCTGAAGGCCGCAATCTCGTTTTATCGGTGGCTGGGCGCAATGGGGCGGAAAGAAAAAAAAGGCCTTTCCATTGATATTGTCAAAAGAATTCCGCCGGGCGGTGGACTGGGGGGGGGGAGCAGCAATGCAGCGGCTGTTTTAATGGCCTTGAATACGCATTTTAAGACCCCTTTTTCAACGGTGGAATTAATGAAAATGGGACTGGATCTGGGGGCGGATGTTCCGTTTTTTATTTTTGGAAGCCCGGCAATCGCAAAGGGTGTCGGAGAACAACTTGAAAAAGTAGCCGATTTGAAACCTTATTATCTTGTTTTGTGTGATCCCGGGATGGCATCGTCAACAGCCAAAGTATATAAAAATATTGATTTTAGATTGACATTAAATCAAAAATACACTATTAATACTGGTTTGAATGTGCCGTTAAGGGGACAGGAATTTGATATACAGGATCAGATGCACAATGACCTTGAAGAATCGGCGTGCAGATTATATCCTGAGATCAAGGAAACAAAAGAAGAGATGGGGTTGTTGCTGGAGCAAAACGTCCATATGACGGGAAGCGGCTCATCTCTTTTTGCTCTTTTCTCAACCCGGGAAAGCGCAAGAAAGGGCTATGATAGACTTTTGAAGCAGTGGGCTGGGAGCAAAAGAAAGGTATTTCTTGCCTCGTTTAACTAAAAATGTGAGTTGATTGTATTGATTATTGTATTGGGGCGTCGTCAAGTGGTAAGACACAGGGTTTTGATCCCTGCATTCAGAGGTTCGAGTCCTCTCGCCCCAGCCATATTTTTAAACCACAATTTTTATAATGGGGAAAAAAGAGATTTGATATGAATGGTTTGTCGCTTTTTGCGGGAAATTCGAATCCTGTTCTTTCGAATATGATTTCAGAATACCTTGCAAAACCGTTAGGAAGATTAAAGGCCAATCGATTCAGTGATGGTGAAATCCAGGTTGAAATTCAGGAGAACGTCAGAAAACAGGAAATTTTTGTGATACAGTCCACGTGTCACCCTGTGAATGACAATCTCGTTGAATTGCTGCTGTTGATTGATGCATTTAAACGATCTTCTGCCAATAGAATTACCGCAGTCATTCCTTATTTTGGATATTCCCGGCAGGATAAAAAAGTGTCTCCCAGGGTTCCCATAAGTGCTAAATTAGTCGCAGATCTGCTTGATAATACCGGGGTTCACCGGGTAATTACAATGGATCTGCATGCTGGACAAATACAAGGGTTTTTTAATTGTCCGGTGGATAACCTGTATGCGGCCCCGGTCATCATTGATGACATTAAAGCCCGTCATCCTGATAATTTGGTTGTTGTGTCACCCGATGCCGGCGGCGTTGAGAGAGCCAGGGCCTATGCAAAACGGCTCAATGCCAGCCTTGCCATTGTCGATAAAAGAAGAAGTGCGCCAAATAAGGCAAAAGCCATGGCCATTATCGGGGATGTCCAGGATAAAACAGCCATCATTATCGATGATATGGTGGATACGGCAGGCACATTGACAGAGGCTGCAAGTGTTATTGTGGAGAATGGTGCAAAAGCGGTTCATGCCTATTGTACCCATGCCGTGCTTTCAGGCCCGGCCATTGATCGGATAAACCAGTCATCTTTAAGTTCTCTTGTTGCAACAGATACCATCCCTTTGTCCGAAGAGGCAAAACAATGTGGCAAGATTGAGACGCTTTCCATTGCCAAGTTGGTCGGAGAGGCAATTGTACGCAGTTACAGGGGTGATTCTGTAAATTCTCTATTTGTATAGAATAATTGATATATTAGTCTTCTGCATGAATGATGCATGGAGTTACGGAGGAAAAAACTTTGGAATTAATTGAATTAAATGCCAAATTGAGAGAAAAAAGCGGTAAGGGTGCTGCCAGAAAATTAAGAAGAAATCATGAAATACCTGCCATTATGTACGGGGCAAAGAAAAAAGCTGAAATGCTTTCTCTTGGCACCATTGAATTTGATAGAATCATCCGGAAAAATGGTTCCATGGGTCTTTTTTTTAATCTCAAGGTTGACGGGGATTCTGGAGAAAAAAAAATTGTCATGCTCAAAGATATGCAGATGGACACCTTTGGTTTGAATTACCTGCATGTTGATCTGCATGAGGTCAACCTGGATACAAAAGTGACTGTCAGTGTACAGGTTGAAGCGGTGGGTGTCAGCAAAGGTGTCAAAGCCGGGGGATTCCTTCAGGTTATTCGACGTGAGCTTGATGTGGTCTGCAAGCCGGCTGACACGCCCGATACAATCCAGATTGATATCACTGATCTTGATGTGGGTGATGCCATCCATGTTGATGAGATTGATCTGGGTGAGCATATTGAAATTCCCCATGAAGTTAACTATACCGTCATCACCATTGTGGCGCCGACAGTTGATGAGCAAGAAACTGAAGAAGAGGAAGAAGATCTGGAAGAGGTTGTGAATGAGGAAAAACCCTCTTAAGGTGATGTCATCCTAGATGTCAGGTTCAAAATTTAAAATTGTGGCGGGTCTGGGCAATCCCGGTAAAGGATACGACCAGACCCGTCACAATATCGGTTTTCTAGTTGTTGACGACATTGCTTTAAAATCCCACCTTTCCTTTGATAAATCCCGCTTTGATTCTGAATATGTGAAAGACACGATTAAAGGCCAGAATGTGTTTATCATAAAACCGTTAACGTATATGAACAGAAGCGGAGTGCCCATCCATAAATTTGCCGCCTATTATAAAGTTAACATACAGGATATCATTATTGTTCATGATGATATGGATCTGGCATTTGGAAAAATAAAAATCGTTAAAGGCCGTGGGCATGGCGGGCATAACGGTGTTCGGTCCATCCTTGAGGCGTTTGGCAAAAAAGATTGTATTCGAATTCGCGTGGGGGTCGGCCATCCCGGATCAGGCGCAGATGTAACCGGGCACGTCCTTGGCCGGTTTTCCCCGGATGAAATCACTCGCCTGGATCAGTGTATTGATACTGCCTCAGATGCCTGTTTATACCTCCTTGAAAATGGCGTAACTGCCGCCATGAATGTATTCAATACCAACCGCTGCTAAGGCGTATGGTCATCCTCGGCTTTATGCTATTGCCATGACGGTTCCCCACCTCATTTTGTCTATATTGTATGCCCGTCAAAAACGATGGTTTGGATTGTCTCAACGGGCAGAAAAATAAGACAGAAAACCCCCGTTATTCAAAGGAAAATTTCACGGTACACAAGATTTCACAAAATTAATGTCATTGACAATATTGTTAATATGTGGTTATCTGTTCAAGAATGGGCTAATTGTTTTATAAAAAAAGGTGGGAGATCTAATGGGTGAAAAAACCAAAGTCATAAGGGCAGCATCAACCAAAAAAGAATTTTCCAAAGGGGACCTGGCAGTTTATCCTGCTCATGGTGTTGGCTGCATTGAGTCAATTGAGAGCAAGGAAATAAACGGGGACACCATGAACTTTTACATGATGAAGATCGTGGAAAATGGTATGGTCATCATGATTCCGACTTCAAACGTGGAATCCGTCGGCCTGAGGGAAGTTATTCCTGAAACAGAGGTTCCGGAAGTCTACAAGGTTATGCAGGAAAAGGCACAAGGGGCTGATAACCAGACATGGAATCGGAGATACCGGGAATACATGGATAAGATTAAAACCGGTTCAATCTACGATGTCGCTGAAGTTTTTAGAGATCTATTCCAGTTAAAGCTTGAAAAAGATCTTTCTTTTGGTGAGCGTAAGCTGCTTGATACGGCTCAGAATTTATTGGTTCAAGAGTTGTCCACAGCTAAAGATATAGATGAAAAAGAAATGATGCAGGAAATTGAGAATCTTTTCACCTGACACACTTTAGGATCACACGCATTTGAAAACCGGCGGACCATAAAAAGTCCGCCGGTTTTTTTTGATATCATGAAACTGACGATTATTATAGATGAAGATCTAAAAGACACCCGCCTGGATACCATCATTTCCAATTTCAGCACAGACTGCTCCCGGAACAGGGCGGTCAGGTTGGTGAATACGGGAGATATCCGGGTGAATCATCAGCGAAAAAAACCGGGATACCGGGTGAGAACCGGAGATACGATTAGCGGACAAATTCCTGATCCCGATATTGATACTGCGATTCTGCCTGAAAAGCTGGATCTGGATATGATATTTGAAGATGATCATATCATGGTGATTAACAAAAATCCGGGCATGGTGGTCCATCCTGGACCGGGAAATTTTTCCGGGACCCTTGTAAACGGGTTATTGTTTCATGTGCCAAACATAAAACATGTGGGGGAGGATCCTTTCAGGCCTGGTATTGTTCACAGATTGGATAAAGATACCTCCGGCTTGATGGTCATTGCAAAAACAAGGGCGGCATTACATTTTCTGCAAAAAGAATTCCAGCAGCGGCGGGTGGAGAAAAAATATCTGGCCCTGGTTTCTGGAAATTTTTCAGATGTCCGGGGAGAGATCAATCTTCCCATTGGCCGGCATCCGGTGAAGAGAAAGATAATGGCCATCCGCCATGAACAGGGGAAATCTGCCACAACCTGCTGGAAAGTCAAAAAAACGTTTAAAACCGCCTGCCTGGTTGAGGCTGTTTTAAAAACAGGAAGAACCCATCAAATCAGGGTGCATTTTTATGCCCTGGGGCACCCCTTGATTGGGGATCTCATCTATCAACCCAGAAGATATCGAAAAAAAAAGAGCGTGGCCCCCAGACAGATGCTTCATTCCTGGCAGCTGGGTTTCAGGCATCCGTATTCCGGCAGAAAAATGGGTTTTGAGGCAGAATTGCCGGCAGATTTTTTGCAGGTACAGACATTGCTCGAATCCTTTCAATAGGGGATGCCTTTCGTTTGAAAGGGGGATGGCGCTTCAAGCGGTGACAGGTTCAATCTTAATGGCGCAGACTTTAAATTCGGGTATTTTTGCAGTTGGGTCCAGTTTTGCATTGGTCAGTTCATTGGCGGCTGCTTTGGCAAAATGAAAGGGAATAAAAATGGTCCCGTCCATGGCTTTTGACGATACTTTCAGCTTTGCATGGATTTTGCCTCTGCGGGAAGATACCGCCACCATGGATCCGGTATCAAGGCCCAACCGCTGGGCATCTCCCGAAGATATTTCCACAAAACATTCAGGGGAGAGCCGGTTGAGCCCATCTGTTCTCATGGTCATGGTGCCTGTATGGTAGTGATATAATACCCTTCCGGTGGTGAGGATATACGGGTAGTCCCGGGTCGGCTGTTCAGCCGGCGGGGTATGGTCAATGGCGTGGAACATGCCCTTGCCCCGGGTAAATTGAGTGGTATGAAGGATGGGCGTTCCATTATGGATTTCATTGGGGCAGGGCCAGTGAATGCCCATTCCATCGATTCTATCCCAGGTAATGCCTTTGTAGGAAGGCGTGACCGATGTGATTTCTTTGAAAATGTCATGGCTGTTCGGATAGGACATCTCATATCCCATCCTCGTGGCGATGTTGCAGAGAATTTCCCAGTCCTGCCGGGCTTCTCCCGGAGCTTCCACGGCTTTTCTGACCCGTTGAACCCGCCGTTCCGTATTGGTAAAGGTGCCCTCTTTTTCGGCAAAGCATGTGGCCGGCAGAACCACATCCGCAATTTTTGTGGTTTCGGTCTGAAAGATATCCTGAACAACTAAGAACGCCAGATTGGCAAAGGCTTTTCTGGCATGGTTCAGATCCGGGTCAGAGACCAGTGGATTCTCACCAATAACAAAAAGGGATTTCATCTTTCCGTCATAGGCGTTTTGAACCATCTCCGTAACGGGCAGTCCCGGGGTCGCGGACATGCCGCTGGTGTTCCAGGCTTTTTCCAGGCGATTCCGGACGTCATCATTGCCCACGGGTTGATAGGCCGTAAATACATTGGGCAACCCGCCCATATCACAGGCACCCTGCACATTGTTCTGGCCGCGCAACGGGTTCACGCCACCGCCTGGTTTTCCTATGTGTCCGCACAGCATGGAAAGATTTGCAAGGGATTTTACATTATCCGTGCCACACGTATGCTGTGTAATTCCCATACAGTATAAAATAGCGGCCACCGGTGCACTGGCAAATTCTCTGGCCACTTGGATGAGATCTTCGGCCTTGATGCCGGTGATGGTTTCCACATATTCAGGCGTATATCTTTCCACCGTTTTTTTGAGGACTTCAAAATTTTCTGTTCGATTTTCAATGAACACCTTGTTGTGAAGAGCTTCTTTGATGATGACATGCATCAGGCCGTTGATCCAGGCAATGTCCGTGCCAGGTGCAGGCCTGAGCCATTTGTCGGCGTGGTCTGTGAGTTTTACTTTCCTGGGATCAATGACAAATAGTTTTTTACCGTTTAACGTGGCCCGTTTGACAAAACTGGAGAGAACCGGATGGTTCTCTGTTGTGTTGGAACCTGTGACCAGTATCACGTCCGATGTTTCAATATCTGCGATGGTATTGGTCATGGCACCGCTTCCAAATGCTGCAGCCAGACCGGCTACGGTGGAGCTATGTCAGAGTCGGGCACAGTGATCGATATTATTGGTTTTTAGAACAGCCCGGGTAAATTTCTGGGCAATGTAATTGTCTTCATTGGTGATCCGGGCAGACGTCAGGACCCCTATGCTGTCCGGACCGAATTCTTTTTTAATGGCTGATAATTTTTCTGCCACAAAATCCAACGCTTCATCCCAGGAAACCGCCACCTGTTCCCCGTTCTTTTTGATCAAGGGTCTGGTCAGACGGTCGGCAGATGCGATAAAGTCGTATCCAAACCTGCCTTTTACACACAAGCTTGCATGATTTGGCGGAAGATCCATGTCAGCGCCATCGATTTTAACAATTTTGTTGTCCTGGACAAACAGATCCATCTGGCACCCCACACCGCAGAACGGACAGGTCGTTCGGATTTTCCGGGTGTCTTTGAACCTGTCATCTCTGAATGCTTTCTCCGGAACCAGTGCCCCCACAGGGCAAACCTGCAGGCACTCACCACAAAAAACACAATCCGAATCTTTCAGTGGTGCATCCGCTTTTGCAATAACTTTAAGATCTTCACCCGAGTAACCAAATTCAATGGCATTGTTCACCTGTATTTCCCGGCAGGCTTTTATACATCTTCCACAAAGAATACAGCGTGAAAAATCTCTGATAATAAAGGGATTGGCCCGTTCTGTTTCATATTTACAGCCGGTTAACGGCAGTGCACGGGTTTTGACCTGATACAGGTAAGCCAGGTTCTGGAGTTCACAATTTCCCCAGGCCGGGCACAGGTCTTCGTTGCCATCCCTCGTGAGAACATCCAGTTGAAAAGAGGTCCAGTCCATTGGGTCTACCTCTCTTATGGCACAATTGTGATTCCCCAGCGCCAGCAGTTTGCTGATCTGTTTCCGGCGGGCGGTGATAACCTTTGGAGATTCTGTGAAAATAATCATATCCCGCCGGGCTTTGGCGGCACACGATTCCACCAGGTCGGTTTCACCCTTTACCTCAACCAGACAAATTTTGCAGGTATGGGTCGGCAGGGTGTTTTTAAGATGGCACAGGGTCGAAATATGAATGTTATTGCGTTGCGCAACGGTAAGAATTGTTTCCCCGGATTCAAAGGTCAGCTTGTTTTCGTTTATTGTTATAATATTAGATTCCATGGCTACTTTCCTGGATTATATGTTATAACAGCCTGACGGACTTGGTCTGAAACTGTCTCCATAAATACCGTTTCAATGACAGCTTGTCAACGTAACAACAAGATATCTTTTTTTTTTCGATATGATTGACTTTTCGTTTTTCAAATGCGTATACAATAGAAGATTCTTTTGCGTTTAAAGTGAACCTGCAAACCATAAGGATATATTCATGTTTCAATCTGTTTTAATGATGGGTGGACTTGGTATTGTCATCGGTACCGTATTGGTGATTGCTTCAAAAGTATTTTATGTTTACGAAGACCCCAAAATCGTGGCCATTGACGAGGCCTTGCCCGGGGCCAATTGCGGCGGATGTGGATACCCGGGATGTAACGCCAATGCAGAAGCCATTGTAAAAGGCCTTTCCGGTGTGAATTCCTGTGTGGCTGCCGGGGAGGATGTTGCCTTGTCAATCGCCCGGATTATGGGCGTGTCTGTTTCGGATAAAGAACCTGAATTCGCGGGACCGGGATGCTACTATGGTAAAGATGACGCCGACAGGGAATATCACTATATCGGGGTGACCGATTGCAGAGCGGCTGACCGGTTGTTCGGTGGAATGAAGGTTTGCAGGATCGGGTGCCTGGGACTGGGGACCTGTGTGCGAGCGTGTCTGTTTGGCGCATTGTCCATTGGCGATGATGGGCTGCCCCGGGTGGACCAGTCAAAATGTACGGGGTGTGGTGCCTGTGAACGGGTTTGCCCTAAACATATTATCCGGCTGACATCCGTGACCCAGAGGATTATGAGAGAATATACGGATGAGGAGTGTATTACGCCATGTCAGCGGGCGTGTCCCACGGGTATAGATATCAAGGAATATATCCGCATGATTCTGGAAGGGGATTATGAAGGGTCTGTTCGGGTATCCAAAGAAAGAAATCCGTTTCCAACGGTTATTTCAAGAATTTGTCCGGCCCCTTGTGAAGCGAACTGCAGGAGACTGTTACAGGATGAATCGGTTGCCATCAATCATTTAAAACGGTTTGCCTGTGATTATGAAATGAATCAAAACAAATGTGTATTGCCGTATAAAGCACCGTCCACAGGGAAACGGGTAGCCATTATCGGCGGAGGTGTTGAAGGGTTGTCTGCTGCGTATTTTAGTGCACGGCTCGGGCATGATCCCACGGTTTTTGAAGCGACCGATGTGTTGGGGGGAATCCTTCGTGTGGCCATTGCCAGGGAAAGATTGCCCATGGACGTGCTTGACTGGGACATTGAAGGGGTCAAACAAATGGGTGTGCGTTTCAAGACCCATGTCACAGCAGGCATTGACTTTACCATTGACGGGCTTTTAAAACAGGGATTTCATGCGGTATTTACGGCCACCGGGGGGTGGGATTCCAGGCTTGCAACAGGCAATATCCATAAGGTGCCAACGGTTTTTCCAGGGGCATATTTATTGATAGATCTGTTGCGGAGTAAATCAGATAAAAATAGTTGCATATCTTCAGGAAAAAATGTCGTCATTGCAGGCGACGGTATCCGGGTGCCGGATGCTGTCGCAATTTTAAAAGAAAATGGATCAAAAAATATTACCATTTTTTCAAGGAGATATCCGGAAACGTCTTCGTTTGATTCGACGGTTATAGATACGCTATCCCAGGCAGGTGCAAGGGTGGTTTATAATACCGGGATTACAAAAGTCATGGGTGAAGCAGGGCATTTAACAAAAATTGAATATGTAGAACTTGACACAGGCTTGAAACATGATATTGATACAGATACGTTGATCATCGGTTCTGGAAGATTTCCGGAACTTGTGTTTGTTCCTGTCTGTAAAGATGAGGCGTTTGGAATACAAGCCGGTGCTGGAAATGACGGACCATTGGTTTGGGAAGGGGTTGAACTGCAGAAAAAACCGGATGCAAACAGGGAACTGGGATTGCTTTCAAATCAGGATGTTACCAGTGAGTATGCCTCTGCTGTTGCCGCTATCAATGGCGGCCGGAAAGCAGCGGCGGCCATCCATAACCTGATGCTGGGCATCCCGTTTCAGGAGCCGTCTAAGTTTATTACGGAACAATCCATACTTCAGGATGTTTCGTCTCTGATCAATGTGGATATTCTACCGAGAAATATTATACAATTGGCCCCGGCCAAAAAAGGGTCGACAGATGATTTTTCAACGGGTTTTTCAAAGGAACAAGCCCATGCTGAGGCTGCCAGGTGCTTAAGATGCGGCCTTGTTTGTTATGAAAAATCTAAGGCTGCTGGATAAGTTGTACAGATTGATGCGGTAACATATTAATCATATTCGGATAATTTATGAGATCAGAACAGATACTTGTCGTTGATGATGAGAAAAGGATCGTTGAAAATATTTCTTTTTGTTTGAAAAGAGAAGGGTTTCAAGCGGTAGGCGCCTGTGATGGAAATGAGGCGATACGAATTTTTAAACAGCAAAAGTTTGATCTTGTCTTGCTGGATATAAACATGCCCGGACTGAACGGGTATGATGTCATGACGCATATTTTAGGCATAGATGAAGATGTCTTGATTGTTATCATCTCAGGATATGCATCCATCGAATCGGCTATAAAGGCCGTTAAGCTGGGTGCATGGGATTATCTAAAAAAACCGTTTGAATATGCAGATCTGATAAAAACCGTAAAAAATGCGTTGGTCCAAAAGAAATTAATTGCTGATAAAAAAGCGGTTTGTGCAAGACTTGATGCCTCGGAAAGACGCTATGAATACATGGTGAACAATTCTCCGGATCTTATTTTTACCCTGGATCAGGGGGGCTGTTTTACGTTTGTGAATGATCAGTTTGAACGTGTGCTGGAATATTCAAAGCAGACGTTGATCGGCACCCGGTTTGAAGATCTGCTTCACAAGGGGGATCTATCAACGGCTGCGGCCCTTACCCGGGTTGAAAAATATGACCGGCAGATCAATGATGGCCAGGATATGAATTTCAGGTTTAAAAAGGCAAAAATCAGCAAATCCGGGAATAATCCCTACGAATCATATGCGTTTATGGAACTCAAAGCCACACCGATGTATCTGCCAGCCAGTGACGGGAGAGCCGAGTTCAATGGGGTATATGCCGTCGCTCGTGATGTGACGGAAAGGCTCACACTTGAAGACCAGCTGCGGCAGGCCCAAAAAATGGAAGCCATCGGGACCCTGGCCGGTGGAATCGCCCATGATTTTAATAATATTCTCATGGGTATCCAGGGGTATGCCTCCCTTGTAAAGTGTGGTTTTGACCGGGATAGCGAAGAATACAAGCGCCTTGCCAATATTGATGAATATGTCTTCAATGGTGCTGAACTGGCAAAGCAATTATTGGGATTTGCACAGACAACATATCAAGAGACCGGTCTTATTAATTTGAATTACCTTTTGAAAATGTCTGCAAAAATGTTCGGAAGAACGAAAAAAGACATCCTGATTGAACACGTCCTGGAAAAAAAATTATGGGGAACCATTGTAGACGAAGGGCAGATCAAACAGGTTTTATTGAATCTTTTTGTGAATGCCTGGCAGGCCATGCCCCATGGGGGCAAAATTACCCTCAAATCAGAAAATGTTTTCGCCGATACGTCCGGACTTGGAACTGACCGTCAGCCCTATGTAAAGGTGACGGTGACAGATACCGGTATGGGTATGGATAAAGAGATCATGGATAGCATTTTTGATCCATTTTTCACAACAAAATCCAGGGGCCAGGGAACAGGCCTGGGGCTTGCCACGGCCTATGGGATTATCACGAGCCATCAGGGGATGTTTAAAGTTGAAAGTAAGCCGGATAAAGGCAGTTCATTTATGTTCTTCCTGCCGGCCATCCCGGCAAAAGCCGGCAATGTCAGGGTGCAGAAAGAAAAGCGGAAGATTTTCAATGGAAAGGGCACCATTTTATTGGTTGATGATGAAAAAGGGGTGGTTGAAGTCTGCTCAGAAATGTTGGAATCCCTTGGATATCAAGTAACATCCGTCTCAAGCGGGAGTGAGGCCATTGATTTTTTAAAGACCAAACAATTACAAATAGATCTTGTGATTCTTGATATGGTCATGCCCCAGATGAATGGCCGGGAAACTTTTGAACAAATCAAAACGATTGATCCGAACCTGAAAGTGATGGTATGTTCAGGCTACAGCAAGGAAACCAAAATTGAACGAATGATGGAAATCGGCTGCAATGGATTTATCCTGAAACCATTTGATATCGCAACATTGTCTGAAAAATTAAATGTGGTATTTAAAACCCAGGCAAACGTTTAGACCCGGCAAGCGCATAGATTGGAGAGACAGATTTTGCTTGATGGCGTTGGGCGGTCTGTTTAAAAAATAAAGGGTTTGGGAGGGGGTACCTGCCAAACCCTTTATTTCAGGGATTAACCAAATGTTTTTTCAAGAAATGGAACGATTTGTTTTTTACGGCTCATGATGCCGGGCAGCCAGGCTTTTCCATCAGCAGGAACAACGTCAAATGCTTTTTCAACAACGGATGGATCATCGGAAGCAATCAGCAGCTCTGTGCCTTCTTTCATGATATCTGTGAGCATAAGGAACACGCTGTGATGGCCTTTTTCTTCTTTAAGGGCCTGGATATCTTTTTCAAGGTCGGCTTTTATACCGTCAACAATGGAAAGATCAACCAGTTCAAGCTGTCCAACCCCTACCCCTTTTCCACTCATGTTGAAATCTTTGTAATCACGGAAAACAAGCTCTCGAATGGGAGTCCCTTCTACAGCAGATTTTACCTTGAACATTTCAATTCCAAGGGTTTCCAGATCACTTTCCCCACAGATCTCAGCGAGTTGGGCGCATACTTTTTTATCCGAATCCGTGCAGGTGGCGGACTTGAAAATAACCGTGTCGGAAAGAATAGCACACAGCATAATACCGGCAATATCTTTTGGTATTTCAATTTCAAAATAGTTGTACATGGACGAAATGACCGTACACGTGCAGCCAACGGGCCAAATCCAGCATTCAAGGGGTTGTCCAGTGGTGACATCTCCCAGTTTGTGGTGATCGACAATTCCCAGAATATTTGCTTCGCCCAGGTCGTCCGCACTTTGTGCAAGATCGGAATGATCCACGAGATATACATCTTTTCCTGCATAAGAGGTAACAACCCCAGGGGCTGCAACACCAAATTTTTCAAGTACAAACGTAGATTCGGGATTTAATTCACCCTGAATTGCCGGTGCAATATCTTCTCCAAGTTTTGTTTTAAGATCTGCCAGTGCAATGGCGGCACAAACTGAATCTGTATCTGGATTCTTGTGACCAAATACTAAAGTTGACATAAAACCTCCTAAGTTTTGTAGTATTGTTTTTATTATTTGATAATCCTAAAACAATAGGACCATCCTATGGTTTCAATTTTTTAAATCTCCATTCAAAAACCGCAATATTTTATAGAATTAATTGGCAATATAAACAAGGAAAATTTGAAAATTATTGGGCTTGATCATCGTTTCGGCCAATACCCAGGAGGGGTCAGGCTTGCGTTATTGACGCTTTTGCTGAATTTATTCGTTATTACAGTATGTTATCAAAAGCATGGAGCCTGATAAAAGATTCAGCCTCCAGTAACACAAGCCTGACCCCGTCGAACCATCAATCACGACAAGTGGGCGAAGTTAGGACCAACTCCAGATTATTCATCATCAGCAATTTTCATTATCACCCACATGTCGGCCTGCCGGCACAACGAATAACGAAAATGGTATTATGCCGCCCCCGAAGGGCGATGGGATCGGCCCCGGACCGTCGGCGGCCCATTTGCCCTACCGGTCTAAAGCGCAGGAACTGCGGGCAGGCGTGTCCTCAAACAGCCTGCGCTTCTTAACGCCCGGCAGGGCAAATGGGCTGATCGCCTTTGGGTCCGAACGGGCCGATCCCATCGCCCTTCGGGGGCTCTGCTGTCGCATTTTCATATAAAACGCAATGGTCCCCGTTAAATGCAGGTTTTGCAAACTTTACAGTCGATCATGGGACAGGATGGCGATTTTTTTTCTTGTTTGGCTCTCATGAATTCTCTGGCAAGGAAGTCTTTTTTAACTCGATTGTCAAGAAAGTCCCAGGGCAGCGGATGGTCAATGGGTTTTTCCTGGTAGATAATATCGTGGCAATAGGCGCTGTTCTGTTTTATGACAGAGGACCACCCCTGCTTTGCTGCGGATTCGATGAGGTTGGCCGTTTTTCGATCTCCCCGGGACAGCAGCGCATGGATTTTGGCTATCCTCAGGGATGCCACATTAACCGTTACATTAGCGATTTTTTTTACGCCTTGCTGAATAATACGAACTCTTTTTTTTAGTACGGTTTCATCTGCCATGGCACACCATTGAAATGGGGTACAGGGTTTAGGAATAAACGGGTTGACACTTAAGGTGATGATGCCGATTTTCTTTTTCTTTTTTGAGACCTCAAGAAAAACAGATTTAATTTTTTTTGTCAGTTCCACAATGGCATGGATGTCCTGATCCTGTTCAAAGGGAAGTCCAATCATAAAATAAAGCCGTAAATTGATGATTCCGGCATTGACAAGCCTTTGGGTGGCCGAAAGAATGTCATGGTCAGTCATTTTTTTATTAATAATATTGCGCATCCGCTCCGATCCAGCTTCCGGTGCAATGGTGGCGGTTTTCACCCTTGAGCGCGTGAGAGCATCAATCAGTTCATCGGTGAGTTTGTCGGCCCTGAGGGATGAAAAGGATAATGTGAAATTGTGCTGCTGGCCATACGTACAAATGTCAGTAATATCCGGGTGATCTGCAATGGCTGAACTGACAAGTCCGATACGGTCTGTTTTGCCGGAAGCAGTATCAATGGCAGCATAAATGTTTTTAACCGGGTAAATCCTGGGGGGCCGGTAGATAAACCCGGCGCTGCAGAAGCGGCAGCCGTGGGGACAGCCTTTAAGGGTCTCGATCAGAAACGTATCCTTGAATACGGTTCCCGAAGTGAGAATACACGTGCTGGTTGTCACCGCGTCAAGATTATCAAGGTATTGCACCTGTATTTGAAATGGCGTTTTAAGGGGATGAAGACAGGGAACATATGCACCGGGTAATTTTTTTTCCAGGGTTTGCAACAAAGCGGTCTTGTCGGATTTGTGTGAAATCTTTTCAAAAAAATGATCCAGCAGGCATTCGGCCTCTCCCAGAAGAAAACAGTCGATAAAGGGCGCAATGGGCTCAGGGTTTAAAAAGCAGGCAACCCCCCCCGCAACCACCAGGGGGTGAAGGGGGGTTCGATCGCTTGATCGCATGGGAATACCGGCAGTATCAAGGAGTTGAACGACATGTAAAAAATCATTCTCAAATGATATTGAAAACAGAATGACATCAAATTGATCAAGGGTCAAACCGCTTTCAATACTTTTCGGCTGCCCCCCTTTTTCCTTTGGATCCGGTAAAAAGACCCTTTCACACGCCACGTGGGGGATCTGGTTTGCAATCCTGTAAACCGTCTGAAACGCCAGGGACGACATGCCTGCCGTATACGTGTTGGGATAGGCAAGAGCGGCCTTTATCAATCCTCTGCCTTTTTTAATAATGACCCCTTGTTCAACGGGCGCTATTTTTTTTGAACCGGAATCCCTGGCAGGTTTGCGCCTTTTCCGCATGGATTAATCTGCTTTTCTTCTAAGAAACGTCGGCACTTCCAGGTCATCCTGATCAAATTGCATTGTGCTGTAATTCTGTCCAGTGTCATCCCCCCCCACTACTTTTTTACGTTTAATGATGACAGGATTTTCAAATTCATTCCAGTTGGCCAGTTCTTCCTGGGTCGGGGTTCGCAACTGTCCCCGGACAATGGGTTCAACCTGCCGTGATACGCCTCCGCCTCCGGATGCCGCTGCCTGCTGTTGAACCCCCATGGGCTGAACCCCGGCATCAAACTGGTGGATATTATGGGTGGCCACTGCCTCTTCAATGCCGATACCGGTGGCGATGACGGTGATGCGCATTTCATCTCCCAGTTCTTCATCAAATGTCTGGCCCCAGATAATTTCGGCATCATCTCCCACTTCCTTGTATATCCGGTCACAGGCGTCTGTCATTTCATCAAGGGTGAGGTCGGAACTGGAGGTAATGTTCATCAACACGCCTTTTGCACCGGAAATAGAGATGTCTTCAAGGAGTGGATGGGAAATGGCTCTTTCGGCCGCCTCAATCGCGCGGTTCTCACCGGATGCCACCCCGATCCCCATTAAGGCTTTGCCGGCTTTCTGCATGGTGGTTCGGACATCGGCAAAATCCAGGTTTACATGGCCCGGCATCATGATCAGGTCTGTAATTCCCTTTACGGAATGGTGAAGAATTTCATCTGCTTTAATAAACATATCCACCATTCGGGCACCTTTGGCTGAAATCCCCCTGAGCCGATCATTGGGGATGGTAATGATGGTATCGGTAATGCCCTGAAGTTTATCAAGACCCTCAAGGGCCTGTCGTTCTCTTTTTTTGCCCTCAAAAGAAAAGGGTTTAGAGGCAACTGCCACTGTCAATACCCCAAGATCTTTACAGATCTCAGCAATGACCGGGGCAGCCCCTGTCCCTGTGCCACCGCCAAAACCAGCCGTAATGAAGACCATATGACTGTCCTCCAACGCTTCCCGCAGTTCATCCATGCTTTCCAGGGCCGCTTCCCGGCCTTTATTCGGATCTGCCCCTGCACCAAGCCCACCTGTCAGCTCTTTTCCGATTTGAATTTTTACTTCAGCCCTGGACGCGTCAAGTGCCTGGATATCGGTGTTGGCCACAATGAATTTGACACCCTTGAGTTTCGCATCAATCATGTTGTTTACGGCATTGCCACCTGCACCGCCAACACCAATAACCTTGATTTTTGCTGAATTATCGTTTTCCACATAAGAAAAAGTCATATCCGCCTCCTTGAAAATTAAATTATATTTTTAAACCATTGTTTCATTCTGTTAAATATGCCGGTACCGTCTTGACTGACCGTGTCTTTTAGATCCATTTGACAGCTGGCACTGGAACCGAAAATGACAAGGCCGACACCCGTGGCATAGGCGGGGTTTCTAACAATATCTTTTAGTCCGCCAATTTTATTGGGCTCACCGATCCTCACCGGTACACCGAAAACAGATTCTGCTGTTTCAGTGATCCCATCCAGCACCACGCTGCCGCCCGTTAGGACAAATCCTGCGGGAAATGAGTTCTCAAGTCCATGGGAGAACAGCTCTTTTTTCAACAGCGAAAAAATTTCTTCTACCCGGGGTTCAAGGATTTCAGCTAAAATTCCCTTGGATAATTTTTTAGGTGATCTTCCGCCAACGGCAGGTACTTCAATGGTTTCACCATTCCTTGCATTTTGCGGAATACAGGTGCCGTGTTTGAGTTTGATTTTTTCAGCTTCCGGAAGAGGGGTTCGTAGTCCGATGGAAATATCATTGGTCAGGTTATGTCCACCCAGGGTGAGGTTATATATAAATTTTAAATTATTATTTTTAAACAGCGCCAGGTCAGTGGTACCCCCCCCCATGTCTGCGATGAGGCACCCCAATTCTTTTTCTT
The DNA here is from genome assembly GCF_030145145.1 of Desulfobacula sp. Lineage (GTDB taxonomy): Bacteria > Desulfobacterota > Desulfobacteria > Desulfobacterales > Desulfobacteraceae > Desulfobacula. Next base: position 63,716 of record NZ_JAQYWD010000024.1, on the reverse strand, counting down.
CGTCTGTGAGAACCGCTTCACCCGATGCCAGGGATTCAAGGGCAATGCCGCAAACTTCAAGGTTTGCCTTATTGCAGCACTTCACAATATTCCGGGCCGAAGAGACAGCACCGGTGACAATGTGAATTTTGGCTTCCAGCCGTATGGCGGTCATCCCCACAGGGTTTTGAATGGATTCCATATCATCCACGATAAACTCCTGGGGAATGACGTGAAGAATTTCTCTGTCCATGGGAATCGCCACAGCCCTTGCAGCATCAATCACCCGTTCAACATCCTGCGCGGTAATTTCCCGGCCCTTGATGGCAATAATACCATGGGAGTCTAAACCCTTGATATGATTTCCTGCAATGCCCACATAAACAGATGAGATATCACATCCGGCCATGAGTTCAGCCTCGTCAACCGCTTTTTTAATGGACGCTACAGTTGATTCGATATTGACAACCGTTCCTTTCCGAAGCCCTGTGGAGGGATGAGACCCGACACCAATCACGTTGATCTCGTTTTCCAGCATCTCTCCGACAACGGCGGTAATTTTGGTTGTGCCAATATCCAGGCCGACAATTAGCTTTTCATTTCCCTGCAAATCAAACCCCCTTTTCTAAATTGTTGTGCAGAGCATGGTTAAGTTTTGTTTTGATAAATACTTTTTCAATATTAAAAATGTCCATGGCACAGATTATTCTTTCCGGATAGTGTCTATCAATATAGGCGCTTATCTCTTTTGCTTTAGTCAATTTTGCTTTGAAATGATGAAACCCCAGTTTTATTTGAACGGTTCCGGGGCGTTCTGTCAGCCGGGTGTTATAGATATCCTTGGTTTCAATGGCAATCCCGGTTTTTTCATCGGCTGTTATGCGCCGGAAATTGCTGCTGTCATCTGTTTTTAAGATCGCCATGATAGACGGTAACACGGATCCGTTAAACCGGTACTGGTTGTTTTTCCGGATCAGGTCAAGCCCCGAGACAATTGGCAGCGGTTCAATGCGGTCTGTTTGAGGATCGTATTCTTTAAAGGGTTGGCCCTGGGTATTAATGATAATATTTGTCACGTTTTCGATGGCGACAATGGCCAGGGGGGACTGCTCAACAATGGTTATGGAGAGTCCAAACGGCAGATGCCTTTTTACGGTGGCGGATTGAATCCAGGGGTGTGACCGGATGCGCTTTTCAATGGAAAACACATTGATGGCAAAAATATTCTCATCACCGGTTAAGTTTGCAAATTTAAGGAGGTCTTGTTTAGACATCTGCTGTGTGCCAGAAATTTTCAGTTTTTTAATATTAAAAGCGTCTGACTGGGTAATGAAATCGTAAGCAAATATGGAAGCAAGACTTAAAATACTGATAAACGCCACAGTCAAGATACATTTGAGACAAAAATCAATGGCGGCCCCGGAATCGGACAAAAACGCCGCCCCCTCTGTGACATCTGTTTTGTACGTGTTGGGTTTTGTTCGTTTATTCACCTTTTATCCTCACTTCTGTTTCAAGGTTAATCTGGTATTTTTTGAATACGGTTTCTTGAATCTTCTGTTTTAATAAAAGAATATCTTCGCAGGTTGCATGGCAGGTGTTGACAATATAGTTTGCATGAATCGGGGATACCATGGCATCATTCATTTTCAGGCCTTTGAGTCCTGAGCGTTCAATGAGCTCCCCGGCTGACATGCCCTGGCCTGGATTTTTAAAGAAACATCCAGCGCTGGCAGCGGCAATCGGCTGGGTTGATTTTTTTTGGTTCAGGTTCTGTTTAAACGTGGTTTCGATTTCTTCCGCAGCGGCTTCCATCAGGTTTAATCTTGCTGCGACAATGATCCCGGGCAAATTGAGGTGTCGGTAGGAAAACGCCAGGTCTTTTTTTTCAATGGTTTTAACCGTTTGGGTCTGGGGGTTTAATACATCAATGGACTGAACAATGTCTGACATTTCCCCGGAGGGTATGCCCGCATTCATGATGATGGCGCCGCCAATGGTTCCGGGAATTCCTGCGGCAAATTCAAGTCCGGTGAGTGAGTGACGGATGGCAAACCGGCAGACTTTTGACAACCGTTCCCCTGTTTCGGCATAAATGGTTTTTCTACCCGGGCCGGCGTCAGTGATATGAATTTCGGATTTTAAGTGTTGCATCACCACCACAAGGCCCCGTATGCCTTTGTCTGTGACCAAAAGGTTGGTGCCTCCCCCAAAAATGGTAACGGCCATATCTAAATCTGATGCCGCTTTTAATAATTGTTTCAACGCATGTTGGTCCCTGGGCAGTGCAAGGAAATCAGCCGGGCCGCCGACCTTAAAAGCGGTATACTTTTTCAAGGGTTCGTCCACCAGCAGATCGAATTGGTGAACCAGGTCGGCATATGCATTGTGGTTTGTTTTTACCATGCGTTTCCGTTACAATATATCAATTAATGTTTCTCCCAAAGTGTAGATGTCCCCTGCTCCCAGGGTCAGGACAATATCCCCTTCTTTCGCCTTATGGGTGATCATGGATAATGCCTGATTGAAATCCGGGGCATAGGATACCTCTTTATGGCCATGTTCCCTGATCCCCTCGCACAGATGCTGGGCGTCCACCCCTTTGATTTCCTGCTCACTTGCCGCATAAATCGGGAGGATGATCAGGATATCCGACTGATAAAAGGATCGGGTGAATTCATGGAATAATTCTTTGGTCCGGGTGTACCGATGGGGTTGGAATACCACCATCAGGCGCTTGTCCTGGTAGCTTTGCCGGACGGCTGTCAGGGTTGCCATGATCTCAGTGGGATGATGACCATAATCATCCATAACGGTGATGCCTTTTTTTTCCCCTTTGATTTCAAGTCGCCGTTTAACCCCCTCAATCTGTTCCAATGCGGTCTTGATGGTGTTAAAGGGGATGTCCAGTTCAAGGGCTGTGGCAATTCCTGCCAAAGCGTTGGCGATATTATGATTTCCGGCCATGTTCAGTTGGATGTCTCCCAGGTGTTTTTCATGGGTGAAGACCTTAAAAAAGCTTTTGCTGCCCTGAAAGGAGATTTCCCTGGCCTGGAGGTCGGACTGGGCTGTCATACCATAGGTGGTGTAGCGGATTTTTATCCGGGGGAGGATATCCTGGATGTGTTCATTGTCAAGACAGAGAATGGCAAGGCCATAAAAGGGAATGGAATTGATAAACTGAACAAATGTGTCTTTAATGTCTTCAATATCCGTGTAAAAATCCAGGTGTTCAAGGTCAATATTGGTGACAACGGCAATGGCCGGGGAATATTTTAAAAAAGACCCGTCACTTTCATCGGCTTCGGCAACAATATACTCTCCTTTTCCATGTAATGCATTGGTATCAAGCCCCTGGAGAAGGCCGCCAATGATCACGGTGGGATCTAAGCCCGCTGTGTTGAGAATTTGAGCGATCATGGAGGTGGTGGACGTTTTGCCATGGGCACCGGAGACGGCAATGGAATATTTAATCCGCATGAGTTCCGCCAGCATTTCAGCCCTGGGAATAATGGGAACAGATAGTTCTTTTGCCCGAATGACTTCTGGATTTTCCTGGGAAATGGCCGATGAGGTGACCACCACGTTGGCACCAGTGACCTGTTCTTTACTGTGACCCTGGAAAATGATGGCGCCATTCGCTTCAAGTCGCTGGGTGATGGGGGAGAGCTTTAGATCGGATCCGGACACCTTATACCCAAGGTGTAAGAGAAGCCCTGCAATGCCGCTCATGCCAATGCCGGCGATGCCAACAAAATGGATATGGTAATTTTTTTGATACATGGGGTTACGCCTTAATTCCTTGTTTTAAAATATGGGCTGCTATGCGTTCATCCGCATCGGTCATGGCCAGGTGCTGTAACATTTCAGCCATGTGAGCCAGCCTTGTTTTGTTTCCGATCAGGCCGTCCAGGGTTTCTTTTAATCGCTGCCCTGTCAGTTCATTGTCCTTGATCATCACCGCTGCACCCTGATTTTCAAGGGCTTTTGCATTAACGGTTTGATGGTCATCTGCGGCATGGGGGAACGGCACCAGGATGGCAGGCAGGCCTTTGATACACAGTTCGGAAATGGTTCCAGCCCCGGCCCTGGTGATGGCAAGATCGGCCATATCCAGCAATCGCGGCATGTCATGAAAAAAGGCGTTCACCGTTGCCGGTACCTTTAGGTCGTCATATTGTTTTTGGACAACAGATTCATCCGTTATCCCGGTTTGATGGATAATATTGAGGGTGTCGGCAGGGTCCATCAATGCCAGGGCATCCATAACGGCCATATTGATACTGCCCGCACCCTGGCTTCCCCCCGTGATCAAAAGGGTAAACTTGTCTGGATTAAACTGTGTTAGGTTTAGTCGACTGCCGGATGCCATGGGATCTGTTTTTCGGACAGGATTGCCCACATAGATCACTTTTGGGTTGTTGACAAATCCTTTTGTCTCTTTAAAAGCGGTAAAAATGGTCTGGGTAAATTTTGACAGCAAACGGTTGGTCAGTCCCGGGATGGCGTTTTGTTCCTGGATGGCACTGGGAATCCCCAGTATCCAGGCTGCCAGAACAACGGTAAAAGAAGAAAATCCCCCCACTCCCAGTACAAAATCGGGTTTTTGGCGAAGGATGATCACCAGGGACTGAATCAGTGAAATCAGCAGCAGGCTGATGGAAACCATTTTTTTAGGCAGACTGCCGCCTTTAATGGGTTTTGAGAGGATGCCCTTGTGGGCATACCCGTATTTTTCAAGGGTTTGGGTTTCAAAGGGGGCTGTGGTGCCAACGAAAAGAATCCCCACATCCGGATGGCTCCTTTCCAGGGCCTGGGCGATGGCAATCCCCGGGAAAAGGTGGCCGCCGGTTTTTCCACCGGCTATGATGATGTTAAATTGCTTGTCCATTTTTTTTTGATGCCCCGATATTCATTAAAATTCCCATGGCAGCCATATTGATCACCAGGGAGGTTCCCCCATAACTGATAAATGGAAGGGTAAGACCTTTTGTCGGCAGAACCCCTAACGCAACACCGGTATTGATGATGACCTGGATCCCGATATAAAGGGTCAATCCGGTGGCAGTGATGGTCCCAAAAACAGTGTCTGCTGTTTTGGCGATGGTGATCCCTTTCATCAATAAGACTAAATACAGGGATAGAACCGTCAGCACGCCGATCAGTCCAAGCTCTTCGCCGATAATGGAAAAAATAAAATCTGTGTGGGGTTCCGGAAGGTAGTGCATTTTCTGCATCCCAAGCCCAATGCCTTTCCCGAAAATACCACCTGACCCAAAGGCTTTTAAAGAGTGGGTGATCTGGTATCCGGTGTTATAGGGATCATCCCAGGGGTTTAAAAACGTCAAAATTCTTTCCAGCCGGTAGTCAACCTTATACACCCAAAAATAAATCACCGGGGCCAGCAAAGGGGTTGGAGACAGCAGATGAATGATCTTAACCCCGGCAATAAACATCATGCCCCAGGTGATCATTCCCAGCACCACAATGGTTCCAAAATCAGGTTGAAGAATGATCAAACAGGCAAAGAAAGTAAAAATAACCGCATGGGGGATAAATCCCACGGAAAACAATTTTATCATGTCCTGTTTTTTGGACAGGGAATATCCTAGAAAAAGAATGAGGGCCAGTTTTGCAAATTCAGCGGGTTGAAAGGTGAAACCGCCCAGGTCCAGCCACCGGTGGGCGCCCCCGGCTTTAACGTTTAACCCGGGAACGAGTACGGCCACCAGCAGGACAATGGCGGCAAACAGGATCAGATAGGATATCCGCCGGTAAAGTTTATAGGGAAAAGAGGCGGTGATAAACATGACACACAAACTGATGCCAAAGAAGAGAGCCTGTTTTTTCATATAATGAAATGCTGAATTGTAAGTTTCCATGCTGATGGAAGAACTGGCTGAATACACCATGATGATACCGATTCCAGACAGAAGAATCACCGGAAAAAGAATGCTTTTTTCATTGAAAAACGGGTGAATGGGTTTTGTGGGACCGATCATTTTATTTGTTTCCAAGTTCAGTGACATGGGTTATAAAATCAGTTCCTCTCTGGGCATAGTTCGCATACATGTCAAAGCTTGCACAGGCAGGGGAGAGTAGGACAACATCATCTCCTGCTGCAGCATTAAACGCCTTTTGAACGGCATCTTTCATGGTGTCTGCCGGTATGACCCGGCAGACGTTTTCAAAGGTTTCCTGGATGTGTTTCCTGGATTCTCCAATGGCAATAATGGTTTTGACACGGTGTTGCACCGCCGGGATCAGCAGGGAAAAATTTGTTCCCTTTTCCCTGCCTCCCAGTATCAGGAGAACATTTTTGTCAAAGCACGCCAGTGCACGGATGACGGCATCCGTATTGGTTGCCTTGGAATCATCATAAAAAGAAATACCATCAATGGTATGAATCAACTTCATTCTGTGGGGTAAGTTTTTAAAGGTGTTCAATCCGTTTAAAATACCGTTGATATCCGCATCAACGGCCAGGCAGGCAAGAACGGCTGCTGCAATGTTTTCCCGGTTGTGCGTGCCTTGGAGTTCTTTGAGGACGTCTGTTTTTATTCGGTAATTCAACGCCTTTGTGATGACCTGAATGTCGTTTGAACCGATGTGAGCCCCCCATGGGGTCGGGATGCCCTGGGTGGATGAAAAGGCAAACACCCTGGACCGGAGGGTCTTGATTTTTTTTTCAAACCCTGAAATAGAGTGATTGATCACGGCTTTGTCGTCGGCATCCTGATGGTCAAACAGACGCCATTTAGACGTTTCATAGGCGGTGTAGGTGTCGTATCGGTCCAGGTGATCCTCGGAAATATTTAACAATACCCCGACATCCGGTTTAAACGTTTTTGCAAGATCCAGCTGAAAACTGGATATTTCAGCCACAATGACATCTGTGTTTCGTTTGTTCATCAAGTGATCCACCAAAGGCGTCCCGATATTTCCTCCCACAAAAGGGGTCCTGCCGCAGGCGGTCAGCATGTCACCGATCAATGTGGTGGTGCTGGTCTTGCCGTTGGTGCCGGTAATGGCAATGATGGGAAGATCATTGTACCGGGAGAAAATGTCCAATTCCCCTGAGATGGGAACCCCCCTGGCTGCGGCTGTTTTGATGGGCTCAAGGGTTAAGGGGATCCCGGGGCTGGGAACCAGAACTGCTGCCTGGTTAAAGGTTTTTGGGTTGTGAAACCCGATTTCGGTTCGAATGCCCAGATCATTGAGTTGCTTTGCCCTGTCGGTTCTGGCGGGGTCAATATCCGTGGCCACGACCTCCTGGCCGCTGGCATGCAGGAATTTGGCCATGGAAATCCCTGAGGTCCCCAGACCAATGATCAGAAAATAGGATGATTTTTTTTCTTGAAGTGTCATTTATCTTATTTTCAATGTGCTTAATGAGATTAATGCCAGGGTAATGGAAATAATCCAGAACCGTACAATCACTTTTGATTCATGCCACCCTTTCAGCTCAAAATGGTGGTGTAAGGGGGCCATTCGAAATACCCTTTTCCCCTTTGTCAGTTTAAAATAGGAGACTTGAATGATAACGGACAAGGCCTCGATGACAAACAGTCCGCCCACAATCAACAGCAGGATTTCCTGTTTTGTAATAATGGCAATGGTGCCTAGAATGCCACCCAGGGGAATCGAACCGGAATCTCCCATAAAGATCTGGGCAGGATGGGCATTAAACCAGAGGAATCCTAACCCGGCACCTGCCAGGGTTCCGCAGACCACTGTTATTTCACCGGCAGAGGTAATATGCCGGACATGCAGATAGTCTGCAATCTGGACATGCCCGGCAACATAGGCAAAAAACATGTAGGTGACACTGGCAACGATATAGGGGCCGATGGCAAGCCCGTCAAGACCGTCGGTCAGGTTTACGGCATTGGAGGTCCCCACAATCACGAGGCAGGCAAACGGAATATACCAGATGCCCAGGTCCGGGGAAACGTCCTTTAAAAACGGAATGGTCAGGCTGGAATCAAAATCAGGACAATTGTAGATGAGCCAGCTGATGATCAAGGCGAACAGGATCTGGATCAGGAATTTGCCTTTGGCCGTGAACCCCATGTTCCTTTTTTTTACCTGCATAAGGTAATCATCGATAAATCCGATAAGGCCGAAAAGGATCAGGGCCAGAAGGAAAATGGTCACGTAATGATTCGACAGATTTCCCCAGATCACCGTGGTGGTGAAAATGGAAAAAAGAATCAGAAGCCCCCCCATGGTGGGGGTTCCCTGTTTTCCCAGATGGGATTGCGGCCCATCGGTCTGGATGATTTGTCCGACCTGCATCTGGGAAAGTTTCCGGATAACAAACGGTCCGAACAGAAAACAAATTAAAAAGGCTGTCAGGCCGCCATAAATGGTTCTGAAGGTAATATATCGAAAGATATTCAAAATCGAATAATCGATATGGTAAGGATATAAAAATTGGTAAAGCATTTTGTGTAACCCTATTCCTTCTTTATTTTCGAATTGCGTGCGCTGATTTTTCTTCTGTCTTTTCCGGATCGTCTTTCAGGAACATGCGCTGTGTACGTGAATTGTCGTCTCTCTCCCACCGATCGTTTTTCCCTGAAATGATCCATCATAACCCCTTAACAAGTGGACTTTAATATTTTTTGAAGTGTGTATATAACAGTTTCCATGGCCATACCCCTGGAGCCTTTTACGAGAACCCAGGTGTTTTTGTCTGCGGCTTCCACCACCTTTTGAGCAATCTCCTCTTTTGTGCCGTGAAATATATTGTCTGCTGAAAATCCGTTTTCAATGGCCCCTTCGATCATGTGTTTTACCTGGGTTCCGAAAAAAAATAATTTGGAGATCCCCAACACAGCGGCTGCCTGGCCGATCTGTCGATGAAGTCGGTCTGATTCTTCGCCCAGTTCCAGCATATCCCCGAGAACGGCAATGCTATTGCTGCCGCCACTGACCCTGTGCAGGGTATTCAAGGCCTGGGTCACGGAAGCAGGGTTTGCATTATAGGTGTCATCGATCATATGGATTGATTCGGATAGCCTGAAAATAGTCATTCTGCCGGATACAGGGGTAAAGGCCTTAAGCCCTTTTTGAATGTTTTTTATGGGGATTCCTGCCGTCCTGGCCGCACAAATGGCAGCCAGGCAATTGTTAACCATAAAAAGAGCAGGGGAGGGGATGGAAAAATGGACCTCTTGATCGTCAAACCGGGCGGTAAAGTCAGTGGCGGTTTCTGACGGGTGAATATGGACCGGCTGGATCATGGCGTCATCATTGGCACCAAAAAACAGAAGGGTTTTGATGGCGCTGTTTTTCCTGGCTGCTGTTTCAAGTATTTCCCGTCTGGGATCATCGGCAAAAAGAATTGCTGTGCCGTTTTCCCGGATGCCGTCAAAAATCTCCGCCTTGGCAGCGGCAACATTATCCACGCTGCCAAGCCCTTCAAGATGAACCCCGGCGGTGTTGATCACCATGGCAATATCCGGCCGTGCGATTCGGCTCAGCCGGGATATTTCACCCGGATGATTCATCCCCATTTCCACGATGGCCCATTCATGGGCAGCGGAAAGATTTAAAAGGGTTAACGGCAAACCGATCTCGTTGTTAAAATTTCCAATGGTGGCATGGGTATGAAATTGCGTGTTGAACAGGTCTTCGGTGATTTTTCGGGTGGTTGTCTTTCCGCTGGAACCGGTAATGGCAATCAGTTTAACATTGGAACGGTTCCGTTGGTAAAGACCCAGCTGCCCCAATCCCGTTACCGTGTTCCCCACTTCAAAAAGAACCAGATTTTTTTGGTTGATTTTTTTCCGGGTGGTTCCGTCCAGGGTATCCCAAAAGCCTTTTTGGGTAATAAACCCTTGTATCCCTTTCTCCATGAGGTGCTGAACAAAGACATGTCCGTCAAAGCGTTCCCCTTTAAGGGCAAGGAAAATCCGGGTGTCATCAATGGCTCTTGAGTCCGTGGAAATCCCGGCAAAGCAATGATGGGGGTCAAGGGTAGACATGACCGGCTCACAGTCTAATGCCCGGGACAGATCTGCTGTACACCATGGAATGGGGGTGAACTGTTCGGCAAATTCAATGGCCGCGTTCTGCAGTTCTTCCTTGTCGTCTAAATGCAGGGTGCCTGCCCGGGTGATCTGGTAGGTTTCATGCCCTTTACCTGCAGCAATAATGATGTCCCCGGGTTTTGAAATAAAAAGGGCTCGTTTAAGGGCTTTTTTCCGGTCAACTTCAATCTGGTATCCTTTTTTGAACGGGGTTGATACAAGATCTGTATCGGAAAGCCGGTGAAAATTGGCCATCCCTTCCAGGATATCCGTAATAATGGCATCGGGATGTTCGGATCTCGGGTTATCTGAGGTCAAAATGGCAATGTCACTGAGGTTGCCGGCAATCTGACCCATTAAGGGCCGTTTTGAGCGATCCCTGTCTCCCCCGCACCCGAAAACAGTGATGAGCCGTTTGGGGGCTCTTTGTTTTAAGGTGCGTAAAATAGAGTCCAAAGCATCCGGGGTATGGGCATAATCGACAAATATGTGTCGGTCAAGGGGGGTCTTTATTTTTTCCAGTCGACCTGGAATGGCATGGCAGTTTTCCAGCCCCTTTTTGATCGATTTCACGTCGATATGTAACGCGTGAGCCGCACCGGCAGCACACAAAATATTTTCTAAATTAAACCGGCCGGTAAGAAAGGATGTCAGGTTAAAGGAGCCATTGGGCAGGTGAATGGGTCCTGACAAACCCTGAATCGTATCGGTGACACCTTCAGCAAAAATATCTGTTCGCATTCGTGTGCTGACACCAATGGTGGTATAGGGCAGGCAGTTGAATAAGGCTTTCCCTTTAGGGTCATCAATATTCAATACAGCCGGTGCATTGTTCGTTCCATGGGGTCCGAGGAATTGGGTGAAAAATCGTTTTTTGCATTGATAGTAAGCATCCAGGGTTTTGTGATAATCCAGATGGTCCCGGGTCAGATTGGTAAATACCCCGGCATCAAACCGGCAGCCATCCACCCTGTTCAGGTCCAGTCCATGGGAAGAGACTTCCATGATGACATGGGTCACACCGGCTTTTTTCATCTCATAAAGGGTTCTTTGAAGATCAATGGAATCCGGTGTTGTTACGGGGTTATCAACCGTTTGATCCTTGTACCGGATATTAATGGTGCCAATGACAGCGGTGGCAAATCCACAGGCCTTGAAAATGCTTTCCAAAAGCCAGGTGGTTGTGGTTTTCCCATTGGTCCCGGTGATGCCGACCAGGGTCAATCCCTTTGATGGATGGCCATAAAAATTGGTGGCAATAGTGGCCATGGCGCGCCTTGGGTTTTCAACCAGGATGATATTGTCCAGATTTTTGGGATTGGTTTCGGCGATGGCGGCAACGGCTCCTCGTTCAAAGGCCTGTTCAATATAATCATTTCCATCCGCCATAAAGCCCTTAATGGCAATGAACAATCCGCCCGGCTGGATGTCCCTGGAGTTTGAGGCAATGGCACTGATATCAGGATCATGGTTTGCCCCAGCCGTTAACGGGGCAGATGAAGTCAACAAACACCCTTTGATCAGATCAGACAGCTTCATTTTTTTTCTCCAGTGGATAATGAGGCGATCATGGGCGTGTTTTTTTCCGGGGGGATATTCAGATAATTAAAGGATTCGGCCATAATGGTTTTAAAGGCAGGGGCGGCAACATCTCCCCCATAATATTGTTTTCTGGGCTCATCCACTACCACCAAAATGGCTAATTCCGGTGTGTCAAAAGGTGCAAATCCACCGAAAACCGAGATGTAGTTATGCTTTGAATATCCTTTCCGGTTCTCCATGGCTTTTTGAGCGGTTCCTGTTTTGCCGCAAACCGTATAACCGTCCATGGCTGCTTTTGTACCGGTACCGTCTTCTTCTACCACAAGGCGCATCATTTGTTTGACCTGGTGAGCGGTTTTTGAGGAAACGACCCGCCGGATTATTTCAGGATGAAACCGTGTGACACCTTGGCCATTGTTGGAGATGATTTCTTTTATCAACAGGGGCTTCATCAGGTTTCCCCCATTGGCAATGGCGCTGATACCACTGATTAATTGTATGGCGGAAACAGAAACGCCCTGGCCAAAGGCGATGGCACCGGCATCGATTCGCGACCATTGCCCATAGGGAATCAAATTACCCGATGTTTCTCCAGGACACCCGATCCGGGCTTTTTTTCCGAATCCAAAGGCGGCCAGATGATTGTACAAGGCCTTATCACCAATCGTTGCGGCGATTTTTGCCGCCCCTATATTGCTTGAAAATTTGATGATCCGGTTAATGGAAAGCCAGTCATAGGGGTGGGTGTCATGAATGGTGAAGGTTCCGATTTTATAGGTGCCGTTCTCACAAAAAAAGATGGATCTCGGTGCCAATCCGTTTTCAAGTGCTGCAGCAGCCGTAAAAATTTTCATGGCAGATCCCGGTTCAAATGCATCTGTGACAGCACGGTTTCGGAAGACTTCTCTGTCGATACCTTTGAAATTGTTTGGATTGAATTTGGGGAAATGGGCAATGGAAAGAAACTCACCGGTCTGGGGTTTCATCACCAGGGCCATCCCTGATTTCGCATGATGGTCGTTTACGGTTCTTTCCAGGGTTTTTTCCGTCAGGAATTGAATTTTTTTATCCAGGGTCAGGACAATGGATTTTCCTTTCAACTCAGGTCTCTTTTTTTTATCAAGATCGAGAATTCCCCCGTTTCCATCCCGCTTTATCCTGATTTTCACGGAACGGCCTTCGAGAATCGCATTATATTTAAACTCAAGACCTTCCAGGCCGGAATCTTCTGATCCCGTAAACCCGATGACCTGGGCGGCAAGGGTTCTGTTCGGGTAAAACCGCTTGGCATCATTTTCAAAATAAATTTCTTTCAGGTGCAATTGTCGAATTTTATTGGCCTCATCCGGAGAAATTTTCTGGGCCACCCAGGCAAACATGCGGTTGGAGGAAAGGGTGGTTTGAAGTTTTTTTTGATCCATATCCAATTGGGTGGAAACTTGCTGGGCGACCGCTTCCGGGTTTTTGATTTTTGAAGGACAGGCCGTAATGGATATGGCATCAATACTGGTGGCCAGTTTGTTCATGTTTCTGTCTAGAATTTGACCTCTTTCCCCTTTGATGGTGATATGTTTGACATACTCATTTTCCGCTTTTTCAGCCAGTCCCTTGGCTTTGAAAATTTGAATATCAAAGGATTTGACCCCTAAAAGAAAAATAAAGAGACCCATCAGAACCTGAACGATAATGATACGGTATCTCATCCCTTTGTTTAAATCCTTTGACATTAACCGTCTTCCCCTGAAAGATAAATGGTTTGATCCAAGGTGTCGATGGAAAGGTTTAGCCTGGTTTTTGCAATCCGGGTAATTCGGCCATCGGATTTTAACCGGTCTCTTTCCATAGACAGGGCCTTGTGGTACGACATTTTCTGGATATAGCGTTCCTGGGCTTCGGACACGCGTAAAATGGTATGGGTGGACTCTGTCCTGACCCAGGTGTGCACCAGAAGCTCGCAAAAAATAAGGCAGATGGCGATCATCCAGGGAAACCCGGCCTTCTGTTGGGCGACTGCTTTTGGGGCTATGTTATTTGTAATGGTCATGGGTTACACCTTTTGCGCTACCCTTAATTTTGAGCTTCTGGCCATGGGGTTGGCACTGATTTCTTCTTTTGTCGGTATCAATGGTCGCCGGAAGACGGACCTCATCTGGGGGACAAATCCGCACAAACAGACGGGCAGTTCCTTTGGGCAGGTGCATCCCGCCTCAAATTTTCGTAATGCCTGTTTTACAATCCGGTCTTCCAGGGAATGGAAGGAGATCACACAAAGCCGCCCTCCGGTTAGCAAAAGGGACGGCACGATGGCCATAAACTGTTCAAGCCGTTCAAGTTCCCTGTTGACGGCAATCCTTAAGGCCTGGAAGACCCTTGTGGCAGGGTGGATGCGCTGGCTGTATACAAATTTTGCCGGGATGGCCTTTGTCACAATCTGTGCCAGTTCCGCACTGGTCTGAATGGGGGTGTGTCTTCTGTGTTCCACAATTTTTTTTGCAATCCGCCGTGAAAATTTTTCTTCACCAAATTTAAAGAAAAGTGTGACCAATTCATCCTCTGGGAATGAATTGACAATCTCATGGGCTGTCAGATCATTTCGAATATCCATTCGCATATCCAATGGTTCATTCTTGTTAAAACTAAATCCACGGTTGCCGTTTTTCAGTTGGTTCAGCGAAAATCCTAAGTCAAGGAGGATGGAATTGACACCGGTTATCCCGTTATCGTTCAGAATTTGTGGCAGATCGGAAAAATTGCTGTGAACCAACCGCACATTTTTTTTGAACGGATCTAATATTTTTTTTGCATGGTCAATGGCATCCAGATCCTGATCAATGCCGATGAGCATTCCATCAGGGAGGATCGCCTTCAGGGTTGCAAGCGCATGACCCGCCCCGCCCAGAGTACAATCCACACAAATGTTTCCGGGTTTAAGGTTCTGGTGTTCATTCACCTCTTGAGGCATTACAGACGTATGCTCAAAGCCCATTGCTACAACCCAAGGGAAGCGATTTCTTCTTTAACTTCCTCTTTTTTGAGTTCCTGCTCCATTCGTTTGTTGACCGTGTTCCATTGATCCCGATTCCAGATCTCAAATCGATCCAGATTGCCCACAAGAACAATATCTTTCTCAAGTTTTGCATATTCTCTTAAATTTTTAGGGATCAGGATACGATCCTGCTTGTCACACTGACATTCACAGGAATTGCCCAGGAAAAATCTTCTAAAATTCGCCATGGCACTGGTTTTTGCCGATAAAATCCTGGATTCAACCTTTTCCCATTCACTTAAAGCATACGCGTATAAACAGTCGTCCTTGTTTGAGATCATGGCCCCATAGAATTTATCCGTTCGCAGGGCATCCCTGAACCTTGACGGGATAATCACCCGGCCTTTGGAATCAATTGTATGAAAGGAGCTTGATCGAAACACTTGTTTAAGCCTTCTTAAAATAGATGAACCTATCCACTTTCTACCACATAACTCCACATCTATACGAAAAATATAGACTTATCAAGTAAAAAAAACAAATTCTTTTTTAAATAAAAATGAATATCCGCTATTAACCGGTGAAGATAGCACATAGGGTGAAAAGGGGTTGAAATGGAGGTGATTTATTAAATTTGGGTTCTCATCCGGTTTCAGTATAATTTAAAGTGGCATCGATCTGTTGCCAAGGCTTGTCCAGGCATCGTGGATGGAAATGGCGGAAAGGGGAATGAAAGTGGAGTGATTGTTTATTTCCGAGTCCCTTAAAGTGCACTGGCAATCAACTGCCGTGTCTGCGCTATGATATCGTCAAGGTGATCCATGTGGTGCTTGAAAATATAAACCGGTTGATGAACAATAATCTCAATGGTACCGGGTGTAAGATCAAGGGAATCAGAAGGCAGCACCTGAAAGGAATTTTTAATGGTCACCGGCAATATGGGCAGACCCGTTTCACAGGCAAAGTTGAATGCGCCTTTTTTAAAGGCCATCACCCGCCCATCCCGGCTTCTGGTTCCTTCGGCAAAAAAGAGCACACAGGCCTTTCCGGACAATTTCTTTTTGGCGGCTTCAATGGATTTTATGGCGGCATCATGATTGGTCCGGTCAACATAAATGCAGCCGAGGTAATGACAGGCCGATCCGAAAACAGGGATACGGCCCAGTTCTTTTTTCATGATCCATTTTATATTTAAGCCAAGATGACCGTGAATCGCCGGGATATCTGTCATGCTCTGGTGGTTTGCCACCACCACATAGGACCGGTTTTTGCTATAGTTTTTTTTGCCCTGGAGTGTCACCTTCAAGGGAATAATGGCACAACACAGCCTTGACCAGATAATGGCAATATAATTAACGGCCTCCTGTTTGAACAGGAGGCCTGTTAAAATGGACATCAACCCCAGGACCATGGTCACAATGAAAACAAAGGGAATGACAATGATCCATTTGTAGGGTTGATAGGCTGCTTTGAAAAAAGGATTCACTCTTTATTTTCTTGGTCCTTGTTTTCTTCATTCTTGATGATCCCTAAAATTGTGTCGATATCCGACACAATTTCTTTGCTGTTAAATTGACTCAGCACAAAGGTATCATCATTCATTGAAGACAGTCCCATTACCGAATCTTCATCACCCGTTTTAAAAAGCGTTAACTCCGGCTTGTCTGTATTTTCAAGACGGATTCTGCACAGGAGGGGGGTTTTTCCCAGTTCATCTTTGGGCAAGGCACCCACATATGTTTCACATTCCAGGAATGAAAGAGCCGACAGCAGGTTTGAGACCTTTTCCTGGTCTGCTGATGTGCCATCCTCAAAATGCCAGGTAATGGCGGTCTGTTGGTTGTCCTTTTTTTCCTCTTTAGACACCAGTGTTTTGGACACGCCATCTTTTTCAATGGAAAACCGGTGTATGGATGCTGTTTTGAATTCCATTACTTTTTTGTCCCTGAAATCATCTTCGGTCTTATTGAAATAGGACCTGAAACTGCCATTGGCATGGTAGATGTTTCCATCATTGGTCAACATGACAAAGGTATGGTTAAGGGATGGTGCAATTCTGCCCAGGGTCAGTTCGAAAACGGTTTTTGCGCCTTCTGATACCTTGACCCGGATATGATTTTCATCATCCAGTTCGTATCGTTTCAGGTCTCCTTTTTCAGACACCAAGGCGGTCAGTTTTAATGTTTTCAGGGTATCCAGCATGTTTTTCACAGCCGGGGGATCTGCAAGATAGTCTTTGTCGGTCAATGTCCAGTGGGGTCCTTTTTTCTTAAACGTTATGGACCCGTCTCGTTTGTCCAGAGTGAACCCGGTAATTTTTGCGACATCCATCTTTGGAATTTCAGGCAGTGTGTAATGGTCCTTGTTGGTGTTATGCAAAAAAAGATAGGCACTGAGTATAACGATAAGTGCCAAGAGTATCAGGTATTCTTTTTTCATCGGTTCATTCCCCTTAAACATTAAATCTGTTGGCGATTTTCTTTTTTCTGGCGGTTCTTTTGGCCAGGACACCCAGTCCGAACAGGATGACAAAAATGGGCAGCGCGATAATATTAAAGGCCTTGATAATGGCCCTGGCAAACGGCGAGGTCTGGACAATGGGATTAAATGTTTGCTGTTTGCTTCTTAACTGGGCGATTTTATCTTCCCCATTGAGATGGTCAATGACGTTTAAAATAAATGTGGCGTTGCTGGATCGGCCTTCAGGGTCCAGCATGTTGTCCTGAAGCATCTGGGAGCAGGGAAGAACGAACACTTTGGCCGGCTTGGAAGTCTCAAGGAAGGTATGGCTTGCCGTAAACCCTTCAAACGTTTGATCGTCGCCATCTTTGTTGTCTTCTTTAATGTCTTTTTCTCCCATCTCCCTTTCAGGGATGGTTTTGCCTTTAAAGAAGCTTGTGAACCTGCCTTCAAGCAGATAGGCCAGATCATAGGACGTCAACTCCTCCTGGGCGTCCGGCGGTCGGATAAACATGGGGTTTAAATTGATCATTCCTTCCATCAGCCAGGATTCATCAGATGAAGACAATAGTCGGGTGGCCACAACCTTTGTGGTATCAATGTTCTTTGTCACAAGTTCAAGGGGGGAAATCTGCATGGCCACGAGCCCTTTGATATTGTCCATGAAATGGGGCGTATTATTGATGGATGCCTCTTTTAACATGGGGGCAAAATAAATGATTTGTTCACCGCCGCCCATATTTTGGGGTGCCTGGTGGGAATAGGCATTTTTGTCCAACACATAGGCTTTTTTAATATTGACCCCATAATGGGTCAACAGTTTTTCCAGGCCGGTGTCAATGGGCTCATACCTTGGCGGCATCCCCATGCCACCTTGCTGGGGCATGATTTCATTAAACGCGTCCAGGATAAACGCAATGTTGGTGCCTTTCATCAATGCCTGGTCAATCTGGAATAATTCATATGCTGAAAATTTCTGGGTGGGTCTGGGAAGAATCAGGCAGTTTAACCCATCCGGGATTGCTCCATCCTTTAAATCAATGGGTTTAATGGAATACCGGGAAGACACAAGCGTGTTAAAGACCTGCATCGCCTGGGAAGGCCTGCCCTGCATCATGGCCATTCTGTCCGGCATGAGTGAATGGGCACCGTGACCCGCCAGGACCCCGATATCCTTATTAATACCAATCAGTTTTTCCACAACGGCGTTGAGGTCTTCTTCCAGGGCAACCGGGTCAACCATTTGATAGGTGGTGCCGATGATGGGAAGTTCCATGACACTGATCAGGGGCAGGGTGGTGGTGTTGCCTTTAAAATCAATGACAAGTCCGGCAGCCCCATGCCCGGCCTTGATTTTTTTTTCAGGAATGGCAGGCCATGACAAGGCCATTAAATTGAATTTCTTTCCCAGGGTATCCAGCTCTGGTTTGCGGCTGATATCCACCTGTTTGAATTCAAGAATACCCAGGCTTTTTTGATTGAGCTGTTGAATCGTATCTGATACCGCTTTGCCCAGCAGGGGCAGATTGTCAAGACCAATCAGGGGGGCGATGGTATTGAGAGAAGAGGATAAATACATCGTGACATTGACTCGTTCATCCAGCTGTAACAAGGCGCTGACTTTGTTGTTCATCTTCTGGATAGCCGTGGTCAGCTGAAATTCAAGGCCATCGGTTGAGGTAATGGCTTCAATTTTTTCAATCAGGTCTCCGTGGATAATGACCAGTCCCATATAGGCTTTTTTAAATTTGACTTCATCATTTTCCATGATCCGGATCTGTACGGGTTGTATGCCGTAATCTTTGGCCAGGTCTCGGTTTTCATCGGTTTTTTGTGTCAGGGCGCCTTCTTCCATTGTGACATTATAAAAGGTATAATTAAAGA
Organism: Desulfobacula sp.; assembly: GCF_030145145.1. Classification (GTDB taxonomy): domain Bacteria; phylum Desulfobacterota; class Desulfobacteria; order Desulfobacterales; family Desulfobacteraceae; genus Desulfobacula. The sequence goes on along the minus strand of NZ_JAQYWD010000024.1, from coordinate 44,828 downwards.
GTTTGCCCCCCCTTGCCGCATATTCTTCCAAAAGGTCCCGGAGGTATCGTGCCGTATTGTTGTGGGGTGCCGGCAGGTCTTTTGAGAAAAATACCTTTATGGTCAAGGGTTCTGACAGGGTTTCCACAACATCTGTACTGGCCGGTGACAGGGAATAAATCTTATCGCTTGTCAGGTCCGCCCTGAAAAACAGGGTGATCCCGACAATATTTACCAATACAATGACCACCAGATATATTATAAATTTAAAATATTTTTCTTTCACTGAAAACTGTCCCATTGTTTCTCCTTAGTTCTTCTCATGCATGACAATATAGGTTGAAAAAATAAAAATGAAGATCACGCTCACAAAATAAAGAATGTCCCGGGAATCAATAATGCCCCGGGAAATATTTGTGAAGTGGGAGTTGGCCCCAATGTATTCTATGACGGAAATGATCTTTGTGGGCATGAAAAATAAGAGCTTGTCAAGAATGGTTAAGGTAAAACACAGCGCACAGCCAATGATGAAGGCAATGATTTGATTCCGTGTCAGAGATGAAGCAAACAGGCCCAGAGAACAATAAGCAGCAGCAAGAAAAATAGCCCCCAGATATCCGCCGATCACAGGCCCCGGATCCACCTGGCCGATAAAGGTGATAAAAATCGGGTAAGAAAGGGTTGGGATCAGCATGGAAGCTGTAAACAATGTCGCGGCAAAAAATTTACCCAGGGCAATATCCGTAAAAGATACCGGCATGGTTAACAGCGTCTCATAGGAGCCGACATTCTTTTCTTCGGAAAACAACCGCATGGTAATGGCGGGGATGATAAATGAAAAAATAATGGGCAGCAGAGAGAAAAAATCCCTTAAATCTGCCCGGCCAAAAATAAAAAAAGTTGAAAAGAAAAACCACCCAGTTACGATGAGAAATAACGATATCACAATATAGGCAATGGGTGAAATGAAATAATCTTTGAATTCCTTAATAGCAATGGTTTTTATCTGTTTCATGATGGGTATGCTTCCTCACTGGTCAATTCCCGGAATATTTTTTCAAGGGCCTGGGATTCTTTGGTAAATTGTGTGATTATCCAGTCGGTCTCTTTTATTTTAAGGTAGATATCCGGTCGAAAATCCCGGTCATCCGTCCGGTTCGCTGACGGTGTGATCTCAAAGGAGACAAGCCCTTCTTCAACCGGTTCAACCGATTTAACATCAAGGTCTAAATTAAGCCCTCCCAGCAGGGCCGCGGCATCCGATTCTGCTGCACCCTTAAGGGATAATTTGAGAATGGCATTCTGCTTGACACCCGCTTTGAGATGGGCGGTTGTATCATCGGCCACCACGCTTCCTCGATTGATAATGACAATCCTGTCACAGGTTGCCTCTGCTTCCGGCAAAATATGGGTAGAGAAAATAATGGTTTTTTCTTTGCCGATGGTTTTGATAATATCCCTTATTTCGGCAATCTGGTTGGGGTCCAGGCCGGAAGTGGGTTCATCCAGGATTAAAATCTGGGGATCCGTCATCATGGCATGGGCCAGGCCCACCCGTTGTTTCAATCCTTTTGAAAGATTGGCAATGGGTTTATCCATAATGGCAGACAACCCGCAAAGATCTGATAATTGCAGGAATCGGTCGTACCGCTTTTCCTTATCAACAATGCCTTTTAGTTTGGCAACATACTCCAGGTAGTCATAGACCAGCATATTGTGGTAGAGTGGGGCGGATTCAGGTAAGTATCCGATGATGGATTTGATCTGGATGGCATCGTCCGGCATTTGGAAATCATTTATTTTTATTGACCCTGAACTCGGCTTGAAATAACCGGTTAACATTCTTAAGGTTGTTGTCTTCCCAGCACCGTTTGGACCCAGAAGGCCTAAAATTTCGCCTTTCCGGATGGTCATGCTGATATTGTTTACAGCACAGAAGTCTTTATAGTACTTGGTCAGGTTTTGAACTTCAATCAACGTTTCCTCCTTAATGATTTGTATGGTTATAGCGATTTAAAAATCTTCTAACACTTTGCTTTTTTCAATAAACTCAGCAAGATCCTTTTGTGTTGCGTCACCGGCGGAAATGGCTTTTTCAAAGCGCCGGCAAAAGGGGTCCTCCCGGCCAAGGATGCCGACGGCTTTCGTGTACAGTGCTTTTCCCCGGTTAAAATGATCGATCACGTCTTTCTGCAAGAGCTTCCGCTCTTTGTGGCGCAGTCTTTCAGCACTGATAATGGATTCAAGTTTTTTTACAGAATATTCAACAAGGGCATCCCGGGGAGTTCCATATGCCTGGGAAATGGCGCCCAGCGCCTCAATGGTTTTCCGGCTGAGGACAAAGGTTTTCTGCTTTCGGGGGATTTTATTAAATTGCCGGATGCGAATGGTTTTGGCAAGGCTGTCCAAAGCGTCCAGGTCTTCTATGATGTGATCAAAAAGCGATTTTTGTTTTATCCCCATGTGAATGGCCACAAGCCCGATGGCATCAATGGCTTTCTGGGAAATTTTAAAGGTGGCCCGGACCGATTGTTTGCCCCTCAGATCAAACAGGGTTGATCCCGGCAACTGATCTTCTATTTTTGTCATAACGGCCTCCTTCCCAGATAATGTATGATGAATTATATTTCATTCTAAATAGTAATGAAACTAGTTAATGAATTGAATTTTACCTTAAAAAAATCCGATGATCAATGGGAAAAATTAAACATGACTGAAAAATAATCTTGAGGTTAGAAACAGACAAGACTTAAACACAGGACAACCGTGCCGGCAAAAAAGCAGCGTTCATTTCCCGAAGGCGTAAATTCAGGATCGGTCCTGTCATCTGTATAGCACCTTGATTCCATGGCAAGAACAAGGCTGTCGGCAGAAAGAAAGGTTTTTTTTAACAAAGGGAACACCAGCCGCAGAATTCGTTTGATGGGGTTTTTTTGGAGGTCGGCACATCGTGCTTTCTGGGCATTGGAGATCTCTCTGGCCTGCTTTAAGATAACCGGCATAAAGCCCAGCGAAAGGCTGATCATGACGGCCACCCGTTTTTCAGGCACAAACGGGACCGGTTTTAAAAACCATTGCACCGCACTTTTGACACTGGACGGCTTGGTGGTGGTGGAAAAAATCAGGCCCGTCACCATGACCAGAAAAAATTTAAAGGCCACCAGGCCCCCTTCCATGATGCCCTGTTCGCTGATGGAGATGTCGTGGAATACAAAAAGGATATCCCCTGGAACGGTGAGCACCCGGGCCATAAAGACAAAAAAGAGCAGGAGCATAAAATATTTCATGCTGTTCAGGGTCTCCCAGACGTTAAGGCCGGCGGTTTTAAAGAAAAAAACCAAAACCAGCGCATAACCGCCACAGGCCGGCAGGTGTGCGGATAACAGGGACATGCTGATCAGACAGATGGTGAAAAATTTGAGCCTGACATCCAGTCGGTGCAACAGGGAGTTGCCCGGCCGGTAGGTGAAGGGTATCAGCTGCGCCATGGCTGGATCCCTAGACCGAATTTTGAAGAACAGGGTTCCTTGACGCCATAGGACTCCAGGTGCTTGACAAGATCAGCGGGTGTTCCGTCTTCTTTGATCTGGCCGTTTTCCATGATGATGACCCTTGTGGCCTCACAAATAACCGTCTCAATATCATGGGTGGCAATGATAATGGTGTGGCCGGATTGGTTCAGGGCAATGATGGTGGTGAGCACTTGAATGGTTCCCGGATAATCCAGGTTGGAAAAGGGCTCATCAAACACAATCACCTCAGGATCCATGACCAGGATCCCGGCAATGGCCAGGCGGCGTTTTTCCCCCCCGGAAAGGCTGGACGGTGTCCGATCCTGTAAATGAAAAAGGCTTAACCCTTTAAGGGCCTGGGTGACCTTTGCTGTGATATCGGCACGGCTGAATTTTAAGTTTTCAAGACCAAAGGCCACTTCATCAAACACGGTATCGCCCACAATCTGTGTGTCGGCATCCTGGAAAACCATGCCAATGGTCTTTCGTGTCTGAATCAGATGATTTGAGACACTGTGCCCCTTCACCCGGATCTGTCCGGAATCCGACTGCAAAAGGCCGTTCAAATGCCTTAGAAACGTTGTTTTCCCAGACCCGTTCTTTCCGGCCAGAATAATAAATTCCCCCTTATAAATGGAGACACAGATGGCCTTGAGCCCTATGTACCCATCTGAAAAGGTGTGGCACAGGTCGTTTATATCAATGATTTTTTCCGGCATTATACTCGGGTTCTTTTTAGATCAACATTACAATTTAATCACAGGTCTCAGACGTCTGGCAATGACGGCTGCCGCGATAATTTTAAGGATATCCCCGGGGAGAAACGGCACCATGCCCATGGTAATGGCTTTTCCAAAGCTCATGGCCGTGACCACCTTGAGCCAGGGAACCCCGGCACCATAAACGATCAAAGTGCCCAGGAGCATGGCCAGAATGTCCGAGGACATCTTTTTGCCCAACCCTTTGGAAATGCTGCCGGTGACAAAGACCGCAGGCAGATATCCCAGCAGGTATCCGCCGGTGGGTCCGAACAATCTGCCGATGCCCGAGGTGCCCCCGGAAAATACCGGCATACCGGCCAGGCCGATCAACAGATAAATGGCCACGCAGGCAAGCCCCCACACCGGGCCCAGAATAATACCGGCCAAAAGAACGAACATGTTCTGGAGGACAATGGGCACCGGTCCGATGGGAATGGCGATAAACGCACCAATGGCAATAAAGGCCACAAATAACGCCGTATATACGGTCATTTTAAGGTGTTGTGAGGTGGTGTTCATTTTATTTTATCCTTCACGTATGAAAACAATCGCCATAAATTATTTTTTTTGTTTCACCAGTGGTGTCTTGAATCACTAACGCCCCGGTCTCATCAACATCAACGGCAAGCCCTTCAAACACATCACCCAATGTTTCAATTCTGACCTGGCTGCCAATGGTGGAGGTCTGTTCTTTCCACAGGCCAATGATCTGGTGGCGATCCAGGGGGTGAATCCGGCGTTTAAAGTCATCCAGAAACGTTTCTAAAATTAATTTGCGGGACACGGTTTTTTGCAAAACATCTTTTAATGAAATGGCATTGGGCTCATCTGTTTGGGGGTGGTTATTGACATTCATGCCAATGCCGATATTGATAAATTCAACCATATCCCCCCGGGTTTCCATTTCAGAAAGAAGGCCGGCCAGTTTTTTGCCATTCAACAGGAGGTCATTGGGCCATTTGACACTGACATCCACATCAAACAATCGTTTTAAAGACCTTGAAAGACTCAGGGAAGCGGCAAAATTATAGATATAGGCCAGGGGTGGGGGCGTCCCGGGTTTTAAAATCAGGGTAAACCACAGTCCCCCTTTGCCGGAGACCCATTTTCGATTCAGCCGTCCCCGGCCCATGGTCTGGTTTTCTGCAATGACCACACTTAAATGGGGGGCATTCTTTTTTGCCAGATCCCTTGCCGTGTCCATGGTCGAATTCAGGGCCTGGAAATGAAAAATATTTTTTTCAATGTCCGGCCGAAAACAAAACGGGTGCAGCAGATCATCCGGGGCCTTCAGACAATAGCCTTTCGGGCAGGACTCGATCTCCACCCCGCTTTCTTTTAATGCCGTGATATGTTTCCACACCGCTACCCGGGAAATATCCAGGGCATCACTTAACCGGACACCGGACACTGTCGTTCCCTTTGCCTGATAAAGGTGTTTTAATATGTCCTGTTTGATATTTTTCAGTTCGTTAACCATATTAAGGGAGGTTAGTTAACAGAATCCATGTGTCAGGTCAAGGCATAAATATTTTCCTCAGCCATTTTCATTACTCAACGGTCGGACGTTGGCTTTATAAAACGCAATAGTGGCCGGACAATCATAAAACGATGCTTTCGGACGTTACCGAATAATGGTCAGATTAAATTTTTCTGCCATGTGTACCGCTGTCCTGAATTCTTTGGCTGTCACCGGTCTTGAAAGGGATTTGATCTTCACCGCCTCTCCCATGGGGTGGTATTGGGACATGATATTCACATGGGTATGGGGGGAAACGGTCTCTTTGAGAAATTTTAAAATGTGATAGGTCCCCGCCAGGTTTTCCGGCAGGACAAGGTGCCTGACCAAAAGCCCGGAACAGGCTATGCCGGAGGCGTCCACGGTTAAATCCCCCACTTGATCATTCATTTCCATGATGGCTTTTCTGGCGACTTGGGGGTAATCCCTGGCATGGCAGCAGATGCGGGCCATCTCAGGGTCCCAGAATTTGAAATCCGGCATGTAAATGTCAACGACATCTTTTAAAATTTTCAGGGTATCAAGGCTTTCATACCCCGAACAATTGTAGACCAGCGGGATCTTCAATCCCTGACCCGCAGCAATATCCAACGCGGTTAAAATTTGTGGAACCACATGACTGGGGGTGACAAGGTTGATATTGTGGCATCCGATTTTCTGCAGGTGCAGCATGATGGCGGCAATTTGTCCATCCGCTGCCTCCTGGCCCATGCCTTTAATACTGATGTCATCATTCTGGCAAAAAATGCATTTTAAGTTGCAATGGGAGAAAAAAAGGGTTCCTGATCCTTTCTCCCCCACCAGTTGGGGTTCTTCCCCGAAATGAGGTGCCCAGCTTGCCACAACCGCATGTCTTCCCGTTGAACAAACCCCTTTTTCGCCTTTTGTCCGGTCCTTTCGGCACTGTCTCGGGCACAGGGTACAATCCGCCAGCAGCGCCGAGGCCCGATCAATTTTTTCCTGCAGCCGGCCCTGTTGTTTTGTCTTGACGTAATTGGGAATGAAGGTATCCATATTCATGGGACTTAACCGTTAGGGGATATTTTTGAAAGGGAATCCATAAATGAACCGATATGTAACGGCAATGATTGCAAAAGAGGGTGCCGGTACCATCGAGTAAACCCTGCCAACTTATATACTTGTTACGATTCGATTGCGACCATTTTGCTTGGCAAAATATAGGTTCTGGTCTGCTGTTTGTAACAAGGTTTCAGGCAAGGCAATGTTATCCATATGCGATCTTGTGGCAACCCCAATACTGATAGATACATAATCGGCAATTTGTGAAATTTCATGGGGGATCTTGAGATCGACAATTGCCATTAGGGAACGCTGTGCAACTACCTTTGCAGCAGGAGCATCTGTTTCCGGAAGTATCATAACAAACTCCTCGCCCCCGTAGCGCGCTACTAGATCTTGGGGTCGTTTAAGGGAGGCCTTCAGGCTTCCGGCTATTTTTTGTAAGGCGATATCCCCCATTGCGTGTCCATAATGGTCATTATATTGTTTGAAAAAATCCACATCTATCATTGCAAGGGAAAAAGGAGTCTGATTTCGGGTGGATCGCATCCATTCCTTTTGGAACACCGTCTCAAACCGTCGGCGGTTCGAAATTTCAGTAAGACCATCCAGATATGCCAAGTGATCCAGAAGTTTGTATTGATGGACAGTTCTTAGATGATTGCGAACCCGTATTTTTACGATGGGTGGGGAATAGGGTTTGGTAATATAATCAACAGCACCGAGTTTGAGTCCATGCTCTTCATTTTCGATGGAATTGAGTGCTGTTACAAATATTACCGGGATTTTATTGGTTTTGTCATTGTTTTTAAGCATTTTTATCACTTCATATCCGCCCATCTCCGGCATGATCACATCAAGCAATATGAGATCCGGAGGAAAATCGCCCAGGGCATGTTTCATCGCTTGGGTACCGCTTATGGCAAGTACTGTCGTGTATTCGTCCTTGAGTAAATCTGCCAGAACCTTCAGGTTCATTTTTTGATCATCAACAATCAAAATACGTGATTTTTCTTTTTGATGCATCATCAGTTCTCATCTTTGTGTTGAATTGTGTTCAGCAGTTTTTGGGCCATTTCTGCAGCCCTTTCATACTCTATGTCGTCAATTAATTGAAAAATTGTTTTTAATTGATTGTCAAGCCCAACCCCTTCAAGTAATTCTTCAACTTGAGCAAATTGATCCTCCGCTGCTATCTCACCATTTTCCAATTGCCGGATCAAAACCTGTATGGGTGCTTCTATGGCTGTGAATTTAACCTGTCTTTTTTGAATTTTTCCATCCCCAACAGGGGACTTGTCTTTTGTGCAAGGAAGCCCAGCCAAAGAGGAAATGATTTCTTCCAGTGCCGTGATAAAGGGAGGCAGAAGAGCAACTGCATCCCCTTGCCGGTTATTTTCCAGGGCATCTTCCATCTTTTTTGCCGTTTCCATTAATCCTGCGGCCCCAATATAACTTGCAATGCCTACCAAGGTATGGGCTTTGTGCTGGATATCAAGCCAGTTTCCAGCCGCTGACAACTCACGAATACAGGCTGGTTCAGAACCAAAGTTCTCTTTAAAATCATAGAGCATTTTTATAAAAAGAGAGGTCTTATTGTCCAGGGTTTTAAGGGCCAATGCCTGGTCTATACCAGCCAAGTACGGAAGCGATAACGGCTCTTCTTTAGCGGCATTGGATGCTTTTTGGGGATAGTTGGGGAGTGCTTGTGATTGTTTTTCGGGTATCCAGTTTTTCAACGTCTGATAGAGTTCTGCAAGGTCGATGGGCTTGGTGATATGTTCGTTCATTCCTGCATCTAAACTTTTTTGCCGATCTCCAGTCATGGCATGGGCTGTCATGGCGATAATGGGCAAATTCTGATACTGCTTATTTTGCCGGATCCTTATCGTCGCTTCAATGCCATCCATTTCAGGCATCTGGATATCCATCAAGACCAGGTCAAAAGATGCGTGATCCAGGGCTTTGATGCACTCAAGCCCGCTGGAGGCAATGGTTACCACCATACCTGCATCCTCAAGAAACTCCCTTGCCACTTCCTGATTGATACTATTGTCATCCACCAGCAAAATTTTCGATCCCTGAATTTTTTTTAGGTCTTTGATCTGGGGATGTCCCTTGACACTCTTAATCTCTGAAAATGTCTTAATCCCAAGAATCTCCAACAAGGTATTGTACATAACAGAAGCATAAACCGGTTTTAAGAGAAAGGCATTAATTCCCACATTATTTGCTTCAACATATGCCTCTTCACGGCCATTTGCGGTTACCATCAACATGGCGGGAACCTTGGGAATGGAGGTATTGGCTTTGATTCGCCTGGCTGTTTCAATGCCATCTATCCCCGGCATTATCCAGTCAAGCAAGACCACATCATAGGGATTTTTTTTTCGTACGGCCTGTTCCAGAAAGCCGATTGCCGATTTACCGTCAACAGCAGTGTCAACATGGATTTTAAGGGAGGTCAGCATAGAGGAGAGGACATCACGGGCTGCCTGGTTGTCATCCACCACAAGGGCCCGAAGTCCCTGCAAAGCTATTGTTGGTTTTGGTTCGTGTTCTAAGGTTTCTTCTGAAATTCGTAATTTTGCTGTGAAAATAAATTGTGAGCCTTTTCCAAGCTCACTTTCAACCCAGATTTTACCATTCATAAGTTCTGTCAGCTGTTTGCATATGGCAAGTCCCAGACCTGTTCCCCCATATTTGCGGGTGATGGAATCGTCGGCCTGTCCAAATTCCGTAAAAAGATGTTTCATCTTTTCCGGTGTTAATCCAATACCGCTGTCACGAATGGAAAATCGAAGCGTAAGTTCGTTCTTGCTACGCTCGTCTATGGCAACCGAGATGACAATCTCTCCCTGGTCTGTAAATTTTACAGCATTACCCGCCAAATTCATCAGCACCTGTCCCAGGCGTAAGGGGTCACCAATGAGGTTATAGGGAATCTGAGAGTCTATCTGGAACAAAAATTCCACCCCTTTTTCTTCGGCCTGCATCCCAACAACATTGGCAATGTTGCCTAGAATATCTTCAAAATTAAAGGGAACCGCTTCCAATTGCAGCTTACCCGCATCAATTTTTGAAAAATCAAGGATATCGTTTATAAGTCTTAAAAGGGTATTGGCAGAGAAAATTAGTTTTTCCAAATAATGCTGCTGCTTAGGATCAATGGCTGTTTTTTTCAGCAAAGAGGCCATGCCAATGATGCCGTTCATGGGCGTACGAATTTCATGGCTCATCCGGGCAAGGAAATTTCCCTTGGAGGCATTGGCTGATTCTGCTATTTCCTTGGATTTGATCAGATCACCCTCCATCTGTTTTTGGAGGGTCATATCCATGGCCGTGAAAAGATAACCAACAACCCGTCCCTCGGGATCGTACAGGCTTGTTATGGACAGGCTTACAGGCAGGTATCTGCCGTCTTTGCAAACGTAAAACCACTCCTGGGCAAGGCTTCGTTTTTGTTTCACAAATTGGTCAAAAACTTTCATGTCATGGAGGTCGGATCCAGGAATTCCACTTACCTGCTTACCATAATGGACAAGTTCCTCTTCCAGATGAAGGGAAAGAATATTGCATTTACCAACCATTTCCCCGGCATTGTAACCCAATAGTGTGGCAGCCCCTTTGCTGAAGAGTTGAATTTTGCCATCAAGGTCTGTGGAGATGATGGAAAGCTGGGTTGCAGCATCCAAAACAGCCTGTCGTTCAGAATCAGCGGTTTGAAATCGATGCAGCATTCTTTCGGTTTGCACAAACTGCTTCACCACGAAATCAGCGGTAATCTCAGCAGCCTCCCTTGCAACTTTAATTTCGCTGCGCAGTAGATCGATTTCCCTCTGCATTTCTTTTCTGGTTTTTTCCATCACCGATACTCCATTGGTCCCTGGGTTGCAATGGCAACACTCATCATGGCAGCTTGTTCAACCATTTGAAGGGTCGGTTCTCCCTCAAGTCCCACAAGCACAATCTCTTCGGGCAATTTTCCATCACACACCCTGGGCAGCACGGTAAGCAAATAGGCCAGACCGGTTCCATGGTTAAAATGGTCTGGGCGTGGGGTATCCATTATTTCCTGGTGATCCAGCAGCACAATTTCTCCGGGTTGGGTAAATCCTGCCACCGCATCCACAAAGACCACCCTGCCGCCCTGTTCCAACAGGGGAAGGAGGTTAAGTCCTGCCAACCCACCTTCAATGATCGTTACTCCGTAAGGAAAATGATGCATTTTTTGTAATCGGTCAAAAACCTTAAGTCCGGCAGCATCTTCAGGGACAAAGCGGTTCCCTATACAGATGATGGAAGCAGTCACAGGTTAACCCCACTGGGGATGGATCTGCTTTTCTTCCTTTTTTTCTTGTCAACACAGTGTACCGCACATACCAGGCAGGGATCAAAAGAACGAATCACATGTCCTGCCTCCACTGGATTATTAATATCTTTAACAGGTGTGCCGATCAATGCCTCTTCCCATGCACCGCGAATGCCACCGTCATCCCGTGGAGAACCGTTCCATGATGTTGGGGTGATTATCTGATAATGAGAAATTTTTTGGTCCTGAATTTTGACCCAATGCCCCAGGGCTCCCCGGGCCGCCTGGATCATGCCTGCACCCTGACCATCTGGAATTTGTTTTACCGAATGATAAAAATTCTCCTCCCGCCTTTCCAGAAGTTCGTTGATCCATGTTGCCATGGACCCCAACAAAGATGCCGGACGCACCAGACGTGCAAGTTCCCTGGTAAAGGCATTGGGCCCTGCCTTTGTTATCATGTCCTTGAAAAGTGGGATGCCGTTAATTATCGCCTCGGCCAGGGGGCCTGTTTCAGCGACCTCTCCTCCGTATCGGGGGGCCTTGATCCATGAATAGGACTGGTTGCTCTTACCGGATGCATAGGGTGTTGTGGTGCCATCAAAGGGGTGGACAGGTTTTCCTCCCTGCTCAAACCAGGAATAGGAGACCTCTTCTGTAATCATGGCAGGATCAAAGGGAGCCAAGGTTGTGCCGTTTGCAAATCCTGCTCCGATTAATCGCCCATGGATACCCTTGACCGCCGTGTCAATGGGAAGTGTAAGATTGCCATAGGAAAGAAAGCGGTTGGGGCCCTTGCCAAGGGAATCAAGGCCTGCCTGCCTGGAAAAGCGGATAAAAAAGCCAAGCTCGCTCTCTCTATGGGATGGGCTTTCATCGAGCCAGGCATCAAGATCGCTGATACTGCTTATTTCCTGCCATCTTTCCAGGGAACACCCCAGGATGGTCCTTTCATACCAGGAACGAAATCGTTCAAGAATGATTCGGCATTGCAGTGTTTTGGTAATTTCAGGGATTGAGGTCACTCCCCCTGGGACCATGAAGGAGGTATGGGGCCATTGCCCCCCAATTATGGCGACTATCTGCAATAAGCGTTTTGTTTCCCGAATGACCTCGATGGATGCTCTTCCAGCAAGGGGGCTGTATCGGAGACACGCCTCTTGTCCAAGGGGATGGTTATGGTAGGCATCCTTGTTGGCAAAATCAACCATAAACATCAACACTGCCTGGCGGATATCACTTTGAATTGTTTCGACCATGAGTGCCATGTTACGCAGACGGCGTGCGTTATCAGGCGGAATCGTGCCTGAAATTTTATCCAATGCCTCGACCGCTGCTGTGAGATGGGTAAGGCTACAAATACCACAGATGCGAGGGGTCACTACCAACCCATCCAAGGCGCCTCGTCCATGCATCATTTTTTCGAATCCGCGAAACATGGTTCCCGAACTCCATGCATCTGTGATGATGCCATCTTCAATCTCAACTCTGATTTCAAGATCTCCCTCTACTCTATTGAGGGGGATGTTGATTCCCTTGGATATCCTAGCCATTCTGGTATTGTCCTTTTCTCTTTAAATTTTTGATTTCCGATTTTTGAGATGCTCGGGTGCGGCAGCCGCTGCCATGCCTTTATAAACCATATAATGGGCACGGTTGACACCCATGGGCAGAGAAAGGGGGATACCTTCGATATTGGGCGTTTGGAAAAAAGGCTTGGCCATTGGGAATTCAGGATCTGTACATCCAAAACATGGGACGCCTACTCTTGGTTTTGAAGACTGTTGATTCCAGAGAAGTTTATTACAAGGACCTGGTACCAATGGTCCGGCACATCCCATGTGAAAGAAAAGGCATCCCATTTCTCCAAAGTCAGATTCTTCCACGCGGTATTCATGGTATTCATTTCGAGTACACCCTTGATGTACTGTTGTACCGTACCATTCAAGGGGGCGCTGATATTTATCAAGTTCCAGACTCACGTCATTGGCAGCAAAATTTATTGCCCCGGAAATGACATCGTGGTGGCAGGGACAGCCCGCCAGATTAATCACGGGTTGACCGGATTTGGCAAGAAACTCTTTCCCGAGAAAACCGCCCCGTGCTTTTTTTGTGAACTGAAGTCCTGTGGCCTCAATGATATCATCGGCACCAAAGCCACCAAAGGAGGCACAGGTCCCAACGGCAATCACAACCTGGGCCTGGGATGCCAGGGAATAAATCAGTTCGTTTTTTGGGTGTCCATTTTTTGTATGGAACATCCCGGTACCTGCCGGACCGCAGATAACCGATCCTTCAATCATGAGTATGTCCAGGGGTTGTTCTCCACTGAAAATTTTTTCAAGAAGTTGATCATGTTCATGGGGGGGGATGTTGGAAAGGGAAGGGTGCCAGAGCAGTTCAATCTTTAGGGCCCGGAATAATTCAATACAGTTGGGGAATTCACTGCTCAAAAATGAAAAGGTATCCCCCCCACATCCGCCACCCTGCAACCAGTACAAAGTCTTCACGATTTTTCTCCTATCATAGGCCGGACTAAATACATTCCAATTTCAATGATCTGCGTCACCTATTTATTCTGGTCGTCCTATACGGATAATGGTGGACAGTAAATTATCCGATATATTATTTCGATTGTTTTTACCATCATCCGTTAAATCTTTCAACAGACTTTCGCAGGTTATCTCGGCAGAAGGACTGAGTCAGGTCACTGGCGGAATGGAATGAGAGATTAAAGCCGAGACGGATGCACTAGACTCTTTTGCTGATTCTCAGTTTGGTATGGACCAGGATACAAACAACATGGTCACCCTGGACAAAGACCTTGCCTCCAATTTTAACATGGATATCGAAGAAAGATCCGGCATTCATTATGATGGGAGAAATTATCGATACCGGAGAAATGACCATTGATGAGGACTGGTTTGTTATGCGCCAGAGCCTGGGAAAAAATTCATCAAGCTTGTATAGGGTCATAGGACTGTTTGCTGTGGGTTGGCATCATGGGATGGACAACTTTTCGGAGAAGCAAAAAAGGCTTTCAACCGGACGGCTGAAAACCCTTGATATTTAGTGGCTGGGTGATAAGGATTCGAACCTTAATTGACGGAGTCAGAGTCCGTTTTTTTAAACTTCACATAATTTCACATTTTATCCATATTTGCCTTTAAATAAAAGAATCTTGAGATATTTTTGTGTTTATAATATTCACTTCTCATCATTCGTTTTCACTTGATTTAACCTAAAAAACGTGTAAAATATGTGTAAAATATTTTGAGGTGTGGAGGGGCGGATGTCATCAAATAAAAAAGTCAATTGGATTCAAGTTGATAAAAAGCATTTTCCTGGGGTACGATATTACAAACATGAAACCCGCAAAAAAGGGGTTAAACTGGATAGATATTTTTCCGGATCATATCAAGTTCAGGGGAAACGAAAATTCATGGGGTTTGGCTGGAGTTCTGAGGGTTGGACCGAGAGAAAAGTTCTGGATAAAATTAATGAGTATAAGCATAACGTTAAGACCGGCAACGGGCCAACTACTTTAAAAGAAGAAATTGTTCTAAAAGAAGCTGAAAAGGCAAAAATAAAACGGGTTGCACAAAAGAAAGAAAGAGAATCTTTGACAATTGACGATTATTTTTATCAAGAATATTATCCCATGATCCAAAGACAGAAAAAGAGTAAAACATATTTGCGGGAAGAATCGCTTTATCGGAATTGGATTAAAGAAAACATTGGTCATCGTCCTTTTAATGAAATAACCAAAGTCAATATTGAAACCATCTATTATGATATTGTTGAGTCCGGGAAAAGCATAAGAACAGCTGAATATACCCTCACAACATTGAAGCAGATATGGCGAGAGGCAAAAGAAAGGGGTTGTGCACCAGACATGCCAATAATATCCAAGGCATTAAAGAAAAAAATCAGTCAAAATAATAATGCAAGAATCCGTTTTTTGTCCCAAAAAGAGGCTGATATCCTGCTGTTTGAATTGGGGAAGAAAAGCATTGATTTATACGAAAAGTCATTGATAAGTTTGCATTGTGGATTGAGGGCGGGCGAAATATTCAACCTCACATGGTCACAGGTGGATCTTGAACATGGGATTTTAAATATAATCGATTCTAAAGGCAAAGACCGGTCAGTGCATATGTCGGAGCTGGTAAAAGAAATGATGTTGTCCAAGGATAGAGTGGCAGCCCATAATCTTGTTTATCCCGGGCGGGAAGGTAAAGCATCTAAACAGATATCACAGGTTTTTAGACAGGTGGCAAACGAGTTGTTCAACAAAAGGATTGATGATCGTCGGGAAAGGGTAACTTTCCACACACTGAGGCATACATGCGCCTCATGGATGGTTATGCAGGGAATCAGCCTGTATCTCGTTCAAAAGGTCCTTGGTCATTCAACAATCCAAGTTACAGAAAGGTACAGCCATTTGGCACCGGATCAGCTTCAGCTTGCAGCCGGGGCGATCAATAAGGCGGTGGCAGAGAATAAAGGAAAAAATATTATCCCTTTTCCAAAACAGGCATAACACTTTCCCCGGGATAAAACCTGCATAATTAACCGATTTGAAGGGGTGGTCATCCTGAATTATTTTTTCCTAAAGGGTTAATAAGTAAGGAACTTGAACTTGGACACGTTCTGCATTTAAAGAATGCAATGAACGAATAGTAAAAAAAAGACCAGTTTGCGACAGGCTAAAAAAATTTACATTTATCAATTGATAATTCAATATATAACTGTTATTAATTAGTGGTTTTCGTATTGAGCGATTGTTTTTAAAACGGGTGTGTGATGTCTGTAACTGTACCTTTAGGCGGGATTACAAATTACAGACATCTCACAAAATAAGGTTCGCATATTGCCCTCCAGCAGTTTTTTGAACCTACCCATGGGTTGGGTATTTGAGTTGTAGTATAAATATCTCTCAAAAAGCAACCAAAAAAATGATAAATATTCATTTTTTTCTTTTTCCCTTCCCAATAAAATTTATTCAAACTTAAAATTCCCGCCACAAATAGGTAAATTTTATGTCTATTATCACAGAGCTTAACACTTTTAACGCCGTTCCTTCTTATGCAAAAATTTTAAAAAATTTTCCCCGGGTTGCCGTTGCAAATAAAGTGGGGATCACTTCCACTTACCTGTGCAACATTTTATGCGGTTCTAAAGAACCATCAAAAAATCTTGATCTCAAATTACAAGAGCTTGCCGATTCTATTGCCACCGAAAGGGGAGTAATGGTATGAGCAAACCACTCTCACAAGAAGCTGAAGACTCAGCAAGTGAAAAAAAACAAGAACATATAAACAAAGGCGAGATCAAACAACTTCCACAAAAAGCTGAAGAATCGTTAAAATCATTAGAAGCGTTTCTGAAAGAACATTTCCCAGCAGGTGTCCCCAGAAAAAAAATAGGCCTCGCAACCGGTGGTATCCTTCATCAAAGGACAGAAGCCAACCGGGATTGTTTAAAATGCGGTATCTCTGGCCGGTTCAAAATTGGACGTCAAACTATTTATCCCGTTGATGGCGTTTTGGAATATTTGCGAAAAAAGATCACTGTCAATCATTTGGCCTAAAAAAATGCCTGCAATGTTGGGCGGCCAGCAGTCATAAGAGGATACTCAAAATATGTATAGTTCTGATAACACCACAGTCGTAAAAAAACGCAATTTGAAGTTTTCTTTTGATAAAAAAAAGATCATTGAAGCCCTTCAAGCTATCCAAGGAATGACCGGATTAAAAAAACCAAATAGAATAATCGTCTTAAGTTCATACGGTCAGAATCCAGAAAACGGAATAAATTTAAAACTGGTGGTATGGCATTTCAGTTCAAAAAAGATACAGTTTCAATACCTTATAGATCATACGATAGATGGAAATCAGGAACAGCACGGGGATTTTTATATGGGTTTTCATGTCATGCGTGGTTATCTGCCCCCACCAAACTGGGGCGATTTCAAGGGTATGCAATCTCTTTTCGGTTTCGTTTCTAACTTTGACGACGACCAAGCGCCTGAATATGTGAGTAGAATCCCACAAGGGATGCCACCTTCCTATGTGCTGGAAGCATCTGACAATTGGTTTCAAACCGGATTCCATCTTAAAGAACCCCTCTATTCTTTTAAATGGCAAAACAAATCGCCCGTTGAACAATTATCCAATGGTAATACTTCCGATTATTGCGGTGGTCATTTATTAGCAGACAAAGCACTTGGTAGTCACCTTTGTTTTTTATACCAGGGCGAATATAGCCGGATTGATACATTATTCCGGCAAACCGGTTTAATGCGAGACAAATGGGACGAAAAGCATTTTTCAACTGGGGTAACCTATGGGCAGATTGCAATTGATCGGGCTATTGCTGGAACAACTTCTCATTACGATTCTGCCAGCGGATGCGGTGAATTGAAGGCTGGGTTACCTGTTAACGGTGACAGTCTATTTTATGTGGAAGAATGGCCTGAACCAATGGAAATCAAATCGGCTCTTTTACCCGTTAAATATTTGTCGGATGAAACCATTACAGAGCCTTTGACAGGAGTTAAAACCCCAGTGCAACGAATTAATCACACACCAAAAGTCAAAACGAAAATCAAGAATGATTTGGCAAAATTAATTTCAATTAATGGTAATACCCTGATTACAAATTCTATGATTGTCGCCGAAAAATTTGGTAAAAGGCATGATAATGTAATCCGAAAGATTGAAAATTTAATTTCTGCCGAGAAAAAAGGTCGCCTCAATTTTGAGGAGACCTCACACATGGATTCTTGGAATAGGTTACAGAAGATTTATTTGATTGATAAAAAAAGTTTTATTGTTCTCGCAATGCGATTCTCAGGCGATGAGGCTTTGGACTGGCAAATCAAATTTGTCGAAGCATTTGAAAAAATGGAGCGGATACTACTCCATCGGCAAAATGCTTCCTGGCAACAGGCCCGTATTGAAGGAAAACAAAGCAGGCTTAAATTAACTGACGCCATTCGAAGGCTTGTGGATCTTGCCAAGTCCAATGGCTCAAAGAATGCTGATAAATATTTCATATCCATAACAAATATGACCTATAGACAAGTGTTCGACCTGAAAAAAATCCCGGATCAATTTCGAGATAGCCTTGGTGTGAATGAATTATATCAGCTTCAGCTTGTTGAATGGAAGGTTGCTGAATGGCTCAAAGAAGCCCTTGACGATTGCCTTGATTACCATGACCCCTACCGTGAAATTAAAAAGAAACTCAAAAACCTTATCGCTGTTATTGGCGTTATCAATTTGAATCGTCTGATTGCAGCATAGAATCTCAATTATTCATCAAATGAAGTATTTCAGAAATTGCCTGTCTGCTTTTCGACAGATTCCGATGGGACACCCGGTTCATACCTGCCTGGGTGAGGCAATTCATCAAAAGGGATCGCTCCAATGCGTGACTATAATCACAGAAAACGATCTGTCTGTTTAGAGTTAAGCATGTATCCCAATATAAGAAAAGCCCGGCAGCTTTGGTGGCGATACCGGGCAGGCAGGAAAGGGTAATGTTTCTATGGATAGTAACGCTTTCAGCTTTTATAGTCAAGCCGTTCTTGATGTTATACAGGACCGGACAGATGAAGTTTTCAAGTTTACTGAATTTACCAAAGATCATGGGATTCTCACAAAAAAAATTTCAGTTGACCCAGATGGAAATGTGACAAAGGATTCAAGCCAATGTTACATGGCATCGGGAACAGCCCGAACAGTCACCTTGAAATTTAGGAAATTTCCGGAATATCTCAAACGACCCGGTTTGGATCAAGCCATTGCGCATGGGGTTTGCGGACATGACAAAACAAACATTGTTTCCACTGCAAATTTCAACGATCAGCCGGGAACAATCACTAGGACAACAAAATATTTTACTTACCCTTCACCGGCACTGGCCATGATTGACTATGATCCTGATGATGGCCAGCCGGTGTATGATTACCAGGAAGTTATCAAAATTATCGATTCCGTCTGTCCTGGGTTCGCAACCATTCCCAAGGTGCTAACGTATTCAACGTCATCCTGTATCTATCGGGATGATGATGAACTCGTGGGTCAGGGTGACGGGTTTCACCTTTACTTTCTCGTTAAAAACGGGAAAGACCTGGGGCGATTCGCTAAGGGTTTGTTTCATCGTTTGTGGCTTGCAGGATATGGCTATATCAAGATTTCTCGATCCGGGGCATTGCTACCACGCACTATTTTTGACACGGCAGTATTCAGCCCAGAACGTTTGGATTTTGTGGCTGGGGCAAACCTGATGGGTTCGAATATTACACAACGAAGACCTGACCCCTTATATATCCCGGGAGGTGCCTGATGTTAATGGATACCGAACAAATACCTTCCTCAAGCCCTATTGAAATTAACAAGTTCGGAGTATTAATCCAGGCCGCAAAGATTCAAATTGAGCCTGAACAACACAGGATTAAAAAAAAATATATTGAAACTGAAACTCCCAAACTCGTTGAGGCTGCAACAAAGGCCGGTGTTGGTCTGGCCATTGCTGCCGCAAAGAAAACAGTTCAAGCGAGATGTGAGGGTGGGAAACACAGGGATTTATTCAAGGATGATGTCATAGTCTTTGATAAATTTGGTCCTGTAATCGTCGGGGATGTGCTGAAGGATTTAAAAAAATACGACCAGGCCACCCTATGCGACCCACAGGAAACAGAACTAGGAAGGAATAAAGCAAAACTTTATTTTAATAAAAAAGAGCAGAAACCCTGTATCCATTCCCACGCACACGGCGGGATCAAATACTTTCTTCACAAAGAGTCTGCCACTGATGGTTTCATCAAAGACCGGGATTTAGGTAAGGAATTATTAGCAGGTGTTACCAGAAGAACATTGAGCAAAAGAGAGATAACCTATCTATCTGGTGCTGATATTATCGCAAAACCAATGGAAATAGAATGGTTAATCGTCGGTTTGTTTTCAATGAATGAATCTGTCTTGATTCACGCTGCCGGTGGTATCGGTAAATCCATGTTTGTCCTATTTCTGGTAATAATTCTTGCCTCTTTTAGAAACAATCTTGAAGACTCCTTAAACGGCTTTCTTGGTGATTTCGTTATACCTCAGAAAAGAGCTACCCTTATTATGGGGTCCGAAAATGGTAGGGTCACAACGTACCAACGTTTGAAACTAATGTGTAAAGGGTCCAGTAGTTTTGAGGAAGGATTAAAAAACATATTTTTCCTGTCTCAGTACGATGACACAACCATTACCGGCGAAGTGTTTCTTGATGAATCATTCTGTGATTTTCTGGTTGAATATATCCAACTCATTGAACATGAACAAAACGTCAAAATTGATATTCTTGTCATCGATCCGCTCATCAGCTTTACCGGCGCCAGCGATGAAAATAATTCAGCAGATATGCGGCCTGCTTTAGATGCCATTGATCGGGTTTGCAAGCAAGTAAAATGCACCCCTATTGTCATTCACCACGACAAAAAAGACGGGGATAATTACCGTGGTTCCACTGCTATCAATGATTGGACCCGGAACAGGATCAGCTTAAAACGTGAGTTCATAGCAGAAAATCGGATAACTGATATTGATGTCAATGGAAAGGTTACAGGCCAAAGAGTGGCACAAATTCCCGTTATCCGGGTGAGGCATGAGAAGAGCAACAACTTTAAGATGTTTGATCCCTTTCTGATCAGGATGACAAGACACCTTCATTTTGAACGAGTTGAAGAACAGATGACGCCGGAAGAGGCAGAAAAAGCCAATACAGTTACTCAGGCGTTAACAGATATGGGCGGTTATGCTGAATCAACCAATGCTCTGGCAAATGTTTATATGGATCTTGCCGGGTTGGGCAAAACGGCTGCTAAAAATCATATTTCAATGGCGGTTGATAATGGGTTTATTGAACGCAAATCAGCTATAATTAAAGGTAAACAAACCTATGAATATTATTCTGTCGAAAATCAATAGTGCCACTTTGTGGCATTGGTCGGGGGTTGGTCGCAGTCAGGTTGGTCAGGGGTTGGTCACACAAAAAGGGTGACCAACCTAAAGGCATTAATGACAATGGTTTCCGGGTTCCGGGGGTTGGTCACTTTCACAACCACGGGTGACCAACCTGAAAGCCCCTATTCATGGGATGGTCGCTTGGTCACCCCCCTTTATAGAGAGTGGTGACCAACCCTAAGGGGGTCCACTCTCTTAAGAGTGTGGGCACTGTTAATAACAAATGGCAGCAATAAAAAACGAGGTGACACGGTGAGAACACAGACATTGACAGACTTAATCAATACCCGGTTAGACAGGTTGAAAGATGAGGTCAACTCAGCACCCGCCGGTGGTGGCTTAGAGTCCCTGTGCGAATTCCTTGATAGGCTTCAGGATTCCATTGGAAGTTTTGAACGGCTGCTTGATGGTATCCAGATGCTTGAATATACCCAAACGCCGGGTGAATTTTTCAATGGAGGAAAAGCATGAATCTCTTCTACAAAATTTTATTCAACATGGATTGGGTGGCTATGGTGGCTGTAGCCATTGGACTGATAGCCTTGAATGTCTGGTTTGAAATCATATGACAATGGGGGTGAAAATAAAATTGGGTCCTGTGAGGGTGTCTTTCTTATACGGATTGTCCAGGCTCGATATTCCAACAGTGACAGACCTTAAAAACGAGTTGTTAAACCATCAGGTTGTGAACAGGATACCAGGGGGGCGGTCTTATTCATGGGGAGGCATTCTTTTGTGACCGAATGGACAGCCTTTTTTCCGGTGTGTCAAAATTAGGCAGGGGGGTAAAAAAAGTAAAAAGTTGAAAGGAGTAACGATGATACCAGAACATTTATCAGAGAATTCAAAAACGATCTGGCAAGAATATGCAGATGTGATTGTAAAAAAGCCCCGCACGAAAGGCGATGCTGCAAAGTGGACTTGAAGCCCTTGACCGGGCAGAGGAAGCCCGGAAGATAATAGAGCGTGAGGGCATGATCACCACCACGGGCAAATCCGGTGCGTCACATGTTCACCCTGCCATTGGGATTGAAAAGGATAGCAGATCCTTATCCTTAAAAATATTCAAAGCCCTGAATATCCATATGGATCATATCTGGGATGGGAAAATGTTTTTAGGATGAAAAAATATGGGTGCATATGCCGGTTTGCCGCCAAGGTAATTAAACGGCTGAACAACGGTAAAAAAAACGACAAGCCTTTTTCACAAGTGTTAGCACTCGGAAAACATGAATTAAAATATTTCATCACAGGAGCAAAGAGAAAATGACCGTAAATTTGAAATTGAGGCAAGGGTTAAAAGAATACCGGCATAAACTGGAATTGGGCCTGATTGAAACTCCCCAAAAACTGGACCCGATTGAAAAAGCGAAACAGAACCCCAGGAGTTTGAGATTCGCTATCAATGCCAAATGTTTTGAATGCAGCGGATTTGAAAGACCGGAAGTCAAGAACTGTGAGTTTCATGATTGTCCCCTGCACAGACATCGTCCTTGGCAAAACAAGGCATCTGTCTGATAAAAAAATCAATGTGTCTTTTCCATTGGTGTCAGTATCAGAAAATTCTGAAACAAAAAATAACAGGGCATGAGAGGAAATAAAATGACCGTAAATTTGAAATTAAAGCAACAACCTGAAGAGAATCGACAGACAATCAAATTATTAGATCCCATCGAGAAAGCACAGCAGAATCCGAAAAGTTTAAGGAGGGCAATAAATGCTTACTGCTACGATTGCTGTTGTGAACAAAAAAGTGAAGTCCGTCTATGTTCAGCTTACAATTGTCCCTTTTATCATCTTCGACCCTGGCAGCCAAAGGAGATCTGATGACCAATAAAAAAAAGTCTGTTGTCAAAAAAGAGATCCCCGTAAAAAAATCAAAAGAAATTGTGAAACCATTCTTATCAGATATCCCAGAAGAACAAAAAAGCTTGAGTGCTTCTGTGAAAAAAAAAGGTGGCGCTACTCAGTGTACCCTAGTGATATGCAAAGAGGAGATTGCAGTGTTGGCCAAGTCGACTGGTTGTAAAAATTTTGCTGCTGCAACGTATCTTATTACAAGCGGTATGGATGCAATAATGAGTGGCATCAATGGTGTCGAGAAGATTGAAAAATCCAGTAACGATTATTTGTCGATGATGGCAGAACTCAAACCCAAAGACGCTTTTGAAGGGATGCTGGTTAGCCAGATGGGCGTTAATTATGTGCAGGCAATGGACTGCTTGAGAATGGCGGCTGCCAACAAAGAATATTCTAAAATTTATGAGCGATTCCAGAACCAGGCCATAAAACTGATGCGGTTATACAACCAGCAGCTTGAAACCTTGGATAAGCACCGTAACAAGGGTCGACAGAAGATGACGGTTAAGCATGTCCATGTCCATGATGGTGGCCAGGCTATTGTGGGGACCGTTACCCAGGGGGGAGGGGCAAGCAATGAGAAGTGAAGATCAACCTCATGTATGCAACCCATTTGCAGATGTCCCCCGATGTGGTGCAAAGACCAGATCCGGTGCACCCTGTAAAGCGCCTGCAATGGCAAACGGCAGATGCCGATTGCATGGCGGTAAATCAACCGGTCCACCCAAGGGCAATCAGAATGCGCTCAAACACGGGTTCTATACCAAAGATGCCATTGAACACCGGCGGTATGTTCGGCAGTTGATTAAGGAATCTAAGGGCCGGTTGCATTAAAGATCGACAACTGATCACTGGTTGTGACAAGATTTCCACCATAAGGTTACAAAACGATTTTTTGGAAGTCTACACGTGCGTGAAAATTCGGCTTTTATCCTGTTAGATGGAATTTAGTTTCAGGCTTGGTTTCAGGTTAAGACGATGAGAAGTCGTGGGGGTGCAGATAAAGATTTAGTCCGAGAGGAGGTCCGAGGCTTGGATATTATACACGCGCGCAGACTGGTGTGAAAATTAACCATTAACCGATAAGGCAGAAGAGAAAAAATGGGCAAAGGTTTATCTGAATTACAGTGGTTTATTCTATTGGAAGCATACAAGAACCGGGATGGTTATCCGGCAGTCACCAATGCCGATATTCTCATCAAATGGTACGGGTTTGAACCGGCATATTCGTATCGGGCAATCAAGTTTAACCGGCATCAAATCGGTATGAAAAGATATCTGAGTGCAAGTGCTGCCGTGGCCAGGTCATTGACAAGATTGAGAGATAGAGGCTTTATGACCCGTGGATACTTGGTTTATGACCACTGTCTTACTGAAAAAGGTGCCCAGGTTGTTGAAAAATTTGGTCAACAGCAGGTGCATAACGGTTAATTTCTGCACTCCATAAAAGGGGGCCATTTTCCCATGGATAAATGGTTAGTTTTTTGGACAAGTATACACGTGTGGGAGAAATAATTTTTCATGTCCTCAAAGAGTTAAAAATACCGGTTAATAAAATCGAACTGTAACGAACCCCACGAGAACCTTACAAAACCTGACTTTGAAAGTCATAAACCATACATAAACGAACCCCATGGAATATTGGTAATATGTTGGTTTTAAATCACATAAAAAAAGAGTCGGGTGAATACGAACCTCATGGGAACTCCATAAAACTACAGTTTGAAATCATACCAGGAATAGACCGGGCAGATATAAACCCCATGAGAACTTAACAAAAGCTAACATTTGGAGAAGCAAATGAAATACACGCATGAAGAACTTATGGAACAGGAATCTTGCGGCGCAAAGACCAGGGCAGGAACACCTTGCAAAAGGAAAGACCTCTATCAAAACGGAAAATGTAAATTACATGGTGGATGGAGCACCGGACCGAAAACACCGGAAGGCAAAAAGAAATCTGCGCAGAATGGATTTAAGAAACAAACCCCATGAGAGATACGGAAAAATAACGGTTTCAAATCAGATTGATTCTGATAGGCTGATACCGGGGGTAAAGCCCAAGGGTTGACATGAACCCCATGAGAGCCTGAGAAAAGCTGAGATTGGTTGGGTAAAAGGTGTTGGTTTCCAGTTTAGTTTCAGGCTGTGACCAGTCTGTTAAAATTTAGGGACAGGATTAGGTACAAGCTTTGGCTTGTCTGGAAAATACGTTGGTTGCAGGCTTGGTTGCAAGCTGTGAATGCTTTGGTTTGAGTCTTGGTTCGAGGTCACAGGGGGAGAACATGTTGGCTTAGGTCCGCACTTTAGTCCGCACCCTGAATTCCTTTTAAGGGTTTTGTCGGTAACGAAGATTTTACCACGATTGGGGTAATAAAAAGGTTAGTTTTCAACACACAACAAAAACGGCTGTAATGGCTGCCAAGATGAGCGTTACAGCTTTTTGCAATGAAAATTGAAGTGGTTTTCCCCTTTTGATTTGGGTTAAAAAAATGGAGGTGTTTCATGGGAGGATGGGGTTCAGAGCAAAACTTGGAAAACAATCGGTCAGAAATTTGGCTTTCATGAATCTGCACACCGGAAAAAAGCAAAACGAAATGTCCCACTTATAGGTAGTGAACATAGACAAGCAATAATCTCCTAAAAGGCAGGAACGCACTGCTTGTTTATATTCTAATTATCAAAATCTTCAAACATTTCTTCTTGATAGCCACCTGGTGGTTGAAAATTTCTTTCAAACAATCTTTTAAAAGACCTCCAGTTAGTAGAAACCCTCATTAATGCTGTTACAACAGCAACTTGTTTTTCAAGATGTGGGTTCCCAGTGTCTTCTGTTAGATACTGGTGGTGTTTTGCTTTTCTTTGTCCTTGTTGAGTCATGGCTTGTCGAATTTTCATAGCCATTCTCCATGCAGTATTTTTGTTAACATTAAGATCGGGCGAGCTGTCTTGCGGACAAACCTTTCCTTACATCTAGTATAATAGCAATAGCCAAAAACCACTTTTGTAAGGGTAATCTTGTGTGATGGAATATAGTACCAACCGTTACGCTGAAAGATGTGTTGCAGTTGTTACAATGATGTCTTTTCTCTTTGGGTACGGGCGTTGTTTTGGGGGATTTGCAGTATGAGCAGATGGGCGTATCACCCCATCTGAATCGCTCGATGTGTTTTATACAATCATCTTTGGTTGGGTATGTTTCGTAGATTTTGACGATGTTCATTGTAGTATCCTTTCATGAAGTCGTCTACCTAAGATGGAATATTACAATTATAATTCTCATGTGTCAAGAAACACATTACTACCTTTTAATGGGATATTTAGAAATAAGAAGGCTCAGAAATTTACCCTAAATCTTGAATTTTTTAATGGTTTTCTTGGTGCATTTTGTAGTAGATTAAATCTGTTGCATTTTCCAAAGGACAACCCATTACAAATGCAATTTTTCTGCGATCCCCAGGACGATTTCTTATTTTTCTTGCAAAACAAAAATAATCATTAGGAGTTCCGATTTTATTATTAATAGATGATATTTGCGTATAAATACCGTCTTTAATATGAAATGATTTATCTTCTTCAAAACACTTCATTGCAGAACTATTAAGAAAATGTTCTTTTGAAAAATAATTAAAATCCAAACCACTATCAGAAAAACGTTTGATTATTTCTCCGTTGTTACCTGAACCATTATAATAGACCTTGAATGCATGAAATCCAAGATCCGATAAAGTGGCTGTTCTGTGTGCAATTGTTTCATACGAGAGACCTTGGTATTCCTTATCTCGCATCATCTCAATTAGATCATACTTCGTTACTTTTAATTTTTCCATAAATTTATATTCACAGCACAACATGGCTGCTGCAAAATAATTTGCGTCTCTCTCTGTGCGTAAATATAATCTATATAGATTTAATCTATCAACTCGCGCTTCCTCACTTATCATTTTTTTTGGCATGCTAGTAAATCCAAAAAACACATGTCCAAGTTCGTGAAGTAAGGATAGGGCTGACTTTTTGTCATTTTCTTGATACTGATAAATTATTATTCTTCTTTTTTTTGGGTCAGTACCTGCGAGTACAATACCGTTTAATTTTGTTTCCCATTTATAAAGATCCTTATCATCCACGACCTCTATTTCATATTTTAAATCTTTTGCGAAAGCTAAAAAAAAATTTAGGTTTATATCAGAGTTGTTTTTAATATTATAAATAGAATGAATTTTTTGAGCTACCTTTTCAATGTGATTAAAATATCCGTGTTTTTTTTCCTGGTACCCTTCAGATTCCGTATCTAATATTTCTTTTACATTGTCACTAACAGCTTCTTTCTTATCTTCAGGGTCTGTTTTTAGATCATAATCAAGAAATTCGTACGTCCATATGTTGAATATTTTTCTTGATATATCATAAAACAACCAAACAAATGTCCCTGTGTAGGTTGCAACCTTCAAAACTATTTCAAGGTAATTATTATTGATGCAATTTAAATCTACAGATAGGATTATTAGAAATAAGAAATTGAGTATTACAAGAATTGTAATTGTTGATTCTTCGTCTAAAAAGTATTCTATTGTATTATCTACACGGTCATTAATAAAATTGCGCGTTGGTGGGTCATCACAATAACACCATTTGTAATATTTATCTGCAAGTTCTAAAAGAATTATACGAATTATGTTCAAAAAGCAATTTTTCCACTTTAATAAAAATTTTCTTAATTTGCTCTCGTACCATTTTGAGGGGCATAAAATAATAGCTAATATTTTAGAAAAATACTCTTTAATTCTATGATTCATATGGTTTCCGATTTTTTAGAAGGAGTTGACACAGATTTTAAAACGATTCTTTGTTATGAGACAATAAAAAAGGTCTTTTATAGAATTGACTTCCACAAAAGACCTAATTTATTGAGAAGATCCACTATTATCGACATTTGTGAACCTTCAGTGGGTGAGTTTTAATCTGACCTGATTCAATTTTTTTCATAATATTTCTCAGTTCAGAGCGATTGACAGGTCCACTTCCGTGAACCAGCGTCTTCTTTCTCTGAAGAAATTCTTTAAGCCTTTTGGGTGGCTTGGAAAAACCCATAACTTTATCAACGATTGAGTTAACCACTATTCCCTTCCTTATTTATTGTTATTGTTTGATATTTTAACATTCAATATGAAATAGTATATCTCCTGTCAACAAAAAAATGATGCAAAATTCTTTTTGATTGCCTTTTTATTAAAATTAAGATTGCCCTCATTCTTAATCAATTACAAGTAGTGGCGTTTTAAAGAAAAACAACTATTATCATATATGTTAATACCAATATTATAAAAAGTCAATAATTACGAATATTTGTGTTGTTTTGATATGTATAAATGCATCCAAAATGGATTTTTGTCTTAACCCGTGGCTTTCCGTCCCAGCTTCTCAACAGGTTTGGTTATAGTATCTTTCATTAGTCTATATGCAATATTTATTCCATTTTTAGATATTTAAGTAATATATTTCTGGGTATATTGCTATTAAAGGTTTTGCAAAAAATAATAAATTTTTTGTTAAAATTTAGATTGATGTAACTATTACATTAAGGTTCTAAATTATGAAATTATAGTAACACTTCGAATATTTCTAAGAAAAATATTTCATAGGTGTTTACCCTGAGTTTGCGAAAAAATTTTGACATTTCTATAAATTTTAAGACAGAAAACAGCTTTATCCCTTACTCCACGGTGGACCCAATGTAATTATGGCGGTGAACGGATTTGGTTCCGGTGTCCATACTGTGGAAGGCGGTGCGCTGTTATTTACAGTGGCGGAAAATATTTTGCCTGCCGGTTATGTTGTGACCTGACATATGAAACCTGCAATGAAACACCCAGGGAAAGACGTTTCAGTAAGACTGACAAGCTGCGCAAACGAATAGGGGCAAAGCAAGGGTGCTTAAACCCCTTGCCATTGTTCAAGCCAAAGGGAATGCACTATAAGACCTGGATGAGAATCAGGAATCGAATTCAACATTTGGAGGGGATAGGTATTGCTGAGTTGGGACGGATGTTGGGGGTATGATGCTCTGTGCCTGTATCGTTACGACCCTGTTTTTGAGTTGATTTAAATTATCTGAAGACTGTGGACTCTTAATAATAGTCTGGAGTTTTACTTATAGTTTTTGGAATAAAAATCTTAGACAAAGTCCACAATAATAAATTTTTAAAATTTTCATGCAGATCAAAACAGTTTTCCATTTAAAAATTGAAGCTATAACCATGCCAGTAAACTTAAGTTTAAAACAAAAACAATCCGATATTGTATTTGTTCAAAACACAAATGATCTATTCAACTCTCTTGAAAATAATTGTAATACAGTATAAGCATTCAAAGCAGTGGGGCGCCTTTTTATAAAGTTGATGAGGACAACAATTGAATTCTTCTGATCTGACATTTTTTACTAATGATAATGGTCAAACTTTACTTGATCGTTTCAAAGCTACTTTAGATGATACTCAATTATTTGATGTTCTCGTTGGCTATTTTAGATCAAGCGGTTTTTATCAATTATATGAATCCATAGAAAACATTGATAAGACAAGAATTTTAGTCGGTCTTGGATTGGATTCCAACGCTTATCAAACAATTCAGACCTATCAAAATCAGTCCGTTCTTGATTTTAATTCCCATTATAAGGTTAAAAAACAGTTTCAAAATGATCTAATAAATGAGGTTGAAAATACAACTGATCAGGATGAAAAATTGGAGATGGGGCTTAGAAAATTTATTGAATTTTTAAAATCTGACTGTAAAAATAAAGAATTAGATATTCAAAATGGTGGGAACGGGAAAAAACTCGAAATCCGCGCATATCCTTCAAAAAACATTCATGCAAAAGTATATATCGGTCGTTTTGAACCTGATGACAGAGATTATGGTTTTGTGATTACCGGTTCCAGTAATTTTTCTTATTCCGGACTTGTGGCCAATCGAGAATTTAACGTGGAATTGCGCCAAAGAAGGGATGTTGAATTTGCTTTGGACCAGTTCGAGACCCTTTGGAGTCAGTCTGTTGATATTTCCGAGGAATTTGTTGACACCGTTCAAAACAAAACATGGTTGAATAATCAAATCACCCCTTATGAACTTTATTTAAAATTAATATATGAATATATGCAGGAGGATATTAATCTTACCGATGAAATAGATACTTTTCTTCCTGACGGTTTTATGAATTTGCAATATCAACAGCAGGCAGTTGTTCAAGCTTTAAAAAAACTGGAAGAATATAACGGGGTTTTTCTCTCCGATGTCGTCGGATTGGGTAAAACGTTTATTGCGGCGCAATTGCTTCAGCAATTAAAAGGGCGTATTTTAGTTATCTGTCCTCCTATGATTAAAAGTTACTGGGAAGAAAGTCTACACGATTTTCGGGTACCTGCAAAAGTG
Organism: Desulfobacula sp.; assembly: GCF_030145145.1. GTDB lineage: Bacteria > Desulfobacterota > Desulfobacteria > Desulfobacterales > Desulfobacteraceae > Desulfobacula. The sequence continues at coordinate 14,418 of NZ_JAQYWD010000024.1, read as the reverse complement.
GAATCTTTGGGCAAACTGGACCGAATTATTCAATTCGGTTTAGATCGCTTTAATTATATTGTAGTTGATGAGGCTCATCGATTTAGAAATGAGGCTACGCAATCCTATGCGGACCTATTGGATATCTGCCGGGGTAAAAAAGTGATTCTGGTGACAGCCACTCCAATGAACAATACCATTGATGATATTTTTGCTCAGCTCAAGCTTTTTCAATCTCCAAAAAGAAGCACAATACCCGGCATTCGAAATCTTGAAAAATATTTCAACAGTCTACGTAAGCGTTTTAAGCATATTGATAAAAAAGATTCTGAATATCAGCAGACCATTTTAGAAGTGTCAGAAGAAATACGGGGAAAAATTTTAAAGCATGTGATGGTCAGACGCACGCGAAGTGATGTCACCACTTTTTTTAATGAGGATGTCGAAAATCAAGGACTCAAGTTCCCTGAAATGCAAGACCCAGTAAAAATAATCTATGAATTTGAAGGACAGCTGGAATTCATATTCAATGAAACAATAACTCTTTTAGCATTGTTTCGTTATTCCCGATACACACCACTTTTGTATTATGAAGGGAAAAAACGTCTCAGTGAATTTGAAAAACAGCAGCAAAAGAATGTTGGCGGTTTTATGAAGGGCATCCTTATCAAGCGGCTTGAAAGTAGTTTTTATGCCTTTAAAAAAACGTTAGGCCGATTTACTGATTCCTATAAAAAATTCATTGAAATGTTTGAAAAGGGTACCGTATATATCAGCAAAAAAGTGGATGTATATGACCTATTGGATAATGATGACCTTGAAAAATTGAATAACTTTATTGAGCAGGAAAAAGTTTTAAAGTATCTGGCAGAAGACTTCAACCCAATATTTTATAAGGACCTGCAACACGACCTGATGCTTTTGAATAGGCTGTTGGAATTATGGGGACCTGTAGAACATGATCCCAAAATTCAAAGTCTTATTCATTCATTGGAAAATGATAAAATATTAAAAAAGAAAAAGTTGATCCTCTTCACAGAATCAAGAGAGACAGCGGATTATTTACATGAAAAACTTAGCCAAATATTTCTGAACAAAGTGTTATCATTTAGTAGCAAGGGTGGTTATTTTCAAGATGACAATTCCTTCCTTTCTCCTGCTATTGCTAAAGACATCATCAAAGCTAACTATGACCCAAATCAAAAAAACAGTCAGAATAATATTCAGATCCTGATTACAACAGATGTACTTTCAGAAGGGATAAACCTTCATCGCAGTAACATTCTGATCAATTATGATCTGCCTTGGAACCCCACAAGGGTCTTGCAGCGTTCAGGCCGGGTAAATCGTCTGGGGTCATTACATTCAAAAATTTTTATTTTTAATTTCTTCCCAACCACACAATCTGATGCCCATTTAGGGCTTGAGGCCAACATCACGAATAAAATACAAATGTTTCACCATATTCTGGGAGAGGATGCAAGATACCTATCTGATGGTGAAGAGATTGGAAGTCAGGAACTGTTTGATTCATTAACCCGTAAAAACACCTATACCGGTGAAATGGAACCTGTTGATTCAGAGCTTAAATACCTAAAAATGATGCGGGAACTAAGAGACAAGGACCCTGCTCTGTTTGAAAGAGTTAAAAAGCTGCCCAAAAAGGCAAGATCAGGCGCTATAGGAGAAAACCTTTCCGCCAACCAGTTGATTACCTTTTTCCGGCTGGGAAAGTTAAAAAAATTTTATTTGAATACCGGGAAAAGATCCAGAGAAATCACTTTTTTCGATGCAGCAGGGATAGCCGAGTGCTCGCCTGATACCAAGCGACAATCAATCCCGGAAGACTATTATAAGCTTCTTGAAATCAACAAATTGTGTTTTGAACAAGACACCCTCCAGGAAATCGAACCAGACCTGCAAAAAAAAGGGGGAAGAAGTAATGTTGATTATATTGAAACACGGTTGAGGGAAAGAAATTTTAAGCAATGTAAAAAATTTACAGACTCGGATGAAGAATTTCTTGAAGGAATAAAGCGAATGATACGGCAGGGAACGCTAGCAAAGAAAACTGCAATGACCATTAAGCGAGCGTTTGAAAAGACACTTGATCCATTGGTTATGCTGAAAATTCTACGCAAGCATATTCGTGTGGTCGATTCGGAGTCATCAATATCACAGCAGCCGCATCAGTACAAAAAGGAGATCATTCTTTCTGCCTATCAGGTAAAAGCAGGAAATCAATAAGGTACATAAACATATTTAATACGACAAATTAAGCTGACACCCATGGATAAAACTCAGGCCGCAAAACACATTGAATCGATTTTTGGAAAAGCTTTTGACAGGGAAACCTATGAACATTTTCTTGGCAATCTATTAAACGAGTATGAACCCAGGGGACGGCATTACAGCGGCAATTTAATTCCCCATGCCTTTAAAGAGCATATCACTCAATACTGGCGAGTGGGGAAATATGTCGATCCGAATCATCTTGAAATGGATCTTTTAGTAGTTGAGGTCAAAAGCCTTGCCAAACTGGACAGAGCAAGGACAGCACTTCGAAATTTTGCAGTCAACCGGTTGCGAGCATTTGAAAAAGAATATTCCCTGATTGCTTTTTATGCCAAAGAGGACATGGGATCCGACTGGCGGTTTTCCTTTATTAAAACTGAACCTGTGGCTTATCAGGATGAAATAGGAAAAGTAAAAACTAAAAAAGAGCTGACACCTGCCAAACGATATTCTTTTCTAGTGGGAGAACATGAAAACAGTCATACCGCCCAGTCCCAGCTCCTGGACGTCCTGGTCATGGACTACGCCAGGCCCACCATTGAAGATATTGAAAATGCCTTTAGCATTGAAAAAGTCACCAAAGATTTTTTTAACCAATATAAAGATTTGTTTCTCCTTTTAACGGATCACTTAGTAGGTGAGCCGCATTTTAAAAAAGACGAACAGCACTTTCCAAATAATGTTTACAGGTTTTCAAAAAAACTTTTGGGACAGATCGTTTTTTTATATTTCCTTCAGAAAAAAGGTTGGCTTGGGGTCCCCGAGTCTGCCTCCTGGGGAAATGGAGATAAAAAGTTTCTACGACACCAACTAAATACCACGCTTGAAAAGGACTGCAGCTTTTATACTGACAGCCTTCAATATCTTTTCTACGAAGCCCTGGCCAAGGAGCGAATAGACCAGAAGAACAAAGGATATTATCCACGCCTTGGCTGCAAGATCCCTTTTTTAAACGGCGGTTTGTTCGAACCGGATTACGACTGGGAGACCACGGACATCCATATCCCCAATACAATTTTTACCAACGATGAAAAAAATAAATTTGGGGATCTTGGCACCGGCATTCTGGATGTGTTTGACCGATATAATTTTACGATAAAAGAAGACGAACCCCTTGAGAAAGAAGTAGCGGTTGACCCGGAGATGTTGGGAAAAGTCTTTGAAAATATGCTCGATGTTACGGAGCGAAAAAGCAAAGGTGCCTTTTATACTCCAAGGGAAATCGTCCATTATATGTGCCAGGAAAGTCTGATTCATTTTCTGGACAATGCTTTGAATGATTATGGGAAATTGACCACATCAACGACTGTATTTGAAGAGCCCAAAGATTCTCTGTTTGCCAATGAAAGCCAGCAGTCCCTTTTTCCCAAGCCAGAACAAGACAAGATCAGCGTACCCAAAAAAGATATTGAATCCCTTATCCGAAAAGGTCATCTTTATCTTGAAAATGATAGTCTGGTTATTGAAAAGGGAAAAGAGACATCGGCGCATCATTTTAAAATGCCGGTTAGTGTTCAAAAGTACGCCAAAAAGATAGATACCCTGCTGGCGGATATTAAAATATGCGATCCTGCCATCGGTTCAGGAGCATTCCCCGTGGGCATGCTCCATGAAATCGTCAATACTCGGCAGGTTTTGGCACCCTATACCAAAAACAATCAAACAGCATATGACTATAAACGGCATGCCATCCATGAAAGCATATATGGGGTGGATTATGATGCCAGTGCTATTGATATTGCACGGCTGCGATTGTGGCTTTCTTTAGTGGTGGATGAAGAGGATTACAACTCCATCAAAGCGCTGCCCAACCTGGATTATAAAATCGTCCAGGGTAATTCCCTTATAGGGCTTAATGATCGATACCGCCCTGCTTGGCTTTCCCAGATTGAAAAATTAAAAGAAGAAGTTTATCAGTGTAAAGACCAAAAAGAAAGGGCCAAGCTAAAAGAAAAAATTAATCAAAAGCTTCATGGTTATTTAAAAGATTCAGAATCTATGGCAGGGTTTAATTCAAAATCCGCATCAGGCTATAAAGTCGATTTTGACTTTAAACTATTTTTCTCTGAAGTCTGGGATCAAAATGATGGTTTTGACATCATCATCGGCAACCCCCCTTATGTCCAGATCCAGAATTTCAGTGGTCAGCAAATCCAGAAGGATCTGGAAAAGCAACAATTTGAAACTTTTGCCAAAACCGGAGATATCTATTGTCTGTTCTATGAAAAAGGATATCGCTTGCTAAAAAACGGCGGAGGATTATGTTTTATAACCTCAAACAAATGGATGCGGGCCAATTATGGCAAAAAATTGAGGTCATTTTTCAACATAAAAACAAATCCTCTGGTGCTGATCGATTTTTCAAGTTTCCATGTATTTGAAACTGCAACAGTGGATACAAACATTTTGCTTTTTGAAAAAGCAAAAAACAGAAAATCCACATTGGCTTGCAAGGCAGATAAGGCAATTACCCAACACACCAATTTTGAAAAAATGGTAGAAGACTGTCAAATTATTTTGAATGATTTAAACAGTAACTCCTGGATCATTGTTGAAAAAGATGATTTTGCTGTAAAAAAACAGATTGAAAAAATTGGTGTCCCGCTTGAAAAGTGGGACGCTTCTCTTTTTAGGGGTATAGTTACTGGCTATAATGAGGCTTTCATTATAGATAAAAAAACAAAACTTAAATTAGAATCTCAGGATCAAAAAAATTCAAAAGTACTTAAGCCAGTCCTCAGTGGTAGAGATATCAAACGCTACCAAGTGAATTTTAAAAAGACATGGCTGTTGTTTATCCCCTGGCATTTCCCGCTTCATGAAGATGCATCGGTCAGCGGAGCTTCAAACCTGGCAGAAGAAGAGTTTAAAAAGAGATATCATTATCTTTACCAATACCTTGAAAAACATAAGACAAAACTTTCCAGCAGAAATAAATCAGAAACAGGAATTCGGTATGAGTGGTATGCGCTGCAACGTTGTGCGGCATCATATTATCGGGAATTTGAAAAACAAAAAATTGTTTGGGGAAATCTGGCATTATCTGCCCAATTTGCCTTGGCAGACCCTGATGTCTTTATCAATGCACCAAGTAATATGATTACAAGTGATCAACCAAAATACTTGCTGGCAATATTAAATTCAAAAGTTAGTGATTATTATATTCGTTCACTTGGAGTCACCCGAAATGGAGGGTATTTTGAGTATAAACCCATGTTTGTTGAAAAACTTCCAGTGCCTCAAATTGATTCTGATGACCGGTTGCCGCTTGAAATACTGGTTGATTTTATACCCTTTCTCATTAAAAACGAAAAGAAACTTGAAGCAGCATATTTTGAACAAATTATTGATGGTCTGGTGTATGAACTCTATTTTCAGGATGACGTGAAAAAAGCAAAAAAAGAGATTAATACACACCTTGGCACCCTATCACCCATATCAAACAGTATGACGGATAATGAAAAATTGATCGTTATCAAAAAAGAGTTTGATCGGCTTTATGACCCGGACCACCTTGTTCGGAACCATATTGAAACCCTGGATAGTATTCCTGTGGTTAAGACCATACAAGACGCATTGAAACGATGAAATCAGAACCTCAGGGAAACATTATTCTATGAAAATAGATAGGATTGAAATTACAAACTATAAAGCCTTTATGGGAACCCACACAATCCAAGTTAAAAGGAAAAATCTTTTCATATATGGTGAAAACGGGAGTGGGAAAAGTTCACTTTATTTTGCCCTGAAAGATTTTTTCCAGGCTTCAATAGAGGATATCGATCTTTCCGAACTTGAAAATGTTTTTATTGACGATGGAGAAAAGGGAAATACCGGCATAAAGATTGATTTCAAGCCTGACTTCCAGGGCAACCATTCGGCAGGCAAATATTCGTTTACCCAAACCGGCAAAGATCTTGGGGATGCTGGCGACACAAGTATTCGGGACGCCAACAAGCTCAAAAGCTTTTTGACATATAAACATCTTCTGGACATTCACCATCTGAAAAAAGATGATGAGATTAATCTTTTCCCGCTACTTGTAAACGGAGTACTCAAACATTTTAAATTTGTGCTAACCCAAGGAAAAGAGCTGGGTGAATTATATACAGACCTGGAAGAACTTATAGCACAACCCACCGGTAGGGAATTCAATATTACCAAGAAAAAGGCCGCTGTCAATTCCGCGTTGAAAGTATTCAATGAAGCATTTGGTGAGTTGTTTAATGACCAAAGCCCGGATTATATCTTGAAACATTCAGCCCCTATTCTTAAAAAATTCGATGACCAAATGGAAATTGCACTTTCCTTTCCGCAAGTGAGGCCCAACAAAGAATATACTTATTTTGAGAATGCAATCGTTCGTGTTCGTGTAACATTTGCTGGACATGATGTTCAAAAACCCCACTTGTTTTTAAACGAAGCTCGGTTATCTGCCATTGCGATCTCAATTTATATGGGGATGATTAAACGGCACCCTCAGGGTATTAATCATAAACTTTTATTTCTGGATGATATTTTTATCGGTCTTGATATTTCAAACCGGATGCCACTATTAGAAATTTTGGAAAATGACTTTAGTGATTACCAGATTATCCTAAGCACTTATGACAAACCATGGTTTGAATACGCCAAAGGATTTATTGACCAAAGCCTTTGGCAAACATTGGAATTCTATGCCCAGACAACAAAAAGTGGATATGAAATGCCCTTGATCATTGATGGAGGAAATTTGCTCCAGAAGGCAAAAGTTCACTATCATCTATGTGACTATAAATCTGCCGCTGTTTATGTCCGCTCATATTTTGAAAAAATTATCCAAAAATACTGTGAAAAAAACAAAATTAAAGTGTCCTTTAAATCAAAATTAAATTCCTACACCACAGAAGACTTCTGGAACGAGATAAAGGGGGGTGTCGACGTCACTGTGGTCACGGATGTTGAAAAATACAGAAGTCTGGTGTTAAACACATTCAGCCATTACAACCTTGAAAAACATGAAATCAAAAATGAGCTTAATTCTGCAATACAGGCAATTGAAAAACTTAAAACAGAGTTAAGTTAAACTCGTTGAAATTGTTATTGGAACATGGAACATAAATAAGAGTTAGAGGCCAGCCTATGCCAAAGGAGCTTTTATGATACCGAAATATGCTGTGATAATGTTGTCGCTTACCTTTTAAATGAAATTATTAAGTGCGAAACTTTAGTTAAGATGATTGATTCTGATTGTTTTGAAGAAAATTAGGAAATTGGTGTGAATAATAAAAAATGATATTTCAATAACAAATTAAAACTTGCATTGGTTTGAAATTATATAACTGGAGATAAGAATGAGCCGATTATTTTTGGGTAAAATCAGCAAAAAATATCCTATACAGTTTGATGATAATTTTTATGCAGCAGGCAAGCCAGATAGTAAGTGGTATAATGCTATAAAGCCAGGGGATTATGTATTTCCAATATATAATGCCAAAGTGCAGAAACTGTGGAAGGTGCGCAAATATTCTGAAAAACCAAATACTGTTAATGAAGAAGGCATGGTTGAGTTTGACGTAATAAAAGAATTTCCTTCAATCTCAGTATCCACTGAATTCCTTCAGCAAAAATATTTTGAATTAAATTTAAACACAATAAATAAAAGCGTCAAAAGTGCTGAAACCGGTTTTTTTGAAATCTCTGTTAGTGAAGATTGTCCTGCCGTTGAAGAAATAGATTTCAATCAGACCAGAAATATTTATATCGTTCTTAACAGTTTAAATGAATCACCTACTTATGAAGATCATGATATTCGTATGATTATTGATCGTAAAAAAGATTACAAAATTCAATCCATTGAGGTTTTCAATAATACTAAATTTGAAACATACCTTCCATTGTGGGAACTTTATGAATCCCGCAATCAAGACAATGAACGTTACACTTTAACAGAGTTGTTGCAGTATGCAGAAAAAGATAATGCCACGAAGAAACTGAAATATATTCGTGCTGTTTTGGAAGACTTACAGGAAAAAGGATATTTTTCAGTAACAAGTCCTGTGGCATTATATGATAATATTATTGTGGGACGAAAGAGATCATATGTAAAAAAGAAGGCCGATGAAATAGAAGTATTGCCCCCTGAAGATGAGGACCAGGAAGATGATAGTTTGGAAGATTATGGAGAGTATAAGGAGTTATTGGAATATAACCCCAATCTCATTCTGTATGGGCCTCCGGGAACAGGAAAAACATATGCAGCCCAAAGAATAATTGAATATATTGAAAAAGAAAGATGTGGTGTCTTTAAACCATTCGAAACCATACTTTCAGATGACAGGGTTGAGTTTATAACCTTTCACCAATCCTACTCATATGAAGAGTTTGTAGAAGGTATTAGGCCTGTATTTAACGATGATGATATTGATTCTACTAATGAAACACATTTACGGTATCAGGTTGCGGATGGGATTATAAAAAAATTATCCAATAGAGCAGCATTAAGTCAATTAACTGAAAACGCAGATGAAACAGATATTACAAACATCGGAAAAAACAGTACTGTTTACAAAATCTCATTAGGTCAAAGAACGATAGATGAAAATATTTATAATGATTGTATTGATAATAATTATATTGCAATTGGCTGGTTTGCCTCAGAGGACCTTACAAACAGTGATTATGATTCCATTTATGATAAGCTGATAGCTGAAAGAGGCCCATCTGCTCAGAAACCAACTAACGATGCCAGTAGCATTCATACGTTTGTTAACACTATTCGTAAAGGGGATATTGTTTTCATCTACGATGGTCCGCTCACAATACGTGATATTGGCATTGTTACCGGAGAATATCGATATGAAAAGAACATTAAACATTATCCCCATAGAAGGGATGTGAAGTGGATTAAACATTTTGATACACCATACGAAATTTTCCAATACAATGGCGGCGTACGGCTTACGTTAAAAACCGTATACCCTTTAACACGAATACAGTTTACCGATATCAGTGAGATTTTAAAAACAGGTGAAATCCACAAAAAGGCCCCATCAAAGACCACGAACTCCCCATGCTATCTTATAATTGATGAAATAAACCGGGGAAATATATCGAAAATATTTGGAGAATTAATCACCCTTATTGAGAAAGACAAACGGGATGTTTTAAGTGTTACATTACCGTATTCTAGGAAACCGTTTAAGTTACCATCAAACATTTATATTATTGGAACAATGAACACAGCAGACCGTTCAATCGCAATTTTAGATACTGCTTTAAGAAGGCGGTTTACATTCTGTGAGATTGAACCCAATGACGAAGTTATTGAAAAAAATGGAAACAATATAATTGAAAATGAAATCGACCTTGCAAAGCTTCTTAAAAAACTGAATTTGAATATACAAAAATACTATGATCGTGATCACCGAATCGGACACGCCTACTTTCTTGAGCTTTTTAATTATCGAGCACTTTATACAACCTGGTATTATAAAATAATCCCACTTTTGATGGAATATTTTTACAACGACAATAAGAATGTCGCCGCTATAATTACAGATAAATTTATAGGCCACGAAACTTCACAGATAAAAAGGCTTGAGAAAAAAGAGTTTATTTCAGCAATTAGAGGAATATACGAGGCCTAAGTTTATGCCGGAAATCATAACTGTATTTCAGGATTATAAAACTTCCTTGTCAGGTTATGAAAGCCACTTTGAGAACATTCTTTCATTTAAAGAAATAATTGGGTCTCAAAATTGTATTCTTGAAGCCAATGGTGACTTCCGCATGAGTAAATACATTGGTTGCTTGGTTAAAGGAAACACCTGCCTTCAAGTGCTTCCAAAAATTTATTCAAATAATTTAGATCTTAAAAATAAAGAAGAAATCAAAGAATCGCTTGGTTTTGTATATCGTTTATTATTATGGTCGGATTTTTTAAATGTTAAGGATTTGAACGAAAGTTCAATTGAAGAAAACGATGACAGTTTAATAGAAATAATTATCAGACTATTCGTTAACCGATTTTTATCTCTTCATCAAAGAAATGTGTACCGAGAATATATTTCACAGGATATTGACCAATTGTATGTTCGCGGGAAAATCTTATTTGGCCAATCCATTTTAAAGCAAGTTCAGAAACCCGGTTATCTTAGGGTTCAGTGCGATGAGTTTTCTGTCAATAATTTAATTAACAGAATTATTAAAACGACTATCCATAAACTACTGTTTATGTCGTCAAATTCTGAAAATAAAAAACACTTACGCTTAGGATTATCGTATCTGGAGGAAGTAGACCTAATACCTTTGCACAAGGAAATTTTTGATTCAATCGTGTTTAACCGTATGAATGAGGAATATCAACCTTTAATAGAACTGTCAGGTATGTTGTTTCAGAATTTAACATCCGGATTGAACCAGGGAGACAGAAATACGCTTGCTTTTATTGTTCCTTTAAATATCCTGTTTGAAAAATTTTTTCTTTCTGTTCTGCAATCAATATATTCGCAACCTGTAAGAGTTGCTTATCAATCGACAAAGCATCTTGCTACAAATTCATCAGGAAATAAATATTTTCCGATTCAGCCGGATTTTGTAGTTTACAATAAATCGGAAGTAACACATATTTTAGATACAAAATTCAAAAACCCCTACATTGAAAATAATAAATTAAAAATTACAGCGACAGATTTATACCAGGTTTGCACGTATGCCATGCGATACAATTGCTTATCAATCTACCTTGTATACCCCTTGTTTAAAGGACAAAATAGCAAATCTATTGTCGAGCAATATTCAATTCCTAACGGCCAAAAAACGATTACACTTTCAATAATTCAAATCGATATTACAGAAATAAGCTTTGATAATATTGTACAGACTGTTAAAAAAATAAATGACCTCGTCGTTTAGATAATTGTGAGGTGTTGACTTCTATTTGTTTGGGTTTGACCTCTAAGTTAAAAATTCACCCAAGACTATCCCTGTTAGTCCATGGTTTGAAAAATAACCCAATCCCAATGTGTCGTATCGATATCCTTGAAAATTTCCGGTCAGGTATTCAATTCCCTTATATACAATTACAACAGCAACTTTGCTTGAATCAACCGACCCTTTTTGATAAGCATACAAGATCCAATACAAAAACATAAGAAAGCGGAGATTCATGTTCATATTCCTCGACACCGAAACTACTGGGACTGGAGAAAAAGATAGGTTGTGTCAGCTCGCGTATAAACTTGAAACAGGTGAAATTGTGAACGAGCTATTCAAGCCACCATTACCAATTTCAATTGATTCCATGTGTGTCCATCATATTACAAATGAAATGGTTGAAAATAAACCGATGTTTAAGAACAGCAATCAGCATCAAAAATTGGTTAAATTATTCAACGATGATAAGAATATTCTTGTCGCTCACAATGCCAAATTTGATGTTGATATGCTTATTAAGGAGGGTGTCCACCCTCAAAAGGTTATCTGTTCTTTAAAACTTGCCAGATATCTGGACCCAGAGGGGAAAATATTAAGGTATGGTCTTCAATATTTAAGATATTTCCTGGGGCTTAAAATTGAAGCGACTGCCCATGACGCTTTGGGTGACATCCTGGTTCTTGAAAAATTGTTTGAACGATTATTTGCAAGGATGAGCAAGGATATTGGACCCGCAGCTGTTGAAGAAAAAATGATGGAAATTTCAAGCAAACCGATTCTGCTGAATCGAATGTATTTTGGAAAGCATAAAGGCGTTTTTTTCAGAGATATTCCGAAAGATTATTTGCAGTGGTTATCTGGCCAGGATGATCTGGATGAAGATTTGCGTTTTACGGTGGGTCATTATCTGAATGGATAATGTGGGGCTTGCCATCCACAATCTTCTAATTCTTGAAAGATAACAGTGTTTTTCTTAGGCATGATAATAAAGATATCGATTGTTCAACTGATAGGGGACCCAGCACATGGGTAAAATATTTCGGCAAACCGTATTTCTCTTTCTTATAGCCATCTTTCTTGTTACTGGCATATCATTTGCCCAAGCACCCATCAAAGGGAAGGTTGTCGGCATTGCAGACGGTGACACGATAACCGTCCTTCAAAATAATAAACAGTATATAATCAGGCTATACGGCATTGATACTCCTGAAAAAGGACAGGATTTCGGAACCAAGGCTAAAAATTTTACATCAAACCTCGTTTTCAAGAGGGAAGTCAAAGTTATCCAAAAAGATGTTGACCGGTATGGCCGGATTGTCGGAATTGTTTATGTTGGTGAAATTTGCATAAACCAGGAGATCATCAAAGCTGGTTTAGCCTGGGTTTACCGACAATATTGCAAAGATGGTTTCTGCCGGGATTGGATAAACCTTGAAACACATGCCCGGAAAAATCAGATTGGTCTCTGGAGTCACCCGGACCCTGTTCCACCATGGGAATACCGGCGGGGTGGGAAAGCATCATTTAAAACAGATAATAAAACCCTGAAAATCGTTGCGAATGTGTATCATGGAAACAGAAGATCAAATGTCTTTCATCAGGCTTCATGCAAGGATTTTAACTGTAAAAACTGTACCGTTATTTTTCATTCCCGGGAAGAAGCAATAAAAGCAGGATACCGTCCATGTGGGAGGTGTAAGCCTTGACAAGAAGACCTGGACAAAAAGATGTTTGGCTAATGTGAAAAGCTTAATGGGATCTGGTGTGTCCTCTGTTAAGGTAATATATCATCTTGATTCCAAGAGCTTCTAAAAACAGTTTTTAAGGCTTTGATCAAGGCTACTGTATCTCCAATTAAACGTAATGGAGTCTTGATTCATTTGGTCATGCGGGTTTCCATATATATGAATTTCACATTAAAGATAGAAAAGTTTGAAAAGGTTTATGAAAACGATACTGAAAAATTATAAAAAAGAGGATCAGAACAATGATGGGTAACTACTCATGATGAATTTTTGTAAGACCAGGAAAAATATATCTTTGAGGTAAGGACGAAGAAAAACACCACAATGCTATAACATTTTTTACATAATTTATTACATCTTTTGCTCATTTTTATATGTATTTGTATTTTTATATTAATATGGAACTTATTTGCCCAAAATTTATATAAATAAAATCAGTGCCTTAAAAAATAATCTAACTTTGATTATATCATAGGAATAAATATTGCTTTTCAATACAGCGTGACAAAGCCAAACCTGTTGTGAAGCTGGGACGGAAAGTCAAAGGGTCTTATGGTGAAGATAGCCAAGTTGCCAAAAACTGAATATTGATCGGAGATGAATATGAAAAAATTATTATTAATGTTTGTTACTGGATTGTTAATACTCTGTGTGACTGGATTGGCAAGTGCTACATCAATTACCAATGCAGGTTTCGAAGAAAGTTGGACTGGTTCTGGTATCAGTGGGACTGGTTATGCCTATCTTCCTACTGGGCCAGATGTTGGCTGGACATTTACTGGCGGTGCTGGTGTTTCGAAGAGTAATACGGCTTGGGGAGGGGTTGCGCAGGAAGGAAACCAGTTCGCCTTTTTGCAGGGCATTTCAAGCACTTCTCAAGAATTTACGCTGTCGTCGACATCGGACCTCTCGGTTGACTTTTATTGGGCTTTAAGACCAAACTATGCCGTCGGACAGCAGATTGCCATAAGCATAGACGGGGTAGCGTTAAATACCTTAGCTGTTAATTCTATAACTTGGACCAATAGTGTACTTAATCTAGGGGCATTTGCGGCGGGATCACATTCTCTTACCTTTGCTGGTATTATTGGTAATCAAGGTGACACTTCAGCTTTTATCGATAATATTCAACTAAATTCAACTCCAGCTCCAACACCCGAACCAGCCACAATGCTTCTTTTTGGTGTTGGCCTAATAGGACTTGCCGGAGTAAGCAGAAGAAAAAAATAGCATAAAGTATAGAATCAACTTTTAAGGCAGGGTCATAAATGGCTCTGCCTTTTTCTGTTATATCCTCCCATTATTCTCTGAGTTTCAATTCCACTATACGAGCCAATTGTATCGATCCCAGCCATTATTCCACATTATTTTTTAATATATCAACTTGATTTCAAGAGATTTTGAAAAAATATTTACCGGGTTCTGGGCATTCTACAGTATCTCCAATATACCGGAATTGGATTATGAATAATTTGAATATGCC
>NZ_JAQYWD010000023.1 GCF_030145145.1 Desulfobacula sp. | reverse complement strand
CATAGAGCCTGTCAACATAGCCCATCCAGCGAAGGAAAGGTAATCTGGTCTGAACGGGTATGGGATATTCATAAAAAGTTACATGCGATTGCCCTGATTATTTCTGACACCCATCTGATTAAAGCCGTTATCATGGATTGATGTCAAATAAATATTGCCTTTTGGGGTTGATAAATATAAATATGGTCATATTTTTCTTTCATATTATGGATTTACAAAAATTTAACTAACAGGATACAATTTATGAATTGGGATTGGGAAAAACTAAGGGAAAACCAGCAGAAATTCGCGCACAAGAAAGAAGGCGGCGGTCCAAGTATGCCACGGCCTCCCCAGATGGACGAGCTTCTGAACCGGTTTAAAAATTTCAAGCTTCCGGGAATCTTTCTTGTTGGGGTGATTCTTTTGGGGCTATTTTTTGGATCATCCACCTTTTTTCAAATTGAACAGGACGAGGTTGGTGTTATTCAGCGGTTTGGGAAATATACCAGGATTGCACAGCCGGGGTTGAACTTCAAGTTACCGGCAGGCATTGAACGTGTCACCAAAGTAAAGGTGAAAAGAATTTTTAAGGAAGAATTCGGTTTCCAAACCGTCAAGGGGTCCAGTAATTACAGGTTTGCAAGTGAAAGTACGTCCCAGGAGACCCCCCTGATGTTAACAGGGGATCTGAATGTGGCCGTGGTTCCCTGGATTGTGCAATACAGGATTTCCAATCCCCGGGATTATCTGTTTAAGGTCAAGGATGTTATTGCCATTTTAAGGGATATGTCAGAGGCCACCATGCGAACGGTTGTGGGGGACCGAAGTATCAATGAGGTCATTAGTAAGCGGGAAGAGATTGCTGATGCTGCCAAAGAAGTGCTTCAGAAAGAAATGGATACGGCCGAGTCCGGCATCAGTATTGTGACCATTGAAATGAAAAAAACCAATGTTCCCGAACCTGTCCAATCTTCCTTCAATGAAGTGAACCAGGCGATCCAGGAAAAAGAACAAACCATTTATAAGGCAAGGGAAGAATATAATAAAGCCGTGCCCCTGGCCCGGGGTGAAGCCAAACGAGTGATAAAAGATGCAGAAGGGTATGCCATTGACCGGATTAACCGCTCCCAGGGGGATGCAACCAAGTTTACAGCCGTCTACCTGGCCTATGTAAAAGCCAAAGATGTCACAAAAAAGCGGTTGTATCTGGAAGCCATGCTGGAAATTTTCCCCAATCTTGGGGCAAAGTATATCATTGATTCTGACCAGAAAAACCTATTGCCCTTTTTAAATATGGGTGAGGGATCTTCCTCTGCTGCGCTTCAAAACCGATTCCTAAAAAAAAGTGAGTAAAATATGAATAGCATTATAAGAACGTTGTTTTTGATAGTCATCGCTGTCGGCATTGTATTGGTATATAGTTCTGCTTATGTCGTTGATGAAACAGAGCAGGTGTTGATCACCCAGTTTGGTCGTGTGGTGGGCCAGCCGGTGAATGAACCGGGACTAAAATTCAAACTGCCGTTTTTTCAAAAAGCCAATTTTTTCCCAAAGAACCTGTTGACCTGGGATGGTGTTCCCGGTCAGGTACCCACAAAAGACAAGACCTATATCGGGGTGGATACGTTTGCCCGGTGGAAGATTGTCGATCCCATAAAATACTTCCAGACCGTTAATAATGAATTTGCAGCGCTTGAACGTCTGGATGATATTATTGATCCTGCCGTGAGGAATCTTGTGACCTCCTATCCTTTGGTGGAAAGCGTTCGAAATACGGACCGACCCATGGATACATTTGAATCTATAGTGGATGAAAACAGAAAGCGGGTTCAATATAAAATTGATCTGGGTCGGGATGAGATTACCAGACTCATCGTAAAGCAGGCCAGCGAAAAGCTCACACAGTTCGGGATTGAACTTGTGGATGTGAAAATCAAACGAATTAATTATATCGAAAATGTCCGGCAGGCGGTCTATAACCGGATGATTGCAGAAAGAAATCAAATTGCCGAGAAATACCGGGCAGAAGGTCAGGGAGAAGCCAGTAATATCAGGGGTGAAAAAGAGAAAGAACTTCAGGTGATTAAATCGCAAGCCTATAAAGATGCCCAGAAGATCAAGGGAGATGCGGATGCAACAGCCACCCGGATTTATGCGGATGCCTATAATGCAGACCCGGAATTTTATGGGTTTTTAAAGACATTGGAAGTCTATAAAGAAACCATGAAAAAAGACAGTACACTGGTTCTTTCAACAGATTCTGATTTTATGAAATATTTTAAAGGGATAGACAAGTAAATGGAATAAGAGGAAGTCGAGTATTGAGTTGAATGGGCTGCAACTCAATACTCGAAATATGGTATACCTATTATTTCTTTCTCTGGTGTCTGGTCTTGGCAAGGAGTTTTCTGTGTTTATGTTTCCTCATTTTCTTTTTTCTTTTTTTAATCACACTGCTCAAAAAAATCACCTCCTTCATCTAAAGTCTGTATTATTATTTTATTTCAAATTCGCTAAATAGTTACTATAGCATAATATTTTGTTAAATGTCCAATTTTTTATTCGGGTATAAAAAGGCGGTGAATGCAAACGTTACGGTATTTTAATAGAGAAGCGCTTTTAAAGGTGGATGAAGCCGTAAAGGTATCCGAAGAACTGGTGAATAACCATTTTAAAATGTCCTCCGGCCAGTGGTTGAAAAACAGGTATGATATCAAGACCGCCAAAGATCTGGCTGCCCATGAGCATGTGAACGGTCCTTTTGCCCAGGTCATTAAATATGAAGGCCGTAAAAAAGATATGCCTCTAGGGTCTTCTTCTTTCAGCCTTTATACCATCTGTCTTCAGGACGGGGCAATTCTTTCAAATGTTGAAAAAAAGCACCTGTTGTTGGAACCGTTTCTTTTGTATGTATTAACCCATGAACTGGTCCATGTTGTCCGGTTTTCAAAATTCAAACACCGGTATGAAAATAAAAATGAAGCGGATGTGACATTGGGTGAAGAGCGAAAAGTGCATGGGCTAACCCATTATATTTTAAAGTCAATGTCGGTTCCGGGTTTAAAACAAGTATTTGAATTTTATAAAGATTGGCTTCTGGTTCCCGGATCTGAAGTCCATGGAAAAAAATTGGATGACCCTGCTTGACAAGGATGAAAGACTAATTATTTTATGAATGATTTTTCAAGACGACCAAAGAAAAATGGAGAAGTAAAATGCCAGTTTATGAATATCAATGTACTGAATGCGGACAAATAGAAGAAGCACTTCAAAAAATTTCTGAGCCACCTCTCAAGATCTGCTCTCATTGTAAGGGTAATCTAAAGAAGCTGATTTCACAAAGCACATTCCATCTTAAAGGATCCGGCTGGTACGTCACCGACTATGGTGGTGCTAAAACCGGTATAGACACAAAAACAGATACAAAAACAATTGCAACGCCTGATACAAAATCCAAAGATACAAAAACCAAAGACACAAAAACCAAAGATACAAAAACCAAAGATACAAAAACGACTTCAAAAGATTGAAGTTGAATCCAATAAACCAACGACAATAAAACAACAAGTACCATGTAAAGGAGAAATTGATTATGAGTTTGAGACCACTTAGTGACAGAATCCTGGTTGAGCGTGTCGAAGAGGATGCAAAAACCAAAGGCGGCATTATTATCCCTGATACAGCAAAAGAAAAACCGGCCGAAGGCAAGATTGTTGCCATGGGTAACGGTCGCATGGGGGAAGATGGAAAACTTCTTCCCATGGATGTAAAGGTTGGGGATCGTGTTCTTTTCAGTAAATATGGTGGAACTGAAGTGAAAATTGATGGCATTGACTATCTTATCCTGCGTCAGGATGATGTTCTTGGAGTAATTGAATAACTTAACGATAGAAATGGAGATTATTGAAGATGGCAAAAGAAATTAAATATGATGCAAAGGCCCGTGAAGCAATGCTTAAGGGTGTTCAGGCCCTTGCTGATGCGGTTGTCGTGACCCTTGGACCCAAAGGCAGAAACGTTGTTATTGAAAAATCCTGGGGCTCTCCGAATGTCACCAAAGACGGCGTAACTGTTGCAAAAGAAATTGAACTTGAAGATAAATTTGAAAACATGGGCGCTCAGATGGTAAAGGAAGTGGCCAGCAAAACATCTGATATGGCCGGTGACGGTACCACCACTGCAACCGTTCTTGCCAGGGCTATCTACGAAAACGGCCAGAAACTGGTTGTGGCTGGAAACAATCCCATGGGGATTAAAAGAGGCATCGACAAAGCCGTTACCAAAGTGGTTGAGTGTCTTGAATCAATGGCAAAACCGACCAAGGATCAGAATGATATCGCCCAGGTGGGAACCATTTCTGCCAACAACGATGAAACCATTGGTAACATCATTGCAGAAGCCATGGATAAAGTTGGTAAAGAGGGTGTTATTACTGTAGAAGAAGCCAAATCAATGGATACCACTCTGGATGTTGTTGAGGGTATGCAGTTTGATCGCGGTTATCTGTCTCCTTATTTCGTAACAAATGCAGAAAAAATGGAAGTTTCTCTTGAAAATCCGTTTGTTTTAATTTGCGAAAAAAAGATTTCCTCCATGAAAGATCTTCTTCCGATTCTTGAAGAGACGGCTAAATCCAGCAAACCCCTTCTTATCGTTGCCGAAGACGTTGATGGCGAAGCCCTTGCAACCCTGGTTGTCAATAAGCTTCGCGGCACCTTGAATGTGGCTGCAGTTAAAGCGCCCGGTTTTGGCGACAGAAGAAAAGCCATGCTGGAAGATATTGCCGTTTTAACCGGCGGACAGGTTGTTTCCGAAGATATCGGGATCAAGCTTGAAAATGTCACCTTGCAGGATCTGGGTCAGGCAAAATCCATTACCATTGATAAAGACAACACCACGATCGTTGATGGCGCAGGTACCAGAGAAGCCCTGGAAGGCCGCGTGAAAATGCTCCGTGCCCAGGTTGAAGAAACCTCTTCTGACTATGATAAAGAAAAACTTCAGGAAAGACTGGCCAAACTCGTTGGTGGTGTAGCGGTTATTAATGTGGGGGCTGCCACTGAAACTGAGATGAAAGAAAAGAAAGCCAGAGTAGAAGATGCCCTTAATGCAACCCGTGCAGCGGTTGAAGAAGGTATCGTTCCTGGTGGTGGTGTTGCCCTTGTCAGGTGCATCAAAGCCCTTGAGGAACTTGAACTTGAAGGCGAAGAAAAACTCGGGGTTGCTGTCATTGCCAGAGCCATTGAAGAACCGCTTCGCAAAATTGCTGACAATGCCGGTGTTGAAGGCTCTGTTGTCATCAATAAAGTTAAAGAGGGGGCCGGTGCATTTGGGTATAATGCGCGGACAGACGTTTATGAAGACCTGATTGCAGCCGGGGTTATGGATCCGAAGAAAGTGGTTCGGTTTGCCCTGCAGAATGCCGCCAGTGTGGCATCTATTATGCTGACCACAGAAGCCATGATCGCCGATAAACCAGAAGAAGGTGGCGCTGGTGGTGGAATGCCAGGCGGAATGCCCGGTGGCGGAATGGGCGGAATGGGCGGAATGGGCGGAATGATGTAATGCCTGTTTAACCCCATACGCATCATATGAATAAGATAAAGCCCCTGCACATGAATTGTGCAGGGGCTTTATCTTTTGTCAGCCGATACGGGCAAGATCCCCTGGAATGCCAGAGGGCGCTTTCAATAAGAACTTGACATGAAATGCCGGCTCATATACTTAGTTTTATAAAATTTATTTATTTTTTCACCAGATTGGGAAGGTGATTTGTAAGAGAGGGGTTATGACCACGGAAACCATTGGGTTGTTTTACATGTTGAACGATGCAGGGCCGGTTGTTAAGTTTATCATGCTGCTGCTGCTGTTCTTTTCAATAACATCATGGGCAATTATATTTATTAAATTCAGATATATCCAAAAGGCCTTCAAAGCATCTGCAGATTTTACAGACATCTTCTGGCAGTGTCGGAATCTTGTGGATGCATTTTCAAAAGCCAAAGCATTGAAATCAAGTCCGGTGGCCAGAATTTTTATCACGGCATATATGGAAATGGCAAGATCTGACAGTAAAGATAAGAAAAAAGAGTCGAGAAAACCAACGGACAGTACCTATTTTCAAATTATCGGCAGTATCAAACGAACATTAAACCGATCCATCAGTGTTGAAGACAGACGAATGGTTCAATTGGTGCCGTTCCTGGCGACGGCCGGGAATACCGCCCCGTTTATCGGCCTTTTTGGAACCGTCTGGGGTATTATGGATACGTTTCATGAAATCGGGTTAAGCGGGTCGGCAAGTCTTGCAGTGGTTGCCCCCGGTATTTCCGAGGCATTAATTGCCACAGCAGCAGGGCTGGCCGTGGCCATCCCATCTGTCATTGCCTATAATTATTTCACAGACAGAATACGGGTCCTGGATTCTGAACTGCAGAGTTTTTCTTCAGATCTTTTAAATATAATGGAACGTGATATTCAAAAGCAAATGGAGGTATGATGCAATTTGGCTCCGGTAATGGACCCTTTATGTCCGAGATTAATGTCACCCCGTTTGTGGATGTAATGCTGGTGTTGTTGATTATTTTTATGGTCACGGCCCCCATGATGGTTCAGGGTGTTGATGTGGATTTGCCCAAGGCCACCTCAAAAGCCTTAAAGGGCAGTGAAGAACGCCTGGTGATTTCCATTGATGATGATTTAAATGTGTTTATTAATGAGCAGGTGGTCAGTGTTGAATTCATGACGCAGAAGCTGGCGGCCATACTGGAAAACTTTGATCAGAAAAATGTGTATCTCAAGGCCGATAAACGGGTGCCTTATGGTGTTGTTGTCAATGTGATGTCAAAGATTAAAAAGGCCGGCGTTGAAAGCCTTGGAATGATCACTCTTCCGGAAAATGAAGACGCGTCCTGATTGACAGGTATGAGTTCTCCCAACACGGTTAAAAATAGAAGCGCTTATCTTCTCGTGGACAGCGATCACAGTAAAAAAATCAGCATCGTTTTTTTTTCCCTTTCCGTGGTTGTTCATATCTTGTTTTTCATCGGGGTTGTTTTTTTTCAGGATTTTAAGCGACCTGCCCCCCTGCTGCCGGTTATTCAGATTGATTTGGTCACTTTTTCACCGGAACCGGCCACGGAAGAAACCCCTAAAAATGAAGCGCCATTAAACGAAGCCCCCCTGAAAGAAGAGGAAATTTCAATTAAAACATCCCCCATCGTACAT
This sequence comes from Desulfobacula sp., assembly GCF_030145145.1. Classification (GTDB taxonomy): domain Bacteria; phylum Desulfobacterota; class Desulfobacteria; order Desulfobacterales; family Desulfobacteraceae; genus Desulfobacula. The sequence goes on along the minus strand of NZ_JAQYWD010000023.1, from coordinate 95,793 downwards.
GAGAAAAGGGAAGTTCCGACCCTTAAACCGGATATCAGTTTAAAGACAAAACCTAAAAACCTGAAAGACTTGATTGCGCTGCAAAAGAAAAAAAAGAAAGAATTAGATAAGAAAAAAGTAAAACAGCCTGTTGAAAAGAAACGAGTCAAACAAGAAATTGATCCTGCAACGGTATTGGAAGCAGCAAGGGAGAAATTAAAAAAACAAGTTTCAGATCAAGCCCGGGATAAAATTAGCCAGGCCTTGACCCGGCTGCAGAAAACAGTAAAGGAACAAGGGAAAAAAACGCCCGGGAAAGGGGAGGGAGCCCCCGGGGGATATGGGGAAAAGGGAGTCAAACCCATGGATCTTTATAAAATGGTTCTAGGTTCAAAAATTGAGCAAAACTGGGTGTTTAATGAGACCCTGGCCCGAATGGATCAGAATCTTGAAGTCAGAATCCTTATCAAGGTATTAAAAAATGGAGAAATTAGGGATATTATGTATGACACTAAATCAGGGAATCGGTATCTTGATGAATCTGCGAAAAAGGCAATTAATAAAGCAAATCCATTACCACCATTACCGGCTGGGATGCGCTCCTACGATGTTGTTGTAATTTTTACACCCAAGGGATTGAAATAAAAATGGTTTCAATTGCCATGAATAAACGGTATTGTATCCATAATATGATGAATAAAATGATAGGATATATACTATATGGTTTTCTGGGGGTTTTTTTATGTCAAATACCCCCTGTATTTGCTAAGGATTATGATTATATCAATATCAGTAATCCGTTTTTAAAGAAAACCCCTGTTGCCGTGACAGAATTTAAGGCATCTCACGGACATGCCGTTGAAGTAAAGGATGGGAAAACAGCCCAGCGAATTTTAATTGAAGCACTCGATTTTACAGGTTATCTTAAAACAATGAACCCTGTTTCATTCCTTTCAAACCCAGCGGATTCGGGGATTCAGCTGGGGCAGATCAATTTTCGTGATTGGACCGGCATTGGGGCTGAACTGCTGATTACAGGAGAAATTATTGAAGCCCAGGGACGCGTGAGTTTTAAATTAAGACTTTTTGATACCTTTAATACAAAACTACTGGTGGGTAAAGTATATAGTGGAAACCGATCCCAAATAAGGCGAATGATCCATTTGTTCTGTGCCGAAATATCCCATGCCCTTACCGGTAAATGGGGCGTGTTTAATAGTAAAATTGTTTTTGTTTCAACCGTAGATGGGAAAAAAGAAATATTTACCTGTGATTTTGACGGACAAAACGTCAAGCAGATTACTGCCCATAAAAGTATTTCTCTTTCCCCGTCCTGGTCTTCTGATGGCAATTGGCTGGCCTATGTTTCCTATGCCCGGGGGAAGCCGGAAATATTCATCAAAAACCTTAAAGAAAATAGAGGCGCCATTATCGATTATAAAGGAATGAATATTTCGCCGAACTGGATGCCCGGCCAGTTGAAATTAGCGGCAGCATTAAGTTTTTCAGGCGATCAGGAAATTTATTTGTTGACCCTGAAGGGAGAAATTATTAAAAGAATAACAAACAGCTGGGGAATTGATGTGTCACCCAAATTTTCACCGGATGGCCGAAAAATAGCCTTTACCTCAAAAAGGACCGGCACTCCCCAGATCCATATAAAGGATATGGAATCCGGGAGTGTGCAGCGGCTTACCTTTAAGGGGGCAAATAATACCTCTCCTGCCTGGTCACCGGATGGTAGGAACATAGCCTACGTCGGCATTGAAGATAACAGGATTGATATTTTTATAGTGAATATAGACAAAGGACTACCGGTTCAATTGACCATGAATGCGGGGGATAACGAAGATCCGTCCTGGTCTTCGGATGGAAGCCTGCTGGCATTTTCATCCACCCGGGACGGTGGGTCGCCCAAACTCTTCGTCATGAACGCATCCGGATCAGATCAGAGGAAACTGTTGAGCTTGAAAGGCCGACAGACGCAACCGGCATGGTCAGTTTCGATGGGTTCAGACAATTGAGTTTGGTGATTTCATTAATTGAATAAAAAGGAGATAAAGTAATGAAAAACAGCGTGTGGATTAATCTGGTAATGGCAATTCTTGTTGCAGGGCTTTTTTTTACTGTCTCATGTGCAAAAAAAACGATTGTGTCTGATGCAACAACCATAGAGGACCAAGCCAAGTTGGAAGCAGATGCAAAGGCTAAAGCAGAAGCAGCCGAGGCAATGGCGAAAGCAAAGGCTGATGCGGCGCGTATTGCACAGCAAAACCTTGAGGATCAAATGACCAGCGAGCGGGCATTGACGGAAGCCAAAACCATGGCTGCAAAAAAACGGTTTGAGAACCAGGATATTCATTTTGAGTTTGACAGCTCACAATTAAGTTCCATGGCAAAAATGCTGTTAAAAGAGAAGGCAGCATGGTTAAAAGCAAATCCATCCATATTTGTAACCATTGAAGGACATTGTGATGAACGCGGTACAACCGAATATAACCTTGCACTGGGTGACCGTCGTGCCACTGTGGCAAAAGCCTATCTGGTAGATTTGGGTGTGTCTGTTTCCCGGTTGAACACCATCAGTTATGGTGAAGAAAAACCGTTAGATTGGGGCAAAACAGAGGCCGCTTATCGAGCAAACAGACGGGCACATTTTGTCATTGATTAATCAATTGGAACAATAGAAAATTATGGGGGGCAGATGTACCATCTGTTCCCATGTTCTATCTTGTGATTGTTGGAGTTTGGTTATGAACGTAAAATATTTTTTATATATTGTGATCATTTTATTCTTCTGCACCGGTTGTGTGGAGTCCGAGAGTTTTATGTCCCTGGAAAACAGGGTGGCAGCCCTTGAAATGGAAACTGCTCGTAAAATGACCCGGCAAACGAAAGCTGCTGTTCAAAATGAACAAAATCTTTTGAAGGTTAAGGCAGATCTTGAGAATATTGAAACAAGATTAAACACAAGCCACAGTATTAGCCAGGAAGAATATGCGGAAATGAAATATACGATTCAGACCCTGAGATCAGATTTTCAGAAGCTCCAGGGGCAGATAGAAGAAATGAATCACGGCGTTTCAGAATACAGTCCTAAAGATAGTGAATTAATTGAGAATCAATTTGATAGATTTGATCAGGCGATTTCAAAAAATGATGGACGGTTGACCCAGCTTGAAAAATATATGGGGTTTGAACCGTCCATCCCCGGGGAAATGGAGAAAAAATCGGCATCTGATGAAGCCTCCGGAAACAATTCTGAACAGAAATTATATGCGTTTGCAAAGAAACTATTTGATGATGGGGATAAGGAAAATGCCCGCATTCAGTTTGAGAATTTTATCAATAAATATCCCCAGTCTGATAATGCGGACAACGCCAGATTCTGGATTGCCGACAGTTATTATTTTGAAAAATGGTTTGAAAAGGCGATTCTGGAGTACCAGAAAGTTTTAGAACTGTATCCCAACAGCAATAAGTTGGCCGCAGCAAGGCTGAAACAAGGATATGCGTTTGCAGAACTGGGTGAAAAAGCCAATGCAAGGCTTATCCTGAAAGAGCTGATAAAAAAACATCCCAACTCAAATGAAGCGAAATTTGCCCAAAAGAAATTAAAAACTTTAAATTAATTCTATCCAAATTTTATGGTAAAAGTAGTCGGTATTGACCCGGGGCTGGCTGGCACCGGTATTGGTGTTATAGAGGGGAACAGCCAAAAAATTCTTGGGTATTCTTTTGGCAGCATATCCACTGAGGCAAAAGACCCGATTCATTTCAGACTTCACACGATTTATTCTAAAATCCTAGACTTTCTTTGTCAGCAACAACCTGATCATGTTGTGATAGAAGATATCTACTCTTTGGAAAAATACCCTGGATCTGGTATTATGCTGGGTAAAGTGTCTGGTGTTCTGCTTGTGGCCGCCTTTAAAGCAGGGCTTGATGTGGAAGAAATTTCTGTGAGGGAAGTTAAAAAAATTGTGTCAGGAAATGGGAGTGCAGACAAATATCAAGTGGAACGGGCTGTTCGAAACATATTGGCACATGCTGAACCGATTCGGCCCTTTCATGCGTCCGATGCGCTGGGGCTGGCTTTGGCAGGATATTACAGATATAAAAGGATGTGATGATCGGGTATCTTGAAGGGACCATTCTGCAGTTTGAATCCGATGGTATTTTGCTGCTTGCGGGTCATATCGGATATGAGGTGTTGTTGAATCCTCAAATGGTTGAAAAACTGAGGTCTCAGGATTCCAAAGAAAACCCCATCGCTTTATATGTGTATTATCATCAGACAGAGAGACAACCCAAACCCGTTCTTATTGGCTTTGAAACCCCTGGGGACAAAGCATTCTTCCAAACATTTATTACCGTGGATGCCATTGGCCCCATGAAAGCGGTGAAAGCGATGACACGGCCGGCCAATGAGATTGCAAGGGCCATTGAAAAGAAAGATGTCTCATTTTTGACGGGGTTAAGTGGGATCGGTAAACGAACGGCTGAAAAAATTATCGCCACCCTTCATGGAAAAGTTGAAAAGTTTGTGAGCCTTGCAGGCGAAGCAAAGGCGAGTGATACCGATTCTTCGGTGGCTGAGATACCGGATATCGGTCAGCAGGTTGAAGATGTTCTTGTTGAACAGTTGGGGCATTCTTCTGCATCTGCCAAAAGAATGGTCAGGGAAGCGTTTGAAAGGAATGGATCGATTTCAACACCCGAAGAACTATTTGATGAGATATTTGGGAGAGAATAGATAAAACATGACTGATGATATTATTTCCTATTCTTCTGAGAAAAAGGGAATTGTTACGTCCAACAGTACTTCCTATGATTTATCCTCTGATATCGTATCGTTAAGACCCACCAGTTTTAAAGAATACGTGGGACAGAAGGATGCCGTAGAAACATTGAAAATCGCCATACAGGCAGCTAAAATGAGGAATGAGCCGTTAGAACACATTTTGCTGCATGGACCCCCCGGTTTGGGCAAAACAACCATTTCCCATATTATTGCCTATGAAATGGAAAAAGAGCTAACCATCACGTCTGGTCCCACTTTGGAGAAAGGGGGAGACCTCATCGGAATATTGACCAACCTGGGTGAAGGGGATATTCTTTTCATAGACGAAATTCATCGAATCCCAAAGGTGGTTGAAGAGTTTTTATACCCTGCCATGGAAGATTATGCCGTGGATTTTATATTTGACAAGGGCATTCATGCCAGAAGCCATCGATACCGTCTGAAACAATTTGTCCTGATTGGTGCAACTACCCGAGTGGGGCTTTTATCCTCTCCGTTAAGGGATCGGTTTGGTATTTTCCGTACCTTGGATTTTTATTCAAAGGAACAACTGGTTGTGATTATTCTGCGGTCTGCTGTGCTTTTGAATACTCTCATCTCCAATGATGGGGCCCTTGAACTCGCTGAAAGGTCCAGGGGGACCCCGAGGATTGCCAATAGGCTGTTAAAAAGAGTCAGGGATTATTCCCAGGTGAAATTGGATGGAAAGGTGACCAAAGCCAGTGTAAGGGCGGCACTTGAACTTGAGGGGATTGATTCACTGGGGTTGACATCCCTTGACCGGAATTATCTGAAAACAATCGTTACCTTTTATAAGGGGGGGCCTGTGGGGATTGAAGCCATCTCTGCAACACTGCAGGAAGAAACCGACACACTTGTGGATGTGGTGGAGCCCTTTCTTTTGAAAATCGGTTTTGTCCTTCGAACATCCAGTGGTAGAAAAACATCGGAAACCGCCCATCGCCATCTTAAACTTAACCCCTAGACTGAGACAGTGTTGTTAATGGATATGAAACAAACTATACGGTTCAATACGTGTAATATTTTGGTTATATTCTTTGCAGGGATCCTTTTTTTTACGATGGCACCGATTGCTTTTTGTGCTGGGCAGCCATTTCCTTCTACCATTATTCAATTGCCTGAAAATGAACCGGTTATTTTGGTGGAGAAAAAGAGCCAAACCCTTTTTGTTTATGGGGGTAAGACCAATGCATTGTTTGTTCTGTTTCAGGCCCCCTGCTCAACCGGCGAGGCATATGGGGATAAATTAAAGGCCGGGGACAAGCGAACACCCGAGGGTATTTATTTTTTGAAAAATGAATATGAAGATAAATACTTGTCCCCAATATATGGAAAAAAAGCATTTCCCACCGATTATCCCAATTTTCTAGATAAAAGAGCAGGGAAAAGTGGTTCGGCAATCTGGATACATGGTACAAATAAACCCCTCAAACCCAGGGATTCGAATGGATGCATTGCCCTGGAAAATTCTGATATCCTAAAGCTTTCAGGCTATGTAAGCCTTGATAAAACGCCGGTGATTATTGTTCAGGAAATAAAGCGGGTGGAAAGCCCGGCCCGGATCAAACAGGCCCAGGACATTGGACGCATATTGACCCAGTGGACGGCTGCCACTGAAAACGGAAGTCATCATGACTATGTATCCTTTTATTCCCCTGAAGACCTGCCGGATATCCACTGGTGGGACCAGTGGCTCAGCATAAGAAAGCAGGCAAACAAACCGGTTCCCCATCTGAGGGTAAAAATGGACACAACCGGGATTTATTATCACAACCGGGTTTTCGTTGTTGTCTTTGATTATTTTTTAACGCATAAAAACAACACCCTATGGATAGGGGAAAAAAAATTATTTCTGGAAAACCAAAACGATCAGTATAAAATTATCGGTGAGATGTTTCAAACCGTTTCAAAAAAATTTGAATCGGCTAAAACACCTCTGATTGCCGCGGCACGAACGCTCATTCGACTTAGGGGGAAAAAAGAACCAATGGCAGAAGCGCACGTGTTTCCCCTTGAGACGTCACGGTAATGTCCGGTCCATTGCCAGGGCAGAGGTTTTTTTAAACGTGCACACTCAGTGATTGGCGGTCCAGGAAACCAAATGGTGAAGAAGGGTTAATCAAGGCGGATTATGGATGATATATCAAGGGAGTTGGAAAGAGAAATAGCACGATCCAAACCCAAACCCTATAAGAAGGAACGAAAGACAAGAATTATAGTGATTGATGATTTCGGAGAGATGAACTCCGGGGACTATTTAAAAGTTCTTGTATGGATGTTGTCTGTTGCCACTATGGGGTGTTGTGTGGCCGCGGTCGTGTTTTATTCTCTTTATACAAAGGAATCCCGGGGCGGCAATCAGCTTAGAAATAGACTTGTTGCGGCTGAAAGAAATGTGGATGCGCTGATCCGGGAAAAAGAAGTGCTGATGGCAAGGCTTGTGATTTCCGGAAAAGACCCGGAGGCCGTTGTCGAACCGATTCCCCCCCCCCTCCCATTGGTTTTAAAGAAACACAATATGCCTTCCCCGGTGGTGTTTGAAGATGGGGGGCAACCGAATTCACCCTCAACGGTTGAACAGCAAAAAGGCCGGTTACCATCAGGACTGGAGGGGCAACCGCCTGGCGCATCTGCAACGATTGAAGCCGCTAAGACACGTCAAAAAATAATTTCCATAGAGAAATTCACCGTAACAAGTGATGGCACAACTGGCCATGTGCTGGTTCGATTTGACATCCGGAATGTATCCAAAACGCGTGGAGAGGTTTCAGGAAGAATATTTGCCCTGTTAAAACCCGAGACTGGACTTGAAGATCAGTGGCTTGTCATCCCTTCGGCAATCGTTAAAAATGGGATGCCTTCAGACTACAAAAAAGGGCAGTACTTTTCGATTTCTCATTTTAAACCGGTTGAATTCAGGGTTAAACATAAAGTGGACCCCGAGGGTTTTAAACAGGCATCTATTTTTATTTTTAATAACCAGGGTGATTTGATATGCGATAAATTGATCAATATTACCGGCGCTGAATAAGGACCGCAGATGAAACAAGCTGAGCGGGATAAAGTAACCGCGGTGATGTATGGTGGTGTGCCAAACAATGACACGCTAGAAAAGAGTTCTGGGTATTCATATAAAGGGAGATATGAAGTGGGAAAGAAAAAGAATGAAAACCTTTCAATTATTGATAAAGAATTGAAGATTGAAGGGGCAATATTCAGCAGCGGGAAATTGATCATCAAAGGTCAGGTGTTTGGTACGATTGAAGGGAACACAGTGATTATTGCCGAGGACGGCCAGGTAACGTCCAGTGCGACAACCGTATCGAGTATGACCATTGGCGGAAATTTTCAAGGGGACGTTATCGCATCTAAGGAGTTGATTATACTGGCCACGGGGACCTGCGCCGGCAAAGTAGAGTGCAAAGACCTTATTGTTGAAAACGGCGGTATATTAAATGCTGAAGTGACGTGCAAGACCTCAAGCAAACTATCCACCGGGAAAGAGGCAAAAGGGTCTGGCAATCGTAAATTGCAAACGGAAAAACAAATAGAATTGTAAATTTAGCTTGACATGGGTATAAAAATTATGTAGTTTCACCTGATTGTGTTTATGAAGAGGAGCGTTGAGGAAATTGAAAAAATATACATATAGTGCAAAAAGATCAGACAACAAAGAAAATTGGTGCATTGTTGACGCAAAGGATAAAATTCTTGGCAGGCTTGCATCCCAGGTGGCATACAGAATCCGTGGGAAACATAATCCCCTTTTTACGCCCCATGTGGATACCGGTGACTGGATTATTGTCATCAATGCTGACAAAATCCTTATGACCGGAAATAAGCTGGAACAAAAAAAATATTATCGTCATTCAGGGTATGTGGGCGGTATTAAATCCACCACAGCAAAAGAATTGATGGAGAAAAGGCCGGAAGAGTTGATAAGGCGTGCTGTTAAAGGGATGCTTCCTAAAAATCGACTCGGTAGAAAACTTGGCAAAAAATTATTTGTTTATACAGGGGATCAGCATCCGCATGCTGCTCAAAAACCTGAAGTTGTCGAAATTTAAGGAATAAAGGACGCGATAATTATCAATGGAAAGTGGAAACGTATTTTACGCGACGGGGAAAAGAAAAGATTCTGTGGCCAAGGTCTGGTTAACGCCTGGTAATGGTAAGATTATTATCAATAATAAAGGTCTGAACGAATACTTTGAATTGAATGTAACAAGAGATTTGCTTTTATCTCCTTTGGAACTTACTGAAAAAAGCGATGCTTTTGACATTAAGGTTACGGTCATGGGAGGCGGAAAATCCGGGCAAGCCGGTGCCATTCGCCTGGGTGTCTCCAAAGCGCTTGAACTTTCAGATCCTGATCTTAGAGGGGTTTTGAAAAGTGCGGGATTTCTTACCAGGGATTCCAGAAGCAAAGAGCGTAAAAAATACGGTAAAAAAGGCGCAAGAGCAAGCTTTCAGTTTTCGAAAAGATAGTCTTTTTTTATACAATTTATCCGTCTTACACAAGTTCATCAGGGACAAATTTTTTTTGTCCCTTTTTGTGTTGGGAATAAAAGATGAAAACCTATCTGTTTTATGATATTGAAACCAGCGGTTTAAACCCTGCATTTGATCAGGTTTTAACCTTTGCCTGCATCCGAACGGACCTTGACTTCAACGAAATCAACAGGCAAACGATCACCATTCAGTTGCGTAAAGATATCGTGCCATCGCCAGGCGCTTTTTTGACCCATGGATTAACCTATGAAGAATTAGCGCTTGGGGTCAGTGAGTATGCAGCGGCACGCCATATTCATGCCCTGGTAAATACGCCGGGTACCATAAGTCTGGGGTATAATTCACTTGGGTTTGACGATGTGTTTTTACGGTTTCTGTTTTATCGCAACCTTTTAGACCCCTATCTGCACCAATACGGCAATGGTTGCTGCCGGATGGATATTCTACCCATCGCTGTTGTTTTCAGGGTCTTTCATCCCACGGGGTTAACCTGGCCTCACGTTGATGGTAAACCAAGTTTGAAGCTTGATTTGATCACCAGGGAAAATCAGTTTGTAACATCCGGCAGGGCACATGAAGCCATGAATGATGTTGAAGCGGTGCTTGGGCTCAGCAAAAAATTGGCTCAGCAAACGGATATCTGGAATTACTGTCTTGATTTTTTTAATAAAACCCGGGATGACGTCAGAATAAACCGTATTGAAAATGGATTTCATATCCAATCCCAGGGATTTAAAGTGGGTTTGATGATGTCTACTTCTTTTGGGTCACAAGTAAATTTCATGGCACCGGTTGTCCTTCTGGGGCATTCGTTGCCATATAAAAACCAGACCTTGTGGTTACGAATTGATTCTGACGATATTCTGGGTCGGGATGTGGATGTAAAAGAGACCTTTGTGATAAGAAAGCGGCCCGGGGATGCATTGATTGTATTGCCGCCCCTGGAAAGATTCTGGCATAAACTGCCTGAAACCTCACGGCAATCTGCCAATGACAACATCGAGAAAATTTGTCGTCACTGGGAAAAATTTTTTGGCGTTATACAGTATCACCGTGCCTACAAATACCCGTTTGTGCCCAATATAGACCCGGATGCAGCCCTGTATCAGGAGGGTTTTTTTTCCGCCGGGGAGAAAAAGCAGATTAATCTATTTCACAAGACCCGGGACGGTCAAAAGCAAGACCTCTTAACCCAGATGACATCCCCAAGGATACGGATTCTTGCCCAGCGTATTCTGGCAAGAAATTTTGAGTGTAACGCCGATCAGACAAAAGAGACTGAAGATCCTCTGTTTTTAAACCGGCTAAGATCTTCTCTGAAAGAAGATCAGATTATCGGGTATAAAAATGATGTAAAATTTAATTGCCAACGCGGGTTGCAAGAGTTAGAAGAACTGGAACGGTCAATTATAAATCCGAATCAGGATCAAATAAACACGCTTAACTGGCTAAAAACATACATAGAAAACCAATCAATTATGTCCCCTCAGACGGAATAAATCGTTAAACCAGATGTAATGACGATGTCTTTTGAAATGGTATGATTATTATTCAGGCAGTATTGAAGTGATGATATACTGCCTGAATGAAATCGATTTATTTTACAGCATCTTTTAATGCTTTTCCGGGAACAAATTTTGGGACGTTTCTAGCGGGGATATCAATTTCTTTGCCAGTCTGTGGATTTCTTCCTTTTCTGGCTTTTCTTTCAGCGGTTTTGAATGTCCCAAAGCCAACCAACGTGACAGAATCGTTACTAGAAAGCGCATCTGTAATTGCTTTGATCGTGCAGTCAACGGCAGCCTGAGCTTCTTTCTTACTGCTAAGTACTTCTGAAACCTTGTTGATTAAATCGCCTTTGTTCATGTTAATCACTCCTTTTTTTAGGTTTTAGAAATTTCTAAGGACCAAAATACGTCATTAAAACATTTTTCTAAAGTTAGATTGAATCAGCTTTTCTGGGTAAGTTACGTCGTTGAGAAGTGCGTGTCAAGTATTTATTCATATTTTGGACTAAATTTGTTGCCAGGCAGAAATAAAATTCCTAAAATCAATAAAAATAGGAGGTAAATATGGAGGCAGCTCTTGTGAATCCCTTCATTGAGGGGACTTTACATATTCTTGAGACAACGGCATTGGTAAAATCAAAACCGGAACCGTTGTTTTTGAAAAAAGATCGAAAAGCACTGGGAGATATTTCAGGACTTTTGCAAATATCCGGCGATCTTTCCGGCTCGGCCGCCATCAGCTTTTCAGCAAAAAGCATACTTGGGATTGTTTCAGCCATGTTTGGCGAGACAATGACCCGCATCAACGAAGATATCATTGATGCGGTGGGTGAAATCAGTAATATGGTCGCCGGCCATGTGATGACAAAGATGGCTGAAATGAATAAAAAGGTAACCGTCCGGTTTGTGGAGACCCAAATGGGCCGGGATGTCTTGATAGCGCATATAGAGGGGGCTCAGCAGGTTCTTGTGATTCCCTTCAGGACGACAAAGGGGAAGGTGGTGATAGAGGTCTGCTATCTGAAGGGGTGAGGCCATGGTAGCCCGGACAGAGGATGTATCAAGGCACAAAACAGGTCATATACCATTGGATGAGGCGTTCTCCGAAGAAAATATAGAGAATCGCGCCCAACGATAGAAACGGCCCAAAAGGGATTCTTAATCGGGTGTCTGCCGTTCTAGTGGACAGCATGATCAACAGTCCCGAGATGGTGCCAAATAATGAGCCTGTAAAAATAGTAAAAGCAACACCTTTAATGCCGGTTGCTGCTCCAATCATGGCCAGAAGTTTGATATCCCCGCCGCCCATACCCTCTTGTTTCTTCACTAAATAATAAACAAGCGCAATGGCATATAAACTACCCCCTCCCGTCAGGATGCCCAACAGAACGTTTTTTAGTGTCATTTCAGGCAAAAAATAAAAAGATGACGCAAAGATAAGGATTCCGGGAAGAGAGATGTTGTCTGGGATAATCTGATGATCCAGGTCAATAAAGGAAATGGTAATCAAAACACTGATAAATGCAAACCAATAGATCATGGCAGGGGTGAGACCAAACTTAAGAAACAGCAGTAAGGAAAATAGCCCGGTCAGCGCTTCTACAAATGGATAACGAATGGAAATCGGGGTGTGGCAGAATTTGCATCGGCCCATCAAAAACAAGTAGCTGAAGATGGGAATATTGCAATAAAAGGGAAGGCTGTTTTTACAATTGGGGCAGAATGAACCCGGAGTGACGATGGATCGGTTTTCGGGTATCCGGTAAATGCAGACATTTAAAAAACTGCCAATACAAGTGCCAAAGATAAAAACAATCAGTCCGGAATAAAAAGAGTATGCTGTCATTATTTGCCCCGCTTTTTTGGATTTGCGTGTTATTTTTGTCAGGGGTTAAAAATATTTTTAACCGCTTATTGTAAACATTAAAATATGCTTTATTTTAAAGTTTCAAATATGAAGGTGTAAAAAGTGAATGTCAATCACTGAATGTGAATATAATTAAAAAAAAATTTTCCATTCAGTGTTCTTATAGGAATAAAGGAGTAAAGATGGCTGAAGCAGATATCGATGATCTAATTGAAATTATAGAAAAAGAGAGCAACCTGGAAGATATTCCGACAATTCTTCCCATGATGCCGGTGAGAGATGTTGTTGTGTTTACCGATATGTTGCTGCCATTATTTGTGGGACGTAAGAAATCCATAAAAGCAGTTGAAGAAAGTGTGGAATATGATCGTTATATGTTTTTGGCCGCCCAGAAAGATTCTGAACTGGAAAAACCCACAGCTGAAGATGTATATACTGTGGGTACGGTGGGCAGAATTCAAAAAATGATCAAGCTGCCGGATGGCCGGATTAAGGCGCTGGTTCAAGGCATAGCCAAAGCAAAAATACTGGACTATGTTAAGAAGAGATCTTTTTTTAAAGTTCATATTGAGCTGTTAACCGATACCGATCCTGTGGCCCTGAATATCGAAGATGAAGCATTGATGCGGAATGTTAAAGAGGCCAGTGAGAAATTACTGGCGTTGAAAGGAGAGCTCTCCGGGGATGTGGGGGATTTGTTGTCCCATATTGAGTCTCCGGGTAAACTGGCTGATCTTGTTGCTTCCAATTTAAATTTAAAGGTTGAGGATGCCCAGAGTTTACTTGAAATTACCCAGGCAACCGAACGATTAAAAAAAGTGAACGATCTTTTGGCAAGAGAGCTGGACCTGTCAACCGTTCAAGCTAAAATTCAAATTGATGTCAAGGATGAGATTTCTAAAAATCAAAGGGATTATTATCTTAGAGAACAGGTGAAGGCGATTCACAGAGAGCTTGGGGAGAGTGATGACAAACTTGCTGAGATAGAGGACTTTAAAGCAAAAATCAAAAAGTGTAAAATGCCCCAAGACTGTGAACGAGAGGCAGAAAAACAGCTCAAGCGTCTTGAACAGATGCATTCGGATTCTTCTGAAGCTTCCGTTGTAAGGACCTATCTTGACTGCATTGTTGATTTACCATGGCGGAAGTCAACAAAAGATTTCCTTGATATCGCAAAATCAGAAGAGGTGCTGAATACAAATCACTTTGGTCTGGATAAAGTCAAAGAAAGAATTCTCGAGTATTTAAGTGTTCGAAAATTAAATCCCCAAAAAAAAGGACAGATCATTTGTTTTGTGGGACCTCCGGGTGTTGGGAAGACATCTCTTGGGAAGGCTATTGCCAAGGCAATGAAGCGAAAGTTTCATCGATTGTCTTTGGGGGGCATCCGGGATGAAGCTGAAATCAGAGGTCACCGAAGAACCTATATTGGTTCCATGCCCGGAAGAATTTTGCAGGGATTAAGGCAATGCGGTACAAATAATCCCGTATTCATGTTGGATGAAATTGACAAACTGGGAAATGATTTCAGGGGAGATCCATCATCTGCCTTATTAGAGGCGCTTGATCCTGAACAGAATTTTGAATTTTCAGACCATTATCTGAACATGCCGTTTGATCTGTCCAATGTGTTGTTTATTTTAACCGCCAATATGTCTGACACCATTCCGTCAGCCCTGTTGGACAGAATGGAGGTGATCAGAATTCCCGGGTATACCCGGCAAGAGAAAAAAGTGATTGCCCAACAACATCTGTTGCTGAGAAAACTCAAAGATAACGGGCTGATCAGACGGTCCATCCATATTAGTTCCGGCGCGATAGAGTCGATTATTGCCGACTATACCCTGGAAGCCGGGGTAAGGGGTTTGGAAAGGAAACTGGATGCCATTTGCAGAAAAATTGCACGGAAAATTGCAGAGGGCAAAAAAGGAAAATTTTTAATCACCCGACAAAATCTTACAAAATATCTGGGACCGCCCAAATATCTTTCTGAGCTGGATCAGGAAGAAAGCCAGGTGGGGTTGGCAACAGGTCTTGCATGGACTGAAGTGGGGGGAGAACAGCTGTATATTGAAGTCTCACTTTATCAGGGGAAAGGCGAGCTGTTGGTCACAGGTCAGATCGGTGATGTAATGCAGGAATCCGCCAGGGCAGCCCTTACCTATACAAAAGCCAATGCCACTAGATTGGATATTCTCAAAGATGATATTGATAACAACGATATTCATATTCACGTACCGGCCGGCGCTATTCCAAAGGATGGCCCTTCAGCGGGCATTGCCATGGCAACCGCATTGATTTCAGCGTTTACCGGGCGTAAAGTAAATAATAAAGTCGGCATGACAGGTGAGATTTCCTTGAGAGGAAGGGTGTTGCCCATTGGCGGATTAAAAGAAAAAGCCCTTGGCGCTTTAAGGGCAGGGATTGAGCATATTATCATTCCTGAGAAAAACAAGTACGATCTATATGATATGCCAAAGGTGATTAAAAAGAAAATGAAGTTTACCTGCGTGAGGGATATTCAAGAAGTCCTTGAAATTGCCCTTGAAAAAAAATCAGATCCAAAAAAGGCCGATCGTTGAAATTTCTTTGTCTGAGCACTGCAGAGCAGGGGTGCAGCCTGGCAATCGTTGATAAAACTATTCTTGTTTGTGAAGAGTTCTGGCAGGCACCCGTGACGCATTCCAAACGATTGATAAAAATGATTGAGCATATGCTTGAAAATCGGGCAGGGATGGAACTGGGGCAAATTGATGCATTTATTGCTGCCAGGGGTCCGGGCAGTTTTACCGGGCTTCGAATCGGGATCAGTGTGATCAAAGGATTGGGCTATGCCATGACAAAACCTGCAGCCGGTGTTTCAAGCCTTGATGGTATTGCCTTTCGGTTTAGTCACGCCTGCCTTCCGGTTTGTGCCATGATGGATGCCAGAAGAAATGAAGTGTATTGTGCGGTTTATTGTTTCGATGGTGGCAGGTTGGTGTCAAAAAGCAAGGAAAGGGTTCTCAGTCCCGAAGCGGCGATTGGGATGACAAAAGGGGCTACTGTGTTTGCCGGTTCGGGATCAAAAGCATATCAGGATGTCATTGAAAAAACGGCGGACCATCCCGTCATTGCGCATAATTTTCTAGATTCGGTGAGTGCCGCAGCATTGATCCGATCCTGGGTTTCAAAAGCAGATTTTTTAAATTCCGCTGAAAATTGTCTTGTCCCGAGTTATATCCGGCAGTCAGATGCCCAATTACAATTTGCTGAAAAACAGCCATCCTGACCCATTGTCCGGAGACGGTTGGATTTTATAATTAGACCTGCTGGATGAAAAACAAGGATATTGACATGGGGATAGATTGTCTGGTATCCTTAAAAGGTTAGTGTTATAGAAAGTTAAATTATGAATAATTCAAAATGGCCGGCGCAATCGGTTTTACCCGTTGCACAACCCGGTTTGAAGTTTGTTATGATAACCATCCTCATTACGGGGATGCTTTTTTATTTGGGGTGGGGGATATTTGCCTGGATTTCCCTGGCAGTAACACTGTTTGTCTGCTGGTTTTTCAGAGATCCTGAACGGCATCCTCCTCAAGATAAGCATAGCCTTGTCTCTCCGGCTGACGGCAAGGTTATCTGTATAGAAAACCTTGCCACATGTGATTATTTGTCCGATCCCTGTATCAAGGTCAGTATCTTTATGAATGTGTTTAACGTTCATGTCAATCGGGTGCCGTTTGATGGGGTGGTACAAAAAGTTGTATATCATCCTGGAAAGTTTATGAATGCCTCTTTTGACAAGGCATCTGTTCACAATGAGAGAAATGCCCTGATTATTAAGACACCGGATGATGTGAATTTTGCAGTGGTCCAGATAGCCGGCCTTATTGCCCGGCGGATTGTTAATTGTGCCAAAGAGGGGGAAACCCTTAAAAAGGGTGATCGGTATGGGATGATACAGTTCGGTTCCCGTCTTGATTTGTACCTGCCGCCTGATATGGACATTACGGTCCGTATGGGGCAGAAAACAGCTGCGGGGTCTACAATCATCGGATACCTGAAATAAGGGAAAGAGGCGGTATGCACAAGCAGGATTTTAAAAAAAGTATCTATATTCTCCCTAATTTATTTACATCCATGAATTTATTTTGTGGATACTATTCAATTACCGCATCGGTTCAGTTAAGATTTGTTGATGCTGCCATTGTCATATTGATTGGTGCTGTGTTTGATGTGTTGGACGGGAAAATTGCCCGGGCAACGCATACCACCAGTAAATTCGGTATTGAATATGATTCTTTGGCTGATCTGATGACTTTTGGACTGGCACCGGCCCTGCTGATGTTTCTATGGGGGCTTGATACGATGGGCAGACCGGGTTGGTCAGCGGCATTCCTGTTTACCATTTGTGGTGCGTTAAGGCTTGCCAGATTCAATATCAGCACCTCATCCAGCAGTGATTTTGAGGGATTGCCCATCCCGGCTGCAGCGGCAATGACTGTTTCAGTGGTCCTTTTTTTTTCCCGGCTGGAAATAAGTCCTGAACCCTATAATTTGATATTTCTGGTACTGATGTTCTGGCTTTCATTCTGCATGGTGAGTTCATTCAAGTATAAAAGTTTAAAGAAAGTATCTTTTTTTAAAACCATGACATTTAACAAGCTGGTCATGCTTGTTTTAGTTTTTGTTGCCATTGCCACTGAACCTTATATCCTCCTGTTTGTTGTTTTTTCAGCATATGTTGTGTCAGGACCGATTTTGTCGGTGGTATGGCATTACACGTCGGAAACTGAAAAACCGGCCCGGATCGATAAACGGATTTAATTTAATAATCATCATATGGAGTAAATTGAAAGTTGGAGCAACTACCGATCACAAAACAGGGCTATGAAGCCTTAAAAAAAGAACTTGAAAGACTGAAAACCATCGAAAGGCCTGAAAATATTAAATCAATAGAAGTGGCCAGAGCCCATGGAGACCTGTCTGAGAATGCTGAATATCACGCAGCCAAAGAAAGACAGTCTTTTCTGGAGGGCAGAATCGGTGAAATCGGCTATAAGCTTGGCACTGCGAAAATAATTGATCCGGAAACCGTCCCCAAGGATGCCGTGCGGTTTGCATGCCGCGTCCTTGTTGAAAATGTGGATTCGGAAGAGCGAGTGGAATACATGATTGTCGGTCCTGATGAGGCAGATATTAAATTGGGGAAAATTTCCGTGTCATCCCCATTGGCCAGTGCCCTGATAGGGAAAAAACCCGGAGATGAAGCAATTGTTCAGGCTCCCGGCGGCAAAAGACTATATGAAATACTGGATATTCTTTAAAGATATTGGAGGGATACATTTTGGCAAGAGTTACCATTGAAGATTGTTTGAAAAATGTGGACAATAGATTCGAACTTGTTCACCTGGCTGCAAAAAGGGTCAGACAGATCAGGGAAGGCGCAGATCTGTTGGTAAAATCCTCCAAGAACGGTGATGTTGTGACTGTTTTAAGGGAGATTGCTGCGAACCGGATTGTTGCAAAAAAGAAGAAAGAACCCGATACCGATTAAGGTATGCGAGGGGTGAAAACCGGACTGAAAAAAAGAGTGTATCATGCCGTGGGAAAAGCCATCCATGAATGGGGCATGATCCATGAAAATGACCGGATTCTTGTGGGATTATCCGGGGGTATGGATAGTCAGGTGATGTTAAATATACTATCGGGTCTCCAAAAAAAAGCACCGATAGCATTTGATATTCTACCCGTGTATATTGATGCTGGATTTGAAGGGTCCTTTGCAAAAGAGTTGAAACACTATGTCGAGATGGCATATGGTGGTCTGAAAATTGATTATAAAGATTACGGGGTCCTTGCCCATTCCTCTGAAAACAGGGAAAACCCCTGCTTTCTGTGTTCCCGGTTGCGGCGGAAAAGGCTTTTTGAAATTGCACAGGAAACCCACTGCAAAAAGATTGCTCTGGGTCATAATAAAGATGATATCATTGAAACGCTGTTCATTAACATGTGTTATGCCGGTAAGATCGGCACAATGAAGCCTATGCAATCTTTCTTTAACGGAGACCTTGATATCATAAGACCCTTGTCATATGTTGAGAAAAAAGATATTGTACGATTTGGTCAATTGAATGATTTGCCGGAGTTTAAGAATAACTGCCCCAGTGCAAACAAGACAAAACGCAGTGAAATAAGAGGGTTGCTGGAAACACTGTATAAACATAATAAACATATAAAAGGGAATCTATTCAGGTCAATGCACAATGTTGCTGTTGATTATCTTTTAGAAGTGAAACATGATAGACATTCAAAATCAACCTGATTACAGGAATATCCCCATTGATAAGGTCGGGATAAAAGGATTGAAATACCCGGTTAACGTTTTGGATAAAACCAAAGGGCTGCAATCTACTGTCGCCCAGATCAGTATGTATGTGGATCTGCCCCACCAGTGCAAGGGGACCCACATGAGCCGGTTTGTTGAAATTTTACATCAGATCAGAACAAAAGTGTCGCTGGCATCTATTACCAATATCCTTGAGGATATGAAAAAGATTCTCGGCGCCCAATCTTCCCATCTTGAGATTACATTTCCCTATTTTATTGAGAAACAATCGCCTCAAACCGCTTCAAAAGGCCTTATGGATTATACGTGTTCCATCATCGGGTCTTCAAATGGAAAAATCAATACGGATATTGTGCTCACCGTTGCAGTTCCGGTGACATCCGTATGTCCGTGTTCAAAGGAAATCAGTGACTACGGCGCTCATAATCAACGGGGAGAAGTACTGGTCAGTACCCGGTTTAAAGGATTGATCTGGATCGAAGATATTGTCAGACTTGTTGAGAATTCTGCATCTTGTGATATTTTTTCAGTACTCAAAAGAGAAGATGAAAAATTTGTCACGGAAAAGGCCTATGAGAATCCCAAATTTGTGGAAGATATTGCCAGAGACGTGGCCCAAGCCCTGATGGAGGATGACAATATTACCTGGTTTTCCGTCAGTGCAGAAAATTTTGAGTCCATCCACAACCATAGCGCCTACGCATATATTGAAAAAGGGTCTGTTGCCTAAGCCAGCAATTCTCCTTAGTTATAGACATAATGAAAATTGCTGTGTTTAAGCCATCTTTACTGGGTTGTTATTTGGGACACCCGATTGAGAAGGCTTTTTCGAATAAATGTGTAATCGATGGTTTTCCCGTTCATCATGATGACATAGGGATAAAGCCTGTTATCCTGACCCAGGATATAACCGGCACGGGTTCTGACGTCCGTAAGTGTACCGGTTTTAAAAAAATCATTCCCCTTGTTATTCAATACTGCATAAAATGGCATAAAGCCCATCAGCACTTTCAGCATCTGGTCCGGAGATATCAAGGTTTTTCTGGAGAGGCCTGATCCTTCCGAAAGGGTCAGAAGAGGGAGGTTTAACTGCTGCTCAGAAAAAATCTGGATGGCTTTAATGCCTTTTTCAAGTGTGGCCGGTGGTCCATATGTTACAGCCCCAATGGTTAGCAACAACTGATTGGCCATAAAATTATTGGAGAATTTTAACAGTTTTTGAACAACCGCTTTAAGATCAAAGGGGGATACAAACGTGTGTACCCCCTGTTTTTGAATATCAAGTGTTCCCTGCAAAACAGATCCGGTGATGCTGATATGGTGTTTTTCAAGACCATGTTTGATCAAAAGCCCGGGATACAAAAGACTTTGCTGCTGTGAAAGAACGATTCTGCCCTGCTTGAGGCCGGTTTTTTGAATGTCGTCATGAAAGACAGGCAGCAATGGCGTCTGCGGTTCATCGCTGATGAACCTGCCCTCTTTTGATTGCCATTTAAATGCAAGGGTGTTGAAATTCGCACATAAAGCCCCAACACTGGCATCATAGGGGTTTAAAGAGGAGCCGTTACCCGGAATCCGGATGTGTCCGGAAAAATAGGTCGAATCAAGAAGGATATGATGAATCTGGGTGGGGCCTGTTTTTAAAACGATTTCCCGGCACAGCGTCTCAATCACTTCGGAAACAAATAAGGGGTCTCCAAGGCCTTTGATATAAAGGTTTTTAGACGCTTGATCAAACGAATAGAGCGTTGTAAAATGATAGTCTTGTCCAAGGATTTCAATGGCAGCCAAACTGGTCAGGAGTTTTAAAATAGAGGCGGGTATAAACGGTTTTTCCCTGTTTTGGCCATACACTATTTTCCCCTGATCATCCGCTAAAACAATGCCGGTGCCGACTTGTTCGTCTGCACTGCAGATCGAGATGAATCGTCCGGCACTGAACAGGATCAAGATAACGATAACCCGCAGCCGTATTTTTGGGTTACTCACTATCCTCATAAAAGGCTTTATACCCCAGGTATGTCATGTATACATCCGCCTTGCTGGATACTTCAAACGGTGAATGCATGGAAAGAATCGCAGGCCCGCAGTCAAGTACATTCATACCGTATTTGGCAAGGAATTTTGCCACTGTACCGCCGCCGCCCTGGTCAATTTTTCCCAGTTCTCCGGTTTGCCAGACGATTTTATTTTTATTGAAGATGCGCCTGATTTTACCCACAAACTCTGCGCTGGCATCACTTGATCCGGATTTTCCTGCCACACCGGTAAATTTTGTCATACAGATTCCAAATCCTAGTTTTGCGGCATTCAACGCCTCGTGAACTTCTTTGAAATCAGGGTCCATGGCGGCATTCACATCAGCCGAGAGACAGGAGGAGTGGATCAAGGTTTTTCTCAGAGAGCGGTTGTCTGTCTTTTGGCCACTGATAAACAGCAGATCAGACACCAGGTCTTCAAGAAAGCTTGATTTTGCTCCGCTGCTTCCCTCACTACCGATCTCTTCTTTGTCAAAGAACAGGGCAATGGCTGTTTTATCCGGAGAGGTCAAATCCAGTATGGCTTCAAGACTGGTATAGGCACATACCCTGTCATCCTGTCCATAGGATCCGACCATGGATCGGTCAAATCCGACATCCCTTGCCTTTTCCGCTGGAACCGCTTCAATTTCCGCACTGACAAAATCTTCTTCAGCGATTCCGTATGTTTCAAATAAAAGGTTTAGCACCCCCAGTTTAAACCGGTTTTTTTCTCGATCATTGCCCAACGGCAGGCTGCCGGCAATAAGATTTAATTTTTCCCCCTCAAATGCTTCGGATAATTTTTTGCTTGCCTGAATTTTTCCGGCCAGATGCGGCAGCAGATCGGTCACAGTGAAAACCGGATCATCAGGGTGTTCACCAATAGTGACATCAATGGTGTTGCCAGTGGAGGTGATGATGGTGCCATGGAGGGCCAGGGGGAGGGCCAGCCAGTGATACTTCCGGATACCACCGTAATAATGCGTTTTCATCAGCCCCATACTCAAATCTTCATACAGGGGATTCTGCTTTAAATCAAGTCTGGGCGAATCAATATGGGAGGCAATGATATTCGCACCTGCCACAAGCGGTGCTTTTCCCAAAACGGCCAGGGCCACACACCGTCCTTGAAAAATCTTATAGACCTTTTTTGTTGACGGTGGTTTTTTTGCCGGCAGGGTATCGATATTCACAAATCCTTTGGCCTCTGCCGCCTTAATGATTTGTCGGGCAGCTTCCCTCTCGGTTTTGGACTGATCGAGAAATTGTTTATAGGTGTCATTAAATTTAAAAATGTCTGCTTTCTGGCTTTTATTCAATTGATCAAAAACCAGGTTTTCTTGTTTTAAAACGGTTTCTTTTATTTTTTTTAACTGGGTTTTATTCATTTGATGGCATCCTCAAGTATCGGTGCGATAAGTTGATGTACCCGTTCATTATTTAAACCATTGGAAAAATTCATCAAACACCTGTTTGATGTTATGGTATCCATTGAGCGTTTTCCAATTGTCAGGAAAGGCAATGGGACTGAACTCAATCTGAACGTCATATACATATTGGTTGTTCCCTTCATCATAAGTATTTTTCAGGATATTTAAAGGGGTCATAATGAGCCCTTCATAGCTGATCACCGTGTCATGGTCTTTTGTTTTTACGGATTTAAGCCCCTGGTTGACCAAAACGGTCTTTAATGCATTTTCTCTGATTTGTTTTTCAATGACTGCCTTTGATTCTCCACGGGCGGCAGATATGACGCCTGCTGTGGAAAAATGAGAAAATTTTTCCGCTCTGAAATCATTTTTTGCCGGAACCATCAATAAATTATCATCTATGATTTTGTTTTTTGATGACTTAACATCATATCGAATATAGTATGTTGTGATGCCTTCATCGGCATGTAGCGTAGCGATAGGTGGGATGAACAGGATGAGTTGGGCCAAAAGGATGGTAAAGGGCAACAGGGGGGTGTGAGTTTCAGGCATAATTTTTGTAAGTGATCACTTTAGATTAAAGTTAACAGCAACTCCTGACGATGCCTATCAGTATCATAAAAATTTGTCAGGGATCAATGTTAAATGGTGTTTGATACCGAATTAATGGTTGTGTATCGTCTGCAACATGGGGAAGGAAAAATGAAAAAATTAAGTATGATAGTATGCGGAGTATTGGCCCTGGGAGTGGTTTTTTCCGGATGCAGCGGCGTTAACCTGTCTTCTAAAGCCGGTGGCCCGGGAAACGTATTGGGGCCTCCCAGCGGTGAGGTGGAGGATCAAAAAGTGGTTTCATTTATGGTCGTTGGCAAAGGGCTTGAACCTGAAAATGCACTGTCAAAAGGCGAAGCTGTTTTAATGGCTGAAAGAGCGGCTGTTGCCGATGGGTATCGGCAGCTCGTGGAAAAAGTTCGTGGTGTTTATGTGGATGCATTCATGAGAGCCGGGCGGGGAACAATCAATTATGATACCATTCAGGTTCACACCCAGTCATGGCTCAGGGGCACTGAAATCATGGAAATCTATCCGGGTGACCATGGGATCACCCATGCAAGATTACGGTTAAGAATTAATTTTGATAAGGATGGCATGGTGTGGTGGCCGGTCGGTATTGGGGGCAATATGACGTCTTCTTCAGGGAAGTCATTGGCAAGTGGATCTTCTGAAAGATAAACAGCACAACAAAATTCGATGGATCAGCCGTAACTGATCTATTTGCTGGAGGGGGTCTCATGGACGTTCTTTTGATGAAGAACACGTTCAAAATAAGCGTGCCGGTCTTTATTTTTTTCCTGTTCATACCGGCTTTGATGTGGGGAGAAGGGTTTCAGGAAGAAAAATTATTTGATGGAAATTTTTATTCAACCGGAGAGTTACGTCAAAAAGTTGAGACTCACAAAAAGGACCTTCAAGACATCGCCCATCAGATAAAGGCCCTGGAAATCGATCTGGACTGGTTGGTGCTGAAAATAAATCAAATCCAGGACTCCGGGCGAACCGGGTCATCTGCGCTCAAACAAGCCGTTACAAAAAAAGAAAAAAAGATAGAAATACTGCAGAAAACCAAAAACAGGCTTGAATACCTGGTTCAATATTATTCTGAAAAAGGTTCCAGCGACAAGGATCAGAGGATAGAGGATACTGTCCTGGAACGGAAAATCCAACACAAAGGCGCGACGGTAAAAACAATTGTACCGAAAATACCGGCTCCGATGAAACGATCAACAGATGCGGACGGGGAAAAAAAATCGGATACGGATAATCAGGTGACGAAATCAGAACTTCAAGCGGCAATAAAGGGTTCAGGCCTGGGTGACTGGTTGGAAGTTGTGGAAACAGGGCCCTGTCTCAGAATGGAAACAACATTGCCGATTCTCTTTTCCAGCGGCAGTGCCACGGTTGCCAAGGAATATAAATTGTTTTTAAACAACCTGGCCGTCTTTTTAAAACCCTATGATGTAAACGTCATTGTAAGTGGATATGCAGATACGGTTCCCATTAAAAGCAAAACATATCCGTCTAATTTTGAACTTGGCGCAACACGGGCGGCAAATATTGTTCACCAGCTTGTCCGTTCCGGATTAAAACCCGCCATATTTAAAATAGAGTCTGCAGGTGAGTATCGATTTGCCGCAGAAGAAATGTCAAAACAAAAATCCTTTGAACGGCGGGCTGAAGTGACGGTTATTTTTACAAGCTAATGATCGACTCACAAGTGTTTCGGTGGGTGAAGCATTCCCGGAAAAGCCCGGGTTGACGAAGGGCATTTGGGGCCTGACCCCTCCTAGGTATTGGTCGAAACGACGATCAAGCCCGCATTTTGTAATGGGTTACAAGGGTGAATCAGTCGGTCTTTTTTTGCAGGACATGGATGGGTTCAGAAAAGTCCAGCCTGCCGTCATTGTTTGCATCCCAATGGGGAATGTCCTGGGAAACAGCGTCAGATGAAGTGCCGGATAAAATTTTTAACCCCACCAGGGTGTCTTCAGGGGTTTGTTTCAGGTCGTTGTCGACATCGCCGGGCAGGGGGAGTTCAGCCAGGGCCTTTAATATATTGATCTGGCCTTTTGACAGAAGGGTACCGTCTGTTGCATCAATGATATCCACCCGGTTGAGCAGAAGCGCCTTTAGGCGTGCGAACGGCTCTTTTAACATCCTGGCGCTCAAAAGACCGGCTGCACCGCTGACAAAACCGGTTGCCATGGAGGTGCCGCTTTTTTGACCATAGGGGTCTGTGCTGTCGTCCACCCGGTTGACAAGGGTGACAGGCGCGGGGAGAGAAGATTTCAGGAGAATTCCCGTTTCCTGGGACACAGAAATGGCTGGGATCCAGTCTTGGGGTGTCACAAGGGTTCCAGCAAACGCTCCGGGCGCATTGTTATAGATAACTGCCCCCACAGCACCTTGCTGTTGGACATGGGCTATTTTTTGATAAAAGTAAAAAGGGATACCGTCCCTGTTGCCTCTTTTAATAAGGGCGATGGCATTGTTAATGATCCCGGGGATTTCATCGGGATAGCCATATCCGCAGTCAACCAGGGATCGGGTAATCCCATCATCATCTGTTGTTGCGGCAAAGGTAAGCCCTTGTGCCGGAAAGGATGTCAGGGGCGTTCCCATGGTTAGATAGGCTTGCGTGATAACGGTTTCGGGTAATGTGGAAAGAATATCCTTTCCCGGTGCCATCACATCCGCGTTGGCAGCACCAAAATTGGAAAATTCGGCAAGGACATATTGACCCGGTAATTTTTGTTCACTTGCGGCAACCGAGAGGATGCCGGGCAAGTCATAACAGGCCGGGTAGAGGGGGTTGATATCAATGTTTATGGCATCATTTCCGGCCGAGCAGATCACCAGTCCATTGTTTTCATTCTGAAATCTTTCAAAGGCGATGAGTTCTTCGGTCTGAAAAAGCGTTCCCCCAAAACTGCAGTTAATGATATGTGCCCCCTGGTGTCTGGCATAGTCAACGGCTTCAATAATGTCCGTGGTATCCATGTCATCGCTGTCATCCCCCTGGACTTTGAGCACCATGATTTTAACCCGGGGACAGACCCCGGCAATGCCGGTTGCATTATCTGTAACAGCGCCAATGATGCCGGCAATGTGTGTCCCATGGCCATCCGCGTCAAAGGGAGTATGATCATTGTCGGCAAAATCCCATCCGTAAATATCATCTGTATATCCGTTATTGTCGTCGTCCACACCCTCCTGACCCGTGGCCTCTGTTTGATTAATCCAGATATTTTTTTGAAGGTCCGGATGGAGAAAGTCAACACCCGTATCGATGACCGCAATAATGATGTCTTCACTGCCCTGGCTGATGTCCCATGCATCCGGGGCTTTTATGGCGGTTAATCCCCATTGTTGTGAAAATTTTGGATCGTTGGGGATCTGTTGATGAAGGGTTCGGACAGCATGGTGTTCTGCTGTCCGGACAAGACCTGTGGCCATATACATCTGGATAGCCGTGTCCATGCTGAGGTGAGAATCAATCCGGACCCGGTACAAGTGCAGAGGGGGAACCTGCTTTAGTATTTTGGAACCCAGAAAGTGATGCAGCCGGTTTATCTGATTTTCGGAAACATGGGCTTTGAATCGGATCAACAGTTCTCCGGGCCTGACACTGGTTTTTATATGGGGTTGAATCGGCGTGCTGTTCTTTTGTTGTGGGTTTTCAAGTGATGTCCCCGGTGCAGATGCTGCCATATTGACCCCAATGAGTCGATATTCTTTTTTTTCAGGCAAATAGGTATAAACAAGTGCGTTCCCCTCCCCCAGGGTGTGAAAAAAATCTGTCATGGGGAGTTGGGTCAGGTTCAGTGTCAATGGCTTTTTAATGTCCTGCCAAAGTTTAATCCGGATACCGGTCTGCCGGCTGAGTTGATCCAGAACGCAGTTCAGGGGTTGTTCTTTGATGTTTATGGAAATGCGATGATCCTTTACCTGAATGTTCATATCCGGGCAGGGTGATGCATATCCCCGGGGTGCCGGACAAAGGATTGCGGCTATTAAAATCAATATGTGAACGGTCTGTTTCATATACAAAAAAGCAGGATTATTCTATTTGCTGTCTGAGGGTTTTGCAAAACCATTTGCCGGTTTTGTCTTGTTGCCTTTTGACAACCCGGGTTAAAACAAGGGACCTTCCATTTAAACGGGCATGGGATTCCATGGAAAAAAGATCACTCGAGTAGGTGATGCGTTTCGCCAGGGCTGCGGTCTCTTTTTTTGTTAACCCCGCAATCCCCGCGTACCAGTCTTTAATGGACAGGTCATTGGTAAACCCGCTGTCTCCATCCGGTTTCATGCGACGATAGTCGCTGATACTTTCGGCAAGATCCTGCTTGCCAAACGGAAGCAGCGCTGCAATCACCTGGACAGGGGCGGTATTCATATTGATTTTTCCGGAAAATCGATATTTTTTTTCGGCCCCGGACGTGTTTTTCTCGGCACCAAAAACGGTAAATATATCTTTCAACTGTAATTCTTTGTTCTGGTTTTCCTGATTTTCAACGTCGGCGAACAGGGTATCAAAATTGTCTGCTGTTACCAACAATGTATCTGATATGCCTTTGACAAACAACAATTCATTTAAATCAAAAAATTGCCTGTTGGCACATTTGTAAGGTATTTTTAAAGCGTTATAGTAGGGGGATTCAGCACCGGAAATTCCCGTGATCGTCTCTCCATCTTTATCATCTAACCAATCAATGAGGCAGTTTATGATCTCCTGGGGGTCTCTTTGGTCTTCAGACTTGTCACTACTGATAAAAAAAGACAAAAGGTTTTCCCAGATCTGCCGTTGATCCGGATTGACCTCATGGCCGGGATATTCATTGATCAAGGCATTTACCTGGATTTTACCCATTTCATCTGTGATTTTTACGGTCATATTGCCCGCATCAAAGCCAAGGGATGCAATGATCTTGTCCAGGGCCTCAGGATCTGACCATTCCTCCTGGACCGTATCAATTTGATTCTGCTCTGCATCTTTTACAAGCAGTGCCATGGCGACATTGAGACCGGATGTGGCTATTTCCATCAACTGGTAGTCGGTTTTACCGGTTTCTGCTGCAAGGATGCCGATTCTCACCCGGCGGTTCAGTTCCAGTGAAACCGTAAGCAGAATCGCAATAATGGAAAGCGTTATCAGCAATGCCACGCCTCGGTCATTTCCAAGTATGCTCCCCAGGCAGTTATGATTCATTTTTTTCTCTGTGTGACGGCAGTACAATGGTGGTGGCAAAATTATTTGATCGCTCTCGATTTTTAATCACCAGCCGTATCTGTATGGCATACGGGGTGGCAAAATCAACATTCGCGTCGTCAGAATCCCATTCTTCATGGGATTTCCCCTCCTGATCGATAAACGTCAGCTCAAAGGCGTTTACCCGTTCACATAGCAGTGGATCATTCCGGGTTTTATTTTCCCGGGTCTCCTCAAAAAAAACAGATCCAATATCAGCGCGTTTCAGAACCATGGTTTCATTTTCAGATGGTTCCACATAATAGTGAATAATGCCAATCCTGCTTTTTTGACCCCGTTTAAACCCGATATGTTCAAAGGATGCAAACCTGAGCTGGGTATACGTATTTCCGTTAAGGGAAACAGTTTTCGATACAAACCTGAATCGGTCCGGTTCATCAGACCCTTCCATTTCAGGTGGTGTGTATGCCGGATCATGGGTCAGGCAAAGGGACATGAGATCCTTTTGTATTCTGTCCATGGCATTTTGGGCCATTTCGTAATCATCCAGGCCGGCGTTAATGGGATCAATATTGGAAATGACCATATTAAATGAAGCAAACAGCGTTGAAACGGCTATCGCAAAGATGGTGATGGCCACCAGGACCTCCACCAGGGTGAATCCCTTATGTCCATAGGGCCTTGTCATGGGGAAATGAATCTTAAGGTTTTAGTGGTGTACTGATACTCTCCCTGGTGGTAAAGAATTGTGCACACAATTTCAACAAGGACCCGGTCATTGTCACCCTGGGTTTCAGAAGAAAAGGCATCGGACGCGAGCGTTTCATGGGTGATGTCAACGGTGAACCCCGGGAATTCCTCCAGAGAATCGCCCAGGGACGTCGGGATAAAGTCATCCGTTGTTCTGCCGGTTTCCCATTCTGAGATGATTTTCTGGACAAGAAGCGGTGCTTTTGCATAGAAGTTTGAGGCAATGTTCATGGCCACGGTCCGGGTATGCAGTTTTAACACACTTGTGAATGCAATGGCGATAATGGCAATCGCCACCATGATTTCAAGAAGGGTGAACCCTTTTTGATCCGGGTTATTCAAATCGGATATCGTCTTCATGAAGGGTGACTTTGTGAAGAAACGGCTGGATTAAGCAGGAAAACGTTCGCCCATCATTGTCTGAAAGATGGATAATTGCGTGATCTGAATATCCCTTTTTATAAAATTGAATGCAACCATCTGTATCGGCTTCCTGTCCGGGGCTGTTGAATTCTACCCCGTCAAGGCGGACATCTTCCGGTAACGTAAATTCAGAACGGATATCCGTGTCTGATATGTCCGGATCAGATGGCGTTCCCTTTATGCTGATGGTGTTTGTGTCCGTAGAGATACACATAAACATATCTTTTCCCTGATGCCGGGCCTCCTTTTTTAATTTGCTGACATTGAAAATAATCCAGTTTAAGGTGGTCTCTGTATCATCCCGAATGATGTTCCCGCTGAATTCAGGCATGGCAAATGTCAGCATGATACTCAGGAGAAATAGAACCACAATCAGTTCCATGAGCGTGAAACCGGCATCGGCGGATCGGCTACTCAATTTCCCAGCTTTTAATGTCTTTGTTTTTGTCTTCTCCACCCGGCACACCATCCGCACCATAGGAGATGATATCAAATTCTCCGTTAATACCAGGGCTCAGATAAATAAATTCTCTCCCCCAGGGATCTTTGGGCAGGGTCCGTTTTTCAAGGTAGCCTCCTTTTTTCCAGTTACCCGTGCCCCCTTCTTTTTCCGGTGGCTCAATAAGGGCTTTGAGTCCCTGCTCGGTTGTGGGATAGTCACCATTGTCCAGTTTGTAAAGTTGCAATGCTGTCGTCAGGGCGGCGATATCAACCTCTGCTTTTACGATCTTTGCATCATCGGTTCTTCCCATCAGTTTGGGCATGATCATTCCGGCAAGAATGCCAAGGATAACAATTACAACCATTAACTCGATCAAGGAAAATCCCCTGATATCGGTTATTGTTTTTTTTATCATTTCTTTGTTCCTCTGTGTTCCCTTTTGTGTATCCGGTTTTTTGTCATCTATTGATCTGTCCTGTAAGTTAGAAATTATTTTATCGCTGGAAATCAAACCTTGCAAGTTTAATTCATAGCTTGTATCAGATAATTAAATTATTGAAAACCTCGGGATATAAAAATGATACACCATACTAAAAAACCATCACCGCAGTCAAACGTGGAAACCCTTGTTTTTTTTCTGCTGGTCCTCTTTGTTTTCCTTTGTCCGTTTGTTTATCTCAAAGGCCTTTATAATTATGTGAGACTTCCCCAATCTGCCCTTGTTCAGACCTTTTCCATCTTATTCGGTTTGGTGGTTTTTTTAACCCGTGCGGTTTTTAAACACCCCCTGGAAGTGAAACAACACCCCTTAAATATTGCGGTATTCTGTTTTATCGGATGGACATTTGTTTCATCTGTATATGCCCACAATCATTATGAGGCCTTTAATCAATGGGTCAACTGGGCCGCCTGCATCGGGGTTTTTTTTCTGTCCCAGCAGGTCCTGTCATCTGATCATCGCGTTTTCAAGATGCTGGCCGCCATCTATGCCGCGGGGCTGCTCACTGCCATTATTGGCATTGGTCAGTATCTTTTTGGCATTGACATCATCCCCCAGTCCGCACCACCGTCGGCAACCTTTGCCAATAAAAATATGGCTGCCCAGTTTATTGTTTTAACCTTACCCCTGGGAATGTCATTGTTGTGCTGGGCAAAGCAGAAAACAGACGTCTGGTTTGCCGCCATAAGTTCCGGCATCATGATGGTTTTTTTGGTCTATACCCAAACCCGGGCGGCATGGGTGGCTGTTTTTTTTGAAATCATCCTGATCTTTGCCGGGCTAACGCTGCTGTTTTTGAACAATAAAACCGCACGATTCTGGGATAAGGATAAAACCATTGCTACCCTGGTCGGAATTTTTCTGATTCTTTTATGTGTCAATATCGGACCGGATGGTGTCAAGTGGCAGTTTCCTTCACTGTTCAACCGGGTGGTTTCGGTGTTTGATCATCGACCGAATTTGCCCGTCATCCCGCCATCCGAGGCGTTGCCGTCAAACACAAAAGACTTCCGGAACACGGACAAAGATTCAGGGTCGGTAAGGCTTGCCATATGGAAAAATACCTTGGAAATGATCAAAAAAAAGCCGGTGACAGGGGTTGGACTGGGCAACCATAAAATATATTATCCATTATTCCATGCCACAGCCGTTAAAGAGGAACAATTCAGTGAAACCCATCAATTGTCCAATGTTCATAATGATTTTCTTCAATTTTTTTCTGAAACCGGACTCATCGGGGGACTTGTGGTCGTCTTTGTTTTTTTGTCATTTTTTAAATTGACCGCAAAAACACTGTGCACCCGAACGGATTCCGTCTTTTTTGCCGTAATGGGGGTGGGGGTATCGGTTGCAGGAATCCTTGTTAATTCATGTTTTAGCTTTCCTTTTGAGATGCCCATTCCGCCTTTGATCGTCATGATCTATTTTGCCATTGTTTTGTGTGTGTCACAACCGACAGGATATCCTGGAATAAAGGTGCCTGAAAAAGGGCTTGCCGTGCTGATTGTTTTATGTGTCCCCCTGCTGTGGTATTCGGTAAGATATTATGATCGGGATATCACGTGTGACCGAAATTATCTGCAGGCAAAGACCTTTGAAACAAGACGAGAGTGGACATCCGTTATTGCCGCTGCAAACGCCGCATATGCGTTAAACCCGAACAGAAAAAAAATTTTATCTTACGCTGCCAGGGGATATATTGAAACAGGAGATTATCAAAAGGGGATTGATGCCCTGCAAACCGTTATAAAAGCATATCCCTACCACATGAATGCGCTTTTAAATCTTGGGGTCGCCTACAGCGGCCTGAACCAGCATGACACCGCAATGGGGTATTATCAAAAAGTCCTTGACATAAAACCGGATTTTTCAAAAGCCCACATGAATATAGCCGGGATTTACATGGGTCAAAAACAATATGACAAAGCCGTGGCATCTTTTCAAACGGCGGCTGTAACAGAACCTGACAATGCCATGATCCTGTATAATATGGGTCTTTGCCAGGTGTATTTGAAACAATACGAACAAGCCGCCCGGATACTTGAAAGAACAGTGGCCATAAATCCTGCCTGGCCCAATGCCCAATTGAACCTGGCAATTTTGTATTACCAGTATTTAAATAAAAAAAAACAGAGTGTTCTTCATTTCAAAAAAGCCCTGGAACAGAACCCCAATGTTCAGAACAGAGACCAGATAAAAAAGATTATTGACCATAAATGAAAAAAACAACCATTCCCCATTTCAGCGGTTTATTCAGAGGGGTGCTGCAATGCATTGGCAGCCTCTTCAAGCCCGATTTTTCCATCCTTGTTCACATCGGCATCACGGTAAACAGGTGCATCCGTATTTTGGGAGAGCGCTTTCAACACCAGAATCACATCTGCCAGATCAATGGAAAAGGTGTGATTGACATCTCCGATCCAGTTCTGGTCTTGAATTGTCACATCAAGTACACCCCATGAACTGACAAGAATATCCTGATTCTGAGCCCCGATTACGCCCGTGTTGCGAAGGGCCAGTTGGTCGGTCCCGATTTTTTTCGGTCGAAAATAAACAGACAAAAACACGGTCTCCGCCGGGGAGGCAACCCCGCTCACATCTCCGGACCGGGTGAGGCCGATGACCAGGTTACCCGGAAGATTATCCTCCAGTGATGCCTTGAGCAGCGTGGTATCCGTTCCATTGCTGTTGAGCAGCGTTCCTTCCGTGACTTTCGGTTGAATTCCGTCCTTTGTCGGTTCCGCATCCATTACTTCAAGGGAGGTTGGATCATACACCAGGTCAAAGGCCATGCCATAAAGGTCACTTACCCCTTCAATCATGATATCCACACGGAATTCGCCCCCCACATACTGGATAGATGCGGCCTCTATCCGGATATCGGCTGCTGCATACAAAGATATGGGATAAACCAGTATCAGAAACAGCATAAGCCGTGCATGCCATATCACCCTGCGAAACAGGCTGTTATCGGTTATGGCTGATTTTAATCCTCTCATCTCTTTGTCCCCTCTTGCTTAATTATTCACGTTTATTTTGAACGAATATGCTCCCACCTGACCGGTCAGGCAAGCCTGATTGATCGTTATCAGGTGTTCCCCGTTTGACAGCTTTCGGGTGTCAAGGGTATAGGTATATGGCGTATGGGCATGTTCTTCTTCGTCAAAGCGATTGTTGTCAACAAAAATGATGATTTCATACCGGGATTCATTGAAAGCAGCCATACTCTCCGGCGCCACCACAACCTTCAGGCGGGTGTCACCGGAAACGGTCGTTACGGGCTTTTCCCCAAGCCCTGTGGTGGTATCGCCTTCAAGGTATACGGTAAACACCGGGGCAACATTCCTGGACCGCTCGACTAAATACTGGGCAGACACCCCCTCGTTAATCCGGGCCATGGTGGATCGCCGCGTGGTCTGATGGGAGAGGATATCCTCCCTTTCAGGTTCGGGAAGACGTTTTTGGTATTCAAGATAATCTGGATCGCTTCCCTGGACAATGACCCCGTTTTCCGGAAGGAGAAATCCTTCGAGATACAGGTGAGTTCCGGATTCCGCCATTACCTGTATCTGACCGGTCTCATCCATGCCATCCCATGGGTAATCATATTCGCCTGCCGGCATGGGCTGCCAGTCGATGAGGGTTTTCAGCAGCGGGCCATTATGGACGCCGGCCTGGAGACTGATGCGGGATGGATGCGGGACCGTATAGGAGATGTTGTATTTGCCGGCTGTACCGTCAATGTTCTGAATCCGGACGTCACTGATCTCCCCGCCGGAATGGGCTGTCGGGTCGTAGACCACCCGGGTGCCATCTGCACCACTGGCTGCAATCCCAAAAAGGTAGGCCTCATTGGGGACCATTTGGCCTGAATCGTCGCGTCCGTCCCAGGAAACCGTGTTGATACCGGCGGGTCTGGTCTGGTCAGTGATCAGATGCCGGATGACATTATAGTCAGGGGTGTATACCCGGATCGTCACCCTTGCTGCTGTGTTAAGATAAAAGGATAGGCCAACCGACTCTCCGGGCCTGAGCGTGCCCGGATCCACCTGTACATTTTGAATGGCCAGCCCTGAAGCCATACTGCCTGCCGCATTCAGCCAAAGGAACAGGGCCAGGAATGCCGGAATAAACGGCATTGGCCGGGTTTTTTTTATCAACCAGTTTCTAACGTTCATTATCCTCCCCCTTTTATCCGGATACGGGTTATTTTACCCAGAACGGATTGCTACTTGTTTTTTTCATGTCGGTAATCTGCCGGAGCCGGTCACCGATCAACGATATCACCCATATTTCCCTGTTTCCGGATCTTGCAGAAACAAATGCGATTTCCTGTCCGGTGGGAGACCATACAGGATCCCCGTCAAAGGACGGGTCCCGGGTTAATGAATGGTGGGTTTTGTCTTTTAAATTCAAGATCCATATATCATAATTCCCCGCCTTATTGGATACATAGGCAATCTGATCTCCTTTTGGAGACCAGACCGGGTGGTAGGTGTCGGCCAGGTCCGCAGTCATCAGCCGAAAGCCCCCCGTTTTCAGGTCCATGATACCGACTTCCTCCACCACGCCCAGGATCTTGTCCCGCCTGAACTCGGCATAGGCCAGTTCCAGGCCATCCGGTGAATAAGACGGATAACTTCTCATGGGCGGATAGGCGCAGAGCCGTTCCGGTTCTTTCCATCCCCCTGTGTGCCGTTCAATTTGCCACAACTCCCCTTTGTCTGACGGGAGTACCGTATATTTAACAAATGCGATTTTTTTTCCATCCCGGCGCCAGGTGGGATGGGCATAAATCCCGGGCGGAAGTGGTATCATCGCCCGATCCGTCCCGTCCCCTCGCATGGTCCAGAGATTCCGTCTGCCATCTGCATAGAGAATTTTTTTTCCGTCCGGAGACACGCTGGGAAACAGGTCATCTCCATCTGTATGGGTGACCTGTACAAGTTTCTTTCCATCCGGGCGAACCGTCCACAGGTCCCAGTTGCCGGAATGGTTTGATGAGAAAAGGATGTTTCCGGACAGAGACGGTTCTGCCGCTGGTATGTGCTGGGGTAAAAACAGGCAGCCCATGAGAATGACGGATATCAAGCGAGCCATGCGGTTCATGGGTGGGCTCCGAAAATAAGGGTTTCCAACCGTTGTTTGACACAGCCCAGATACGCCTCATCTGAAGGCTGGATGTCCCTGTGCCGAAAAGAAACAAAAATGGATTGCCGTGATTGGGTGTGTAAATAAAGTATCCAGTTTTTAAGGGTATTGGTCTTGCGCCATGTCTCCCTTTCCAATAGCAGTTCCTGGATATCTGAAAACGCATACTTCCTTGACGTTTGTTTGAAAAAAGTGGCCGATGTTTCCGTTATCATTTTTTGATCGGCATTGATCTCAAGTGTTTTCCTGAAACCGATTTTTATCAAAAACCCACCCACCAGGCTTGCCCCCCAGGATCCGGCCATGATGCTTGAGTAATCCAATAATGACCACCCGGGATTTAATTCATTTAGAAAGATCATCATGAACAAAAGACTCAAGAAGGAGAAACAGACAAACGGGATCCCGAAACTCCAGAAAATTGACATACCTGTATTGAGACGGACAACCCCGCCGCTGTCGGTGAGGATGCCGGATGCCGGCAATGGTTGATCCCCTTGATAATCCTTGGGCAGGGCAGCGGTTAACGCCTGTGTCTGGCGCTGCCATCGGGTTTCTTTGAGGATCATGGTTCCCATCATCATTAGAAAACCGGTCAACACAACAAGGAGAGCAAACCCATCTCTCGGGTAGGCTGTGTTAATGACCGCCTGGTCGGGAGACTCCGGATTAACCCATACCGGTATGGGATCTCCCTTTTTATACTTCCTGATCAGGTACTTATATTTTTTTATGCTTCTTTCTTTAAAATGAAACTGGACATTGGTATAGGTCTTTTCTCCCACGGTATACTCATATTCCAGATAGTAACGGCGCTCCCTTTCTTCATCCCACCATCCTTTTGAGGCCGTTCGGGTGACAATACCGGTGGTCACAGGCCAGGTCTGGCTGATTTTCCATAATGTCAGGGTTTGAAAAAAAATGCTGACGACGATGATACCGAAAATTAAGCCAATGCCCATAAACAGCCGGGTCAATTTTCTAGGGGGATCATTTTTATTCATGTGTTGCCCTTGTCCCTTTCATTTTTATAGCGAAAAGATTACCCATGGGCCGACATACCCCGTCACTTCATAGAAGGTTCGTTCATAGGTGAATTTCCATACCCCCACCGTACCCTTAATCGCACCGGAAAGTCCAGCGCTGGCTTCTAACGTAAACAAGGAGGACTTCATACTTTGAATTTTGAGGCAGAGGTCGACATATCCGGTTACGCCGCCGGATATATACGCCTTGATCAAGGAAGACTCTTTGTTTTCATCCGCAACACCATAAAGGGCTTCCAGGGTGATGGACCCCTTGATACATCCTTTACCATAGCGCTTTTCTTCACACCCGTCATATCCGCCGGCAAGACTTCCGGAAATTCCCCAGGAAACCTTTGCCACAAGCCCCAGGAATCCCTTTGATTGAAACGCATACCAGTCGATATCCCAGGAGATCCCCCAGGGCGTATTAATGTATCCGGTATCCCCGCTCCAGCCGACGGAAACACTTAACTCCTTGCTGACCGCATATTCCCCGCCATTTTTTGTGCCTTCACCGCAGCATTCCCTGCATTTCTGGTAGGCAACGCTGACACTGCCGCTGCTCATGTATTTTGACAGAAATTTTGGCAGTATTTTTTTAACGTTGTCCACATCATAGGAAAAGGAATGGGAATCACAGGTTTTTACAGCGGTTCCCCTGGGATCGACATACCGGAGGGGGTTGGACATGGCATATTCGTACAGATTCATGCCATCAATAAAGCCTTTGGGATCCGGATTCAGGAACCGTCCCAGGGCAGGGTGATAACACCGGGCACGGTAATAATAGATCTGGGCCCCGGCATCATATCGTCTGCCGGTAAAAAGATAGGGGTTCTCCCGGGCCGAGGCAAAGACCTGAGTCCCCCCGGCGTTGAAAAAGGTGACCTGACCATAGGCATCATACTGGTAGGTTTCCGTCACACTGCCGCCATTGTCTGTCAGTGCCATGACAGAACCGATGACATCGGTGAGGAAATAGGCATCCGTCCCCCCCCGGTTCATCAGGAGGACTTCATCCAGCTTGTTGCCATAGACATACGTGGCAATCGTCGCCTTATTGACCTGCTCTTCAATGATCCGGCTGTCATCATAGATATACTCGGTTGTGGTTCCGCCGGCTGATTTTTTTACCCGTCTGTTTAAGGCATCAATGGTGAAAGCGGCAATAACGGTTGAATCTGATTTGCGGGTAATCTTTATCAGCTGGTTTTCATAATCATATTGATAGATTTTCTGGCCATCATCAACGAGGTTCCCGTTGGCATCGTACACAAGGGGTACACTTTTGACGCTGGTATACTGGTTCATGGCATTGACCGAACGGGATTGTGCGGTACCGTCCCGGGTCACCGTGAGAAAGTTACCAAGGGGATCCAGTTCATATTCAGATGTAAACTGCGGCGCTGGTATCAGGTTGGATGCGTCTGCCTGGCCCTGCTTGAAGCTTGTCAGTCTCTGAATATCATCATAGTCATATTGTTCGGATCGATCTGAATGGGCCGTATTCCGGCTGCTCAATCGATTTCCGTTTTTGTCATAGGTGTATTGAAACCCCAGGAGATTCACCCCATTATCGTCGGTATAGGATATTCCCGTGATCCGGCTGTTTTTGCTGTAGGTGTAGCCTGTTACCACCCCATTGCCAAGGGTCTTGGTTAACGATCTGCTCAAGGCATCATAGGTATAGGTCACCACATTGGTTGAATTAACGGCATTGTCAATTTTATGAATTTTATCTCTCAGGGTATAGGTTTCAACAAATTGTTTGCCCGATGGATAATTAAGGGTCCGGGTTCGCTTGGAAACGTCATGGACATAGGTGACCTGGGTGCCGTTCTGGTCAATGACGGTAATACGTCCGGCAGCATCATAGGTAAAAGAGACGGTGCCATATGCATTGGTGGCTGTTTTCATCCGGCCCAGTTTGTCATAGGTATAGGTGTTGGATGACGTATCCGGATACCCTCTCTGGGTGATTCGGTACAGGTCGTCTCTGCCATAGGTGATGACGGTACCATTCTGATCGGTCTTTTGGATAATTTTCCCCGCGGCACTATAGGCAACGGCTTTGGATGTACCATCCGCATATGTTACCGACACCATGCGGTTTGCCGTATCATAGGCATAAACGGTTTCATTGCCCTTTGCATCGGTCATCTTCACCATGTTTCCAACTTTGTCAAAGGCTAAAAGAGACATGTTGCCCAGGGCATCCGTTACCTTGTTCAGTCGGTTCAGCTTGTCATAGGTATTGACGGTTACCTTTCCCAAGCGGTCTTCCACCCGGATGAGGTTGTAGTTTTTATCATAGGTATAGCGGGCCTCATTGCCCAGGGCATCCGTGATTTTAGCGGGCTTGTTGAAGGCGGTAAACGTGGTTGACGTGACATCCCCATTGGCTTTCAGGGTTTTTATTTTGTTGCCAACCCCGTCATACGTATAGGACTCGAACAGCCCGGTTGTATCACCGGCCGTGATCATCCGGTTTAATGTGTCATAGGTGAAGGCGAGGACGTTTCCGGATATGGTGGTATAGGTCAGCTTGTTGCCGTTTGCGTCATAGGTATAGGCCTTTACCTCCCCCAGGCTATTGGTTTCCGTGAGGATATGTCCTGCGAAATCATATGTCCAGGTCGTGGTCTGGCCTAACGCATTGGTTTCGGCTAGTTTTCTTCCCAGGCAGTCGTAGGTATAGGTGGTGACAATATCATCGGCATCCGGTTCGGGCAGGGTGTCGCCGATTTTAACCAGGGACCGGGTCAGGCTTCCCACCAGGTTATAGGTGAAATAGGTGATTTTGCCTTCCGGGTCAATGATCTTTACCTTGTTTCCGGTTTCATCATATTCATATGCAGTAATGCTATCAAGGGGATCTGTTTCCGTCAGCAGGCGATCCATGGCATCATAGGTATAGGTCCAGGTATTGCCCCGGGCATCGGTTTTGGTGAGCCGATTCCCGGAGGCATCATAGGTGTAGGTGGTGACATTGCCGTCCTGATCTGTTTCAGACGTGATGTTATACCGCTTATCACGGGTTTTGCCTGTTGTATTGCCCCGGGCATCTGTCACAAAATTCAGGTGGCCTGCCACGTCATAGACATAGGATGTCAGGTTTCCCAGGGCGTCGGTTTTTGTGATCATCCGGTTGGAGATGTCATATCCATAGGTGGTGGTATTTCCGTTTTCATCCGTTACACTGGTTTTATTGCCGTTTCCATCATAGGTGAGGTACCGGTGGTTTCCGGCCGGGTCTTTGGCATCGGTTAATCTGCCCAGGATATCGTAGGTATAGGTCCGTGTATTCCCCCGGGCATCGGTTTCGCTTATCAGTCGGCCCAGGCCGTCATAACTTGAGGTTTCCACATTCCCCAGGGGATCTGTGACCTGGATTAAATTGCCGGCCGCGTCATAGGCATAGGTAAATGTATTGCCCGCCCCATCGGTTTTTGTGAGTACCTGCCCCCTGGCGTTACGGGTAAAAAGGGTTTCACACAGGAGGGGATCAACCACTTTGATCAGATTCCCGTCCGTATCGTAGGTATAGGTCCATTTGGCCCCCCGGGGGTCTGTCTTTGTTTTTATTTTCTGGAATTCCGGATCATAGGTATAGGTGGTGGTATGTCCTAAAGGATCGGTCTCTGTGAGGATCTGGCCGGATTCATTGTAGGTATACTGCCATTCATTGCCATTGGCATCCACCCGTTTGGTGGGGTGAACATTTGCATCAATATAGGCCAGAACCTCAGATCCGTCCGGGAGGATGGTTTTAATGACGTTTCCGTTCTGATCATAATAAAACGTGAACACATTCCCCAGGGGATCTGTTTTGGTGGTGTACCCTGAAAAATATGCGTAGGTATAAATCTCCTTGCCCCGGCCATAGGTCTTTACCCGGGATTTTTCATCATAGGTAATCACCGGACTTTGATTGCCGTTTTTATCCGTGACCGACAGCAGCTTGTGCTTGGGGCTGTATTCATAATTCAGGGAATAGTTGAGTGGATCGGTAACCGTTATCAGATTATCCTGTGCATCATAGGCATACCGCCATGATCGGCCCAGGGAATTGGTAATCTGGGAAATTTTATCATTTTCGCCATAGGCAATGGTCAGGCTCCGCTTGGTGACGCTGCTGGACGCAGAGATCAGTCTGCCCGATGTGTCATAGGTGAAATTGATCCGGTTATCCTGATTATCCGACATATACGCCAGGTTGCCCTGGATATTGAAATGATAGGTTGGCCTGAGATAGGTTCTGGAACAGGTTTTACAATTTAATGTAAACGACCCGTCCTGATTTTCAACAAGGGTGTCTGTTACGCTTGCGGCTGTCGGGAAATAGGTGCCATCCATAGTTTTAATGAACTTAAGCCGTTTGCCCGAAGGCTTGCGGATAATAATATAATCATTATTGTGATCCGACACCCGGATGAGGCGCACGATCAGGTTAAAGGCCCATCCATGGCCAAAGGGCCCGTTGTACTTGTCATGGCTGTTGTAAGACCGCACAACCCCTAACGCAGGACCGATCCCGGCAATTTCGAAATCGGTATATTTCAGTTCAAGGTTGCCGGACTTGACATAGACCGGAGATTTTTTGGCATCCGGCTTGCATTCATTATTACAATCCTCTTTACAATCATCATCCTTATCTTCCTCGTCATCCTCGTCTTCATCCTCATCCGGTTCTTCGGGGTCTTCATCATCATCCTCGTCGTCATCCCCGTCATCCCCGTCATCTTCATCATCCCCGTCATCATCATCCCCATCTCCGCCGGTATCATCGTCCGGCAGGTCTGTGGGATCAGGATCTTCGACATCGGTGGTGGTGTGACCGGCATCCCAATCCTTGTCAAACGCTAACGCATGGCCGGGTTTGAAACAATACATCAATGCCAGCAAAATTAAGACAACGGGTAAAACCGTTTTTCTCTTGAATAGGATGTTCCGGATAAGTTGCATTTTTACGCTCCTTTTAATAAAAAATAATTAACAGCGCATTGGCATCATAAGACTTGTTACCGTTCGCATCTGTTGCAATCAATTTAGTACGATACACCCCGGGAGTCACATTTTTCCCCTGGGTGTTTTTACCATCCCATGTAATGATATTGCCCGGGCCGGCTGACACATCTTTCGTTGTTATCTGTTTGACAATATAGTTCAACCCGTCATAGATGGTTAAGGAGACGTCTGCCTGCTTTGAAAGGGTATAAGACATGATGGTTTGATTCTCATCACTGTAGGGAAGGGCATCCGGATTAAAATAGGCCGGATTGACCAGGGGATCTGATATCATCGGCCGGTTATTGATGATAATGGCATTTTCAGGCAGATACCATCTGAAAACCGCCAGCACGTAGCTTTCTGATGCTACCAGATTACCGGAATCATCGGTTCCATCCCATGTTAATACATAATTACCCGCCTTTTGCGGCTGTCTCAGCACAAGGGTTTTGATACGATCCATGGCCCCGCCTCTGAACGGAGAAATATACACGGTCACCTCGGATTTGGTCTCCAGTTCATACCGGAAAAAATTGGTCTCGGCATTCAGGGGATTAAACGTGGTCGGATAGGTTGGGGTTATCTTGGCAATATCCGGGCTGATGGTATTGGTCAGATCATATCGGTAGGTCTGACCGCCGGTTTCATATTCTATTACGTACAGATAGGCGCCGGATGCCAGGACCTGACCGGCCTCATTCTTACCATCCCAGGTGTCGGAATAGTATCCCGGTGCCCGGGACGCATCTTTTACCAATGTTTTGATCGTGTTTCCTGTCCGATCGGTTACCAGAACCGTTACCGTTGCTGTGGCAGTGAGAACCGAGTTGATATCAATGGTTTCACCCACCGAGGGATCGAAACTCTCCTGACCCAGGTAAGCCGTGATCCCGGCGGTGACAAGAATATTCACCGACGCTGTATCTGTCAGACCGGCATCATTCGTCACTCGGAGAACGGCAGTGAATGATCCGGGAAGGGTGTAAACATATCCGGCATTCCCCGTATCAGTGGAACTGACGTCATAGGTGCCGTCTCCGTCAAAATCCCATTCGTAGGTTACAATGGTATCCCCCGGGGAACCCGTGCCGGTGAATTGAACGCCCAGTGCTGCAGCGCCATGGGTGACAGATGCTTCGGCTTTTGCCGTGGGCGCACCCTCGGCTTTGACTTCAATCCGGGATGTCCCTGTTCCCTGGTTGCCGTCATTGTCCGTCACTCTCAGTGTGGCCGTATACACCCCTGTATCGGTGTATTGGTGGGAAGTGATGCCGGAGATCGTCGAGGTATAATCATAGGTGCCGTCCCCGTCAAAATCCCATTCATGGTTGACAATGGTGCCATCAGAATCTTTTGCAAGCCCGGTGAGGGTAACGTCTAATGGCGCATTCCCCTCTGTTGGATCTGCAAGGACTGAAACCACCGGGGCATCATCCGATATCTGAACCGTAATGGTGACCTGTTTGATATCGCTAAACCCTCTATTGTCTGTAACCGTAAGGGTTGCCGGATAGATTCCCGGCTGGTTGAAGGTATATTCTTTATTCTCACTGATCCGGGTTTCCCAGTCCGTTGACCCGTTCCCGTCAAAATCCCATCTAAAATATTCTATGGTCCCACTGGGACTGTTCCCGTTTGCGGCAAAGCGCACCGTTAAAGGGGCTGTTCCGGAGGTGGGATAGGCAATGGCAATGGCTTCAGGATAGGTGCCTGCATTAATGATAACCGTATCTGTATCAGTGTTGCCATCATTGTCCGTAACGGTCAGTGAGGCCATATACTCACCGATTTGCGGATAAACATAGGGAACCATCTGATCTGCTGTCAGGCTGACCAGATTTCCAGACCGCGGTGCGAGCACAACCGATGTGGGTCGGTTAAATCCGCTGATGCGGCGGAGTTCTTTTCCCGTATCGGTGATGACAACGAGTTGATTATTGTAGTAATCCGCCACCCATACCGTGCCGTCAGCAGCACTGACCACTGCCTCATGGGGCTGGTTGAACCCGTCAACCCGAACGATCTCACGGGTGCAGTCTGAAGATATCCTGACCATTTGATCATTATTGTAATCACATACCCAGGCACTGCCATCCATAGGACTGATGGCAATGTGAACGGGTTCATAAAATCCGGTGAGCAGTTGATGATACGGGGTGTCTTGAACACTATTTAACTTCCAGTAGCCCACCAGTCCGACTTCTGAACCAGTGAGTTCACTCTCTTTATGATCTGCCAGTTCAATCATCGTGCGGGGTTTATTCCAAACCCGTACGTCATCAATCTGACCGATAAAATAATTTCCCAGGGAGCCGTTAAAGCTGTCAAAGTCAGCCCCGATAAGGGCGTGGGAACCTTCAAATTTTATATCGGCTGGAACCGACACGGCGGGTGAACCATAGGATACCCCGTCTGCATAGCAGCTCAAGGTCTCATTTGCTGCATCATAAGTGAGGGCCACATGATGC
Source organism: Desulfobacula sp. (assembly GCF_030145145.1). Classification (GTDB taxonomy): domain Bacteria; phylum Desulfobacterota; class Desulfobacteria; order Desulfobacterales; family Desulfobacteraceae; genus Desulfobacula. The sequence continues at coordinate 51,776 of NZ_JAQYWD010000023.1, read as the reverse complement.
CAGTTCCCATCGGCAAAATTAAGGGAACCGCTGAATTGTTTCGTGGACCCATTATCCACAATGGCTTCAATGGTTGAATTGTTATAAAAACCAAAATACAGTTCATTTTCACCCGATCCATTGCCTCTCATGAAAATGGTACGACCATTGACGGAGGTGGATTTGACCCATGCTTCAACGGTAAAGCTGTCCATATCCGGGAACGCATTTTCCGGTATCAGTACATAGTCACCGCTGCCATCCATGGTCATTGCACCGGAAAGGTTACCCGTATCGGCGACCGTATTCCCGAACAGCATGGCAGATAAACCGGACCGAGCCTCCGGGGTAACGGATTGTACGGATGTGTTGTAGCCGGACGGTGTATCGGCGGCCAGTTTTACCACTCGGTTGTTATACCGGTCTGCGATCCAGGCAGATCCATCCTCCTGATTTACCGATACCCAGAAAGGCCGGTTAAACCCATCTATCCGGGCCAATTGGTTGCCATCCGAATCCAGTTTGACCACCTGATTATGATAATAATCGGACACCCAGACACTGCTGTCATCCAAAGATACCGCCACAGAAGTGGGATAATAAAACCCATCAATCCGAAGGGTTTCAGTGCCGTTGGTATCCAGTTTAACCACCTGGTTGTTGTAGTAATCGGCTACCCAGACACTTCCGTCTGCCGGGTCAGTTGACACGCCATAGGGCCGGTTAAATCCATCGGTCCTGGAGAGTTCTTCCTTTCCATTCGCACTGAGTTTAACGATCTGATTATTGCTGTGATCGCTGAGCCATACGGTGCCATCCGGGTTCATGGACAACCGGTAGGGGTTGTTAAATCCTTCCACAAGGGTTTGTGTCTGATATCCATTCAACCGGTGTACCGTGTGATTATAATAATCTGCCACCCAGGCCACATCACTGCCAAATGACCAGTCATACCGAACGATGTTCCCGTCCGGATCAGATGACCCAATGGCATCAAAGTTGACGGTTAATGGGGTGGCACCGGTTTTCGGGGTGGCATTGGCCATGGCAATGGGAGCACCGGCTTCCTGGGCTGTAATTAACAGGTCTGCCGTGGCTGTCAGGCCGTCGGCATCCGTCACCCGGAACAGGGGATGGAAAGGACCGGGAAGCGCATAGGTATGAGACGTATTCCCGGTATCGGCGGAACTGTAATCATAGGTGCCATCCCCCTCAAAATCCCATTCATACAATTGAATTTGCCCGTCAACATCTATGCCGGTACCGGTAAGTGTTACCGTCAATGGGACAGATCCTTTGGAAATAGAGGCGGATGCAGTTGCCATGGGTGGATTTTGAGTTTCCTCCACCGTTATGGTTCGGGTGGCTGTGGCGGTTAAGCCATCATTATCGGTCACCCGGATAACCGCATCGTAGGTTCCTGCTGTTTTATAGGTAAAATATGTGACGCCAGTGGCGGTTGAAAACCAGTCATAGGTGCCATCTCCATCATAATCCCATTCATACCGGATCAGGGACCCGTCCTGGTCGCTGCCACTGCCGTTGAGGGATACGCTGAGGGGCGCTTTCCCCGTCGTGGGGGTGGCTAAATTGGAGACGGTGGGGGCCTGCTGTGCTACCTGTATGGGTATGCTGGCATAGGCCTGGTTTCCCAGCGTGTCCGTCACCCTGAGGATGGCAGTGTAGGTGCCGCCGGGAGAATAGGTATAACTGCTGCCGGCAGTTGCCTGGCTGCTGTAATCAAACACGCCGTCGCCATCGTAATCCCATTCATAGGTTGTAATGCTGATATCTTCGGCAAGACCCCGGACATGACCTCCCAGGGTTACCGTCAAAGGGGCTTCCCCGGATTGGGGAGCGGCAGATGGAAAAACCGTCACCGGGCCGGCATAAATGCTGCCGGGGGTTGCATAGGTCATCAGACCGGTATTATCGGTCACCCGGAACATGGGAGTGTAATTGTTCGGCAGGGTATACGTATGGGTCGTATTGCCGGTGGTGGCAGAGGTGTCGTCATAGATGCCGTCCCCGTCAAAGTCCCACGCATACTGGGCAATACTGCCGTTATCACTGCCGCTTCCGGTAAAGGTCACCGCCAGGGGAACAGACCCGCTTGTGGGGGTTGCAGTTATCATTGCCATGGGGGGTTGAACCTGGTTCCGTTTAGCCGTGTCCAGGGAAACGGACAGCGGATCATTAAATCCACCAATCCGCAGGAGTTCTGTTCCGTCAGGGGCTAGTTTGACCACTTGATCGTGGAGATAGTCAGCCACCCATACCGTGGCATCGTCTGAATTTACGGCCACGTCATGGGGGTTGTCAAGTCCTTGGACCCAGGCGGTTTCTACCCCATCGGGCCGCAGTTTCACCACGCGGTCGTTTTCATGATCAGCCACCCATACCATCTGGTCACTGGGATTCAAAGACAGGCTGTAAGGACGGTTATAACCGCTTTTTCGATACAGTTCAGATCCGTCGGCCGCCAGTTTCACCACCTGGTTGTTGTAGTAGTCTGCCACCCAGACCCCATTGTCTGACAGATCAAGGGATAGACCATAGGGGTCATTAAAGCCGGTGATGATTTGAGAATAGGAATCCGACACTGAATTCAACATCCAGTATCCCGCAAGTCCCGGGGAACTGCTGCTGATCTCGGCATCTTTGCCGGCCATAATCTGTGCCGGGGTGCGGGCCACATTCCATAGACGGACATCATCGATATGGCCTTTGTAGTAATTGCCCGGATAACTGTTAAATCCGTCAAAATCAGCCCCGATAAGGGCCTGGCTGTTGCCAAAATCCAGGGTGACGGCCATTGCCGCAGGATCGCCATAAGCGGCCCCATCCACAAAGCATAGCAGTTGGGTGGTGTCATACACCAGGGCCACGTGGTGCCATTCTCCGTCTGTAAAATCAATGTCACCGCTGTAGTATACGGAATTACCATTATCCAGTATGGCCTGGAGGGTTGTGGCATTTTCAAAACCGAAATAGAGTTCATTCCCTCCGGATGCATTCCCCCGCATGAACAGGCATCTGTCCGTTACATAACTGCCTTTCACCCATGCTTCCAGGGTAAAATTCTGGACATCCAGGGCGGAATCGGGTGGGATCACGACATAATCACTGCTGCCGTCAAACCACAGGCTGCCGGAAAGGGTTCCGGTATCCGGAGAAATATCTCCTATGAGCATCCCCATATTCTGGTTTGAGGTGCTGTCCGGCGTAATCCCCGACGCAGAGGCCACAAATCCATTGGGCACATCCGACAAAAGTTTTACGATTCTGTCGTTAGACGTATCAGATACCCAAACCGTACCGTCCCCTGAATTCACCACAATATCGGACGGGTTGTAAAATCCATTGATTCGCTTTATTTCGGTTCCGTTTGAATCCAGTTTGACCACCTGGTGATGGGTTCGATCCGCCACCCAGACGCTGTTGTCAGCCGTATTTACGGACAGTCCCCAGGGATCATTAAACCCGGTAACGATTTGATGATGGGGCAACTCAATGGTATCCAGTTTCCAATACCCCACAAGACCGGTTTCACTGCCGGTGAGTTCACTTTGACGACCCGCTGAAATCTGGGCTTGTGTCCGGGCCACATTCCAGACCCGGACATCATCAATGGTTCCGAAAAAATATTCGCTGCAGCAATTTGATCTGCCGATCATCAGGGGATCTGTATTTGAGGTGTCCGGTGTTACGGCTTTTTCTGCAATAAACGCCCCATCCACATAGAGTCGAAGCATCCCGGCGGTTCCATCATAGCTGGCGGCCACATGATACCATTGTCCCATGGTCACCGGGTCTGTTGTTGCCAGGAACTGCCTGCCCCCGTCATATGCCAGTACACTGATTTTGTCGCCGGTCATCATCAGAGCAAAATCCTTGCCCTGGCTGACTTTTCCGATAATGGTCCGGTTGCCGCTCAGGTTATCCGGCTGGATCCATGCTTCAAGGGTCCACGAGGCCATCCGGTAAATCGGGGCATCCGGGATCTGTACATAATCACCGCTGCCGTCAAAATAAAAACCCTTGTTCAACTGCCCGGTTTCGGAAACGCTTGTATTTCCATATAGGACTCCCCGGTTGCTGTTGGCAGTGCCATCGGCGGCATAGGACACTGCCACATTGTATCCGTCCGGCACATCCTTTGATAATTTCACCACCCGGTCATTGGTCGTATCAGACACCCAGACATTTCCGGTCATAGGATTTGCTTCAACCACCCGGGGGCGGTTAAATCCATTCACGGTGGCCAGAATATCTCCCATGTCTGAAAGTTTGACTACCCGGTTGTTGGCATAATCCGCGACCCAGACATTGGTTGTATTTTCACCGGCCACAATGGATACGGTCTGGGTTGTGACAGTGGCATTTCCCGCATCATCCGTCACGCGAAGGGCCACGGTGTAATCCCCATGGGCCGTATAGGTATGGTCAATAAAATCCCCGGCCCATACATCGTCAATATACCAGCCATCCGCTGTATCGGCGGTATTGCTGGTCAACCGGAACCGCAGTTTAACCGTGGCATTTCCGGCATAGGCGGACAGGTCCAGTTCCTCCTGTGTCCATTGGGTCAGGGTTGCATTTGAAAAAGATTTGAGTTGACTCCATGTTGCACCATCATTACCGGAGATTTCAACCTGGCCATAATCGCCATATTTAAAATTGTATTTATGCCAGAAAATCAGTCGTGGCGCAGTGGCGGATGAAAGGTCTATGGTGGAAGAGGTCAGGGACGTATCTGTGCTGTCCGGATACTCTCCATCCGGGCTGTCTGTCCAGCAATAGGACAAAGAATGTGCCTGGGTTGCCACCCTGGCCCATGACCCGCCCGGCGTCCAGTAAGCGGCGCCGTTTTCCATGGTATCACCGAAGGCAGTCGGTGAAATGGTCTCAAACGTACCGTCTCCATCAAAATCGATTTCATAGGTGGCAATGGTGCCGTCCGGATCCATGCCATGGACATAAAATCGGGCCCCATGGGGTGAAAATCCTTGGCTGTCGGGGCTATAGATAAGTGCTGAAGGATCTGTAGCCGCCTTTACCCGGACCGTTACCTGGTGGATAGCGGTCAATCCATCATTGTCGGTCACCCGCAGGGCTGCCGTATAAGTGTTTGCCGTGGTGTAGGTGTGGGTGGTCTCTCCCGTGTCTGTTGACGTGAAGTCAAATGTGCCGTCATTGTCGAAATCCCATTCATATGTGGCAATGGTGCCGTCCGGATCCATTCCGGATCCGTTAAATGTCACGGCAAGGGGGGCATTTCCCTGTGCAGGCACGGCAGATGCATATGCCTGGGGAGGGGTTTGGGTGACCGTAATCGTGACAGAATCGGTATTGCTATGCCCAAGGTCCGTGCTTACCCGAACGGTTGCCGTATAGGTTCCTGCTGTCTGGAAAACATGAAGGGCGTTGGGACTGATGTCTGAAATGGCATCATAGGTGCCGTCTCCATCAAAATCCCATTCATACTGGGTGATGGTTCCGCTCAATTCCGTTACCATGGCTGTCAAAAACACCTCAAGCGGGGCAGGACCGCTGATGATATTTGAGCCTGCCACCACGTCCGGGGAACTGAAAACAGAAATGTCCATGGATCGGCTGATCGCATGGTCATCATTATCTGTTGCCGTAAATACCGTATGATAGATACCCGGCATGGTATAGGTGTGAGTGGTATTACCACTGGTGGAAGAGGTGTAGGTGTTTTGAGACCCGGTATCCCTGACAGCAACAGCTCTGGGGAGGCTGAATCCGTCTAACCTGGCCAGTTCTTTACCCGCCGGGGATAGTTTGACGATCTGATTGTGACTGTAATCTGCTACCCAAACCATACCGTTGCCGGCATTCACTGCCACACCGGTGGGATAAGAAAATCCGTTCAGCCGCAGCACTTCCGACCCGTCCGAGGCCAGTTTGACCACCTGGTTATGGTAATAATCTGCCACCCAAGCCGTATTGTCCGTTGGATTTACCGCAATGCTGTAAGGGTCGCTGAACCCTTCAATTACCAGATGGCTTCCCGTATCCTGGCCAATATGGTACCCATCCCTAATCCCGGCGTTCAGACGCGTCACGGTATCGCTCCCGGTATTGGCTACCCAGACCGTTCCGTCTGCACGATTGACATCCAAAGAGATGGGGGAGGAAAACCCGCTGATTCTAACCAGTCCGGTCCCGTCCGGGGCCAGCTGAACCACCTGATGATTGCCATAATCCGCTACCCAGACGCTGCCATCAGTGGGGTTGACCGATACGCCATAGGGAGTGGAAAATCCGCCTGTCCGGGACAGTTCTGTTCCGTCCGGGGATAGCTTAACCACCTGGTTGTGGGAAGAATCGGCCACCCAGACGGTTCCGTCAGACGGATTAACCGATACGCATCTCGGATAATAGAATCCGCCAACCCGAACCAGTTCTGTGTGCCCGTCGGCAGAGAGCCTGACCACCTCATGATGGTAATAGTCTGCAATCCAGACCGTTCCATCAAGCGGATTAATCGATATTGAATACGGATTATTAAACCCGTCGACCCTGGCCATTTCGCAGGCGCCATCCTGGCAGACCCGCACCACCTGATCATTCGAATAATCTGCTACCCAGACATATTCCTCCCCAAAGTTCCAGTGAAAGGTTTCAATGGTCCCGTCCGCGTCTGATGCGGTTGCTGTAAAGGCAACGCTTAGAGGGGTTTCACCTGTTTTAGGGGTGACATCTGCGGTGGCCTCCGGAAAAGTGGCCGGGTCAATGCTGATATTTACCGTATCTGTTGTTTGATTGTCATCATTATCGGTTACCCGGAGTGTGGCCGTAAACTGACCGGATTGAAGATAGGTATGGCTGATGGCGCCATCATCAGTTTCCTTCCAGTCAACCTCTGCAGAACATATCCTGACATCATCAATATACCAGCCATCATAATTTGTGCTGCCATTGGATGTCAGCCGGAACCGGATCCGGACATCAGGGTTGGGCAGATACGAACTGATATCGGTGGTCACTTCGGTCCACTGGGCCTGGGTACCATAAAAATAGGTGAGCTGGTTCCAGTTATTTCCCCCATCAACGGAGATTTCAACCCTGCAGTAATCATAATATCGCTCGGTCTCATACCGGTGCCAGAAACTCAGGGCTGCCGTGGATACGGCGGATAGATCCAAGGCAATGGTTGTTAACGACTGGTCTGCATTCTCGGCATATGCCCCCCCCGGACTGTCGGTCCAGGCGGTATCTTTACTGTGAAAATCAGAGGTGACAAGTCCCCAGGGGCTATCGGCCTGCCACTTGTCGGATACACTGTCCATGCTGTCTGAAAATAAGGAACAGTCCCCGAAATGCCATTCATATGTGGTGATATTTTCTGTGGAACTGCCCATTGCGTTGAAATTCACGGTAAATGGTGCCCGTCCGGATGTTTTGTCTGCATTGGCAACCCCTGTCAGGGAAACCACTGCGGTTCCAACGTCAATGGAAGCCGTGGTCGTACCCGTGAGGCCATCATTATCCGTTACCCTGAGCCGGGCCGTGTAGGATCCGTCACTGCCGTAAACAAAAGAGGTGTCAGGGCTGGATATGGAAAACCAGTCATAGATGCCGTCATCTTCAAAATCCCATTCATACAACATAACAACACCGTCCGGGTCTGTTCCCGAGCCGGAAAAAGTAACCATCAAAGGAGAGACACCTGCTTGTGGTGATGCGCTGACTGTGGCCACCGGCAAAGAGACGTCCACGTTAATTGCGATCTGATCTGTTGCTGTATAGGAACCGTCCGTCACCTTAAGCGTTGCAACATAATGGCCGGGTTCAATGTAGGTGTAGGTGGTATCAGGAGTGGTTTCTGAAAAATAATCATAGATATTATCGCCGTCAAAATCCCATTGAAAACTGTCCACAAACCCATCAACAGGATCAATAAATTGGCCGGTAAAACTCACTTCCAAAGGGGCATTCCCCACGGTAACATCGGATTGGGCAACCGCCTTTAGTGCCCCGATCCGGACAATCTGGGAATAATCCGTTGCCGTGAGCCAGTCATTGTCTGTCACCCTGAATACAGGATTATAAATTCCTTCGGCCGTGTAGGTATGGGTTGTCACACCCGTTGTGGATGAGCTGAAGTCTGTGTTGCCGTCCCCGTCAAAATCCCATTCATACCGTGTAATTGAACCGTCGGGGTCCTTTCCCGTTCCGGTGAAGGTGATGGCCTCTCCGGCGGCAGCGGTTGTTACATTGAGGGCTGTTGTTGCCCCGGGATACCGGTTGCTTGATACCTCATCTGAAATAACAGAGATGGTCATGGGCCGGGTGATCCCACTGATCCGCATCCGTTCCGTTCCGTTGGGAGTAAGATTGACAATCTGGTTGTTGCTGTAATCCGCCACCCAGGCGGATCCGTCCAGGGGATTGACCCCCACGGCATAGGGATCAATAAATCCGCCCACCCGGCAAATCAGAGACCCGTCCGCTGAAAGCCGGACCACCTGGTCATTGTTATAATCGGCTACCCAGACAGAACCGTCTGTGGTACTGGTATCCAGGGATCGGGGCTGATTGAACCCGCTGACCCGAACGATTTCCGTCGTGGCCGTGGCAGACAATTTTACCACCTGGTTGTTGCCATAATCCGCAACCCATGCGGTGCCATCCGCGCTGTTCACCGACACGCAATAGGGAGAATTGAAACCGGTTTTGGTGGAATGATGGCCAATATCCGTTTGGATGTCATACCCATCCGGGACGTCCGGGGATAACCGGACCACTGTATGATGTCCTGTATCTGCCACCCAGACCTCGCCGCGGTCTGAATTGACGGACACCCACCGGGGACTGCTGAATCCACTGATCACGATATGGCTCCCGGTATCGGTTCCCACGGCATAGCCGTCTGTCACCGAGGGCAGCAATTTGACCACCCGGTTGTTGGCATAATCCGCTATCCAGACCGAACCATCCCGGGGATCTGTGGCAATTGAATACGGATCCATACCGCTTACAGAAAGGAGTTGTGTGCCATCAAACCCGGACAGCTTTGTCACCTGATCATCCGCTGAATCAGCCACCCAAACCGTGTTATCTTGGATATCGCCGGCAATGGAAACCGGATCATTAAACCCGTCGATGTGCTGCAGGCGGTTTCCGGTGGCTGACAGTTTGAATACCCGTTCCGTGTCGTATTCAGCGCCCACCCAAAGGCCAAAGGAGATGCCGTTTTTCCCGAAATGGGCGGACAGGATATCCAGGTCCTTATGGTCCACGGTCCTGTCCTGGTTCATGTCTGCATCCGGATTCCAGGCGGTATCCGTGGCAACGGACCCATTTGCCCGTCCGAACAGAATCAGGTCAAATCCGTCCACCCGTCCTGAACCATTCAAGTCTCCCGGCAGTCCATATGCTGCCATGGGAAGTAACAGAATGGCTACTACAATAGCCGTCAGGTTAGCTAAAAATTTATTCCAGCGCATATCCATCATACTTTCCCCCCGGTTTTTATCCATCGAGATTGCTATAATTTTTGTAGTATAAAGATAGTTCTAGTCGGTTGTCAAGTTTTTCGGCGATCCTGTTCATCCGGCTGTTTTTTCATCCGGATTTGTTGGGATTCCGATGAGCAAACCCTTGTCATCATTTCGTCTTCGGTTGCTGTATCATCGTATCCGGCACTGCCTGATACAACCGGTCAAAATAGTCACCCGCCTTCTGTATGATCGTTTTGTCCTCCAGGGAACTGCTCAGGAGATCCATAAAAAAAAATTCCATTTCCCGGGTTTTTTGGAATACCTTTTTTTCCCATACATTGATTTCAATATCATGGATCAGCCTGGCAATGCTGTGGAGCTTCGGATCGGACAGGTGGTAATGTGCCAGAAGGGATTCAAATGTGGACTGGTTGAATCTTCGTCTGATCGGGGAATAGGGGGTGTCGAACTGGATGCCGGTACCCGGGGTCTGTCCTTTCGGGTAGAGGCGTATTTTCGCATCCGGCGATATGAACCGTTGTATGAGCCAGATGGACGCCAGCTTATCCGCTTCTAATCCGTCCCATGTGACGTATGTCTCCGGACGGACATTTCCCACAGGGTAAACCAAAAGAAACATCATGGCAAACAGGGCTTTTTTCATGACGGTTCCCCCAGGTGTTTGAGGAGAGTCTCTTTGGTTAACCCGGCTGTGTTGTCGATTCGATGCACAATTTTTCCCTTTTTCATGATGATAATTTTATCGGCAAGATACAAGGTTTCTTGAATATCATGGGTCACATAGAGAATGGTCATGCCGCTGGTTTGTTTGAGTGACCGGGTCAGGTCCAGGAGTTCACGCTTTAATATATCATCCAGACTGCTGAACGGCTCGTCCATTAATAAATATGCCGGACGGGATGCCAGGGCCCGGGCAATGGCCAGGCGCTGCTGTTCACCGCCGGACAGTTCAGCCGGATACCGGTCTTGATACCCGTTCAGATGCATCATATCCAGAAGAGACTGGATATGGTCATTTCTCTTGGTTTTATGGCTGAACAGATGGTTTCCCGTAACAAATTCCAGGTGTTTTCTGGCCGTCATGTGGGGCCAGAGAGCCAGGGATTGAAAAACCATGGCTGTTTTGCGCTGATGCGGCGGCACCAGTCGGTGCGGACTCGTGACGGTCTGCCCGGATAGCCGTATGTCACCGGAACAGGGCCTGTTCAGTCCGGCAATCGTTCTGAGCAGAGTGGTTTTTCCGGCCCCTGAAGGGCCTAACAGGCCCAGCACTGATCCTTTTTCCACCGACAGGGTAATGTCCTGTAACACGGTTTGATGACCGGTCATGACGGATAGATGGGTAATGTCGATCATGTCCTTATTTTTCCTCCAAATCCAAGCCGGTATACCAGGTAAAGAATACCCCCGCAGGTAACGGCGATGGCAATCAGTATGAGGCTCTGGGCGTAGACGGTTTCCATGGCCCCGTAATGCATGAAATTGTAGATGCTGATGGGCAATGTCCCTTTGCCCGGCGGCACCACCAGCAGGGCTGTTCCCAGGTTAAACAGGGAAAGGATAAACCCGATGAAAAACCCCGCCATCAGTCCGGGTGTGGCCAGGGGCAGCACAATCCCCAAGAGGGTCCGGATGCGGCTGCCGGTTCCCATAATAGCGACTTCTTCCCATTCCGGATGAATCTGGCTGATCTTTGCCGAGACAACCTTGACCACAAACGGGCTGTATCCGGATACAAAGGCAAAAATCAATATCCACGTGGATGTATAGACAGAATCAGTCCATTCCCGGTTCCATACATGGATCATGCCGATTCCCAATACAATGGAAGGAATCCCCAGGGATAACTGGATCAGGTAGTCCAGCCCAGTGCTGATCCATCCCCGGGTTCTCACCAGATAATAGGAGACGATAAATGAAAATCCCGTCATGATCAAGGCACTTGCGCCGGCCACCGCCACACTGTAGTAAATGTGATCCCGGCTGCTTTGAAACGCCTTGATATAGGTTTCCATGCCGCCGGCTCCCTTGATCAGCACCCCCAGGGGGAGGATAACACAGAGGGTGACCATACTCAACAGGCCGATAAAACAAGGCATGCGCAACCGTCCCAGGGAAAAAATCGGTTGACCGGTACGGGAGAAACCCAGGGCAATATAAGACTTGTTGCGCATAACCATCATCTGCCACCAGATCAGGGCCATGGTCAGCCCTATCAGGGGGAGGGACAGCAGGGTGGCGGTTTTTTCATCATAATAGGCGCTGAAGTGGATGAATATTTCCACTGGATAGACCGTTATCCTCAGGATGTCCGGGACTTCAAAATTGATAATCGTGAAAACAAATACAATGATGGCACCGGCCGTGATATGGGGGGCGACCAGGGGAAGGGTGACGTTCCAGATGGTTGCCAGTCGCCCCCGGGCCATCAGGGCGGCTTCTTCGACCAAACCCTCGGTGGCCTGAAGTCCGGACCCGGTGATGATCGTGACAAAGGGGAAAAAGGACAGGGTAAAAATGAAGACCCCCCCGGCCAGGGTGTGTATGTAGGGAACAGAGACACCTGTCCACAAAAGGGCCTGGATATAAGGCGGGAGCAGCAGGGGGACCAGGCAGACAGCCGCGAGACATTTCTTACACCAGATATCTGTCCGATGGATGAAAAAGGCCAGGGGAACCCCGATCAGTACAGTGGCCAGGCTGGTCGAACCGGCCAGCAGCAGGCTGTTTTTTATCAATCCCAGTTGCCGTGACGTGACCGCCAGTATCTTCAAATGCTCAAGGGTCAACTGCCCGGTATCATCCACAACGCTTGTTGTCAGTAGAAACAAGAGGGGTGACAGGATGAACAGGACAAAGGGCAGGATGATCAACAGGAGGTGTCTGGTATTCACCGGATGGTGGGGTGTCTTTCCCATCTATCGGACAAATAGTTCCTGGCAGAATCTGGAAGCCCTTTCAAGATATTGGGCTGCTTTGTGATAATCCACTGCCATGGCCCGTATCTGGGAAAAATCCACCATATTTTCCGGTTTTTTCACCCCGGTGCGCACCGGCATCTGGGCGGCTTGGCTAAAGGCCAGCCGGCTCTCGGTTTCCCGGGACAGAAGGTAGTCGATGAGCTGTTTTCCGGTTTCCGGATTGGGTCCGTTCTTTATCAATGCAACGGTATTGGGGATGAGCAGCGTACCAACACCCTTTTTATCCGGAAAATACATCCGGACCGGCGCCCCCTTCAGGATGGCCACATTGACGTCATCCGTATCGGTAAACCCTATCGGGATTTTGCCTTCCACCACCAGGTCACGGGTGACGGAATTCCCATTGACGACAATCACCTGATTTGCTGCCAGCCCTTTTAAATACGCCTCTGTTTTTTCCGGGCCGATGATCGAATACAGGGCTGCCACATGCATAGAGGTCGTACCGAAAAGGGGGTAGGCCAGGGCGACCTTTTTTTGCCATTTCGGTTGGGTCAGTTCAAAAATGGATTCGGGTAAATCACTCTCCTTGAGCAGTCCCGTGTGCCAGATGAGCACCCTGGCCCGGGCGCTGAAGCCTGTCCAGTAGTAATCACTGTCTTTAAACGGTGCCGGGAAAGACTGCCATTGGGGGGATTGATAGGGGGTCAGCACCCCTTCTTCCTTAAGCCGGAGGGTCCGGGTGACTTCGGAATTCCAGAAGACATCCGCCTTGGGCCGTTTTTTTTCTGCCATCAGACGATTGACCAGGCCAACGGTTTTGGCGGCTTCCACATCATAAAGGGAACGGACCGTTATCCCGGTTTTCTTTTCAAAGGCCTTCAGGATCGGTTCACTGAAAACCTGGTCAACAGAGGTGTAAACCACCACCTGCCGGGCCATGCAGACCCCCTGGCCGGGATATGCAGTGATAAGCACCATCAGGAAAAATAGCATAAAACGGGTCATTATGAACCTCCTGTCAAATGGTCAACGCCAGAACTTGAGGTAATTAAGATAGGAGTAGCCGATAAAAGTCAACTTTTTTTTGATATTTTTTCAGGGCAATGAATCGCTTGCATAAAAGCACGTGAGAGGATATAAATTTGTCTTGTTTTCTTTTGCCTCTTTTGTGGAAAAGCATATGAGCACTAGCGTATTAACAATTGATATTCAGCAGGATCAGATTTCATCGGCTATATTAAGCCAGGGGCTTAAGGGGATCCGTATTGTTGAAACTGCTTGCAGCCCGATGGTTGAAATGGCTGAAGCGGACGTCCCTTTTCAGGCAGTGAAAAAGACCCTCATCCCGCTGCTGGAGAAACTGGGGCAGGGGTATGATCGATGTGTTATCAGCCTTCCTTTGTCTTGTTTTTTTTTCAGGACCCTGGATCTGCCATTTAAAAATAGAAAAAAAATCAGTCAGATTCTTTCTCTTGAGCTGGAACGGTATCTTCCCTGGCCGGTTGAAGACGTGATATCCGATTTTTGTCTGCTGCCGAAAAACTCAAAAGACGCGTTTGAAACCACCATGGCAGGGGTTGCCAGCATACAGACCGGTCATCTGGAACAATTCAAGACGATTTTTTCCGAGTGCGGTGTTCATCCGGATGTGATTACAGCGGGGAGCGGTTATGGGTCCGCTCTCGTTTATGCCGGGACCGCAGACCCGGATGCTTTTTGTCTTTTTGCCCATGTGGAGCCATTACTGGCATCCGTTTATGCGGTGAGATGGGGTGAGCTTGTTTTTACCAGGACCGTGTCATTTGATGCGGATCATCCGGTCCCGTCAATAACAAAAAATTTGATTCATACGGTCTTATCCGTCAATGAAATGTTCACCAATCCTTTGGAACTAAAAGAGATTGTCCTATCCGGAACGGTTTCTTTTCTGCCGACGCTGGTGGCTGAGACGGAAAAAGAACTGGCAATGCCGGTGCGTGTGTTTGATATGTTAATAGGGGCGCAGCGCCTGCCAATACCTGAATCCGTTTCCGAGGACCCTCCCGATGTCATTTGGAATGCCATTGCCATGGGCGTTAATGAGATAAAGGGTGTTGAAACATTTAATTTCAGCCGGCAGGTATCAGACCTTGCCTTATTTTATCAGGAAAATAAATCCAGCATACTCGTGTCAGCGGTCTTGTCTTTTTTTCTTTTCCTGGCATGGACCCTTAACCCCATGGTACAGATGAACCGGATGGAAAGACAAATAGAACAATTGGACACCCGGATTGTTCGCGTCTTTAAATCCTGTTTTCCGGATGTGACGACCATTGTGGATCCGGTGCATCAAATGCAGCTGAAAGTGGCGGCATTAACTGAAAAGAAAAATCTGGCGGTGTTTGATGGCTATCCGCTGTGTATTGATGTGTTAAATGAGATCAGTAACTCATTACCCCCATCCCTTGATATTGTTTTTTCAAGATTTGTCCGGGCCGAGAATAATTTGATCGTGACCGGGAGTGCGGCACAATTTAACACCATTGATAAAATGAAAAATCATTTTAAAAATATTGCACTTTTTAAAGAAGTTGATATACATTCGGCTTCAATGGATAAAAAGGACAAACGCGTGACGTTTAATTTGAAAATTGTCCTGTAAATTTGAATGTGAGGAGAATAGTATAATTTGGCTTTAAGAATGAACAGGAGGGAAACGTATGCTGTTTTTTTTGCGGGCGGTCTCATCCTTGTCGTTGTCCTGTATCAGTTTGGCATATCCCCGTTTTTAGAAAAAAAACACGTGTATGAGCGACAACTGACAGCAAAGACCGCGGTGCTCGAACAAGTGACCCGCTTAAAGTCAGAATATGAGAGTATATTAAACAAGAATGAAAATTTAAAAATCATTTATTCCCAGAGAGAAAAGACCTTTACCTTGTTTGCATTCCTTGAAAAGCTTGCGGTTCAAGCAGGTGTTAACGGGAACATTGATTATATGAAACCATCGTCCACTTTGGATAAGGTGTCAAAGATAGAATTATCCCTGGTTGAAATGAAGTTAAAGGGGATAAAATTGTCCCAGTTAATGTCCTACCTCTATCTTGTGGAGACGTCTGAAAATGTGGTTTTTGTCAAACGGCTTGCGATCTCCATGGATGGGACGAACAAACGATCCATCAGTGCCGTGCTGCATGTAGAGACCGTAAAAACCTGAAAAGAGAAGCATGTTGAATGAAACTTAAATTTTTGGGGTATACCCTGTTTATTGCCGCCTGCATTCTTTTCTCCCTGTATGTCCGTTTCCCCGGTGAGACGGCAGCCAGATATCTTGAGCAAACGCTGTCCCAGCTGCAGTCGAATGTCACCCTGGAAATTGATACGGTTCACCCGTCCTTTCCCCCCGGCATAACGGCAGATGAGGTTAACGTGTATTATGCCGGTTCGCCCGTTGTCACCCTGAACCGGCTCACGTCTGCGGTTGATGTGACCTCTCTTTTCGGTACCCCCGTGACAGGGTCGTTTAAAACCCGTGTCTTTGATGGTATCCTGTCCGGTGTGATGCACGTATCACGGGAAACTCCCCGGGATGCAAGCGTTAAAGCCGAGCTGAAAGATCTGAAATTAAACAAAATTCCTCTGGGTAAATTCTTGTCAGACAGCACATTGTCAGGGATATTGAACGGCACCCTGACCACAGGCTTTAAACACCGTAAGCTCCTGAAAAATGAGGGTGATATGATCGTTTCAAATATCGTGTTACAATTTCAGGACCCGCTGTTCTCCATTGAAACCTATTCTTTCTCTTCCGGTACCCTGAAATTTTCCATGCCCCGGGATCAAACCATCCGGATAGATGACTTCAGTGTCACAGGCCGGCAACTGGATCTGCATTCATCCGGTGACATCCGTGTGGCTGAGATATTTCAAAACAGCCGGTTAAACCTTACCGCCAGGGTCGTGCTGCACCCCTTGTTTTTTATGGATGCCGGGGATTCCGTGCCGGTTGACGTATCTAAAACAGATGTGGATAACGCCATCCTTCACCTGCGGATTGGCGGAACGATTGAACAACCGACAATTGCCATGGACCCGGGGGAAAAATGAAGAACGTGTTTACTGTCCTGCACTTGATCTTGATTTTTTTTATCATTGATTTTTTTATTTCCGGCCTTTATGCGTATTTCACAGCAGGATTTGAAACCAATGAATATGCCAAGGCATCCTATCTGCAGCAACAACCGGTTGAAAAGAAAAGTTATCAGGACAAAGCCTATTATCAGGGCATTGCCCGGCGGGATTTGTTTGAAACAGAAACAAACGACGCACCTGAAAAGAAATCCGCTGTCAAACCGGTCCCCCCGCCGGCCCCGAAAATGCAGCTGACCGCTTTGAAACTTGACCTGAAAGGGACCATCACCGGTACTGCATCAGAGCCATTTGCCGTTATCAAGAAAACGGGTGAAAAAAATGAGATGCTCTATGCAATAGGGGATACGGTTGATCGGGCTGTGATAAAGGCGATATTCAGAGAACGGGTTATCCTGCTGGTGGATGGCAAAGAAGAAACCCTGCTCATGAAAAAAGATACCGCCGACAAAAAAACTGATAAAAAAAGGCTGGGTCAGATCGCCTCAGTCCCGGCCCAGGCCAGTGCAGACGGATTCGTTGATGAGGTCAAGCTAAAATGGGCTGATATCAATACATTGAATGATGATTTAAAAAATTTGAGGCGACAGGTCAGGGTCCGGCCCCATTTTTATAAAGGTAAAATGGATGGCTTTCGGATAACCGGTATCCGAAAAAATTCGGTTTTTTATGAAAAACTGGGATTGAGAAATGGCGATATTGTGGCAGGGGTCAACGGGGAAGCCATGAAATCTATCAATGATGTTACCACGTTTTATACTGGATTCAAGCAATTAGAGGGAAGTGTTGCCACGGATGTTGATATAAAACGCAATGGTCTGGCAGGAAAAATAAGATATTCAATTGAGTAAGGTATGCGGGATTATGAAAACGGTACACACGAAGAACACACCCTTGGTTGTCATTTTGGCGATCTGCTGGATATTGATTCATTTAAGTTCAATCTCTGCTGAAGAGAACAAACCAGACATCGTTCAGCAGAAATATGTGTCCATTGATTTTAATGATGTGGATATACGGGTGTTTATAAAATTTATCAGTGAATTGACCAATGAAAATTTTATTATTGACAGCCGGGTCAAAGGGAATGTGAATATTATTTCTCCGGGCAAGATTACCATAGAAGAAGCCTATAAAGTGTTTGAATCGGTGCTTGAAGTTCATGGGTTTACGGCGGTAAGGGCCGGAGAAATATCCAAAATTATTCCCGGCCCCCTGGCCAATTCAAAAAATGTGGAAACCAGGCTCAAAATGGGTCCCGGGGTGTCGGAGGATAAAATTGTGACCCAATTGATTCCGCTGACATATGCCGATACCAATGAAATTAAAAAACTGTTTTTACCCCTTGTGTCCAAGGGCAGTGTGGTGTTGTCCTACACGCCGACCAATACCCTGATTATCACGGATGTGTATTCAAACATCAACCGATTGATTAAAATCATTACCGCCATTGATGTAAAGGATGTCGGCCGCCAGATATCGGTCATACCCGTGGAATATGCAGATGCGGTTAAGCTTGTGAAAACCCTGAGTACGCTGTTCCAGGCAAGACTGGCAAAAGGGAAAAATATATCCCAGGATGAGTTGACAAAGTTTGTGGCAGATGAGAGGACCAATACCATTATTCTCCTGGCCAACGAGTTTGATACGGCCAAGGTCAAAGACCTGGTCGCCATTATGGATCAGCAGGTGCCGAAAAGCGATGCAAAAATCCGGGTCTATTATCTTGAAAATGCCAAGGCAGAAGAGCTGGCAACGGTTATCCAGTCTTTGTCCGGCAAAGTTACCACAACGGAAAAAGGCAAACAAATTGCCCCGGTGGTGTCTGATAAAGTGAAAATCACGGCGGATAAAGCCACCAACAGCCTGATTATCATGGCTGAAAAGGATGATTACCAGGTTTTGGAAACCGTTATCAAAAAACTCGATATCCCCCGGCCCATGGTGTATATTGAAGCCTTGGTCATGGAAGTCCGGGATACCGAGGACTTCTCACTGGGGGTTGAATGGACGGCGGCAACCTCTGCCGGTACCATTGATGGACAACCTGCCGGTGCCTATGGGGGATTTACCTCGGATGCTGCCGTTCTGCCGACGCTTGACTCCGGTACGGGTTCGCTGAGTCTTCCCGGCGGGTTTGCCATGGGCATCATGGCCGAAGCCATCACCATCGGCGGGATTACATTTCCAAATCTGGGAGCGGCCATCCGGGCCATGAAAAAGAATGAAAAAGTACAGATTATTGCCACCCCCCAGATCATGACCACGGATAATGAGGAAGCCGAAATAACGGTGGGGGAGAATATCCCGTATAAAACAACCAGTGGCACCGGTGACCAGAACTATGAAAATTTTGAATACAAAGATGTGGGGGTGACCCTGAAAATAACCCCCCAGATCAGCCAGGGGCGGTTTGTCCGCTTGAATATTTATCAAAAGGTTGAAAAAGTGTCATCCACCGGAGAAAACACGCCCACCACCTTGAAACGGACGGCCGAAACCACGGTGGTGGTCAAAGATGCCGCCACCGTGGTCATTGGTGGATTGATCGGGGAAGACTTAAATTCAACGGATTACCAGGTGCCCTGTCTGGGGGATATCCCCTTGATGGGAAACCTTTTTAAATCCACCAGCCGGAGCGGGGTGAAGACAAACCTGTATATCTTTTTGACCCCCCATATTATTGAAAATCCCGCCGAGGCAGACAAAATTTATCAGCGAAAACACAGCGAGATTTTAGACATCAAGGAGCACACCATTAAATTATACAAAGACCGTGAAAAAAAATAGCAGCAGGAAGGGGACATGAAAATCGAAACGCTTTCCAGCATCCTGCAAAATCGGTTCGGCATATCAGCAGATATGGTGACAGCAGCCCGGGAGTCTGCCGAAAAGCAGGGGGAGTCCCTGAAGGATGCGCTGATACGCAAAAAGATTGTCACGGAAAAATTAATTCTCAAGGCGTTTGAAGCGTTGTATGGCATTCCTTTCCAGGCGCACCTGGCAGTTACGGATATCCGTTCTGACTTTACCAACCTCATCCCCATCCATTTTTTAAAAAATTATTACATGGTTCCCCTGGTCAAAAAAGAACAAGACAGCACATTGGCGGTTCCGACATCTGTCATTGCGGTCAATGACCCCAGCGCCCTGCAGGCGGTGGATGATCTAGTGATCCTGCTGAAAATTAAAAAATATCAACTGGTGCTGTCCACCCGGGGCGAGATTTTGTCCACCATTAATAATTTTTATGATCAGAAGAGTGACAGTGCCCAGAAAATAGTGGATGATATGGAAGATGATGACGGTATCATGAGTGAGATCCAACAGACCTCGGATCTCCTTGATGATACCAGTGACGCTCCCATCATCAAACTGGTGAATCACATGATTTCCCAGTCAGTAAAAGCAAAAGCAAGTGATATCCACATTGAACCCGGCCAGGACAGTTTAAAGGTCCGGTACAGGGTTGACGGCATCCTTTACGATTTGCTGGAACCGCCCAAATGGATCCAGGCCTCCCTGGTGACCCGGATTAAAGTCATGGCCGATATGGATATTGCTGAAAAACGGCTCCCCCAGGACAGCCGCATTGAAGTGCGTATCGGCAATAAAAATGTTGATATCAGGATTTCAACCATTCCCACCACCCTTGGTGAACGGATTGTCATGCGGCTGCTGGACAAATCCAGTTCCCTGCTGACCCTGTCGGAGTTTGGGATTGACCCTGGCCGGCTGGGGCTGATCCGCCAGCTTTCCTCGCTGCCCAATGGGATTATCCTGATGACCGGTCCCACCGGCAGCGGAAAAACAACCACGCTGTATGCCATGCTGTCGGAAATCAACCAACCGGATATTAATATCATTACCGTGGAAGATCCGGTTGAATATAAACTGGAAGGGATCAACCAGATCCAGGTAAATCCCAAAATAGGCCTGACCTTTGCCAAAAGCCTCAGATCCATTGTCAGGCAGGACCCGGATGTTATCCTCATCGGAGAGATCCGGGACCATGAGACCGCTTCCATTGCCGTACAGTCGGCCCTCACCGGCCACCTGGTATTGTCAACCCTCCATACCAATGACGCGGCCAGCGCCATTACCCGTCTGGTGGATATGGGGATAGAACCGTTTCTGATTACCTCGGCTGTGCGGGCCGTGATTGCCCAGCGGTTGATACGGGTGTTGTGCAATGACTGCAAGGCGCGTTATATACCGGATGCCCTGGCCCTGAAAAGCATCGGCCTTGCGGCGGATGCCGGGGAGCAACGGCAGATTTTCCAGGCAAAGGGGTGCAGCAAGTGTTTTTATACCGGGTATAAGGGACGGATGCCGATATTTGAGATCCTTGTTCTGGACCACCGTCATAAAGCCCTTATTTTACAGTCCTCTGATTCAACCGAAATGAGGGACCTTGCAGTTGAGCAGAAGATGACAACCCTGCGCCAAGATGGCATTGAAAAAATATTTCAAGGCACCACAACCATTGAGGAGGTGTTACGTGTTACCCAGGTGTAACCGGTTTTCTGTTGTTTGGACCGTTCTTGTTGTCGGGCTGATCTTTGCATCACCGGTCCGTGCCGGGGAAACAGACGTATCCGCACCTTTTCCGGGCCTTATTCGGTTGTATCAGGACTATATCTCGCCGGTGGACGGCCACAGATGCCCCATGGCGCCGTCCTGTTCAACATATGCCAACCGCTGCATCCAAAAACATGGTCTGTTGATCGGCTGGATAATGGGGCTTGACCGATGGGTCCGGTGTGGCAGGGATGAAGTAAAAACCGCTTCCCAGGTCTGGATAAAGGGGAAAAAATATACATTTGATCCCGTTGAAAACAATGATTTCTGGTGGTCAGACAAATGAACCGGGCGTTGGGGGGGATACTTCTTGGACTGCTGTTGGTCGTTCCGGTGAACGGGTTTCCAGCAGACGTGGTGATCGTGGATGCCCAGCGGCAATATCAACTGGCCCAGACCTTGTTTGAAGAAAAAGAGTTTTCTGCTGCCGCCCATGAGTATATCCGGTTCGTTCACTTGTTCCCCCGTCATGAACGAGTGGCCATGGCCCGGTATAACACGGGGGTTGCTTTCTTTTATGCCGGCCAGCTTGAAGATGCCCGGCGGCATCTCCAACGAATGGCGGCCCGTTTTTCTGATGCTGGATTGGCAACCGATGCCATGTTCAAACTCAGTGAAGTACACATGGCCATGGACAACCCCGGCCTGGCCGTATCGGTTCTCAGAAATTTAATCACACTGTCCCGTAATGGTGAGGTCCGTGACAGGGCCTGTTTTATCATCGGATGGTTGCTCCTGGACAATGCGGATGACTTGAAATCCCGAAGCGATTATGCCGTATATCCGGTCCGGGAAGCAAAAAAATATTTTTCCATGATCAGTCCGGAAGGCGAAAAAAAATACCGGATGGCCGACACGATGACATCGCTGAACACCATTGACCAATTAAAGCAGAAACGTCCGGCCGTGGCCGGGGGATTGTCTCTCATTCCCGGGGGCGGGTTTTTTTATTGTGAAAGATATCGGGATGCCCTGGTGTCCTTCCTGTTAAACACATCCCTCATGTTTGCGGCCTATCAATCATTTGAAAATGATAATGAATTTTTAGGGGGGGTCATCTCTTTTGTTGAAGCCGGGTTTTATGCGGGGAATGTTTATGGATCAGTGGCCAGTGCGCATAAATTCAATAAAGGGCAGAAAAAGGGGTTTATTGATCGATTAAAACAGGACTATCGTGTCAACCATGATGCCGTGTCATTCCAGCCCGGTTTTGTGAACAATGGGGTGGCCCTCATGTTTAAATATGATTTTTAAAACCATAAAAATCAGGAAAGATCCAGAATGACAGCGTAAAGAGATGTTTCTCCGGATACAGCGCCATCGTTAAACCATGACTGGCAATGCAGTCGGCCCCTTTTTGTCAAACGCCAAACAAAAATTGTCGGATAAATGAGATTGATTGGGAAAGGCAAATCAACAAAATATCCTCTTTTCTTTGTTTGCTCATTGTCCTTGGTTATGGTATGAAATTTGCTGTATTAAATACGGCATGCGTGTTTTTAGCTCAAGTTTGAATCTTTTGTTTTAATGGATGGGGTCAGGCTTTGTCTGGCACATATGAAATTGTGAATTAGGAGGGGGAATGTATCGTAAAGTTAAGTGTTCATTGATCATCTTTTTTATGGCTCTTTTACCGGCGTTGGCATTGGCTTCTCCACAATCAGAAGCCCTTGTGGAACAGGGAAGACAGCTGTTGTTTAACGACGGGAACCCGACTTACCAGGGCATTCTTAATGCGGATGAGAAATTTGAAGCCGCGGTGGATGCCGATGGCTCCGATCCAGTGGCGCATGTGTTTCGGGGGGTTACCCGATTGGCTTCCTTTGTCCTGACAACAAGTGAGGATAACAGCTTTTCAACAATCGCAGACCTGGTTCAGGCCATGGGAATACCGATTCAACTGGATACATTCCTTGATGACGATTCACCCTTTGGTGAGGCACCGGAGCTGGCCGGTGACTATAACCCGCCGGAAACCATGCCCAACGGGGATCATGTGAGAACGGTCCTGAGCCAGGGGCTGGTGGGGGTTATTGATCTGGCCCTGGCAGACCTTGATGCGGTTGATGCCACGATCAATGTCGTGTTGACAGCACAGGAAACGGATGAACTGATGGCCACGGAAGTGGATTACACAGATGTCCTGCTTGCCAAAGCAATCCTCAATGCCGTAAAAACGGCGGTGTTGATTGTCACCGCCTATGACTTAAATGCCGCGGATATCCGGGAACTTATGGCCCTTGCCAACGCAGGCATGATGGACCTTCACCCGGATATGATGACAGAACTGCTTGAAAAATACCCTGGCTTTTTACATCTTGCCGACAACGGGGCAGCCCTTCTGGCCACTGCAAAAACAGCGCTTCAAGCCTCATCCGTAAGCCTGAATGACGCTTACCTGTCGTTGAAACAGGAACTGGACAACCATGAAAATCAGGACAATGACCTGTTTGCCCTTGAATCTGAAGGGGATGAGCAGGAATTTGAGAATGTGTTAACTATTTTTGCCGAACTGCTGGATTCTCTGGCGGGCAATCGACCGGTCACGGCCCAGGATTTTAATGAAACCTGGGACGTCACTTTCAATAGCGGTGATAACAGTGGGGATACCCTTCGGGTACTTCTGGAGGGCGATCTGTTCGGGAATGGGTCCATGGGCCGGGATGAATCTGATTTCTGGGCTTCCATTGATGGGTTTGACATCCGGGGATGGGTTCCCTATTGGAAAATTACCGGCACGAATGTCAATATGATATTACGCTATTGGGGAAACAAACGCATAGAATTGACAGGTACCCTGGCCCCTGACGGCCTGAGCATCAGCGGCAGCTATGCGCTCCTGGACGATGACGGAACAGGATATGTTCAAACAGCAGGCGGCACATTTACCGCCGAGAGAATGTCTCACTATAGGTTCGATACGGACAGGTTTGATTTAAATGCCGTATTCGGAAATACCGGTAAATCCCCGCTGGATATCCGAAATTTTCTGCCCCAGTTTGATACGTTCGGCGAACCCCTGTCCGGCACCTTTCCCACACCGGTGTTTAATGGTCTTTTTCCGGACTATGTCACCAACGTAAAAGTGACAGAAGAGCTGGAGCTTGATCCGCCGTACAGGGTGTTCACGATTCCAAAAGCCTCCACGACTGTGATTGAGGGTCTACCATCAGCCTGGCCGGCAGAATTTCTGGTCAATACAGATCCAACGGATGATTTTTTCCCGGGCTGGGCTGAGGTTCAGGGAATGAATATTGTCAACACCTATCTGGCAACGGATACAGAGGGTCAGCATTTGTATGTGGCAATGGAATTGTCAGCCAGCCCGATTACCCAGTTACCCCAGGGAATTTCCCCAGTGAATTACCAGTTTGAATTCAGGAAAGACCAGGAGGACTGGGGTAGAAATACCCTGCGCTTCAATGCCTTTTATAATCCGGGACCTGACCAATGGAATGTCTATGTCAGCCAGACGGATGGGGATGGGAATTACCAGCATCTTGGGATCCTGGATGACAATTTTATTTCTGCGGAAGGGTCTTATCTTGAATGGAAAGTGCCGCTGGCGCTCCTTGGTGAAGCCCTGGAGACCTTTGGCGGCAGCTGGATCACCTATGGCACCTGGTCATCAGATATAAATGACGGCGACTGGGTGGAGAACAACACCAAACTTGCACCGGTTTACACGGTTTCGGGAACTATAGCCGTTCCCGGTGGGTATGCAGGAGAGAAGATCTACCTTTATCTGTCCGACAATGACTTTTTGTCCAGTGGTGACGAGGCCGATCTGGGCGCCTATGTTGAGAACACCACCGGCTTTACCCTGGCAGATGTCCCGTATTCCTCAGCAGATCTGTATCTTTATGCATTTTTGGATATTGATGGCAACGGCATACTGAATTCCGGTGATTATCGCGGAAAAATAAACTTCCCGGTCACCGGCAATGTCTCCGGTCTCAATGTCGATCTGGAGCTGGTCGCCGATTTACCCATCAATTATGTAGAACTGAAAAGCGTTCACTCGGGGAACGCCACTATGCGGACGTTCTATTCGGTGGGGATTGACAGTGGATTTACCGGAAATGTTCCCTGGGATATCGACACCATCACCCTTACCGATCCCAACGGAACGGTCCGGCAGGTATATCCTGACGGCATCCTGCAATATGATCCTACGTATAATGAATTTTGGGGAGAAGAACAGGGCTCTCCCCTGATTGGCGAGTATACGTTCACGGTCACCGGCAAAGACGGCTCCATCGGAGTTAAAAGTGATACCCAAAAAGATTTGATCACCATCCCCATTGTGGATGTCAACAGCGTCAAAATCAATACCGGTTCAAAAACCCCGATTGTCACCTGGGATCCGGTCAGTGCATCGGGAACCCGTATTGCCTATCGCCTTGAGGTAAATGGCATGGACACTGAGTTTTTCTTCCAGACAGGACGAAACTATGACCTGACCGCCTGTGCCCTTCCTGAACTGCAACCCGGCAAACAATATCAATACCGCATCCGGGCCGTGGACCACTCGGACTGGATACAGGTGGACAACCGGTCCCATACGCAATGGGTACCCTTTACCATGGACGCTGCCTTAACCCATGATGCGGTTCCGGCAGTGGATCTTGACGGGTGGGGGGCTGTAAAATGGTCCCATGTCGGATCGACACCGGGTATTGATATGTCGGTCAAGGTCATTGACCATGACGGGGTGGCATATAATGGCAGTTCTCACCATGTAGTGGCAAGACCTGTGGACGAGAACGGCACCCTGATCGGTGAGGACCAGCTTGATTTGAGCTTTGATTATCCTGAAAATGGCACCCTGGGGTATTATACCGGATGGATAGATTCCGGCATGCTGCCGTCAAATTTTGCCGGGGTCAGGTTTTTTGCCGTTGATCCGGATGGGAGTGAAGGATCGGTCACTGATATGTTGGAAGGGACCAATATTACCCCACCCCAGGAGATTGGGCTGACCTGCGTTGTTAGCGGCACCACACCGACTTTTACCTGGAATGCCGTGTCTGGGGCTGATAAATATCGGGTCCGGATATATGATGAAAACAGGACCAGCACCATATGGAAAGGGAATGTGAACAATGTGACCACTTACACAGTGCCGCCAGGTGTGTTGAATCCAGGAACAATCTACCAGTACCGGTTGGAAGCCCGGGATGGTCATCGAGGGTTTGATACAGATGAAAATATAGCGTTTCCCCCCAGGGATGCCTCAAATAACTATCCCAAGTTTACCACCACCACCAGGACAGATAAACCGTATATTGAAGCTGAGACTAACGGGGTTGCTACCTGGTCTAACGATTACATTGGCACCCTGACCAGTTTCTGGATCCGGGTATATGATGCCCAGGGTGCGCCGGGCAATATCCAAAGTGTCAAGGTCACACATTCGGATGGAACAACGCAAACAGACCTGTATTATGAATACAATGAATCAGACATCTGTGCCATTTATTCAAACGATGCCCATGTAGCACCGCAAAACGGAACGTATACCTTTGTGGTGGTGGATAAAGACGGAAATCAAAATTCCACAACAGAAGATTTGACCGTGAACCCCATGGGTTACCCGGCCGAATCCTCGCTAAGTGTTGTGGTAAATGGTACTGGTGCCGAGTTTGACTGGGCAGATGTCACGGCAGCGGATGAAACAGACCCTGCCTTTTACCGTCTGGAGATTTATAATAAACACCATGACGGTATTCTGTATTTTGTGACCACCCAAAGCCAGTATTCCCTGGCACCAGGATTCCTTAAAAAGGGCGAGCTCTACGGGTTTCGTGTCACCACCCGGGACCGGTTCTGGGATCAAAATACCGATAATGGATCCTCTTCTCCCTGGAGCGGTTATCGGGCCGTTAATTTCAAGACAGAACCCGCTGTAACTTCAGGGTCACATCAGCCCGGGATTGACACGGATCATTTTGGCGCTGCTGTCACCTATCTTCAGCACCCGGTTACAGGGGACCCCTCCCATTGGATTCAATTTTCCGTAAAGGTGACGGACGCGGATGGGGTGCCGGGTAATATCAAATCCGTGACTGTGCAGGGCCCAGGCATTATTGGCACCCTGCAGCTCAATTATGACTCCCCCGGCGACGACCATACCGCAGAGTACTGGAATGAACTGAGATATGGGGCCTATGGGGATGTACCGGAAGGCCTGTATACCTTTACGGTTGAGGATGAGGACGGCAATACGGCCACGGCAACCGATACCCTTGTCAAACAACCGGTTCCCCTTGTCTCGTATATGATTCCGGCCAATGGTGCTGTAGTCTCTTCGGACAGACCGGTGATAGACTGGACCGACCCTGCAGGGGGACCCTATTTTTATCGGGTGAGAATCTATCAGCACTGGAATCAGATAATCCATCAATCCGGTATCCTGGATGCCAGCAGTTATATTGTTCCTGTCAACATCCTTAAACCCGGTGAAATTTACGGGTACCGAATTTATGCCTATGGTACGGATCCCCGCACAACAGATCTTGACAATGTTTCAGTCAATGAATTGTTTTTTGCCCGACAGAACCATTTTACGACCATGGCAGGTCCCCCCGTGCTCGACCTGGAAGATGCCTTAAAGGTCCTGGGCGTGATCTCGGGGGGCACCCCTGCTATTTTGTCCATGGAAGCAGATGTCAACAAGGATAAACAATTGAACCTGGAAGATGCGATACCGATTTTGCATAACACCCAGAAATAAGGAATTTGTCTGGACAAAAAATGTGCGGCCCTGTTTTTTCCATTGCATTAAAACAGGGCCGCATGCTAAATATAAGGATATTCATGATCCATTGACTGAACAAAGAATATCGGGATGGCAGAATCATTGATATTGAATAAAAAACACATGATCGCCGCAGCAATGCTGGTCTGTTTTAGTGTTGCCTACCTGCCGGTGACCGGTACATGGTATCTGTCCATGAATGGTCGCTCGGACCTGACACGGCTGATTGTTTCCGCCATCATGGTCAAGAAACACGTGTTTCAGGTATCATCCCCAAAAGACCTGGACCGGTCCATGCAATCCATTTTCAAGGAATTGAAGATTGCCACCGGTCAATTAAAACGCCATGAAACCCATAAAAAATCAGCTGTGAGTTTAACGGAAATCGTTCCGGATTTTCCCGTACCCGGAATGCGGCTGATGTTCAGTGCCTATCCGGATTTTTTTGTTCTGATGTTCAATAAAAAAAACGTTTATAAAATCGATCCATTCCCACCGGATCTCCCCCCTCCTGAACATGTGTTTGTCCCATCAACATTCGTGTAATTTTTACGATTAGAACGACATTATTTTTATAGTTGGATGAGTTATATCTATATGACCCTTTTATTTCGAATTCAGTTCAGAGCCGTTTTTTCTGCTCTGATCGTTGCTGGCATCCTTTTTTCAGGCGCGCTGATGTGCAGTGCAGCCGGCAGGATTGCCTTCTCAAATGACCGGCTGACCCTTTTTGCCGAAAATGAACCGCTCATTCCCCTGCTGGAAGAGATTGCAAAAGCAACCCAGGTGGTTATTTTTATCGCCCAGGGATTTGACCCGGGAAATGTCAGCGCCCACGTAAACAACCTTCCGCTGGAAAGAGCATTAAACCGGATTTTGAAAGGGTTCAGCGTGGCCATGGTCTATCACGAGGAACAGGGCATCACCCGGGTGACCGCGGTTAAAATCTACCCCAAGGGTAATTTTTCCGGTCCCATGAATGTGGTCATTGAGAGCAGTGTTCCTGAGACTGAGGCGGCTGTAAAAAGGGAAACAAGATATGAAAAGGACAGCACCGACATCCTGAATCCCGGGGAATATGTTCGCACCGTTGAGTATGATTCGCTTGTGCCAACCGCACTTGAATTTGAACAAAAAGAGACCGATGCCTGGGAAGCGATCCAGGTGCTCAAACAACAACTCAACAATGAACCGGATGAAACGAAAAATAATGTCCTGTCTATGGCTTTGCTCGATAAATATCAAGCATTTGACGCGCTGCAGAAACATCATATCAACCTATTGGAAAACCTGCATCGAGTGGAACATTTTAACCAGAGCAAAGCAACCCTGGATAAACAACAACAAGATTGAGGAATTTTAAATGAAGAAGTTAAATCAAATTTTTATCATCTGTTTAATATTGCTGATGACCATGAGTTTCAGTCATGCGGCACTGCTGCCAGGCAAGACCTTGAGTCTCAGCAGCAATGCCAGTGTCAGCAATACAGGAGACGATGCTGCCAGAACGGCCACATTGGATATCACCCTGGCAGGTGGCAGTGATGTGAACGGCCTGGTGTTTACACTGAATTATAACCCGGCTGTCTTTACCTTTGAAGGACTGGAAAAAGGCGGCATGGACATTGATGACGGTTCAACCTATGATCCGGATAACCCGCCGACAGCGGAAACCATTGCCAATACACTGTATTATCAATTCAATAACAAGCCCGCTGATGGGATCGTCATGGTCGCTGCCGCAGCGGCTAATTTTTTCAGTGATCCGTTTGTCGCTTTTAAAGCAAAATTTAAAGTCAAACCCGGTATCGGGAGCGGTACCTATGGCATCGGGATTCAAAAAACCATTATCGGGCCGGATACGGCTGCCAATGCCGGCTATACCGAATATACCGAACTGGCTGTGGCAGCGGGTCTTGATCCGGCTGCAGAGCCCACTGCGGCACAAACCTATGCGGTTGACTTTGTGCCCGGCCAGATTTCAGTTACCGGTGGGTATGATGTGACAGGGACGGTTGGCTACGAGGGCAGCACGCCGCCAGCGCCTGCAAACGGTGCGGTTGTCAATCTCATCCAGGTCATGACCACTGGCGAGTTCAAAGTGGCAA
Organism: Desulfobacula sp.; assembly: GCF_030145145.1. GTDB lineage: Bacteria > Desulfobacterota > Desulfobacteria > Desulfobacterales > Desulfobacteraceae > Desulfobacula. The sequence continues at coordinate 21,802 of NZ_JAQYWD010000023.1, read as the reverse complement.
CCCAGGTGGTGACGGAAGGCAGCTATAAATTTGCCAAGGCACCGAATGGAACCTATAAAGTTGAAGTGATGTCCACAACACCCGGATACCAGAAACGCTTTGTTACCACGGAATTTGCTGTGGCCGGTGCAAACAAAACAGTTGATCCCATAACCCTTGCCAAATATGCAGCAAAATCCGGCACAGTGACCATTAATAACGGGAATCCCTCCGGCCTGAGAATTGAAATCAGGGACGGCAGCACCGTCATCGGAACCGCTTCTGTGGATGCAAACGGCAATTATGTAACCCCGCCGCTGCCAACTGTGAACACCTATACCATATGGGCTGTTTACGGAAATGAAGCCTTTGATATCACTGGGCAGGGTGCGACATACAACTGGACGCTTGCTCTGGGAAGTGTATCCGGCGTAATTGATGCTCTTTGTCCTGATCAGGTTGTTGAAGTGTTTGTTCGTTCAGAAACAACCAAACTGCAGAAGTCCGTCATGGTGACCGGGGCTGCTGGAGCCGATGCCTATACCGTGACCAACCTGCTGCCCGGAACGGATTATATCCTGTCCATGGTGGGAGATGGTGTCGGACCGGTCTATTATGACAGTACAGAAGACTATGACAGTGCAACAACGGTGAGTGTCACGGCTGATCAGGATACGGGCGGTAAGGATTTTACCTTTAACTGCGGTGACCTGGTGACGATTTCCGGTACTGTGACAGTGGATGATACGCCCGTGAACGGTGTGACCGTCAGTGCCAATAACTTTAATTTTACCAATTATAAATTCGGTTCTGCAGTGACGGATGCTGACGGCAAATTTAAAATACCCGTGGCCAAGTCTGATGACTATTATGTTTTCTTTAAACATCAGAACAAAACTTATTATTACAGTACGGGGGATGCAGGCCCAGTCGCAGTCAGCGTGCGCGCATCCGCCACCCGGGTTGATGTGTCCGGTGCAAGTGTCACGGATATCGATATTCCGGTGGCCATTCCCGTTCTGGATACGGCCAAAGTGTCAGGACATGTGACACTGAATCGTTCCCTGGATAAAGGGGGGATACCCCTTGGCCATTATCTGGTGAGCCTCTACACAACCGCCAATGTCCCGCTGCCGTTTGTGACCCGGACGGGCAGTGACGGTGCCTATCTGTTTGAAAAAATGACCCCGGGAACTTACAATGTCGGACTCCTGCCGCCACCACCGTATGCACGACAGTTTGTGAAAAACGTGGTACTGGCCAAAGACACGACTGCGGCGGCAGATTTCATCGTGGACCAGAATTATGAGATCACCGGATTTGTCATGGATGCAGATGTGGTCGATACACCGGTTGCCAGCGCCCGGGTGGATATTGTGAAAACCAATGGCGGCAAATTACGATCTGCCAGCTACACGAATGCTTCAGGGGCGTATACCTTGGTAGATATCCCGTCAGGGGTGTATACCTTGATCGCCTCCCACAAGGATTATTTTCCGAAATCCCAGGAAGAAACCGTGCTGGCGGATCTGACTGCCACCACAATACAGATGACAAAGGGTGCCATCATCGACGGTGAGGTGTCTGATGCCAATGGCATTGTGGCAGGAGCCACCGTGACCCTTGCCGGTGATGGATACGTGAAATCCGTAAAGACCGATAAACTGGGCAAATACCAGTTCAGGGGGCTTAAACCCAGCAGTGATCATATCATAAAGGTCGCAAAAGGAACCCTTTATGCGCCCTACGTGGCGGAAGTGGTGACCACCGGCCTTGCAGGTTCAACATTGCCCCATGACATGCTGTTGACGATTCCGGTCACTGCCTGGACATTCAGCGGTACGGTCAAAGAAGATGTCACGGGCACGCCGGTGGTCGGTGCATATGCCCTGCTGTTCAGCAGCAACACCAAGTATCAGAAAGTGGTTCAGACCTCTGCCACCGGTACGTTTACCTTCACCCATGTTACCGACGGCACAGACTATTCCCTCCTGGTGCTGCCGGGAGACGGGAAACCTGAAATTCTGGAAGGCCCCATTTCCATCACTGCGGACAAGACCGATTACGCAGTGACGGTGTCGACCATTGCCACCATTACAGGAACCATCACCCTGTCTCAAGCCGATGCCACGGCCATCGTTATTGCCGGTGCATATGATCCGGCAACAGATCTGGTGCATGAGGTAAAGGCCGCGGATTCCGGGGACAGCAAAACGTTTAACTACACCATTAAGATCACCTCTGGTGTGGATTATAAAGTGTTTGCCCAGGATCTTATGGGAACATTCCCGTTGCAATACTATGTTTCCGGTGCTGCATCCGGCGTATATGCGGATGCCACGACGGTTAACACTACAACAGCGAATGTGGACATTACATTAACCAAAAATTAATCAAGTCGTTTGACTGCGGTACGGGTTACCGCAGTCAAACCACACATAAAAGCAGGTAATTCAACTGAAACTATGATTTGTTTTTCAATTTGATATTAATATTAATGAAACACATTCAGGAAAATCATTATGATTAAAAAAAATATTTCAAACCTAGTTGTTGTTTTTACACTGGTGTTGATGTTAATGCCCGGTGTATTGTACGCTCAATTCGAACCGTCTATCACCATAGACGATGCCAGCACGGGTGAAACCCCGCAACTGATCCCGGAGGGTAATCTTGATGCCGTCATTACGCCTACAACGGCAGATACAACCGGATATGATCTGTTACGGTATGTGTATACCTGGAACAATTCCAAGCTTGCCCTGAGTGACAATGACCTGGGGGCAGGGGATACCAGTGTTCCCCATACCGCTAAAATTGTGATCTCAACCGATGCAGATGCCCAGTTCGGCACCAGTGACGGGCTTGCCTGGTATCTTCATGTGAAGACCGTTTACAGTACCTTGCCGGCTGCTCCCGGGATCGCCTTGAGTGAGGATACCATTGCCGGGCCCTATACCTTTGACAATGTTCCCCCCAGTGCAACCATCTCCCTTGATGAAACGGTTGACGGCCAGACGGCCGACACCACATCTGTCAGCCCGGTCACCATTGCGGTAACCGGGGACTGGTCCGATATCACTGCCGTTTTTGTCAATACGTCTGGGTCGTTTAACACGGCAACCGCCTATGATTTTACAGATCCATCTACAAAAACACTCACCTATCCCTTGGCAGGGACGGGGTCCAAGACCCTGTATGCCTGGTTTGAAGATGCCGCCGGTAATATTTCCGATGCCGCCAGTGTGACCTTTACGGTTATCGCCGGTAAATTCATGGACCCGCCAGAGGACCTGACGCTGGGAATTGGCAATACCCGACCCTTTGAAATCGCCGGTGCCGGTGCTGAATCCTACACCTGGACCATTGTGGATGCAGCAGATGGTACTACCCCTTCAGCGGCTGCTACGGTTGAAGCCGGCGCATATACGGCTGTTGTCACCGGTGTATCCGACGGGACGATTAAGGTCAAAGCGGAAACCGCCGGAGCTTCTCCCATTTACAGTGGCATCATCACCGTTGAACAATTAGGATATACGATAACACATTCATACAAAGCCGGATTGAATCTTGTTCCGTTTTCTTTGAGTGGAACCGGGCTGAGCATGGCATCTGATTTGAGAGGGGCCATTGAGAGCGCAAACCCAGGTGTGTCTGTATCCCAGATTTTTGGGTGGGACGCTGCAAACCAGCGGTATCAGACAGCATTTGTTGTTTTCAACGGGACAGGATTGTTTGATTTCCAACTGGTTGAAGGCGCGTCTTATTTTGTTCAAACCGATGGTGCCGGCACATTAAATATTCAAGGTAGTGAGTATGTTTCCATCTCCGTGGCCACTGGTCTCAATCTATTATCTGCACCCTACAGCAAATTGAATACCCTGGTAATGGCAGCCGATTTTGATTCAGAACTTAATACGGATACGGGCCTTGACATTTCACAGATATTTGGTTGGGATGCGGTCAATCAAAGATACGGGACGGCGTATGTTGTGTTTAATGGAACGGGTTTGTTTGATTTTAGTCTGGATATTGGTGCACAAGGCTATTTCGTTCAATTATCAGGCAACGGAACTTATACACCCTAGGTGATATTATTTTATATTTATTTTTGAAAAAGGAGATTGATGAATGAACGTTAAACAGTTGAAAATACAGGTAGTGCTCATATTGTTGCTATCCTTGTATTTTGCAATGGGAACTGCATTTGCATTGAATTCAGCCAAAACAGTGTTATGGCCAATTGTTAAATCAGACACAGTGACTTTTCCATCCGCAGCAGATACGGTTATCAAGGTCACTGATAACAGTGGCCAGGTGGCGACGTACAGTGGTGCTGATATTGGTGAAATTGCCTATGCCGAGGGTGTGGGTGTCGTCAACATCAATATGGGTAACTTCACTGCTCAATGGGCAGATGGAGATACTATAAAAATAGAGGTGACATCCGGTACCGCCGGTACCCAGTCCTTTGAATTCGGTGATGCAACAGCCACACTGGATGCCGGACCTTTTCAGGCGATTCCTTTGTTTACGCTGACCGCCAGCCAGCGCAACATGACAAAAACAGATGGTGATGCACAATCCCAGGTTTACAGCACTGTGCTGGCAAAAGATCTGGAAGTGACGGTTGTTGATGATCTGGGGGATGCAGTTGTTGGCCAAACACCGACCGCTGTGGGCGATGGAACGATTACCGCTTTTTCCGCCACAGATGCAAATGGTAAGGCAACGGCCACATGGACCCTTGGACCTGCCGTGGGGGCGCAAACCATGACCGTGTCCCTGGCAGGATTTCCCAATGCCGTGTTTACGGCAACTGCTACAACCGGACCGCTGGCCAGCTATGATGTGGCATTTACCGCATTTGATTCTACTGCGGGTGCAAGCAATAATATTACGGTTACGGCGAAAGATGTCGGTGGAAATATAATCACAAATCACGATGGAACGGTTACCATAACCGCCACAGACAGTTCAGCCACATTACCTGCAGCATCTGCATTTACCGCTGGTGAGAATGGTGTGAAAACGGTGGCGGTTACCCTGGAAACTGCCGGTGCTCACACCATTACGGCAACTACAGGCAGTGTAACCGGTACGGTTAATGGTACCGTGGTTGCTGCCGCCGCAAGCAAGATCGATCTATCGGCCAGCAAAGACACGGTGGCCAGTGATGGAAAGGGAACATCAACCCTGACCGCCACCCTTCTGGATCCATATGATAATATCGTGACTGCGGCTGCCGGCAATATAGACTATACGGTCAGCGGTGCCGGCGTGGCATATGCCGCCTGGACCACGATGACAAAAGCAATAGCTGCCGGAAAAGCTGCGGCTGATTTTACAACAAAAGCCGGGACGGTTCCTGCGCCAACAACGGTGTCTGTTGTTGCAGGCGATGGAACGCTTACATCCGCCCCAGTGACATTGAATATTGTGAATTTTTCCATATCTCCAGCAGCCACAGACGCAGGCATTGGTGATACCGTTAACCTGACGGTTGTGGGTGCACAGGGACCTGTTACCTGGTCCATCACTGCCGGCGGAGACGTTGGCAGCCTGGGAACACCCACCGGAACCAATGATACGGATGTTGTCTTTACCGTGGCAAAATCCGGAACAGCCACCATCAAGGCCAGTGAAGGGGGGATTGATGCAACCGCCACGATTACCGCCACCGGCCCCTTAGACAGCTATACGGTCGTGTTTGATGCGTTTGATCCTGCTGCAGGTGCCGTGAATGGCATAACCATAACGGCCAAAGATGCAGACGGTAGTACAATGCTTACGCATGACGGTGAAGTGACCATCACGGCGACAGATCCGAATGCCGTCCTGCCGGTACCCGTTGCATTTGGTCCTGGTGATGCCGGCGTGAAAAAATTGAATGTTACATTAACAACCGCTGGTGCCCATAAGATTACGGCAACCACAGGTAGTGTCACCGGTACAGTTGATGGTACCGTTATTGCTGCCGCCGCAACCAAGATCGATCTTACTGCCAGCAAAAACACGGTGGCCAGTGATGGAAAGGGAACATCAACCCTGACCGCCACCATTGTGGATACATATGATAATGTCGTGACTGCGGCTGCCGGCAATATAGACTATACGGTCAGCGGTGCCGGCGTGGCATATGCCGCCTGGACAACGATGACAAAAGCAATCGCTGCCGGAAAAGCTGCGGCTGATTTTACAACAAAAGCCGGGACGGTGCCTGCGCCAACAACGGTGTCTGTTATTGCAGGGGATGGAACGCTTACATCCGCCCCAGTGACATTGAACATAGTGAACTTTTCTGTATCCCCTGCAGCGTCCAATGCCCGTATTGGTGATACAATCACCTTAACGGTTGAAGGCGCCCAGGGAACCGTTACCTGGGCAGTCGGCGGAGATGCGGGTGTGGGGTCCCTGGGAACACCCAGTGGCACCAATGACAGCGTGGCGGTATTTACCGTGGCCGCGGCCGGGGATGCCACCATCACCGTAACCGAAGGCACAAAAACCTCAACGGCAACGATTGCTGCCCATGATGATGTGGCCATCACTGATCTGCCCACCGATACCGTGACAGTTGATCCGGGGGATGCGTCGGCAGAATTTGCAGTCACCGGTGGTGACGGCACGTATACCTGGACATATATCAACCCGGCAGGGGCCAGTGTCGTTGACGGGGCATTGTCGACCTATACATTTACCGCACCGTCAACCGGTAATTTTGCCGGTGACTATACGATAACGGTGACAGACAGCATCAGCACAAACGCCGAATCTTTCAAGATTTATGTGCCGCTGGTGATTGAACCGGATGACACAAAGATATCCATCATGTCTGATGCAGCACCGTTCGCGTTCACCATCACCGGTGCCGCCAATGCGGTTCCCTATACCGTGACCGTTGACAGCCTGGATGATGCAGAAACCTACACACCGGTTACGGCGCTGTTTAATGCATCAAATACCGCCATTTATGCCTTTGATCCCAGTGATTACACGGTGACCGCAGATACGGGCGATAAAGACTACAGCCTGGAGTTTGAGGTTCAGGACCTGACGGATCCGCCCATGGTGGATATCACCATTGTCCCGGTGACGCAAACCACGTTTGCAGGCATTGTTACAGATACTGACGGGTTTGCATTAAATAATGCCATTGTGACCATTACCAGCCCTGCCGGATTCAAAGGATTGACCGATACCACAGGGGCTGACGGGGTCTTCTCTTTTTCCCAGGCGGTCATTGAAAATACAAAAATCGTCTTTAAGGCTGAAAAAGACACATACGTCACCGAAGACTTTACATCTGATGACCTTGCCTCAGACGGGTCCAGCCAGATTCAATTGTCTAAATCTGCGACCTCCATCTCGGGGAATGTGACCAATGGTGTCGTGTCTTCCGTGTCGTTGTTTGACGAATCAGGACTGGCAAAAGGACCGATTGATTCCGCGGCAAATGGTGATTTTAAATTTGACTTTGCCACAGCCCCGGCACCTGGAGATTATACCATCACCGCATCCACCGCGACCCTGTATGGCGCCACCGCCATAACGGCCGACAGTTTTCCGTACACGACCGTGTCGGTGACCATGGGCACAGCGTTAGCGGCGGATGAAATTCCGGTATCCGGCGGCACAAAGACGGTTACCGTTGGCACCAAAACGCTGGAACTGAAAATTTTACCGTCATCCGGGGCAGGGAAAGTCACCGGCATAGCAGCGTCTGATGCATCAGCCCTTACGGTTGTAACAGATAGTGCCAGTCCCATCACATCCGGCATCAAATGGGACCTTATCGGAATGACCGACGAGGGATGTGCCGTCATTGAGGTTCCTTGTTCCCTGGACGATGCCATTGCCATCGACAAGGGTGGAAAAGCCGTGTGGTATTATAACGATGGTTTGGCCAAGTGGACGGAAGTGCCAAGGGCTGATATCCAGGAAATCAATTACAACGGTGTTAACAGTTCGGTCAAAGCAAAAATCTGTGACTGGTCTGCCAATATTGTGGGGATTGGAAACGCGTCTGCTGTCTTGGGTACAGGTGGTGATTCCGACAATTGTTTCATCGGCTCGCTGACGTCCACTGGAACCGGTCACCATATGATGGCATGGATTTCCATGATGGCCATACTTGCAGCCGGTATGTTGATTGCAGTGAACCGGAAACAACACACAAACTAAACAAATAGGAAAGACTCTATTTTAAAACCCGGGGGGCGGCATGGATGACCATGCCGCCCCTTTTTTATTTTACATGGAGTCAGGCTTTCTTATAGCAGCTGTAATGATTCGGATCATTTTTGCAATTTAAAACCTGGTTGATACCATGCAAACAAAGTCTTTGTTGCCAAAATGGCGCCAAACACATATAATGTGCAATACAGGTGTGAAATGGACTATCAAATACTCAACTTTCGGGGTTGGCCATTTCTGCCTGGGGTCAGGCTTTCTTTATGGCACTTTTTACCCGTATAGTCATGAAATAATGATAAAAAGCACAATAAAAAAAGCCTGACCCCGTCCATTAAAGCTGAAGACCGAAAGTTGAGTCAAATACAAATGATCAGTAGAGGATTAGAAAATGAAAAATGAAACTAAAACTAAAACCGCTCGTGTCTCAGCGCGGATATCACCAAGCGTTTATAATACATTAATCGAGGCATCGGAAATCGCGGGATCGACATTAAATCAATTTCTGGTACAGGCAGCCCTTGAAAAAGCCCAGGCCATTATTGAACAGGATAATAAAATCAGGTTACGTCAACAATCTGCGGAACACCTGTTTGAATTGATTGAGAATCCGCCAAAGGTTAATCCAAAACTGGCTCAAACAATGAAACAATACAAACAGGATCTGAAATGCTGAAGATCGAACTTTTGGATAAATCGCATAACAGAAAACAGTTTGATTGTGGAAACACCCCCTTGAACACTTTTTTGCAAAAGACAGCCCGGCAGCACATTTCCAAAGGTATGTCCCGCACCTTTGTATTAATTAATGATAAAATCCCGAAAGGAATTCTTGGGTTTTACACCCTGTCAATCTGTGAAGTTGAAACGGATTACTTGCCGCCGACTATCGCTAAAAAATATCCGGATCAAGTCCCTGGGTTAACATTGGCAAGACTTGCTGTTTCAAAAAATCAACAGCACAAAGGATATGGAAATCATTTGATCGGCAGTGTTGTTGAAAAAGTCATTCTTATTTCAGAAAATGTTGGAATAATAGGGCTCTTTGTCGACGTGAAGGATAATCATACCAGAGAATATTATGAACTATACGGATTTATCTCCCTCAGCGGAAAGCCGCTGTTATTATTTCTTCCGATACAGACACTGGTTCAATACAAATAAGGACAATTTTATCCAAGGAGCGGCATGTCAATTGTTTTAAGATCACGGCAGTGTTTTCTGGGACTGGTTTTTTACTGGATGGCGGGTGTTTTTTCAACCGCCCTGGCACTCACCAGTCAAGACCAGGCAACGCTTGCGGCTAAGAACTTACTGGGGTTTCTGGGCAGCGCAAAAACCATTGTTGCAACATCTGCCCTGAACAGCAACCGTTTGGACTCGTCACAATCCGCTGTTCTCGCAGGCTGGGTAATGGACCTGAATGATGGGGGATACCTGTTGATCTCTTCCTCCCCGTCATTTTCTCCGGTAAAGGCTTATTCCCTTAAGAATGCGTATACCTCCCTTCCAGTTGCCTACAGGCAATTTCTTGAACAGGAATTAGAGCTTTACGCGCGCCTGGAAACCGAAACCCAATCCACTCAACGCACGAGCCTGGGCCTTCCGGAAAAAACCAGGGCCGAAACTGCCTGGGCGTTTTTGTTGAATACCGATCCTGCAGATCGCAGGACCCTGTCCTATGCGCCGGACACCCATTTGTTGACCACCACCTGGAACCAGGGGTATCCGTATAACAAGTTTTTGCCGAAAATTGATGGCCAGTCTGTCCTGGCAGGCTGTGTGAACATTGCAGTGGCCCAGGTGATGAAATACCATGGATATCCGGATCAAGGTGCCGGTGCCACAACCTATGCATGGAACAATGAATCCTTATCAGCTGTTTTACAGCACCCTTATTACTGGGCGAACATGCCCGATGACTCGGGCATGGCCATGGCCGACCACCTGCAGGATGAGGTGGCCATCCTCATAAGAGACCTGGCCATTGTCAACCACACGACATTCGGCCTGACCTACTCCAGCGCTTATCTGCACAAGGACGACTTTGTCCGGTTTTTTGGATATGCCAATGCTTTGTCTTCCATGGACAACACCAATGGGGAAACCTTTTTTGCCACACTGAAAGGCCAGATTGATGCAGAATTGCCTGTCCTGCTGTCCTTTCCCGGCCATATGGTGGTGGTGGACGGGTATGCATCTGATCCCACCGGCCGAAAATTCCATGTGAACATGGGGTGGGGCGGGTTGGATGATGACTATTATTTTCTGGATCAAGCCGTAACCACCTCGTCCTATATTTTTCAACCCGACCTGGAGATGATATACAATATCAAACCCTGTTCCGGCCCGGATTGTGTCACCCCACAGCCTCCTTCCACGGATATTGCACCCCAGCTCAACACGGTTTTCAAGGATATTTTTCTCCCGGCCGATGAACCCACCCCTCATTTGATACGCCTGGACGCAAGGGATGAGAATGGCGATGCCGTCACTTTTTCCACCATTTTAAGTAATACCGAAACGATTACCACTGATATCACCAATGATATCCTGACAATCCAGCCGGTTCCGGGCAGCCAAAATAAAGCTGCAACGGTCCGGATCACGGCCCAGGCCGGTGGTAAATCAGTTACAGCCGATTTCCGGGTCATGGTGGCGGATCAGGATGTGACCTTTGGCCGAGCGCAGACCATAAAGGGATTGTTTGAAAATCAGGAAGATATCAATACCCATACCGCCATACTTGAAGGCGATTGTGCCATCACCGGGGATCGGGGATACAGCAACCAGGCATTTTATATCAGTGTCCGGGACAGCCAGGGCACTATTGTCATTCCCGATACCGATGGCCCGGATACCCCTTTGTCTCCGGCCATTGAACATTCTTTTCCCTTTGGCCGGTATACCCTCTCCGCCTCCCTGCGGTCAGGGTACAGTTCTTACTCGTATACCCAGGGAAGCCACGATGCATATGTCATAAAGGTAACCGCTCCCCAGGCCGATGCCGACATTGAACAGGTTGCCGACCTCATGGGAATTGATTTGACACAAATACATCTGTTCGCTGCCGGGGATATCAATAATGATGGACAGGTGAGCCTTGAAGATAAACTGTTGGCGTTAAAAATCATTACCTGCCTTGGTGATACACCCGCCTTTGACCGTACAGATGATGCCAATGGGGATGGCCGGATCGGAATTGAAGAGGCGTTGTTCTGGGATGGGGATTAAAGGGATGGGATCAAAGCCATGGAAAACAGGGCCAGATTTCCCAGGACATGGATGACCATGGGGGTGACAAGACTTTTGGAAACCTCAAACGAGAGGGCAAACACCAGGCCCCCCACCAATTGAAACACGGGCAGTCCCCCCTGGGGACCGTGAACAAAGGCAAACACCAGGGTGGATAGAACAACGGCCACTGCCACCCCCAGCCGTCTTAAAACAGAATATAAAATCCCCCGGAAAAAAATTTCTTCTGCCACGGGGCTGATCAATCCACCAGTGAGAAAAAAAAGCCATTGGTTGTCCGGGGGGACGGGTGAATGGGCCATTGACAACGGGTTGATGCCGGTCAAATTGAGCAGAAAACCGGTGATCCCCGCTGCCAGGGCAAACCCAAGAGACCAGACAATGCCTGCTTTGAGTCCTGAGATCCCTTTTTTTTGAGATAGTCCGGCAAATGCAAGTCCGCCGGGGGTGCGCCATAAAAGTAACAGCAAACCAATGATCTGGGTGGACCGTGTTATCGCAAGGGCTGCCAGGGGCGGCAGGAAAGGGCTTAGTACAAGAGCGCCTGCCTCACAAGCACACAGGATCAAGACAGCCCTGCAGGCGAGTTTAAGAATCTTTAAAGAATCTGTTGTCATGGACATCCTTTTAACCCAGTGTAGGCTGCCTGCTGTACATACCAGTGGGGGCTGGTATCCATTAAATCCATGAAAATTGTTGCAGATGCCCGATCACATTCGAATGTTGACAAGGCTTTGGTGGCAGCAGATTGAACATTGATGGTATCTGCCTGGATCAGCTGTTTAAGATGAGGGATGCTTTTTGTCGATGCAGATCTTGAAAACGCTTTGGCCAGCCAGTATTTTTCTGCACGGGACCTGTTACTGCCCGGGTGGTTAACATACGCCGGGAACTGCCAGATGTCCCGGCTTTGATAATAGATCGCCCGGAGGGCTTCAATCCTTGTCCGGGTGTTGGGGGACAAAAGCCATTGTTGGATGCCTTCTGTGTCGTTGGGCACTTTACCCGGGGCTAAATACAAAAGAATGATCAAGGTGACCCCGGCCACCATACTGCCGGATATCCACATGGCCGGTTTTTTTGATATAAATCTGCAGCAGACCCGGGAAAAAAACCAGAACAGCACCAGAAAAAAAAACAGGGGCAATCCCGTAAAAAGACCGGCTGCACAGAGAAATCGAACAAACAGAGCAGCATCGGTTTGCTGAGAATATTGTTTTAGATACTGGCCCGGATCTTGATGGAAATCATCAACAGATACTGACAAGATTTTTTTCTGGTGACGCCAAAAGATCAGGGTATGGTCTTGCGCCGGTTCAATGCGAAACGCTGTGTGGTTTTTTTTAAGCGTGGTGAACCAGCCAAACCGGGACAATTGTGAAGCCAGACGGTTTTGATGGGGAATTTCAGGATCAATCCAGCAGGACTTTACCGGTCGTTTAACCGGCGGATTGATGGCCTGGGACGCATAGGGGGTATAGGTATAATAAAACGTGTTCAGGGCCGTGCCCGGCGTGTTGGACAGCAGCAGGTAATCCCTTGTTCGCAGGAAGATGGAGCGGTCGGTAAGGGTGACCAGGAGCAGCCCTGACACCAGTAATGCCGTCAGGAAGGGGAGAAAATAGATGAAGCCCGTTCCCGACGGTTTAACATCTGATTTTTTCCTCATCATGGCCAAACCGGTAAGGATCAACGAGATAAGGATACCGGCAGTGAATAAAACAAACAGGCTGCCGTAGACCGCAGGCATCACCTGTGCCAGGGATGACCGCACTGATCCTGTGGGCACCACCCGGTGTCCGGCCTGGGCTAAATCGGTCAGGGTCTGATACAGGTCCAGGTTGGAGTGATAAACAAACGAAAAGGCCAGGAGTTCACAACCGGCCAGACTGGCTAAAAAAATGCCCACCGGTTTTTTCATTTATTTTACCAACTGGTTCATTTCAAAAATGGGCAGACAGATGGACAGCACAATAAACCCCACGACAACCGCCATTACCAGGATAATCACCGGTTCGAGCAGGGAGGTCATGCCGATAATTGTGGTTTCGATCTCATCATCATATACCTGGGCGGTCTTTTTCAACATGGATTCAAGATTGCCGGTCTGTTCTCCGACTTTTATCATCTGCACTGCCAGATAAGGAAAATTCGGGTTTTGGCTCAAGACATCCCCCAACTCCCGGCCCCGCTCCACCTCTTTTTTTGCCTCCATGATGGCATTTGCAATGATGGTGTTGCCTGTCACATTCTGTACAATGTCAAGGGCATCCAGCAACGACACCCCGTTTTCCAGCAACGACCCCAGGGTTCGGGTCAGTCTGGCCACTGATATCTTTCGAACCAGTTCGCCAAGCAGGGGCAGTTTTAAAATGAATTGATCCACAGCCGTTTGAACCACGGGGTTTTTGATGATCATACGGTAGGAAAAAATCACCCCGCCAATGACCCCCAGAATCAACCACCACCATTGTTTTAACGAGTGGCTGGTATTGATGAGCAGTTGGGTCGTCATGGGAAGCGACTGGTTCATTTCTTCGAAGATGGAGGTGATATTGGGGACAATAACCGTTAACAGAAAGAAAAGAACGCCGGTTCCCACAAGGGTCATCAACAGGGGGTAAGCCATGGCAGATTTGATTTTCCGGTTCAATCGATGTTGTTTTTCATAAATATCCGCCAGCCGGTCTAAAACAATCTCCAAGGTACCCGAGGCTTCCCCGGCCCGGACCATGTTGATATAAACGGCGGTAAAAATGCCGGGGTATTGTGCCAGGGCACCGGCAAAACTGCTGCCTTCCTCAATGGAATCTTTGATTTGAGACAAGATGCGTTTAAATGATTCCTTTTTGGTCTGGGGCAGCAGGGTGTGCAGAGCGGTAGTCAGGGGAAAACCCGCTGCAATAAGGGTGGCCAGCTGCCGGGTCATCATGGAAATTTCTGAGGTCCGGATGGATGAGAAAGCAAATGAAAGGGTTTTTTTAGGATTTCCGGACCGGGTGGTGACCTCGGTCATGGAGATGGGAAATATTTTTGTCCGCCGCAATTTCAAGGTGGCGGTTTTGGTGGAGTCGGCATCAATTAAGCCGGCAATATGTTTTCCCTTCCGGTTTAAGGCTTTGTACTCATAAACAGGCATTACTCAAACCCCTTTTGCAGGCTCAAATCCGTTGTGATCTGCTTGCCTGCGGTTTTCCCTTTTGGGGTATAAAGAACATAATCGGTCCCCGTCAGCAGGGTATTTTCCGGGTTTAACGCCAGCCTGTCAAGCATCAATTTGCGGTTCCCGGAAATAACAATGACAGATCCGGTAAAAATAATGTTGCGCCGGGTTAAACTGATGGCGCAGGATCCTCCGGAGATCGAGGTGGCCAGGCGGTTATCGTTATACATCTCAATGATCACCGGACGGATCAGGATCGAAGAAACATTTTTAAAATTGGATAACAGTTTGCTGTCTTTTGATGTCATCAACCCCAGTGCTCGCTGAAGACCGGCTGGGTCAGCTATCCCATCCGTATCGGGATTAATGGCCGTTTGGGGGTCAACAGGCATGTAAAGTTTAATGTGTCCCTCCTCAAACAGGGCTTCTTTGATCAGGGCAAATCGTACAAACCCCATTTTTTTTCTGCGAATCGTAACCTGGCTGCTGCGGATGGATAATAAATGGTGAGACGCTTCGTACCCATCGTATTGAAACCCTCGAATGCGCTGGGACGGTTTTGCATACCGATAGGTTTTTTTGTTTTGATGGGCAGGTGTTTCTGTCTTAGTATCCGGTGGGGTTCTGGATGTAACCATTAAATATATCAGCGCCAATCCTGTTATTGCCAGCGTGGTTAAGACAATCGGTTTATAAATATTTTTGTTCATTATTTTTGTATTTTTTCCATATTTTCAAACGTTTCATTTGCTGTGATATACCATAAATGGTGGCGGGTAAGCACATAATTTAAACTTTTTTTAGAAAATCATTTTCTCTTGACCCCCACGGGTTTTTTGAATATAAGATCTTACTGGAATAGAGATATCCTTGAAGTGTTCCAGGGAAGGCGCAACCATAAACGAATATGAAGTAACGCTTATTTGCAAAATTAAATAAAATATCAATCATAACAGTAAGTTAAGTTACATGATCAATGTAGTTGAAAGGGCGGAGCTATTTTTAAAATTTATCCATTGGCGATTTTTTGACATAAAAAAATAAAAAAATATGGATTTTTATCCAAGAGACTGCTATGTAAGTCTAACAGTTAATACTTTCATAAATATTAAAAAATATTTTGCATATACATATACATATACATAGAAAAATCAAATCATGTAGGGAGGAAACAATGAAAAAGCTGATTGTTATTTTGTTAAGTTGTTTGTTGGTATTCTGTATTGGTGCGCCATCGGCCATGGCTGCCGATGCTGCTGCTGGTGGCGCTGCTGCTGGTGCTGATGCAGGTGCAGGTGCAGGTGCAGGTGCCGGTGGTGCTGCAGGTGGTGCTGCAGGCGCAGGTGGCGCTGCTGGTGCTGCTGGTGCTGGTTTGGGGTTGTCTACTGCTGCAACTATCGGTGCTGTTGTTGCCGGTGCTGTTGTTGCTGGTGTTGTTGTTTCCACCATCACTGATGATAATGATGATGCGGGTCATACCGGTCATACCGGTCATACCGGTCATTAAAGAAAACTTCCCAAAATTCCAAAATTAAATAAATCCACAAAAATCGTATCTCGCTGATACTGGTTTTTGTGGATTTTTCCTTCCTAATCAATCCTTTTGTTTTAAATGGTACGCTTATGATTAAAAAAATATGGATCATTCTGTTTTTGGGTATGTTCACCGTTGTTACGACTTGCCTGGCAATGGAATATCAAGGCCAGACCGTAACTGCACAAGATATGAAAAATCTGCCGCCCGGTATTATTGAAAATTTGTCCCCCGAGGACATGGAGCAGCTGAAAAACGCCACGTCTGTCCAGGAGCCATCACAGAAAAAAAATGCCCCATCGGATGCTGAGAATATTGCTAACAAACTGGGCAGTGACACGGAAACAACCGATGCATCAGGAACGGAAAAAACAAACGAGGATAAACCCGATCTGAACGGCTCGAAAGATATAGTTTCAGGCAATGTTTCCATTATTGAACAGCAGTATCGGAAAGGCTATTCATCCACCCTCAGTGGTCATTTAAATCAATTTGGTTATGATATTTTCAGGTCTGCCACAATGCAGCCGTCAAGCCTGGCTGTGCCGGATCCGGCATATCTTCTCGGAACAGGAGATCAACTGTTTATCCGATTGTGGGGCAGCGGCAGTGATGCAGAATACTCGGTCACAGTGGATAGGGAAGGCACGATAAATGTTCCCAAAATCGGCATTGTCCAACTGGCAGGGGTGAAATATGGGGATGTCGAATCCATCATTCGACGAGAAGCCCAGAAATATATACAGGGGATCAATGTCAGTGTTACGCTGACGAAATTGAGAAGCCTTGAAATTTATGTGGTGGGGGCTGTAGAAAATCCGGGATTGCACATCGTTCCGTCTTTTTCAACCATTTTTAACGGTCTGCTGGCTGCCGGTGGGGTGAAGAAATCCGGAACTTTACGACAGATCAAATTGAACAGGGCCAAAAAAGTAATAAAGGTGTTGGATGTTTATGATCTGCTCCTGAAGGGCAACAGGGGGGCAGATGAAATTCTTCAAAATAAAGATGTCATTTTTGTGCCCGGTATCGGAAAAACGGCTGCCGTTGCCGGGGCGGTGAACAATGAAGGGATCTTTGAAATAACCAGCGAAAAAAATGTTCAAGACCTTGTGCGCCTGGCCGGCAATGTTTTACCCCAGGCCTTTGGCTCGCGCATCTATTTGCGCCGGTTTGAAAACAATCAAAGTTTTGTCGTAAACGATATCAACAGCAAATCGATCAATGAGTGGAAAAAAATTGCCATTCAAAATGGAGATCTGCTGGAACTCACATTTTCATTATCACAGCTGCCCAATGTGGTCAATTTAGAAGGCCATGTCTGGATACCGGATATTTTCCAATTTAAAGACGGGATGAAGCTTTCAGATGTTCTTACGGCACCAAAGCTGTTAATGCCGGATGCCGTCATGGCGTTTGCCTTAATTTATCGATATGATCTGGAAACAACACGGGTGACCCCCCGGCAATTTCCCCTGTCAAAAGTCTTTACAGGGGAATATGACGAAGCGCTTCATCCCTTTGACAGGATAAAAATTCTTTCACGAGCTGCCATTGGTATCCGTGAAAATTTTGCCATCACCGGCGCGGTATGGAAACCGGGGGAATATGAGTATAAATCTGGGCTGAAGTTAAAAGATGCCCTGGCCCTGGCCGGTGGTTTAATGACCGATGCAAGGACAGATCGCATAGAAATAAAAAGAAAGATCAAAACCGGTACAAAATTTGAAACCGAGTATATTCAACTGAATCTGACAGACAGTGCTGATTTTGTGCTGGAGTCGGAAGACAGAATAGGGGTTCCCAAGCTCGAAGATTATTTTATCAGCCTTGAAGGGCATGTCTGGTTTCCTGAACGAATGAAGTATTATTCCGGCATGACATTATCTGAAATCCTTATTTCCAGGGATCTGCCAAAACCGGAAGATATTTTAAAACCCGATGCAATGATGGCGTTTGGACTGATTGAACGGTATGATCCTAAAACCACCCGGACCACTTCGATTCGATTCCCTCTGGCAGAGGTATTCAAAGGGGAGTATGATGCTGAACTTCAGCCCTTTGATAAAATTAAAATACTGTCCAGATTGGAACTGGGTATTGCTGAAACATTTTCTTTGGAAGGGGCGGTCTGGAAAACAGGCGAGTTTACGTATCAGCCCGGACTTCGCCTGAAAGATGCCCTGGCCCTGGCCGGGGGGCTTAAATTTGGTGCGCGAACAGAAAAAATTGAAATTGCCAGACAGTTCATTGACGGTGACAGGGTCCAGACAGACTATATTATGCTGAACAATGACCAGGATGGTGACTTCCTTTTAGAGCCCTGGGATTCAATCCTGGTTCCCAATATCAAGAATGCGACCCTGGTAGAAAAGGTCGCCATCACAGGTGAGGTGGCCTATCCTGGAACCTACAGCATTAGAGAAGGTGAAAAGGTTTCTGATTTGATCCAACGAGCCGGTGGTTTTTCTGAATATGCCTATTTTTACGGGGCGAAATACACGTCAGAAAAAGCCCGGATTATCCAGCAAAAAAGCATTGATCAAATGATCGAAAGATTGCAATTGTCCGTCACAAAGGCCTCCTCTAACATGGCACAGACCGCGGTATCGGCAGAAGATGTAACTGCCGCAGAAGTGACAGGAGAGACAGCCAAAAATTTGTTACAGCAGCTCTCCTCCATTAAGGCGGAAGGCCGGATCGCCATTAAACTGGCAGATTTAGCGTCTTTTAAAAACAGTCTCTATGATTTCAGGTTAAAGAATGGAGATATCCTTGATATTCCTTCAAAACCCTCTTTTGTTTCCGTGGTTGGCAGTGTCTATTCTCCAGGGTCTTTTCTTTATGAACCCAACCGGGATCTGGATTTTTACCTGGCAAAAAGCGGCGGGATTGCCAAAACAGCGGATGAAGATTACATGTATCTGTTAAAGGCAAATGGTGAAATCCTTTCCATGTCCCAGAATAACGGATTTTTTTCAAGCTTCGGCAGCACGGTTTTGATGCCGGGTGACACCATTGTTGTTCCTGAAGACCTTGAACGAGTCCCCTATCTCAAAATGATATCAGAAATCGCAGATATTATATTTAAGATTGCCACCACAGCCGGAGTCGCTGTTGCCCTTTCGCTGTAACAAAAGTCTCATAGTCGGTTTTGTTTCTCTCGCTGTTTGTCTCTCTTCCACAACTGTGATGGCCTGGGAATCAAATGCCCAGGCACTGGGTTCGCTGCAGTCGTATACCGGCATCTTTCAAATGCCAACAGCCCGGGTTAAACCCGACTGGACAGTGCGGCTTAAAATGGGTACTGCAGACCCCTGGCGTTATTATGGTGGGGCGATAGGAATTTTTGACCGGTTCGAATTCCATGGGCAGTTTACCCGAGTAGATACCATTCAAGCTTTTCCCGGCTACAGTTATGGTGCTAATAAAGACAGAAGTGCAGGGATGCGGGTGGTTTTACTCGAAGAGAATGAATTTTTCCCCCAGATTTCAGCAGGCTTTTATGATGCTTTGGGAACAGGCCTGTTTCCATCACGTTATGTGGTCGCATCAAAAATGTTCGGTAATGTCGATGTGACAATAGGCTTAGGCCAGGGAATCCTTGCTGGTGAATTTAGAACAGGCGGTCTTGATTCAGCAGAATCATTTTTGACATCTGATCCTTTCAGAGCGACAAGTGTTTTTGGAGGGATCGAGTGGTATGTTAGCCCTAAACTTACCCTGGCAGCTGAATATTCCAGCATTGATAGAGCAAACACTTATGGATACAGGGATAGCGCAGGTAACATCCTCAAAGAGGATGATTCATCTATTCCGATTAATGTTGGCATTAAATATAAACTGACAGACCATATCCATGCAACAGCCGCTTTTTTAAGGGGAGATACCTTTGCTGGCAGTATTGACTTTGAGTTCCCCTTAAAACCAGAAGGCATGCTGGCATGGGAAAAAACCAAACCCTACACCCCGGGAGAGAAACTTAAATGGGAGGCCGAAACTTCTGATAATGAAAGACTCGCCGCCCTCATTGCAAAGCAATTGGGTGAACAGGGATTTGGAAATGTCTCTGCATCCTGCACCGCAGATGCTGTGTGGGTTGAGTATGAAAACACGCTTCACCTTTCTAATGCAAGATCTTTTGGTCATGTGGCCATGGTCTGTGATAAAATCTTACCCCTTCGTATTGAAAAATTTTATCTGAATATAAAAGATGGTATCACCGTGTTGCAAAGTTTTAAAACTTCAAGAAGTGCTTTTAATTCTTTTATGGACAGCACTCTTGACAAAGACGGACTGCTCACATTTTCTGACCTTAATCTTTACAAAGGCAAAAACTGGAAAGATTTTCAACAAGACTCTACCCCGTCAAAAATGGTGTATGAACCGGATGACAGGTTTAATTATAGCATCACCCCCAAAATACAGACATTTGTGAATAATAAAACAGGCTTTTTCAAACATAAGGGGTTTCTCAGGGCTAAAGCCGGATACAAACCCTGGTACGGCGGTGATATCCTTGGTGAGCTTCAATGGACCCTGTTCAATCAATATGACGAATTGGATTATGTTCCCCTGGAAAAGGAAAACGCGGTTAGGACCGATCTGCTGGACTATGAAGCCCAATCAACCATCAGGATATCCCAGCTGGCCCTGGAGCAGAAAGTCAACCTTCCGTTGTCTGTCCAGGGAAGATTTGCCGCAGGGATATTTGAATCCGCCTATGCAGGATTTGGTGCAGAGGTCTTCCGGTATTTTAACGATGGACTCTGGGGGGCAGGATTTGAGTCTGAATTTGTCCGCAAAAGGGACCCGGACAATAATTTTAAATTAAGAGACGACCCGGACAAATGGTATTCTACAGCATTTTTTAATCTTTATTCTCAGATTTTACCCTCCCAGGGAATTGAAGCAGGACTGACCATCGGTCGGTTCCTGGCTGGAGATTTAGGATTTCAAATAGATCTGAGACGATCCTTCAAATATTTTACTATTGGTGCTTGGTACACAAAAACAGATACAGATATTTTTCAATCCCCTAAAAACAGGGGTACCGATCAAAAAGGGGTCTATATCCGGTTTCCCCTCTCTATCTTTAAACCCAATGACAAACCCGGTCATTTGAGCTATTCCATAAACAGTTTTACCCGTGACCCCGGCGCCATGGTGCGGCAGCCGGATTCGCTGTATCCAATGAGTCCCTGGTCAACCCCGAACCACACCAAAAGAACACTTAACGACATGAGGAAGTTTTAAGCGGAGCTGTTGGCTTTTTTGACAAAATCGATATGATGGCATATGATAGCATTAATATGAAATCATAAAATGACATTGTTTTAGGGGGGCGTTTATGAAGACTGTTTCCATTAGAGGTGTTGAACCTGAAGTAGCTGAAAAATTAAAAATAGTTGCAAGAAAGCAAGGCAAGAGTGTTAATAATCTTATTCTTGAGTTTATCAAAATAAGTCTTGGATTTAATAAAGAAAAGAAATTTTCACGCCGATATGACGATTTGGATAACCTGTTTGGTAGATGGAGCGATGATGAGTTCAAAAAAATAAATGATTCAATAACCAGGCAACGCAAAATCGACCAGGATCTCTGGGAATGAAAAAGGTATTGATAGACACCAACATTTATTCACTGGCCATGAAGGGTGATGGTAACATTGTTGATGA
>NZ_JAQYWD010000022.1 GCF_030145145.1 Desulfobacula sp. | reverse complement strand
TTTGATCGAGAGCGCGATCGATGCCATCCATGAGGCTCTTCATACACTTCGACACACCTGAGCACTGGTGACAGAGCCAACCGGGTGTCTCTTCAGCGATCTAGGGCGCACGGCGGAGTTCCGCTCCACTCATCAAGTCGAGGACGACGGGCGACTGACCTCTTCGCCCGACTGCTCTAGGAGCCTTCCTGCACGCTGGCCGAGGCGATATCTTCGCCAAATACCCGTTTGATGGAGCTGTTGAAGAAATATTTGAGTTCGTAGATGCCCTGGGGGGTGTGGGCGTATTTGTTGGTTGTCACACGACTGATAGTGGATTCATGCATTTCAATATCTTCTGCGATATCCTTTAGGATCAATGGTCTTAAATAGGCAATCCCTTTATCAAAAAAATCTTTCTGGAATTTAAGGATACTTTCCATGACAAGGTAAATGGTTTTTTGACGTTGGTGAATACTTTTTATCAACCAGGATGCAGACTGCATTTTTTCATTGAGGTAATTTTTTGCATCTTTTGAAATTTTACGGCCATTGGTAATGGCATTCTTATAAAATTGGTTGATTTTAAGTTTGGGCAGTCCATCATCATTCATAACAATTTTAAAATCGTCGCCCTGCTTATAAACATATATATCAGGTGTGATATAGGCAGGTTCATCCGTAGAAAATTTTCGACCGGGCTTGGGCTCAAGATATTGAATAATTTTTACCGCTGCCCGGACATCATCCAGCGATATTTTCAATGCCTTGGCAATTTTTTTGGTATTTCTATTTTCAATATTTTTTAAATGGTTATTGATGATTTCAGTTATGATGGGATTATCAATACCCAGTTGCTGAGACTGTATTAAAAGGGTCTCCCGAAGATCTCTGGCACAAACCCCAGGGGGATCAAACGTTTGAAGTATGGAAAGAATGTCTTCCACCCGTTCTATTTCAGATCCGGACGTTTTGGCGATCTCGTCAAGATCACTGCACAAATACCCATCCCGGTTCAGATTGCCAATAATGATATGCCCTGTTCTCTCTTCTTCTTCACTGAGGCCATAGAGCATTAACTGCCATTTCAGATGGTCCTGCAGTGTTTTCTTTTCTGAAGTAAAGGCTTCATAGTTGGGGGCTTCTGTGTTTTCGGATTCCGTATAGACCCTTCCTGTGGAATTATATTCATTAATGTAATTTTCCCAGTCCATATCCGTTCTTACTTTTTCTTCAATCGTGACTTCTTTTACGGGGACTTCTTTTTCCGGGGAAGGGGTGTCACTTTCCAGGGCGGTGATATTTTTATCAGACAGCTCTTCTACCCCGGCTTCTTCCAGGGCAGGGTTTTGTTCCATTTCCTGTTGAATCATCTCAGCAAGCTCCAGGCGAGACAATTGGAGTAGCTTGATGGCCTGTTGAAGCTGAGGTGTCATAACCAGCTGCTGCGTCAAAATTAAACTTTGTTGTAGTCCAAGTTCCATATTAGAGTTTGAAATTTTCTCCCAGATAGATTTTTTTAGCTATTTTGCTTGAAATGATTTCATCAGGGTTTCCTGATTCAATAACTTTGCCTTGGTTCACAATATACGCATTATCACAAACCCCTAAGGTTTCTCTCACATTATGATCTGATATTAAAACGCCTATTCCCTTTTTAGTCAACTGATAAATTATTTGCTGAATATCAATGACAGCTAAAGGGTCAATGCCTGCAAAGGGTTCATCCAGAAGAATAAACAAGGGATCTGTGGCAAGGACTCTTGAAATTTCAAGCCGCCGCCGTTCTCCTCCGGAAAGGGAGGCCGCCCGTTGGCCCGCAAGGCGGACAATGCCCAGCTCTTTCATCAGATCCATGGCCTTTTGTTCAATATCAATTCCTCGTTGGGGTAATACTTCAAGTATGGCGGTGATATTTTGTTTTACCGTCAGTTTTTTGAAAATACTTGATTCCTGGGGAAGGTAGCCAACCCCTTTTCGTGCCCGGATATACATGGGATAGTGCGTGATATCATCCCCATCAATCAGAACGGCACCGCTATCGGGTTTGATCAATCCCACCGTCATATAAAAGGTGGTTGTTTTTCCCGCTCCGTTTGGTCCTAAAAGGCCTGTTACTTGTCCTTGTTTCACTGTCAGACCGACATGATCGACAACGGTTTTGCTGCCATATGTTTTTACAAGATTTTTTAATACCAGTTGTGTCATTATTGTTTGTCAGTGATATTATCTTCAGGATTAAAAAAGGCTTCAACTCTTTTGGTACCGTCACTTTCCACTACGACCTTGTCGTTTTCTCTAAAAAGGGTAATCTTTTTCCCGATTACAAAACTGGATCCTGTTATCAATTTTGGCGCATTGCCGGTGAGAACCAATACCCTGTCCCGGGTTGTATAAACGGCTTTGTCGGCAATTGCGTTTCGCTTACCAGCAGTGTATTTAACATTTCCGGTTGAAACAATTTTTTTTACATTGTTTTGCGTCCCGGTGTTTTTACCCCCATCCATAAAATAAATTTTAATGGAATCAGCATAAACAATAGAATCACCGCTTGTGGCCTTGACATGCCCAATGAACTCAACCATGGCGGTGTCTTTTTGTGCCACCATTTTATCGGAGACAACATGAACCTGATCGTTTTTGGAAGGGGGGGGGGGCTGGGAACAAACCACTGATATTCGACAAAACGGTTCAGCCCCAACCAGCAGAAAAGCAATAAGAAAAACAACCCAGTTTTTATTGAACATCAAATTTTTCACTGAAATTTCCCCTGACATGCCCCTTTAAAATGGTATAATTGTCATTGAGTCTGGTGGTCATTGAATCCGCTTCAATGACAGAGTTTCCTTTCTCAAGTGTTACATGCGTATCAGAATATATTATATGTTCTTTTTTATTATAATGCAACTTATCAGTTCTCAGGACAGAAGTTTCATAGGTTACCACGACCGTATCCGAAAAGATCATATCATGGGTTTTGGTATGGAGAATGCCTTCCCTGGACGTCAGCTGAATCTTTTGATTGTCTCGTGTAAAAAAAATGATGGAAACATCAATGAGGACCGCCTTGTCTTCATTTTTTAAGAGCGTGGCAGAAGTGGCTTTCAACGCCCACTCTGTTATCCCGTTTTTTTTCGAGATCTGGTTTAACACATTCAATTTCAAGGCGGCGTTGCTATCTATTTTAACATCATTCATTTGAACAGGTATTGAGAAGAAGGTGTCAAAATAAAAAAAACCGCTGATGATGACAATCATCAATACCAGCAACCCGATCAAGGGATACCTCAGTTTTTGGCTTAAAGAAGATGTCATGACAGGTAGCGATGAAGGATCTTGTCCCATAGGCCTTTTGCTTTCAAAATACGCTCACAGATTTCCCTGACCGCTCCCTGACCCCCTTTCCGGCATGTGATAATGTCAGCATGATCTTGAACGTCTTGACAGGCGTCTGCCACACAAAAAGAGATACCGACCCGTTTCATGACCGGAAGATCAATCAGATCGTCTCCGACAAAAGCGATTCGTTCAGCGGGTGTTCCTGTTTGGGTGGTAATGGTGTCAAGGGCTTTGGATTTGTCACGTATACCGGAAAACAATAAGGTTATTCCAAGGTTTTTACACCGGTATTCCAAGGCCTTTGATGTTCGACCGGAAATGATGCCGACCCCAATGCCTTCATCCATTAACAACCTTAATCCTAAGCCATCCCGTGAATGAAAACTTTTTATCTGTTCTCCTGAGTCTGAATAGGTGATGCGCCCATCTGTTAATACGCCATCCACATCCAGCAGCAAGAGGTCTATGGTTTCAATCTGAGGTTCCATAGGACTTATCCCACCGCTTTTTTAACAGAGACAAGGGTGGATAAAAGTACTTCCATAGCGTTCAATGGCAATGAGTTCGGCCCGTCACACAGGGCTTTTTCGGGGTCCGGATGGGTTTCAACGAACAATCCATCAGCCCCTGCAGCAATGGCGGCCTTAGATAAGGTTGGCACAAACTGTCGTTCTCCGGCAGAAGAATCCATGGCCCCGCCCGGGAGCTGAACACTGTGGGTCGCATCAAAGACAATGGGGGCACCCAATGCCTTAATAATGGGGATGGCCCGAAAATCCACCACAAGGTTATTATAGCCAAAGCAGGACCCTCTTTCCGTAATACAGATGTTTGGATTGCCGGATTCTTTGGCCTTGTTCAAGATATTGCGGCATTCCAGGGGGGATAAAAATTGTCCTTTTTTGATGTTGACGGGTTTGTCGGTATGACAGGCTGCCAGGATTAAGTCCGTCTGCCGGCACAAAAAGGCCGGTATTTGGATGACATCCAGAACGTTTGCCGCTTTTTCAGCCTGGTCTGGTAAATGAATGTCTGAAATAACCCGGACCCCCAGTTCCTTTTTAATCGTGTTAAGAATCCTTAAGCCCTCATCAAACCCCGGTCCCCGGAAAGAGTGAATGGATGTCCGGTTGGCTTTGTCAAAGGAGGCTTTGAAGATAAAGGGAATATCCAGCCGGCGGGTGATTTTTTTCAAATGGCTGGCCACCAGAAAAGTGGTGTCATAATTTTCAATAACACAAGGGCCTGCTATCAAAAAAAATTTGGGATCAGGTCCATCAATCAAATTAAAAAAAAAGTTGTTCATACGTCTGTCCTAAATAATTGGGTTTGAGGCTAAATACTATTTTGAGCTCCCTAAAGTCAAGAATGGAAAATTGCTTGATAAGTTCGACCATAGCTGCTATTTTACTGTCAATTTGTATAATCTTATACTAACTTCCTGAAAAGATAGGTATTATTGATGAAAAGAGGTGTGGTTTTAGTTCTGTTTCTCATTGTTTTCCTTCCCATTGCCTGGGTGCTGTTTAATAAATTTGAAAATCAAGAACCGGTGGTTGATATTCAAATACCATCGTTATATTTGAAAAAATCCTATGAGATGTCTGTTCATGTGACAGATCGGGAAACCGGCCTTCGCAAAATCATGGTATCCATCATGCAGCAGGGCCGAGAAAAGGTTTTGCTTGAAAAAAAATATGCATCTTCCCGCTTTTTAGGGGTACTTTCAGATTCAAAAATAACACAGGACAATTTTATCATACCGGTTCAGTTTTGG
Organism: Desulfobacula sp.; assembly: GCF_030145145.1. Classification (GTDB taxonomy): domain Bacteria; phylum Desulfobacterota; class Desulfobacteria; order Desulfobacterales; family Desulfobacteraceae; genus Desulfobacula. The sequence continues at coordinate 100,515 of NZ_JAQYWD010000022.1, read as the reverse complement.
AAATATGGAATGACAGATGGTGAGGCCGTCTTCCGAATAATGGTGTCTGATTTTTCATGGCGCGGGTGGAACAAGGGCAATATTTCATATACGGAAAAAAAGGTGATCATTGATTCAATTCCACCCAAGGTCATCGTCTTAACCAAACGGCATAATGTAGAAAGAGGCGGTGCCGGTATTGTCATGTATCGGTTGTTTGAGGAAAATGTAAAAAGTGGTGTCAAAGTAGGGGATAATTTTTTTCCAGGTCATCCGGGGTTGTTTGAGGATCAACAGATCCATACGGCTTTTTTCGCGTTAAGCCACCGCCAGGGCCCGGGCAGCCAGATCGCTGTCATTGCTGAAGATATGGCTGGAAACATAACCCAAAGAGGATTCCATCATTATATTCGGGATAAAAATTTTAAAACAGATGTCTTAAATATTTCTGATCGTTTTCTCAAACGAAAGATGCCGGATTTTGATATTGGAGACAGGAGTGAATCTTTCCAGACGGGGAAAACGCCATTACTGAATAAATTTTTATACATCAACGGTGAACTCAGGACGAAGAACGTTGAAACCATCTTGAAGGTACCCCAAAAAACAGAAAATAAAAAATATTGGGACGGCATATTTTTAAGATTAAAGGGTTCGGCAAGAAGGGCAGGATTTGCTGATCGAAGAATATATAAACATAACGGCCAAGAGATCGACCGGGCGGTTCATATGGGGGTTGATCTGGCGTCAACGGCCAATGCATCCGTAAAGGCTGCCAATTCCGGCAGGGTAATTTTAACACAATTTGTCGGCATATTTGGCAATACCGTGATAATTGATCACGGATTCGGGCTTTGCAGTCTCTATGCCCATTTAAATCAGATTTCCGTAAATGAAGGCGATCTGGTTGAAAAAGGCGATAATATTGGTGCCACCGGATTAACAGGGCTTGCCGGCGGCGATCATCTGCATTTTTCAATGATTGTTCATAATGTTTTTGTCAATCCTGTGGAATGGTGGGATGGTACATGGATTAAAAATAACATTACATCAAAAATTGATTTTGTAAGGGGACAATAAGGGGGCAGTTGTTAAATCTGTCCCCACAACAGAATAAGGGTGATTATGAGTGAATATAAAGTGAACAAAACGATTGAACAGATAAATAAAAAAATTGCAGCCGGCGAGGCAGTGGTCGTGACGGCAGAAGAGATTATTGAGATTGCGAAAAAAGAGGGGATTGTTGAAGCCGCAAAAAAAGTGGATGTGGTCACCACCGGAACCTTTGCCCCCATGTGTTCTTCCGGGGCGTTCATCAATATCGGCCAGTCCAGACCCCTGGTTCGAACCACAAAAACCTGGTTCAATAATGTAGAGGCATACTCAGGGCTGGCAGCAGTGGACTGTTATCTGGGGGCCACCCAGACCTGTGAAGATGACCCGTTAAACAAACGTCATCCTGGTGAATTCAATTATGGGGGAGGGCACGTGATCCAGGACCTGGTTGCCGGAAAGCAAGTGCATATCCGGGCTGAAAGTTATGGTACGGATTGTTACCCCAATCGGAAAATTGAAAAACTGGTTACCTTAAAAGACTTGCCCAATGCCATGTTGTGTAATCCTCGAAACGCCTATCAAAATTATAATTGTGCCATTAACAAATCCAACAAAATTAAATATACCTATATGGGAACATTAAAATCGGACATGGGGAATGCCAATTATTCAACATCCGGCGAGCTTAGCCCGTTATTAAATGACCCGTATTTAAAAACCATTGGTGTGGGCACCCGGATTTTTCTGGGGGGCGCCCAGGGCTATGTCACATGGACCGGTACCCAGCATAAACATCAAGTTGAAAGAGGATTGAACGGCGTACCTGTTACACCGGCCGGAACCCTTTCCGTGATGGGGGATTTAAAAGAAATGTCACCCGATTGGCTTGTGGGGCAAAGTATTCGAGGTTATGGTGTCTCGTTGTCCGTTGGTTTGGGCATTCCCATTCCGATTTTAAACGAAGAGATCCTTAAATTCACATCGGTTTCAGATGAAGACATTTTCACCCAGATCATTGATTATGGGTATGATTATCCGGAAGGCATTTCAAAATCCTACGGTCAGGTCAGCTATGCTGAACTGAAAAGTGGTTCCATCATGGTCAAGGGCAGAAAAATTTCCACCGTCCCTTTATCCTCCATGGTAAAGGCAAGAAAAATAGCTGATCTCTTGAAAAAATCCATCCAGAAGGCAAAATTCTTTTTAGGTCAACCCCAGCACATGTTCTATTAGATGAAGCGATAAGGATATAAAATGGCAGAAAAAAAACCCAAGAGTTCTTTGCGGGAAAATATAGAGGCAATCGTCATAGCGATTATTATTGCCATGTTTATCAGAACATTTATCGTTCAAGCATTTAAGATCCCCTCCGGTTCCATGCTGGAAACGCTTCAAATCGGAGATCAGATTCTGGTCAATAAATTTATCTACGGGGTAAAAATTCCGTTTACGGATGGGAAAACATTGATTCCGGTTAAAGATCCTCAAAAGGGGGATATCGTTGTATTCAAGTACCCTGAAGATCCTTCCAAGGATTTCATCAAGCGCGTGATAGCCGTTGGAGGGGATACCTTGGAAATCATCAATAAAAAATTGTATGTAAATGACACGTTGGTTGAAGGTGAGCCGTATGCGGTTTATAAAACCAACCAAGTATACCCTGGAATGGTCAGTCCCCGGGATAATCTGAGAAAAATTACCGTGCCGGATAACAATCTATTTGTCATGGGAGATAACCGTGACAACAGCCATGACAGCAGATTCTGGGGGTTTGTTGACCTAAAGGCCGTCAAAGGTAAAGCCTTTATCATTTACTGGTCATGGAACAAGAACAAATTCGGGGTCAGGTGGAACAGAATCGGTGATATATTACTATAAGGGTGCCATATGCGGTTTGCAAAAAAAGATATTCTTGATATCGAATCTTTAGAACCCCATGAAATTTCAATGATTCTCGATACAGCCCAGGGGATGAAGGAGATTTCAGAACGACCTGTAAAAAAAGTCCCCACTTTAAGAGGCAAAACCATTGTCCTTTTTTTCCAGGAGCCTTCAACAAGAACCAAGCTTTCCTTTGACACGGCAGCCAAACGGCTTTCTGCAGACAGTCTTTCCCTTTCTAAGAGTTCCTCCAGTATTGTCAAAGGTGAGACGCTGATAGATACCGCTAAAAACCTTGAAGCCATGAAGCCGGATATTATTGTGCTACGTCACCCGTCTTCGGGGGCGCCTCACTTAATTGCAAAACGCGTCAATGCGTCGGTGATTAATGCGGGGGATGGCATCCATGCACACCCCTCCCAGGCGTTGCTGGACATGATGAGTGTCAGGGAAAGAAAAGGGAAAATTGAGGGGTTAAAGGTGTCCATTATCGGTGATATTGCCCACTCAAGAGTGGCACGCTCCGATATTACAGGATTTTTAAAAATGGGCGCTGCTGTTTCCATCTGTGCACCGGGAACCATGATTCCCAAGGGTATAGAACGGTCTGGATGCACTGTATCCCCCACCATGGAGACCTGTATTGATGGGGCCGATGTCATCATGATGCTCAGGATTCAAAAAGAAAGACAGGGCAGCATCCTTTTCCCTACGGAAAGGGAATATGCCACCTTGTTCGGACTGAACAAGGCCCGGCTGAAGCTGGCAAATAAAGAGGTCATCGTCATGCATCCCGGGCCAATGAACCGGGGGGTTGAAATATCCAGTGAGGTGGCAGATGCTGATAATTCCATTATTCTGGAGCAGGTCACCAATGGTGTGGCCCTGCGGATGGCATTATTTTACCTGTTAGCAGGAGGGGGCAGACATGCTGATGCGCATTAAAGGAGCACGGGTTGTTGATCCGGGAAATATAGATGGTAAAAAAGATATCATCATTAATGATCACCTGATAGATGCTGTTGTGGATCCGGAAAATGTCCGGACGGCAGCAGATATGGAGACCATAGATGCCCGGGGCATGATCGTGGTGCCCGGGTTGATCGATATCCATGTTCATTTGAGAGAGCCTGGGCACGAATATAAAGAAACCATTGAAACAGGACTTTTGGCAGCGGCCAGAGGGGGCTTTACAGCGGTCTGCGCCATGCCCAATACACTGCCTGTGAACGATAATCGTCAGGTAACACAGTTTATTCTCCAGCGTGCAAAGGAACTGGGGCTTTCAAAAGTATATCCGGCCGGGGCCATCACCCAGGGATCCATGGGGCAAGCCCTTGCGGAAATATATGACATGAAACAGGCCGGGATTGTTGCCGTCACCGATGATGGCAAGCCGGTTGAAAATTCAAACCTGATGCGGCGGGCCCTGGAGTATTGCAAAGGTCTGGAGATGCCGATTTTTGTCCATGCTGAAGACGTCAGCATGGCCGATGGCGGGTCCATGAACGAAGGTCCTTTTGCGACATCCTGGGGCATAAAAGGCATCCCCAACGCGGCTGAAAGTATTATGGTTGTCAGAGACATTGCACTGTCAGAACTCACCGGCGCATCAGTTCATTTTTGTCATATCAGTACCAGAGAGTCTGTGGAAGCCATCCGGCAGGCAAAGAAAAGAGGGGTGAACATCACCTGCGAAACAGCGCCGCATTATTTTACGTTAACCGATGCGGATGTAAAAGACTACAATACCAATTTTAAAATGAATCCGCCGTTACGTTCCGAGGAAGACAGACAGGCCATTATTCACGGGCTTGCAGACGGTACAATTGATTTAATTGCATCGGACCACGCCCCTCACAGCGTGGTGGAAAAAGATGTTGAATTTGACAGGGCCGCTTTTGGTATTGTGGGATTGGAAACCTCTTTGCCCCTGTCATTAAAACTGGTTCAGGACGGCGTTTTGACTTTGACAGAACTGGTCAATAAAATGGCAAAACACCCCGCAAAAATAATCGGTATGAACAACGATATCAAACCGGGGAATACAGCAGATTTGACCCTTATCGATCCTGAAGATACCTATGAAATTGACCCTGAAACATTTCGATCCAAAAGCCGCAACACCCCCTTTTCCGGGATGAAGATCAAGGGCAGTACTTTTTTAACCATGGTCGATGGCAGGGTTGTCTATCAACGGGATTAAACCTTAACGATTAAAAAGCGTGGTATGATGAACAAAACACCCAGTATTCTTGTTGTTGACGATGAAACAAGCATGTGCGAGTTTCTTGATGTGTTATTATCCAAACAAGGCTATAAGGTATCAGATGCTAAAAATGGCAAACAGGCCCTGAAAAAGATTGAAAAAAATGATTATGACCTTGTCTTGTCTGATATTCGGCTGGGTGACATCACGGGCCTGGACGTTTTACGGGGTGCAAAAAAGAAAAATCCGAATACCGTTGTTATCATGATATCGGCTTACTCAACCACAGAGATTGCGGTTGAGGCCATGAATGAAGGGGCTTATGATTTTGTCCCCAAACCCTTTGATAATAATGAGCTTAAACATACCATCCAAAGGGCGCTGGAACTCAAGACCCTGGATCATGAAAAAGAGAGTACCTCATCAGAGCTTCAGAGTAGTATACACTTCAACCGGATTATCGGGAAAAGTCCGGGAATGCAGGCCATTTATAAACGGATTGAACAAATCAGCCCCACAAAAACCAATGTGTTGATCACCGGGGAAAGCGGTACAGGAAAGGAATTGATTGCAAGAGCCATTCATGAGAATTCCAACAGAGGGGATCAGCCGTTTGTGGTGGTCAATTGCGGGGGGATTCCGGATACGCTAATAGAAAGTGAATTCTTCGGACATGTCAAGGGGTCTTTTACCGGAGCCGTCAGTGACAAGAAAGGATTGTTTGAAGCCGCCAATCATGGGACCATTTTTCTGGATGAGATCGGCGAATTGACCCCTATTCTGCAGGTCAAGCTCTTGCGGGCGGTCCAGGAAACCTCTTTTAAACCCGTGGGGGGGACAAAAGAAATCGATGTGGATGTGAGAATTATCTCCGCCACCAATAAAAAGCTCGAGCAGGAGGTCATTGAAGGAAATTTCCGGGAAGATCTTTTCTTTAGATTGAATGTGATTCCCATTAAGGTCCCCCCGTTAAAGGATAGAAAAGGGGATGTGGAACTGCTGGCCAAGCATTTTGCTGAAAAATATTCTCAAAAAATGGGAAAGGCTTTTGTGAAGCTGTCTTCCTATGCCATCGATTTTTTGAATAAATATAGTTTTCCCGGTAATGTCAGGGAACTTGAGAATTTAATCGAACGGAGTGTGGCCCTTTCTTCCACCAATATTATCCTTCCGGAAAGTCTGACCATCTCCATGCACAAAAAACGCAGATGGGTTGAGGGTATTGATGGGAGACGCTTTGATCTGAATGAAGTGGAACAAGGGGTTGATCTGGATGAGATTATTTCCACCATAGAGCGGGCCTATCTTAAAAAAGCCATGGAACTGGCCGGCGGTAATAAAAGCAAGGCTGCGGATTATTTGAATCTAAGCCTGCGGTCCATGCGCTACCGCCTGGATAAAATTGAGCCTGTTGACTGATTTAGGACCGCAGATGAAATAAGGTGAGCAGAAATTGCTTTTTGTTTTTACCCAAATAGTGAATCGATTATATCGCTATAAGGAGTTGTTTTTCATCCTTATCTGGCGGGGACTGTTAATCCGTTACAAGCTGCCGTCATCGGTGTTTTATGGGCGGCACGGATTCAACCGTTAACTATGATGTTCCTCTTTGTTTTCGTGTTTTTAGACGACCTAGCTCAGACCCCATCAAAACCCGTTGATCTGACTGGCAACCCATGCTGACCTTTTTGATTTTCTTATTATTTTTAACCATAGTGATTTATGAAATATGGAAAAAACGATCTTTTTGATCAAAAAAGTTGACCAGTTAATCGGCCCTTTTTTATTAAAGGTGTTGCCTCAACAACCTCAGAAAAAAATAAACCTTCCAATCAAGGGAAGAGTTCTGGTCATCCGACCGGGAGGTATGGGTGATGCCTTGCTGTTGTTACCAGCGCTCAAAGAGCTTTTCATCCAGAGCGAAATAAGCTTGGACATATTGTGTGAACCCAGGAATGCCAATATTTTTAAAAACTTGGCATTTGTAAACAATATCTACTCCTACCACAATCCTTTGTCTCTATTTTTTGTCTTGCTCAAGCCTTACACTGTAGTCATTGATACGGAACAGTTCCACTTTTTATCTGCTATCATTACTCGATTGTTTAAGACAAAGATCAAAGTCGGATTCAAAACAAATGGCCGGGAAAAAAGCTATACTCGATCTGTGGATTATCATCAGGACATGTATGAAGCAAAAATGTTCTGGCGTCTTTTTTCTTGTGTGGCTGATTTTAAAACACCCTTTAAATTTCACACCGATTATTTTAAAACCGAACCTGTTCCTGGAAAGATACATGACTTGGAGAACAAACTTGTATGCCTTTTTACAGGTGCAAGCATTAAAGAACGGCTATGGCCTGAAAAACGATGGGCTCAAACAATTGACTGGCTTCAAGAAAATAATTATACTCCAGTGCTCATTGGCGGACAAACAGAAATCAAACAATGTAAAAACATTACAAATAAATGCAAAAAGCCACTTTTAAATTTTTGCGGTAGACTTTCTATCGCTCAGACCGTGCAATTATTTAAAAAAACGCAGTTTTTAATCAGTACAGATTCAGGGATTCTTCATCTTGGTGTCATCTGTAATATTCCCACCATAAGTCTTTTTGGACCCGGTATCGCTAAAAAATGGGCCCCAAAAGAGAAAAAGCATATTGTCATTAATAAAAATATTTCGTGCAGCCCATGCACTCTTTTCGGCACCACACTGCCCTGCCCGAATGCCAGAGCATGCCTGCTTCAAATTACACCATTGGATATCACCGAAGGAATCAGCCAATTGTTTAAAAGAGCACAAAATTATGCGTGACACCATTCTAAAATCAATACTAAAAAAGCCACCAAAAGGAGATCTTTTTGATTTCAAAAAAAATCAGGTGGCCTTGAGCTGTGTATTCATATTTTATAAACGATATGACCTGATGGAGACGATTCTTCATAACCTCAATTCCCAGTGTTTCCCCAAAAACAGTTTCCAGGTCGTTATAGTTGAAGACCGGGGCGGTTCAATTCAGGGTGATGCCCTGTCAGGCAAATTCTCTGACTTGAACATCGAGTACTATGCACCGGATCACGGATGGGGGAAAATGGGTTTTATGCGCAACTTCGGCCTTTCAAAAGCCCGGGGTGAAATCATTTTATTTCTCGATGATGATACCGTCATTGGTGACACAAAATTTTTAAAAACACTTTGCTGCAAATTTGATCAAGACCCATCTATTGATGGAATCATGCCAAAGGGACAGGCCTCTTTTGCCCTTATAAAGGGCCAATATTTTTTTCACGATCCGTTTTTTTTCACCAACCGCTGCATGGCATATCGTAAAAAGTGTCTTGAGGCACTCAATGGTTTTGATTCAAATTTTGTGGGTCAGGAAGATGTTGAACTGGCCATCCGGTTCATTGCAACCGGCAAAAAAGCAATTAAGGCAAAAGATTTGATATACTACCACCCACCTCTGGTATATACTGACACCGCAAAAGGATATGCAGTTGGTGCATCTTTTGCATCATCAAAATATAGTTTGATAATAAAATGGTTGTTGTTCATCAACGGCATCCGATGGCTGCCGCTTTATTTCTCACCCGTTTTAAAACACAAATTTATGGCACGGTTTGCTTTGGGTTTTTTCAAAGGGTTTATCTTTAAATTATTTAATAAAAAAACAAGGGTGATCTATCATTGAAATCATTTGATGTCCTAATTATAGGTGCTGGTATCACCGGCATAACGGCTGCCAGTATCCTGGCAAGGGAAAAAAACTTACGTGTTTTGATCGATGAAAAACGAACCCATATTGGCGGCAACTGTTATGATTGTATTAACAAAGACGGTCTGTTAATACACTTATACGGCCCGCATATTTTTCATACCCAGCATAAAAGTGTCTGGGACTACCTGTCCCAATTCACAAACTGGATAGATTATATTCATCATGTTAAAGCTTTTGTTGATAAAAAACACATTTCTTTTCCTATCAATATCAATACGTTTGAACAACTATTCAACAAAACCTTTACCCGGAATGACGTAATTTCTTACCTGGAAAAAGAAAAAATTGATTTGCTTAAAATAGAAAATGCTGAAGACATGGTTATTTCACGCATGGGAAAAACTATTTATAACAAATTTTTTAAAAATTATACTCGCAAACAATGGGGAATGGATGCCAGGCAACTAGCACCTGAAATTACGGCACGAATCCCGATACGTTTCAACCGGGATGACACATTTTTTACAGACCCCTATCAAGGGATACCGGAAAATGGTTATACAGCTATGTTCAAACGCATGCTCGATCACCCGAACATTAAACTGATTACCGGGAAGACTTTTCAGGATATTCAAAAGACTATAAATTTTAAAGCATTGATTTTCACGGGGCCTATCGATGAGTTTTTTAATTACCAGAACGGAGCTCTTCCATACCGGGGTATTCATTTTGATTTTAAAACCTATGATCAGGAATATTATCTGCCTGTAGCGGTTGTCAATTATCCCAACGACCATGAGTACACTCGTGCAACAGAATTCAAGCACATGACTCAGCAAAAGCATCCAAAAACCAGCCTGTGCTATGAATATCCGGCTGATTCAGGATCTGATCAAGTGTCACCCTTACCGTCATACCCTATACTGACACCGGAATCCATCTGTAGGTATAAGGCATATCAAGATGCTGCACATCAATTGACCGACACTTTGTTCATGGGGAGGCTTGGCAAATTTCAGTACCTGAACATGGATATCTGTGTCAAACAGGTCATGGATGAATTAAATGCATTTTAATAAAAGGCTTCACTTTTTCCCACTCTTGTAAACCAGACTTTGATAATAAATATACGGGAAAACCAAGATGGAAAAAATTTCTCCTAGCAGGTTTGAACCAATAATTCGGTGACATTTCAAGCGACCTAATCGAATGACAGAAAATAATCGGGTTTGCTCATCATAAAACATAACTTTTGGTGCTGCATAGATAAACGGTGTTGGAAGTGCTGCTGCCACAACATCAAATTTTTTCTTATGAAGCTTTGCCAACTGCTCTAACAAATAACTGACCCGACTGAGCATTCTATTATCAATCAAAGTTTTTGAATACTCCTTAAAATAATTTTTTCTGTCCCGGGTAATGATAATATGCATAGATGCGCCAGGATATCTAATTTTAATATCACTTAATAAATTCATGCTGTTTTGATAGCTTGTTCCGATAAGGGGGATTAATATTTTTTCTGGATTCAAGAGGTATAAATGTTCGTCTTCAGAAAACCTTTTTTTCTTCCCATTACAATACTCTTGTATTTTCCCCCATCTGGAAAAATAAAAATCTTGAACTGCCTGTTTAATAAGGCCCGCTTTTAACCTATGCGCATGGAACCTGTAAAAAAAATAAAGTTTGAGATAAAACCTGAGACTGTTATAAAAAAGTATGATTCGTTTATTATCGGGCACATGCTTTGAGTAAAACAAAAATGCATTTCGAATGCCATAATAATAATTGCTTAAATCCCCTCTATCCCGCTCAGTAAAAGAGCCATGGAAGACTATGGATTGGCAGACAGCAACAACCCGGTATCCATTTTTTATAAAATACTGCCCCCAGTCCATGTCATCCCAGCATAAAAAAAAACGATCATCCATCAGGCCGGTTATTTTTAATGCACTGATTCTGACCAAGGCGGAACAGATCGCCACATAATCCACATCAATAATGCCATTTAAATTTTCAGTAGAGTTCCGGTTGACTGGTACCACACCCATCATATCCCACCGAACATTTGCACCCGTTTCAACGGTTACCTCTGGTTGATCGATGTCCTGGATCCTTGATCCGGCAATACCGATACCTTCATCGGCATTCATAATCATCTCAAGTTCATTTAAGGTGTTGTTTGTAACTCTGATATCATTATCCAACAGCCAGATATATTCATATCGTTCTTTCTGGATGATATGAAACAGGCCGGAATTAAAACCACCTGTGCCGCCTAAATTTTTTTTATTATGCAAAATTGTAACATCGGGATATGCCTCCTGAATGGCTTTTGCAGAACCATCCGTTGATGCATTGTCAACAACAAAAATATCCGCCCGGCAGTCACTGACATTTTTTATGTCTGCCAGCAGCTTTAAAACTGTTTCCTTTTTATTCCAATTCAGGATAAGGGCAGCCGTCCTCACGGAAGTATTCATTTTTATTTATAAATCCATTGTTCCAAATCTTTACCGATTAGCTGTGACAATTGGTGAATATCCTTTTTAAACGAGCGAGTTAGGCGAATACGTGTATCAAATTCAATATTCCTTTTCTTTTCTGACATATCTTTGAAAAAATTAATCATACCTTCTATTTGGGCGTTTGTAAAAAAAATATTAAACAATGGTTTAGCTGCATTTTTCAATTTATTTGGCCTTACAATCCATTGGTTAATAAACCGGTATTTTGGAACATAACTGCGATGATATACTCTATCCAGATTTGAAGGTAAATATTGATTGTCAATCTCTAAAAAGTCAAAAACATTGCGAACAAACGACGGGCTATCCTTTTTTAAGTCATCAAACAACCCGACAAACACATGTTCAAAATTATCCAGAAAAGCTTTGACCTGACAATAATAACATCCGACTTTCACATGATGCCACATCAAATCAAAATTATTTTTAATTCTAACTTTTTCGTTTGATAGTGCAAACTCAAAACCAGCTGTTTCACGATGATCCCTAACAGTGTGCGAATAACTAGAAAACGCTCTTTCAACCGGGTTCCTTAATAAAATAATAATTTTGGGATTTCCAATATATTTTTTTATAACCGGAATGGATTGATGATAATAATAAAGAGTGTCCGCACTAGCCTCTCCACACAATTGATGATCATCTGCTTCAGAAAATAGGCCTGAGTATTGAGAAAACTCATGAACAGTTTCATCCAAACGAGTATCTCCAGGACCGTTCATTGGAAATTTTATAAACTGGGAAGAAATAAATTTGGGTTCCTTTTTTTCTGGCAAAAAAATTTGTGGATGATTTTTTAAATAACGAAACAATGAAGTTGTCCCGCATTTTGGTGCACCAACGATTAAAAAGTCAGGTCGCTTAGCCATTAGATCATTTCCCAGCTGTCAATCCACTTAAAATACTTAACAATTAAATCATCATCATTTTGCAGGCTCTGCGTAAAATAAGAAAGATGGGATGACACCAACGGCATAAAAATCTGAACATGTTTATTCAATTGATTAGAAAGTTCTGCAGTTAAAAATTTTTCGTCATCCTGACATCTGCTTTTAAGAAATTTTTTAATGCTGTCCTGCTTAAACCCAATAAAATTGATACTGACCCGCGTCCCAATTTTTATATTTACCGGATCAATGACTCTGGCCATATTAATAAAATTTTTACTCTTAGCTAAAAAATAATGATGCAATTTTTCAGACTTTTCCCCCCCATCCCAATAGGCCTCCATGGCAAATCCTGGGATATCGTTATCGCAGGGAAAATAACAGTCACCTATATCATGAGGTATCAGTTTGAATTCTTTTTGCTGATAATACGCGCAAACACCATTATTTACTACATTTGATGACACCAAAAAATGAGAGGATTGAGGTTCATTGATTAATTTTATCTGATGTACAAACTGTTTAAAAAGTTCCTTATCTGTTTCAATAAAAACCATATCATCATCTGACTTAATGAAATTTATTTTTCGATAACAGTCTTTTGTGTAAAAACTATATGCCGTTTTATACAACCGGTATGCATAATGCGTGTATTTACCAAAATTAACTGGAGAAAAAACATATATTTTTTTTTCTGGATCGTTAAGAGATTTCACCCAGTTAAAATCAGAAATATTTCTTGAAAAATTCCAGATATGGATATAATCAACGCTTTTTTGCTTAAGTAGTTGGTTTAGATAAACCATAGAGGCAGACATCCGGTCCTTTCTTCCAGCAAAAACAAATAAAATTGTACAATCAGCTAGAGTTTCCTTACACAACCAATCTGTATTGGCATAAACTCCAGACAGATCCCAATTAAAAAGAACGCTATAATTTCTTGCCTGTAAATAATGCAAGCGGTACCTTAGATCAACAAACATGCTTCGAACTACTTTCAATATTTTAAAAATCATTTTGATACCATTTTAAATAATTCAAACCGATTATCCCCATATCGCCTCACAATTTTCCAGCTTGAACAGCCCTTTTTTTTGCATTTTTTACCGTCGTATATTCTCTTTTGAAAAATATTTATATTTTACAAAAAACACTATAAAAAAAGGCATTGATAACAGACTTATCAACTCTCCCAATACGGAAGCAGTAATAATTTTGAATAAATATGAAACAAATGCATTTTCTTTTACAAGCATATCCGTATCCGATTCGTATTTATATGAACAACCTCCAACAAATGCATATGGGTTTGTGTCAAAATACACTACTCCATTGAAACCATGAAACAGCAACAGTAAAAATTTTATCGAAAAGGGTATATTGTCATTATGAACGAAATCCAAATATTCTGTTTTAGCCTTAAGGTTGTAATATTGTCTCCTGTCAGGCTGAAGAAGAATCTTCGTCCGACAGTTTTCCGCTATCTGTTCTATAACCAGACGATTAGCTTTGTAGTTTCTACCACAAACCACCAATATTTTTCCTTCTAATTTTCTCACCTTGACCTTTTTTTTCAATTTTTCGGGCCTGACAGGATCAGAATATCTATATTTACAAATATACCATCGATTCATAATAAAATCGCTGATTCCCCTTGTAATATATTTGGCTCTTGCTTTCTTACCAGTAAACAAATTAAAAAATATATTTTTAAATAAAGACCGCAACCTAAAATAAGTATTAATAAACCATTCAAGTGCATTTAAGTGCAAGGCATAAACTAGGAATGGGTTTCGAATACCATAATAATAATAGGTTAAATCTCCCCTATCTCTCTCGGAAAAAGTTGGGTGGCACACCACTGCTCGAGTAGAACAGACAACCCGGTAATTTTTCTTTTTAAATGCCAGCCCCCATTCCATGTCATCCCAAAACAAAAAATATCTTCCGTCCATGAGCCCGACTTCTTTAAGAGCACTAATATTGACCAAGGCCGAACAAACTGCCACATAATCGACATCAATGACCTCATCCAGGGTATTCTTTTTTTGGTTTTTTAAAAAAGGGGATAGTCCTGTACGATATCTTTCGATCAAGCCACCCGCTTCCACTATCATTTCCTTGTTATCAACATCCTTAATAATGCATCCGGCAAGGCCAATTTGTTCATCAGCCTCACAGACCTTAACCAACTCTGAAAGTGTTTGGTCCATAATTTGTGCATCATTGTCTAATAACCAAATATACTTAAAGTTTTTTTTCCCCACATATTTTAGGCCTGTATTAAACCCTCCTGTTCCACCCAGATTGACAAGATTTTTAATAATATGGACATCAGGGAATTTCCGGCCGATAACGTCCACTGTGTCATCGGTTGACGCATTGTCAACAACATGAACTTCAATGTTTTTGTATACAAGCGTTTTTAAGGACTTCAGAAGAGATATAACATTTTTTTTATCATTCCAGGTAACGATTACAACTCCGATTTTCGGTTGATCGTTCATTTAACCACCAAATCCAGCATTTTAATTATAGTTAAAAATTAAGTTATTTTTCATATCTAATGTGTAAACATTCCTTCTAAAATTTAATCGAATATATTCCATTTTATCTTGCCTTTTTCCAGTATCAAAATTTTATCTGCCATACCGGTCAACCTCTTTTTATTATGAGATACGATGAACAGAGTTTTCTTGTTTTTTAGCAGTTTTTGGATAGAGTTTAATGATTTTTCTTGAAATGCCTCATCACCCACTGAAAGAATCTCATCAAACAGGAAAATGTCTGCCTCGCTATGGATGGCAATTGAAAATCCAAGACGTAGTTTCATTCCTGATGAATATTTTTTAACCGGTGTTGAAATAAAATCACTCAACTCAGAATATTCAATGATCCGTTCAATCTTTGATTTTATTTCACCAATCGTCATACCCAGGATTGCCCCGTTCATATAAATATTTTCAATCCCGTTCAGATCAGGATGAAATCCTGCCCCTAATTCTATTAAAGGTGCAATTCGCCCATTAATGGTAATCTTTCCCGTTGTAGGAGAAATTACATTGGCAATGAGTTTAAGCAAAGTGCTTTTGCCTGAACCATTCGGACCATAAAGGCCGATGCTTGATCCTTTTGGAATTTTAAATGAAATCTGATCAAGCGCCCAGAATTCATCCGTTTTCAAACAATCAACATTTTTATTCCGTTTGAAAAACATTACCAGATCATCCCGTAGCAGTCCATGCTGGATTGCACTTTTAGAAAATTTCTTGCTCACTCTATCAAATTTAATGCTCAGATCAGATGACATCTGCAAAAGACCTTTCTAATCGAATAAACAATCGATATGACAAAATAAAAAGAAATAGGACAAAAACCGTTTCAATCATAAACTGCCAGCCGACAATCCCCCGGTTTTCAAGCAATACCCGTCTCAAGTTTTCAACTACGTAGGTTAATGGATTTAAAAATAATATCAATTTAAACTTGATGGGCAACGTATCAATTGAATAAAATACCGGAGTTGCAAAAAACCATAATCTCAATAAAAAAGCAGATGCCAGGCGAACATCTCGATAATAGACATTGATCGTGGCCAAAATCATCCCGACTGATGTGGTGAACAATAGCAATAGTATAGTTAACGGGACCGCCCATAACATATCCATGCTAAATGGAATTCGGTATATCATAATCAGCAGGGCCAGCAATATAAAGGTGATAGTAAAATCGGCCAGAAAAATCATGATTCGAGAGAAAATCAATAATTCTCTGGGAAAATAAATCTTGGTTATTAAGTTCCTATGAGCTACGAAGGAGTCAATAGATGCTGAAATGGAAGAAGAAAAAAAAGTCCAGGGGACCAGTCCGACAAAATAAAATAATGGTTTTGGAATTCCGCCGGTATCTATATTTAAAATAATCCCAAAAACCAAAACAAAAAGTAGCATCATGCTCAAAGGCTGAATAAGTGCCCAGAGGACACCAATAGCTGTCTGCTTATACCGAATTAATAGCTCTCGCCAAATTAAAATATAGAATAAATCTTTATATTTATATAATCGTTTATACATTTTTGGGCTTCACATGAACATTTTTTGTCATAAACAGCACCCCAATGATAAATATTGAAATGATCAATCTCGCTTCACTCAAGGGATTTGATTGTTTCGTTGTTACCATACCTTGTATGGATATCAAATTCTATACCAAAAATTAATTTCACTGCGTGTTTTTTATGGAAACAGCAATTTTAAAGCCAGCTAAACTCGGTATTAAAAAATCAGTTGCTCTTCTTTGGACCGGCCACAATATCAAAGCCATGACGCTGATCGATATTGCAAACCATTTTTCATCCGAGCCATAAAGAATATTATGGCCCTTTTGTTTTAAAAGATTTGCCCAAATCATATCAATTTGATTTTTATATTTTTTAGGGACAATTATTGAAGAATGGGCATCCATCATTCCCCGTTTAACAAATTTTAGTCAGTTCTAAAAATCCTGGCCCTAAGGGCCAGGTCAGAGATAAATCGTTTTGCCTTTCAAATATTGGCGAGGTGTTTCGCTAAAGGTAGCTTTGCCATAACCAAAAAGGCCGGAGGCCTTTCTACGTTGTATGGTTTTCATGAATGTTACCTCTCAAGTGGGCTTTGGTGTTGCGATTTCAAAGCTTGGTACAACATTCATTTTGTTTTTGCATAACGATCTTGCACGCAGTCAGTAAACCATGCCCTCCGGGTCTGATAACCAGTATTTTTTTCAATAATGGCCTATTGGGGTCAGCCCTGTATGTTTTGGGCAATAATTTTAATAAAACCGGACCAATGATGTGGTATAGTTGCTTCATCATTTTTATGTTGTCCATCATGAAGCGTATATAACAATGGTTAGAAACAGAAAAAAGATCAGGGCGGTGAGCAGTAATTGCCTGTCCGAAAAGAAGAGTTTGATGGGATCTGATCCTTTGCCAAGATCGCTCAGAAAAATAAACCTGAAAATGCCATAGGTAGCCGGCAGTACGGAATAAACGACCAGATCGCTATGCTCAACGGCATAAAGCCCATACACAACTAATGTCACACTGCCACACGACCAAAGCATGGGGTTTAGAAAGTTCAATGAATATCCAACCTGGCTTTCCCGATGCTTCTCCGCAATGTCTGTACCAAGCTCTTTAAGCTCATTCACCCGTTTGGCAATGGAAATCATCATGGCAATGAAAAAAACCGTTAAAAACAGCCAACTGGATATGGCTACGCTGCTGACGGCACCTCCTGCAAGGATTCTTAAAACAAACCCAAAAGCAATGGTAAATATTTCAAGAATGATTTTTTTTTTCAAATATAAACTGTAGCTGACCGTAAGGACAAAATAGGCGGCCAGATACAAAATGAATTTACCAGGGAAATTAAAGATCAAAAGCATTGATACCAGGATAAAACATAAGGCGCTTGAAAGAACAATGGCGTCACACCCTGTAACCGCACCGGAGCAAAATGGCCTGTTTTGTTTGTCCGGATGAAACCGGTCTTTTTCTCGATCGATCCAGTCATTTAATATGTACCCCAGACCGGAAATCAGACTGAAAACAATGACACCAAGGCAGGTAATATACAAAGAGGGGTCAATGAGGTTCCCTGAAAAAAACAAGGGTGAAAATAACAGCAAATTTTTGATCCATTGGTGGGGACGTAAGAGTCTAAGGGAAATTCTAAATTTTGATTTAGGGGGCATATCAACGGCATCCATTTTTAATATCAGTTTCTTTTTGAGCGTATTAATGATTTCAAGCCTAATGAAGCGCAAATCTTACCATTATCGTGGGGGTAATAAAATATATTTTTTACATGTGATGAAAACACGGTGATGTGATTTTTCGATAATTGACCAAATTAAAAGGATCATACGACAAATTTTGGTAAAGAATTTCAAAAATTGTATGGAAAGAGTAAGCAGGGGCATTAACTTTTAGAATTTTTTTTTCAAATGGTTTAAAAAAACTTTATTATTCAATAAGTTAAGTTTTATTTTATTTTTTTTTAACAGATGGCACCCTTCTTGAAGTGTAAGTTTGGCAAAGACGAACTTAAACCAAACACTTAAGACGAGAACTAAAACAACCATAAATTAGGAGGTAGAAAAATGTTTAGTTGGCTAAGAAAAAAAAGAAATCAGAAAGGCTTTACCTTGATCGAGCTCATGATTGTTATTGCCATCATTGGTATCCTTGCCGCAATTGCGATCCCCCAGTTTTCCAGTTACCGGGCAAAAAGTTTTAACACGGCATCGGTAAGCGATGTCAGAAATTGCAGAACAGATCTTGAAGCATTTTACGCAGAAGAACAACAATATCCAAATTAATTGATCAGGTCACGATTTGGGTTTATTAAATTTAAAAAAATAGGAGATATATAATGAAGATTTTTAAAATGGCCATGATTTGTGTAAGCATACTGACGTTAAGTTCCACAATGGTTCTTGCCGATGCATCTGTAGCAACGACTACAGGGGGAACAACATTAACAATTGCTGCAAATACTACTACTGGGACAGATGCCTTTAATTTCACACCCTCCCCGAGCACACTGTTAGCGATCGAAACAACACCCTTGGCATTTGCATTAACCAGTGCCAGTACAAAAACAACAACCGATAATGGTGTGATGTATGGTGTTCTGTCCAGCGCCAGCCCTGTCTATGAGCTCGCGCAGGCAGCAGATGGCGCTCTTACAGCACCAACCTCTGCAACAAGTCTTGGTTCGGATTGGAAAGACAAATCCGGAAACACAGCACCATAATTTGGATGCTTGAAAAAATCATTTAACGACAAAAAGCAGATCTGCAATGCGGGTCTGCTTTTTGTTGTTATTTTTATAACTAAAGAATAAACCATGCCTGAAATACGCATAAAAAACATATCCAAAACCTATGTTTCCGAGTTTAAAAGAGAGAAGAAAATCGCGGTTGAAAATTTTTCCCTTACTATTCATTCGGCTGAAAGTTTTGGTATCATCGGCAGGAACGGGGCTGGCAAAAGTACCACCATTAAAATGATCATGGGGTTTATCAAGCCTGACAAAGGAGACATCATTATTGATGATAAAAAGCCTTCTGACCCCGACTCCCGTCTCAATGTGGGATATCTGCCTGAAAACCCTTATTTTTATGATAATCTGTCAGCAGAAGAACTTTTAAAATTTTCAAGTTATACGTCCGGCCTTGATAAAAAAACAGCAGAAAAAAGAATAAATACACTTTTAAATCAGGTTGGCCTTTATGCGGTAAGAAAACAAAGATTGCGTACCTATTCAAAGGGCATGACCCAGCGAGTGGGGATCTGTTTCGCCCTGATTCATGATCCGGATATTATTATCCTGGATGAACCCATGTCAGGTCTAGATCCCTTTGGCAGAAAAATGGTCATTGATCTTATTGAAGATTTAAAAAAAAGGGGAAAGACGATTCTGTTCTGCTCACACATATTAAATGATGTTGAAAGAATATGTGACCGCGTTGCCATAATGGATTCAGGAACGTTGAAAGGTATTTTTACAAAACAACACGTTCTTGAAAATGAGGGCATGGAAAAATTGTTTTTAACCCTTGTCAGGGAAAAATAACATGATCCCAAAAATGGTTTCATTAATTTTTTTATCTTTTAAGGAAGGTGTCAGGGAGCGGGCATTGATCGGCATCGGTCTTTTTTCCTTATTTATGATGGGCAGTGCTTTTGTTGGTGTGAGTCTGTTTATGAGAGACTTACATAAAGTGTCTGTTGATATTAATCTTTCGGCCATCACCTTAGCCGGACTTTTGTTGACTTTTTTTGTTTCAATCAACCTGATATCCAAAGATATTGACAAGCATACCATCTATTGTGTGTTATCAAAGCCCTTTTCAAGAAGTCAATATATATGGGGGAAATACCTTGGCATCATGTTGTTGATCGTTACGGCGTTTTGTATGCTTACCTTATGCAGCAGCGTTAATCTTTTTTTAATCAAATCACAATATGACGTTTATTTTCAAACTTTTTCCTGGCTTGAGTTTTATAAGGCAATCTATTCTGAACTGCTCATGCTTTTTTTGTTAAATGCCATTGTCCTTTTTTTCAGTACAATTACAACCAGTTCCTTTATCACTCTTTTATTCAGCCTTTCCATCTATGTTGCAGGGCAGACAATAGAAGAAGTGGTTTTGTTTTTAAAAACAAGGTCTGCTGCTGATATGGCCTTGTCTGAAACGATAAATACAATTATTGATATCACCCAGTATATCTTACCAAATTTGTCTGTTTTTGATCTTAAAGTACACGCTGCCCATGCGATACCCATATCCTATGGTTATCTTTTTTCTATAACGTGTTACAGCCTTGTTTATTCTGTGGTCCTTCTTTTATCGGCTTCTATAATTTTCAACCGGAGGGAACTGAATTGAAAAAGGTGGTTATTATTCATCTGACGCCTTTTCTTCTTATCTGTTCCATTGTTTTGTGTTTTTTTGTTCAACAGAATCTTTCCGTAAAAAGAGAAAACTTCTTAAAAAGAAGTGACATGGATTATATCCTGCCTTCAAAAGTTACCGGTCTTGCTGCAATGGAATTTAAAGGCATTGTATCTGATTTTCTTTTCTTAAAAGCGTCTACTTTTTTTGGTGGTAAATTCATAAAAAATGAGACGCTCAATGCCAAACACGCTGATTATATATATAATTTTTCAGATGTTATTACGGATCTTGATCCATGGTTCTGGGATGCTTACCTGTTTTCAAATATGTTACTTACATGGGATTTTGGCAAGATTGATCAGGCCAACACCCTCCTTTTTAAGGCAAGAGAGTATAGAACAACTGATTTTAAGGTCCCGTACCATATCGGGTTTAATTATTTTTATTTTTTAAAAGATAATATTAAGGGCTCACAATATATGATGGAGGCGGCAAAGCTGCCTGGAAGTCCGACGTATCTTGCCTCGCTTGCCAGCCGGCTTGCCATGTACCAGAATCAATACAAGCCTGCTATCTTGTTTTTAGAGGATATCCTGAAAAAGACCCGTAACCCGATTTTGGCAAAACAACTTGAGACAAGACTTGAAGCATTAACGGTTATGAACAGTCTTGAAAAAAAAATTGATGCGTTTAAAAAAAAATTCGGGGTTTTTCCAGACCACTTGTCTGATCTCATTAACACGGGGTTGGTTGAATCCATTCCTGATGATCCCTATGGGGGAAAATACATCCTGCTTGAAAATAAAAGGGTGTATACAACCAGCAAGCTGGTTTATAAATAGCCATATCCTGTCTTATCCAGATAGATCACTATAATGTTACAAACGGTTTTTATGGTCATGAAGATAAAAACAGAAGCAGTTAAGAATCAATCCTTCCTCATTGGCCTGTTGTTCATCATGGCCCTGTACTTGCCAGTCAATTATTTTGGTTTTGTGAACATGGATGATATGGAGCATTTTAATGCTTTCCTACGTGAAGATTTTAAATTCGATCTTTTTAAATTGTTTTTTCGTGAGTCAGCAACAAAATATTACAGGCCATTGTTAACCCTTTCCTTTTATCTGGACAGTCAAATCTGGGGATTGTCCATGAAAGGATATCATTTGACCAATTACGTGCTTCATGTCCAAAATTCTATACTGGTTTATTTGATTACTTTACGTCTGTTCAAGCAGGATATGAATGGTAAAATTTATGCAAGTCTTGCCATGGTTCTATTCGGTATCCATCCGCTGACCTGCGAGTCTGTGGCATGGGTCTCGGGACGATCGGACATTGCCGGGGCCTTCTTTTTTCTTTTGGCTGTTAATTTCTATTTTATAAAGAATCCTTTTCGATTTGTATTGACACCCCTGGCTGTTTTTCTGGGAATGCTATGTAAGGAGAACGCCCTGGCAGGTATTCCTATCATCATCCTTATGGATATGCTCATCAATCATACCCATAACTACCCGATCAAAGGGGTTATGAGAAATGCAATGGTTTGGTTCATTGTTATGATCATTCCCCTTTTTATATACTCATTTTTGAGGACAAACGGGTGGGAGAGTTCTGCCTATACCCATGCGTCTTTGACACTGTCTAAAGCGGCAGTTTCTGTCAGCGCTGAAAAAATAAATGCCTTTGAACTTTTCCATATTTTCCCAGCCATTGGGTTTTATCTTAAAAAGATGATTATTCCGTTTCCCCTTAATTTTGCCATATCTAATATCAATACAACAATTTATTCAATCGTATTTTTTTCTTTTTGTCTGTTGAGTATTTATTGGGGTATTAATAAAAAAATTTCTTTCCTGCTCGTGAGTATGATCCTGGTAATCTCTTTTGCGCCTGCCTTACCGATTGCTTTTGGTCATATCGCATGGGTCCCTTTTGCAGAACGATACTTGTATTTATCCGTCAGTCTGGCAGCTATCTGTATGGTTGCTTATGGTCGCAGTGTTGTTCAAAGGGGTCTCATCAGCTCTAAAAAGCAATGGATTGTTTTCTTTGCTATCATCTTTGTTTTTTCTATAGCAACGGTCCAAAGAGAATTTGTGTGGAAAAATAGCCAGAGTCTTTGGGCAGATACCCTAAAACAAAACCCTGACTCCAGCATGGTTTTGTTTAAATACGGCCAGGCTTTTGGTGGTGAAACAGAAATATGGGCCTACCAAAGGGCCATTGCGAATTCAGATAATTTTAAATTTCGAGATGTAACTTTTTTAGGGATTGCCCGCTATGAAAGTGCTGTTCAAAATTATGACAAGGCTATTGAAAATATAGATAAGGCATTGGCAATAAAAAAGAACTTTAATAATCTTTGCCAGGCGGCGGAGATTGTTCTATCAATGAAAGCAGAAGATGAACGCATGGGAAAAGAGTATACAGCCCAGGCGATCAAATATTATCAGATAGCATATACAAAACGCAAAACTGCCTTTGTTTTGTATAAAATTGGGACCCTCATGAATCAAACATGCCAGAAGGCAGAGTCTATGCAAATTCTTGAAAAAGTTAGACACAACCATCCAAATTCAAAATATGCCCTTTATGCTGGAACATTGTTAAAAAAAATGTCATCTTATAAAAACACAGAGAATTAATACAGGTAACTTTTGCTGGATAATTGTATTTCGTCATTCTTGTTGTTATTTCAATGATGCTATTTTAATTTAATCAATCGGGTTCCACTTCATGCTTTTATATTAAAAAAAAATATCATGGATCATTTCCTGGGATGATAATCATACCCATGGGATATTTTTTTCTAACTGCTTCATGTAATTATCAAAAGGTGTTGGTATGAATGACAAGTTTTGTAAAGTCAATGCATCATAATTATAAACAATTTGAATGTAGCTAAATAAAATAATGTTCTGTTTTTATGCGCATGCAAGCAGAGTTGGCTATGGAATTCGATTGCAACTGTTATGGCATAAAGAGCTTTTTTTTTGTGTATTCTTAGAAGAATGATCCAAATATTGCATCATTCTTTCATGGTATAGAGTTTGAGTTGAAACATCATAAGTGCAGGATCTACTATTTTTTTATTTGCCGATAAAGCAAGTTTTTCCTCAGGATTAATGAAATAAATTGTGTTAAAGGTAAGAACCGTATCAGATAACCACAATTAAACGCAGAAACCTGGGATTATAATATTGATGGATATACATTTTTTATTTTTTGATACCGTCCGCCGGGTTTTTAAACGCCGGGTTAACTGTTTTCAAAAATTACACAAAAATCATAAGGGGTTCACAATCATTGAAGTGCTGATTGCCATTGTCATTCTTTCCATCGGTATCCTTGGGATAGCAAAAATGCAGATCACAGCAATAAAGGCCAATAGCAGTGCTATGAAATTCACCAAGGCAACGATTGCGGCTCAGGCCCAGATTGAATCTTTATTGTCAACCTCCTTTGCGAATGTCATAACGGGTGCTGCAACCACTACGGACGGCTATACGGTTGTGTGGCATGTGAGTCCGGATAGTGGTGGGAATACGGCGATTAAAAATGTTAAGGTTGTTGTGACGGATCCTGCAGGTAAAAAAAAAGCGGATATCAGTTTTATCAAAGCGGCTGATATATAATAGTTCCAAAGGGAAAAATCCGTTTTTATCCGGATTTTATCGTTATATACGGTTTGACAAGGGAGATACCATATGGTTGAAAAAAATTTTATTATCGGTAATGAGCAGGGGTCTGCCATCATTTATGCGATATTAATCCTTGCCGTATTAACCATACTGGGCATATCCTCCACAAATACCAGCGACATTGAGTTGAAAATTGTGAGTAATGAAATAATTTATCAACGGAATTTTTATATCGCCGACAGTGCCTGGAAATATGGCGCATACTGGCTGGATGCAAAACCAAAGGCGCCTTCTAAAGTCAACAGCCCTGCAGCAGCCAATCCCACGGATGAAGAAAAAGCGATTGCCGCCATGGTGAGAAATTTCGGTGATGGCGGACAGGACATTTTAAATGATACGTTCCCGGATGGCACAAACGACGGTAACATTGATACCATTCCATATTGGTATAATGTTCAGTATGGAAAAAATGTCATTGTGCCCGGCAGCGGCAAAAATTATCGAAAATTTATTTATATCGTTAAATCCAATGCAAACAAAAAACAGGAAATAGAAGTCAGGGCATCAAAGATTTATAAGATCGGATATTAGCACACCTGTCATGATTTTTTAACCCATTAAATTCCAGGTGATGATCGATAAAACGGAGGTGAAGGTAATGAAAATAATCTGCAGACATAAGATTTTCCGGTTCATTTTGTTAATCGGTCTTTTCCTTATTTTGCCTTTTTATGTGTTTGGCGCGGAGGTGAATGTCAGGGTATCCCATGACAATGATGATGCCGAAGAAAATCTTAACAACGCCTGGAATAAAGGTGATATGATCCTGGACAGTTCAGATCTTGAAATGACATGGGATGATTACGAGAGCAAGCGCCAGGCCATCGGTATCCGTTTTTTAAATATTGCCATCCCCCACGGAGCAGTCATTTCTGATGCCTATATAACGTTTAAAGCAAAAGATACGGAAACCGGTGCCACAGATCTTATCATCAAAGGTGAGGATCGGGATGATGCTGCTCGTTTCAGTGATACCGATTATGACATTACTGGAAGACCTGTTACCGATGCCGTCGTAAACTGGAACAATGTAGATGACTGGAATGACAATGTAGTATATAACACACCTGATCTTGCATCCATAATCCAGGAAATCATCAGCAGGGTCGGCTGGGTATCCGGTAATGATATGGTTTTTGTGATCACAGGGTCCGGTCAAAGAAGGGCGGATTCATTTGATGGTTCCCCGGACAATGCGCCTGAGCTGCATGTAGAATTCACGGAAATACCTACGCCCTATATCCAGGTGAATAAAACACTATTAGACCCCTCTTGTTATGTGGGAAACAATCCGATTCCAGATACGTTTACCATTACCAATACAGGGACGGCTGACTTGAATTACAGCTTGGTCTCAAACAAGGACTGGGTCAGTTTATCTTCCAGCAGCGGCGTGCTGTCTGTCGGTGCAACAACGTCCATTACCGTTAATTATGATGCTTCCGCCAAGATACCGGGTTTTTATGATGCAACACTTACCATAGAGGATACGGGAGCATCCCCCATATCCCCGAATAGTCCTGTGGACATAAATGTGACGTTAGACATCCAGGTTCCCACTGTTGAGGTCAGTGTGTCGGCCAATAGTGATGATGCAGAGGAAAGTGAATCCGGTGGTATGGATCTTTACAGTACTGATCTGGAATTAATTACCGAAGATACGGATCAAATCATCGGCATCCGGTTTCAAAATATTGCCGTTCCCCAGGGTGCCATGATAACGAGAGCGTATATTGAGTTTGATGTGGATGAAGACGTGAATACAAACCCGACAAACCTTGATATACATGCTGAAGCAGCTGACAACCCCGGTACGTTTGCGCAAACAACAAATAATATTTTACAGAGAACAAAGACAGATCAATTCATAGAATGGAATAATCTGACGGATTGGCATACCGGTGAACAGCACCAGACGCCGGATTTGAGTCAGGTGGTTCAGGCAATTGTCGGCAGATCGGGATGGGCAAGTGGGAATGCCATGGTTTTTACTATAACGGGTTCCGGAAAGCGCGTGGCCGAATCCTATGATGGTGATGGTGCGCCGCCGCTGCTGCATATCGAGTATATTGAAAATGGGTTTTCTTATATTTCCGTTGACGATAATAATATTGGTGCCATTTGCTATGAAGGGAACAACGCAGCCCAGGGCAGCTTTTCCGTTACAAATACCGGGGATGCCGCACTGACCTATACCATGGCATTGCATACCGCAGATGGGGGTGACTGGATAGCTGTTGCCGGCCAGGACAGCACAGCCACATTAGATCCTGGAGCGTCTGCTGACCATACCATAACGTTCACAAACACGACCCTTGTCCCGGGCAATTATAATGCCACCATTACCATAATCGGAACAAATACACCCAACAGCCCGTATGAAATTGATGTGGTTTTGACGGTTCTGGCGCCCCCGGAGGGATCCAACTGCGGGAATGTGCCGCTGTATGCCGAAAACCTGGTCAGTCCCGCCATCATGGTATTACTGGATGTTTCCTCCAGCATGACCCGCATGATGAATGTGAGCAGTGATGTAAAGCCCCGTACACCGGATCTAAAGAGCATTGTCCAGGAAATTGTCAATCGGGATGGATGGGCGTGTGAAAATTCAATGGTGTTTATTATCACCGGCACAGGACAACGGACGGCCAGTTCCTATGACGGAAATAGCGGTGGTGCGCCACTGCTGCATGTGGTGTATACCGATGGTATAGATCAGGAAATTAATATCCGGGTATCCCAGGGGAAAGATGATGCCGAGGAAAGCAGTTCAGGCAGTGTGAATACAACAGGAAGCAGCGACCTGGAATTGGTCCATGACGGTTCTGATCAGACCATTGGCATCCGGTTTCAAAATGTATCCATCCCCAAAAATGCCATTATCACTAACGCGTACCTGGAATTTGAAATTGATGAGGCCGGCAGTGCGGTGACAAATTTAACGATCCATGGCCAAAGTCATGACAATCCATCTGAATTTACCGAATCAAACTATAATATTTCAGAACGGACAAAAACGAGTGCATCTGTTGACTGGACAAACGTTGACCCCTGGGAAGCCGGTGCCCAAATGAGCCGGATTGACATTGGAAAGGATGTCATCAGTGAACTTGTAAAGGATCGGGGCATTTCATGGGGGTTTGGCACCTGGAGCGGCAAGACGGAACACGGGTATACGTCGGCCATTGACTATACAAAGATACATGTGGGATGCCGATTTAATGATGATGCCCAGCAGACAGCCCTCCAGGATGCGATTGCTGCTACGGTTGCCCATTACGGGACGCCATTTGATCATTCCATAACAGCGGCAAAACAATATTTTAGTGGTAATAAACCAGACCAGGACGGGGCGGGTGAGTCTTATAATATCGTTGACTGTCAATCCAAATTTTTAATTGATATTACCGATGGCCTGGGTAATGGAACCGTGGCAGATGTTGCAGCAGAAACAAATGCATTATGTGATATAAATGTAAGTCCCATCGCCGTGGGTTTTGGCATTGATAATGCCGTGCAAATAGAAGAGATGGCAAAGGTCAGCAATATACGGGGCAATGCGGTTGCCGATGATGCGTTGCATGCCCTGCATGAGGAAAAAGCCGGTGTGGGGCAGCCATTTCTTGCGAACAACAGAGAGGAGCTGATTAACACCCTCTCAAGCATCACCCAGACCATTAAAACACTTGTGTTTCACGGCTCGGCCCCGGCTCCGACAACATCAGTCGATCAGGGAAATCTTGTGATCCTGGCCAAATTTAATGCAGGCAACTGGACCGGAGAACTGGAGGCATTAAAGCCGGATGCGGTCACCGGGGAATGGGATAATGTCCTGTGGCGGGCAAGCGAAGTACTTCCCGCTTCAAGAAACGTGTATACCATTGATCCGTTGAATGATTCAGATGTTATTGACTATTCAAGTCTAAATCTGACCCATGACAATTATTTTGATTCTGCCAGCGATGGTTATTTTTGTAAGCCATTGGGTTCTTTTATTAACTCTATCCCCGTAATCGTCGGAGATCCAGCTTTTTATTATGATTTTGACGGGTATGGTGACTTTGTGCCGGAACGTTCACCCATGGTCTATATTGGTGCAAATGATGGTGCGCTGCATGCTTTTTCCCTTGAAACCGGAGAAGAAATGTGGTCTTTTGTCCCCCTTAATTTTCACGAGAAACTGAACCGTGCCAATGAGCCGGAATATAATATGTGCAGTGAGGATTATTGCTACCAGACGTTTGTTGATGGTTCCCCACAGGTTGGCGATATCTATGACGGAACGGCGTGGAAAACAATCCTGGTATGTGGTGAACGGGAGGGAGGAGATGCTTATTTTGCGTTGGACGTAACCTATCAAAAGAAGGAAGGGCAGGAAACAGATTATACCGATGCGGTCAAGTATTTGTGGCAGTTCAGAGATACCCATTCAGCCTATCTGTTAGATGGCCTGGACAATGATTCAGACGGTAGCGTCGATGAATCCGATGAGCTTGAATATGATAACCAGCTGGGTGAAACGTGGTCGGATGTGAGTATTGATAGAATTGCAGATGGAGAAAACAATACGCTTTGGGGAATTTTCTTTGGTTCGGGTTATTCTCTGGACAACCAGGCGAATAAGCAGGCATATGTGTATGGCATTGCTGCCAAAGATAAATCCCCAATATGGCATAAAGATGGCACCCATATCAATCGGGTAAAATTGTCAGACACTGAATTGCTCAATGATGTTGCATCTCCCGTCATGACGGCCGATTTTGAAGGGGATTATATTTCAGATTGTTTCTATGTGGGAAATCTTTATGGCACCATGTTCCGCGTTTCGAATATCGGAAATGGTGAAACCCCTGTCATATCAACGGTGTTTGACTTTAACCCCTCTCATTCATCCCCCACCCTAAATCCCATCAGTTCCCGGGCGACCTATGCCTATGGCATTCAAACCGATGCGGAGCCCAATCCCATATGGATCTATTATGGAACCGGTATTTATCAAGAACAAGCGGATAAAACCACCATGAACCAACAGTATTTTTTCGGGCTCAAGGATAATCCTGCACCATCATCCTGCTATGTATATCCCTTTACAACAGGGGCTGCAAACCCTTCAGATCCTGATGTCTGCGGAGACCTGGTTGAGCTGGAAGCAAAATATGCAGCAGGCAATGTAATGCTGGCAGACGGGAGTTTAGAGGAAAGGGAAGTTCGATATATTGCCGATACCTGCGCGGATAACCAGTCGTGGGTCATTAAACTCTATAACGGACAGGTAGATTATAACGGCCCCTCTAATTTACTGGGGAGTGAACGCGTTATCCAGCAGCCTCTGGTAGCAGGGGGAGTCGTCTTTTTTACCACCTATATTCCGGATCCGGATATTTGTGGTGGAAGTGGCAAAACATGGCTTTATGCCGTGGATTATAATTCCGGCTGTGCACCCAATGACGCTGTTTTCGATCTGAATGGCGATGGGAAATTTGATGAGAATGACCGGGTAATCGATCCGGATAATCCGGAGAACCCCTATGTTGTCGTTGCGATTCCCATTGAAGGGGGACCCGGCTCAAAACCCGTACTAGGCCCTGATGATACCTTGTTCATTACCACACCGGTTGGCGGTTTAAAACCCATAAAAGTGAATATACCCGGCCTTAAGGTCAAGGTGATGTCCTGGAGAAATAGAAACAAATAAATCCATCCGGAAAGGTGACAGGATTATATTTCAACAAAATCGAACCACAGGGTTTGTTTTTCATTATCCTTAGTGAGGATCACAAACAGGAAATTTGATTGGTAGCGGTTTTAATTTAGTTGCCAATAAATGTTGCCCGCATTGACATCTTTTGTAAAATAAACCGATTCTAATGAAAAATTAATTGAATGTGTAAGAAGAGATATTTTCCACATTCAGGAGATAAAGAACCTTATTGGTTCAATATTTTGATTTGAAAACCGATTATGGTCAAGCAATTTGATAGGTCTGATTAAAAATAAAATTAACAATTGCATCATTTTTGCATAGAACTATTTCAACTAAAAAGTTTAGGGTCTGTCATATGGAATTAAAAGATAATAAAAAGGTTACATCAGGATTCACGCTGATAGAGGTGATGGTGGTTATTGCAATTGTCGGCATTTTATCAGCGATTGCTGTTCCCGGTATTGTTGCTAAATTGCCGGATTACAGGCTGAGAAGTGCTGCAAGGGATATTGTCTCCTGCCTGCAGGAAGCAAAGATGAGGGCGGTCAAAGAAAATGCCACGGCAGCCATTATTTTTGATGTTGCCAATGATCAATATACGGCTTGGGTCGACAACGGATGGAGCGGCGGGGCTGGAAACTGGTGGCCTGACACCAATGTGGGTGAAATTGTTTTTAAACAGATAACGCTGCCTGCCGGTATTCAATTTTATCAGAACACAACGTTTACGGCCAATACATTTGGGTTTAACAGCCGGGGGATTCCCGCAACCACAGTTGGGACTGTATTTATCAGCAACAATAAATCAAATTATAGAAGTATCATTGTGAGTAGCGCAGGAAATATAAGGGTCCTGAAAAGCAGTGATGGTATAAACTTCAATTGATAAAAATGCGTATTCATAAAGGATAGGATGGCTATGTCTCATAAATATAATGTAAATAACAGGGGGTTTACCCTGGTAGAACTGTTAATAGCCATGACCATTACAACCATTGTTTCGGCTGGGATTTTTTCAGCATATCAAAATCAGCAGAAGGCACAGCTTGCCCAGAAACAAGTCATTGAAATGCAGCAGAACTTAAGGGTGGCTTTATACATAATGACAAGTGACATCAGAATGGCAGGGTATGATCCGGACGGTACAAGCGGGACTGGAATCGTCAGTGCCGGAGATGGGAGTAATGGGTATCCGTTGGCATTTAACTTTTTGGCAGATGATGATAACAGGGATAATGATAATGATTCAACAGTGGATGAACCCGGCGAAATACAATACGTCGCATATGACCTGTACGACGGGTATGGTGATGGAGATACAGACATCGGAAAAAAGGTGAGTGACGCAACCGGTGCGATTCATCAGCCGCTTGCAGAGAATATAAAAACGCTTCAATTTGCATACCTTGATGAAGACGGGGCGATTGTCTCTCTCCCACCCAGCCTTCATCAAGTTGCAGCTTTGGATTTACCAAAGATCAAATCGGTGCAGATAACAATTGAGGCGACAATCGATATCAATGAAACAGATTATGTTAAAGGCAAGAACCGTATTCTGACAACCACGGTTAAATGCAGAAATCTGGGGTTATAGCTGTGAAATATAATAATTTTTTATCCAGGAAGATGTGTCTTCGGTTTTTTAACCGATTGATTCGACCGTGCCGGAAACAGAACCAAAATGATAATGGATTCACCATCATTGAAGTGCTTATCGCCATGGTCATCCTTACCATTGGTATCCTTGGTATCGCAAAGATGCAGATAACCGCCATAAAAGGGAATGCATCCGCCAGAGAACTTACAAATACGGTTGTCCAGACAACCAAACAAATTGAAATGCTTTTGTTGCTGCCCTATGACCATGCAGATTTGGTCGCTGGAACGCATACCGGGATGACCCAGGAGGGGGATACCATTTCATGGGAAGTGTCTGATGACACGCCGGTTAATGGCAATAAAACCATCGCGGTTACAGTGACACCATCGAGTAACTTCTCTGGCCGGAGTTTTACCATGGAACAAATCAAATCAGAGATAAATTAATATGATAAAAGAACATAAAAAAGGGATACTTTTTCCATTACACAACCAAGAGGGATCTGCCATTATTTATGCATTGATTATGCTTGTCCTTCTGACTGTTTTAGGTACTTCTTCCTTAAATACGACTACGGTTGAACAGGCAATCGCCCAAAATCATAAGTCTTATCAATTGGCATTCTATGCTGCTGAAGCGGCAAGGGAATGTGTCCCCCCCAATACTCAATTGTACCATGGCAACAATATTACAACAGGGGCAGGGATTTCATTTCCCATTGCCGATGGATTGGATAATGATGCTGACGGCAATATAGATGAATCCGACGAAGTAAAGGTGATTCTATCTTCATCACAGTCTTTTGAGGGAAGCGTTGATTACGACGGTTCGACTAACCCGCCAAGAGGAACCGGGTATGAGGTGGGGAGCTTTAAGGCACATAGATATACACTTACAGCAAAGGGATATGGGACCCATAAGACTGAACACTCAATTGAATCCGGTTTTTACAGGATTGGATTTTAAGGTCAATACATTTCCACAGATCAGAGAGGAAAAGGAATATGAAGACTTTCACAAGGAATAAACAGCTATATTGCATTTTTTCCCTGTTCTTTTTTGTTTGTTGCAGTGCTGTTTTTGCCGATGATACCTGCATATTCAGTGTAACGTCCAATGAAGTGGGGCCCAATATCGTTCTCCTGCTTGACAATGGTGCAGAAATGGAACAGGTCAAGTGGCATAGTGATTATCAAAATGAAACAGATTACACGCCGGCTGTCGGAAGCGCCTGGGATGTCCTGGATAACATAGATTCCGGGGAAGCCCCTGAAATTTTAAACAATTGGACCCTGGTGCTAACGGATGTTGATGAAATTGATTATAACTTTGAAGAAGGGGCCGATATTGAAGAGCTCACTTCGGGTGCGACTGCCAGCGTTATATATAAAACCTATTCCGGATCTACCCTGGAACTGGAGATTGATTCCATCACAGGCTCATTTACTGTAGGAGAAACGGTTCAAAGGTATAAGAACAAAAATAATATAGCCACGGGAAAAATTGATAGGATTATTGAACCGGATGACTTATCAGGTTTGTCAATTGCCACAGGGGCCAATGGGTTTTTTAATGATAATGGCTATGCTGCAGTTGAACATGGCGGAACCTGGTATCTTGTGAAAATTTTGAGTACCCTGCTGCCGGACATTTATACCAATGGCCTGCAAGCAGACAGTGGAAACACATGGATCATAAACGGGAAAACAATAACATTGCCGGTTCAACCGAATGCGGCAACGGTTACAGATGCAGAGACCGGGTTTGAAATAAAGGATAATGCGACCAGGTTCCGATACTCAAAAAACTATCTGAACTGGCTGTTTTTTGCGGAAGATGAGGGCACGCCGCTTTATTCTGGAAACGGCAGTGACCTTTCCGGAAAAAGTCGATTTTATTATGCAAAGCAAGCCCTCATGTCAGTGGCAAAAATCACAGCCAATAAAGCAAACTTTGGTATTTATAATTTTACATCCACCACGGAAGGCAGTTCCAATGTCCAGCCGCTGGGTGAAGTCGTCTCTACGGTGGACGATACTAACTATGATAACAATATTCTTGATCCGAACTATATAAATAATATAAACAACATGGGAACTGTTGACTATTCCCCACTTGCAGAAGGGCTGGTGAGCATCGGGGAATATTACAATTCTTCATCTTCAGGAATTGATGCAGATTATTATTGCCAGGACCAGTATGTTATTGTTGTCTCTTCAGGTATCCCTTCAAAAGACCAGACCTGGAATGGTACTAAGCTGTGTGAGGAATGCAGTCAACCCACAAGCTTTGGTGATTTGGACAGCGATGATGCCGGGATCGGCGAAGGGAATATCCGGACAGATGAATCAACGTTTTCAATCCCCCTAAACACAGAAGGGTCAACCTGGCTGGATGATGTGTCTCATTTCTTTTACTCAAATGATATGGTCGGTTATGTTGACGGGTTTCAACGGGTTTATACCTACACGGTGGGGGTCATGGCCGGCAGGGAAAGCAACCTTTTTTTGATCAACACCAGTAACAATGGAAACGGGTTTACAAACCTTTATGACACAACAGATGAGAATTATGGTAAATATCATTTCACTGCTGACTCAGCCTCGGGTCTGAGCAGTGCAATCCTTGCTGCCGTCAATGCCATCCTCACCAATACCAGTACGTTTACAGCCCCCGTAGTCCCGGTTACAAGAACGCTTAGCGGAAACCGGATTTACCTGGCCTTGTTCAAACCGGGTGAAGGAAATTTCTGGGAAGGGGATGTCCTGAAATTCGGCATTGATTCAACACTTCAGATTGTAGGTAAAAACGGCCAGGCAGCAACCTACCCCAATGGGGCCCTAAAAGATGATGCCGTTCCCTATTGGTCCACTAAAAACTGGTCAAATGCTGATTTTTCAACATCTGATTGCACGGGGGAAGGGTGTAATTATATAGAAAATTCAGACAGACATATTTATACATATCTGGGAGTGGACAATGATTTGACCCATTATTCAAATGCGTTTGACACCTCAAATACCACCGACCTGACGGCAGATGTCCTGGGAAATCCTGCAGATGGAAGGCCCACCATCATTAATTACATCAGGGGAGGCGATGCGCTTGATGAAGATGGTGACGGGAAGATCGAGGAAAACAGAAACTTGTTTACCGGAGATGTCCTTCACAGTGAACCTGCTGTTTTTGAATATCGGTATGCAAATTCCAGTTCAAAAACCTATGTATTCTTCGGTTCAAATGATGGGATGCTGCATGCGGTATATGATCAATATGACCCTGACGTGACAACGCCTGATGATGAAATTGATTATGGCACGGAAGCATGGGGCTTTATCCCCCCTGATCTGCTGGACCGGTTAAAAGAAATGATTGAAGGGTATGGTCATCAATTTTATGTGGATTCCAGCCCTCAAACCTATTTTATAGATAATAATGCCGATGGCAAGGTTGATGCGGCAGTTGATCAGGTCATTCTTGTCTGCGGCCTTAGAAGTGGCGGAGCCAGTTATTTTGCCCTGGATATCACTGACCCTGATACCCCCGAGTATCTGTGGTCGATTGATAATACCAGTATCACTGAACTGGGGAACACGTATTCCGAGCCTGTTTTCGGAAGGGTTAAAACCAGTGATGTGGATATAACCGGAACAACAGTGATGTTTGTGGGGGGGGGATACAGTTCTGACAATTCCTCAGGAGATGCGGTGATTGTGATTGATGTTTCTGATGGATCTGTGGTTAAGAAGTGGAATACAACGGATGATGCTTCCATGGTCTACAGCATACCCAGTACCGTGAAAACGGTTGATGAGAATGACAATGGATTCGTGGATAAAATTTATGTCGGTGACATGGGTGGACAGGTATGGAGAATTGGCAATTGTGATGCTGCTGATTTTCCGGAATGCAACGAAAATATTCAGAACTGGACGGCCCAGGTGATACTTGAAACGGACAATACCACTTACCAGCAAAAATTCTTTTATCCGCCCAGTGTCACATTGGAAAAAGGGTATGATCTTATCTTTGTTGGGAGTGGTGACAGGGAAGACCCTTGTGCGGATGCGACAACAGATCCGGATACAGATACCATATATAGTTTTATGGATTCACATTCCGCAGTGACGTTAACGAAAGAGGATCTGGTTGATGTGACACTGACAAGTGCTTCACCCCCGGACCTTGACGATGCAACCGGCGATGTGGATACCAATTTGTCGGTGGACAAAGGGTGGTATATTGATCTTGATCCGGATGGTGAAAAAATACTGGCCCGGGGTACGATTTTTTATAAAACATTTTATATTA
Organism: Desulfobacula sp.; assembly: GCF_030145145.1. Lineage (GTDB taxonomy): Bacteria > Desulfobacterota > Desulfobacteria > Desulfobacterales > Desulfobacteraceae > Desulfobacula. The sequence goes on along the minus strand of NZ_JAQYWD010000022.1, from coordinate 64,486 downwards.
CCTCTTATATTCCCAATGATGACCCGTGTTTACCGGGAGGAGAGGGCAGATTATATGCCTTAAACCATAAAACCGGGGAGCCGGTGTTGTCGTTCTCCGGTGTTGATTCTGACGGAGACAACGTCCCGGATCTGGAACGGTTTAAGTCAATTGGTGGGGGGATTCCTTCAAAGCCTGTCATGGTCATCCATGAAGGCAAACAGAAGCTTTTCATTTCAGTGGGAACGACTCCGGTTGAGGATGGCAGTGATTCCGTTGAAGCCGGTATTGTTGCCATAGATCCCAAGGCACCGCTGAAGAACTTTTTTTATTTGTGGTGGAAAGAATTGTTTAATTGATTTTTTGTGTTCAGACTTCAAATATCAGCAAATCTCAGATTTGACATTTCAAATAAATAGTTTTAGATAAGATGAGTTCTAACGAAAATCAAAATCCGTAGCATGTAGGAGGAAAAATGAAAACAAACTGTAATAACAAATTCAGTTTTAATATCCTGGCACTTGTGTTGCTGGCTTTTTTTATTTCCGGATGTATGGGGAATACAGGTTCAAAAAAACCTGAAGACGGTCGGATTTCAGGCGAACAGGCCACGTCCCAAAAAACCACTGCAAGTTATTATGATTTTGAGGATGTGCTGGTTCCCATGGAGCTTTCAATTGTAAAAAACAGGACGGTTGTGGTGTCCACCCCCGGATTTACCTCGGGCATCCTTACACTCAAGGGTCGGGTAAAGCGACAATCCCTGTTTCATTTTTTCAATAATAATATGCAAAAAGACAATTGGACGATTGTCAGCCAGATCAAGTCTCCCGGTGCCACGATCATGGTTTTTCAAAAACCCTCAAGAACTTCGGTGATTACCATTCGGGAGGAGCAGATGTATACCTATGTTGAGGTGGGGGTGGCCCCAACTGTTTTGGGAGGAACCGGACTTTCCGAGACAAATCTGGTTGAATAATGAGGGTTAAAGATAAACATATCCTTCTGGGAGTTACCGGTGGCATCGCTGCCTATAAGGCAGTTGAGCTGTTGCGGCTGTTAAAGAAAGCCGGCGCCGACGTGACGGTCATCATGACAGACAATGCCCAAAAATTTGTGGGTAAAACAACCTTTGAAGTGTTGTCTGAAAATCAGGTGCTGTCTGATCTGTACTTTGATACGGAATCTTCTGTAAAGCACATTGATCTTGCCACCCGTGCAGATGCGGCTATTATTGCCCCTGCAACGGCAAATACCATTGCAAAGCTTGCCCATGGTATTGCCGATGATGCCCTGTCCACTACATTGCTGGCAGTCACGGCACCGGTGATGATTTGTCCCTCCATGAATACGGATATGTATCAAAACATCCGGGTACAACGGAATCTGGATATTCTTGAAACAGACGGATGGCATATTCTTGATCCGGATGCCGGGGTACTGGCCTGTAAAACAGTGGGTGCCGGACGGCTGCCCGAACCCTGGTTTATTTTTGACAGGGTTGAGGCCATGCTGACCCCAAAAGATTTAACGGGTAAAAAAGTGCTTGTTTCCGCAGGTCCCACGGTTGAAGCCATTGATCCCGTCAGGTTTATCAGCAACCATTCGTCCGGAAAAATGGGATATGCCATTGCCCGGGCAGCAGAAAAAAGAGGCGGGCAGGTGACCCTGGTCTCAGGTCCTGTTGCCCTCGCCCCGCCAGTCAATGTTGAACGGATTGATGTGGAAACCTGTGAACAAATGGCGGATCAAATGCTGGCCAACCTGGAATCCGCCGATATTATCATCAAGGTTGCCGCAGTGGCGGATTATAAACCCCTTGATCCGAAAACCAGCAAAATAAAGAAACAAGACAACACCAAAGACCTTTCCATTGCCATGACGGAAAACCCTGATATTTTAAAGCGCATTGGTCAAAACAAGACAAGTGATCAGTTCCTGGTGGGATTTGCAGCAGAAACCGATGACCTTGAAAAAAATGCCCTGTTAAAAATGGAAAAAAAGAATCTGGATATGATTGCTGCCAATCTGGTGGGATCATCTGATTCCGGATTCAAGGCCGATACCAACAAGGTTAAACTTTTTTTCAGGGATGGGTCCTCATTTGACATCCCTTTAATCGAAAAAGATAAGGTGGCGGATATCCTCATTGATCATGTGATTGAAAAAATGGGATAACCCGGATGAGTTCAGGTATGTCAAATGATCGGGATTCAATCAAGACCGACCTTATAAGCGTGATAAATGATTTCTCCCTTTACCTGTCTGCTCAACGAAAGATGGGCAACACGTCTCTGGGTATTTCTAAACCATCTGAAGCCCTGATCAACAACTGGGGCATGAAAAGCCAACCCCAAACGCCTTTTTTTTTTGAAGGCCCTGAAAATGCATCCATTTTTATCTTAGACAGCGGCACCCGTTTTTTTAAAGGTCCGGGGGGTGAGCTGCTCATTAAAATCCTTGCTGCCATGACCCTGTCTTCTGATGCCGTATTCATCTGCAATGCCGGTGATGCAATAGCCGTACATCAAAAGATAGACATTATTTCTCCCAAAGTGATCATTACCCTTGGCACACAGGCCGGGCAGTTTTTGTTGAAGAACCGTCAGCCCCTGGAACAATTTCGGGGAAGATTCCATGATTATCATGGTATTAAAGTGATGCCGACCTTTCATCCGTCCCTGCTGCTAAAACACCCTGAATATAAACGTCAGGTGTGGGAGGATATGAAGCGTGTGATGGCATATGCAGGACTGAAAGATGGTTCTTGATCGGTTTATTGACACGCTCCTGGCCCAAAAAGGATACTCTGTCCATACCAGTCGTGCCTATCGATCTGATATTTTAGGTTTTATCCGTTTTGTTCTAAACGATGAAAGTTCTGATGCCGCCCTTTGCCAGAAATCGTTTTTACCCCTTGTGAACACCCTGGATACCACTGCCATTAGAAATTATCTTGCCTGCCTTGTAAAATCCGGCAAAACCAAACGGACCATGGCAAGAAAATTATCGTCCCTAAAGGCTTTTTTTGATTATCTGCTCCAATCCGGTCAGATCCGGGTTAATCCGGCAGACACGGTGCCGTTTCCAAAACTGGAAAAAACCATACCCCGATTTTTAAGCGTTGATGATATTTTTTATCTTCTGGATTCGATTAAATCAGACACCTGGTTTGATAAACGAAATTTGGCCATGTTTGAAACGTTTTACTCCACAGGCATGCGGGTATCGGAAATGGAAGGCCTGAATATAGAACATATTGACTTTAAACGCCAAATGATTAGAGTCTTTGGAAAAGGGTCCAAAGAAAGGGTTGTGCCGGTTGGCAAAAGAGCTTTGACTGCGATTGAAGAATACAGAAGATCATTAAAAGAAAATTTTATTCCGGTTTTTGTGAATAAAGTGTTTTCACGATTAAGTTCACGGTCCATCCGGCGGATTCTTGATAAAACAGTCCGGGAGTGCCAACTGAATATCCCGGTTTCTCCCCACACACTGCGTCATTCTTTTGCAACGCACATGCTGGACTCTGGTGCGGATTTAAGGGGGATTCAGGAAATTTTAGGGCATGTCAGTCTTTCAACAACCCAGGTGTATACCCATGTAAGTATGGACAGGTTAATGCAGGTGTATGATAAGTCACATCCAAGAAGCTGAAAACATAAGGCAATGAAAATGAATACAGAAACATTTCACGGGACCACGATTCTGGCAGTACGGCATAAAGATGTCGTCGTTGTTGCAGGCGACGGTCAGGTGACGTTGGGCAGTATTGTTACAAAGCACAAGGCCAGAAAGGTCAGAAGAATCTATAATGATAAGATTGTTACCGGTTTTGCCGGGGCCACCGCAGATGCATTGACCCTGTCTGAAAAACTTGAAAAAAAACTGGAACGGTATAACGGAAGCTTGACACGGGCCTGTGTGGAGCTTGCCCGGGACTGGAGAACGGACAAGTATTTAAGGCGGCTGGAAGCCATGATGATTGCCGCAGATAAGGAGAATACTTATCTTTTGTCCGGCAACGGGGATGTGATTGAACCCGATGACGGGGTGATCAGTATTGGTTCCGGCAGCACAGCGGCCCAGTCTGCAGCAGTTGCCTTGATTGAAAATACCGATCTTGCGACCCGGGTCATTGTAGAAAAAGCCATGAAAATTGCAGCTGATTTGTGTATTTATACCAATCATCATATCACGGTGGAAGAAATAAAATAGCATTGAATGAACAGATTGAATAAACAAGAGAACATATAAAAATGGAAGATTTAAAACCAGGACAGATCGTTACAGAGCTGGATAAATATATCATCGGCCAGAAGGATGCCAAAAAATCAGTTGCCATTGCCCTTAGAAACAGATGGAGAAGACGACAACTGGACAAAGACCTTCAAGAAGAGATCGCCCCTAAAAATATCATTTTAATCGGCCCCACCGGCGTGGGAAAAACCGAGATTGCCCGCAGGCTGGCCAATTTGACGGATTCTCCATTTTATAAGGTGGAAGCCTCAAAATTTACAGAGGTGGGATATGTGGGCCGTGATGTAGAATCCATGATCCGGGATATCGTTGAGCTGACCGTCAATAATCTGAAATCCAGACAACAGGATGCTGTTCAGGAAAAGGCCGCCCGGATGGCTGAAGAAAGACTCCTGGATATTTTGCTGCCGCCGTCTTCACAAACCAGTGCCGGTATATCAAATGATCTGGATATTATTCCAACCGGGCAGGGTGACCAGGAGGGTCAGCCAGCGGGGTCAACCCGGGAAAAGCTGAGAAAAATGCTCCGGTCCGGTAAGCTTGATTCACGAAAGGTTGATCTTGAGGTGGCGGATAAATCTTCGCCCATGGTTGAAATTTTTTCCAATAGCGGCATTGAGGAGATGGGGATCAATGTCAAGGATATGCTGGGAAATCTGATGCCCAAAAATACCAAACGCCGCAAGGTAAAAATCAAAGATGCCATCAAACTGCTGACCCAGGAAGAAGCGGCTCACCTGGTGGACATGGAACAGGTAAAGGCGGATGCCGTTACCATGGTCGAGCAATCCGGGATTATTTTTATTGATGAAATCGATAAAATTGCCGGCAAAGAAAAAAGTTATGGACCGGAAGTGTCAAAGGAAGGCGTTCAAAGAGACCTGCTGCCCATTGTTGAAGGCAGCTCAGTCCCCACAAAATATGGCATCGTAAAAACAGATCATATCCTGTTTATTGCTTCCGGGGCATTCCATGTATCCAAACCATCTGATTTGATCCCGGAACTTCAAGGAAGGTTTCCCATAAGAGTGGAGCTGACCTCCCTGGGCGCCCATGAATTTATACGGATTTTAACAGAACCTAAAAACGCACTGATCCTTCAATACATTGCCCTTTTAAGAACAGAAGGCATTGAAATTGAATTTACCAAAGGTGCCATTGAAAAAATTGCCGATATTGCCGTGACAGTCAATTCCACAACAGAAAATATCGGTGCCAGAAGGCTTCATACCGTTATGGAAAAGTTGTTGGAGGAGATCTTGTTTGCGGCACCGGATATTGAAGAAAAAAAGATTGTCATTGATGCTGCTTTTGTGGAAAAACAATTGATGGGCATCGTTGAAAATGAAGACTTATCAAGGTACATCTTATGAAGAACAGTGTTGCTGACATCCTCATTGAGGCACTCCCCTATATAAAACGATTTTCCGGTAAAACCATTGTGGTGAAATACGGGGGGCATGCCATGGTGGATGAAAACCTGAAAAAAGATTTTGCCAATGACATCACCCTGCTGAAATATATCGGAGTGAATCCGGTTGTGGTCCACGGGGGAGGACCCCAGATCAATAAGGTGCTGGAAGCCATGGGGATCACCTCAACATTCATCCGGGGCATGCGATATACAGATGATGAAACCATGGATGTGGTTGAAATGGTGTTGGGCGGCAAGGTGAACAAAGATATTGTCTCAAGGATTAACCGGCAGGGGGGGAAAGCCGTGGGCTTGACCGGAAAAGACGGTATGCTCATCACGGCAGAGAAGATGACCATCTATTCTCAGGCAGAGGACAACAAACCGCCGGAAATTATTGATCCGGGTATGGTGGGGGATGTCTCCCATATTGATCCTGATATTATTCATACCCTTACTGCCAAAGGATTTATTCCCATTATTGCCCCGGTGGGGGTCGGTAAAAACGGGGAAACCTATAATATCAATGCGGACATTGTTGCCTCTAAGATTGCATCAGCCCTGAATGCAGAACGTCTGATGCTGGTAACCGATGTGGATGGTGTCCTGGATGGGGATAAAAAACTCATCTCTTCTGTGGATGCGTCAACCATTAAACAGATGATCAATGCTGGTGGTATTAAAGGGGGGATGATTCCCAAGGTCGAATGTGCCCTGGATGCACTAAAAAATGGGGTGGAAAAGGTGCATATTATCAATGGGAAACTGCCCCATGCCGTATTGCTTGAGCTGTTTACCGATTCCGGTATCGGTACCCAGGTATTTGTGGAATAATGGTTAACTCCGAACGTTGAGTCGTTAAATAAAAGAGGGATAAACATGGATTCGATTAAGCGAACAGATGATTTTGTATTTCAAACCTATCTGAGACAAGGTAAAGCCTTTGTTAGAGGGGAGGGGACCCGGCTCTGGGATGAGGATGGAAAAGAATATACGGATTTTTTAGCCGGTATTGCGGTGTGCAGCCTGGGACATTGTCATCCGAAAATAACGGAGGCCATCAGCAGACAGGCAGCGAAACTTGTTCATGTGTCCAATCTCTTTTATACCCTTCCCCAGGCAGATCTGGCATCACGGCTGTGTGAGAAAAGCTTTGCCGACAGGGTGTTTTTTGCAAATTCCGGAGCCGAGGCCAATGAAGCCGCCATTAAACTTGCCAGGCGGTATTTTCAGAAAAAAGGAGAAAAACAGCGGTATCATATCATTACCATGCAACAATCCTTCCATGGGCGGACCATGGCCACGTTATCCGCAACAGGCCAGGACAAGATAAAAGACGGATTTTATCCGCTGCTGGATGGGTTTTTACACGTCCCCTTCAATGATATTGATGCGCTGGAAAAGAGAATGGATGAAACCGTGTGTGCGGTGATGCTTGAGCCGGTTCAGGGGGAAGGCGGTATCATTCCGGCTGATAAGCACTATTTAAAGGCCGTCAGAGAGCTTTGCAATCAACGGGAAACCTTGTTGATTTTTGATGAAATTCAATGTGGCATGGGCAGATGCGGTACCCTGTTTGCCCACCAGCTTTACAATGTCACACCGGATATCATGACCCTTGCAAAGGCGCTTGGCAACGGGCTTCCCATTGGTGCCATGCTGGCAACCGAAGCTGCGGCAACTGGGTTTGATTTCGGCAGTCATGCCACGACCTTTGGCGGTACCCCCCTTGCCACGGCAGCTGCCCTGGAAGTCCTCAACATTATCAGTGACACATCATTTTTAGCCGCTGTCCGGGAAAAAGGCCTTTATTTTAAAAGCAGGCTTGAAGCCCTCAAGACCACCCATTCCAGGGTTGTGGATGTCAGGGGAGAAGGGCTTTTGCTTGGATTGGAAGTCGATAAGGATGCCGGTTTTTTTGTTGGGGAATTGATGAAAAAAGGCTTTATAATAAATGGAATTCAGGATAAAGTCCTGAGGTTTGCGCCACCCTTAATCATTGAAACAAAAGAGATTGACAGGCTGGTATCCGCATTGGACAGCCTGTTATAAGTTAGGAGATTGTTTTGAAAAAAGATTTATTATCACTCTTGGATCTTGAAAAAGATGACTTTGAAACTCTTTTTAAACGAGCGATCCAGTTAAAAGAAAGATATGCCAGGGGTATCCTTGATACGTTGTTGACCGGAAAAACGTTGGGATTGATTTTTGACAAGAAATCCACCCGCACAAGGGTGGCTTTTGAAACGGCAATGATACAACTGGGGGGTCATGCCATCTATATGAGCGCCCAGGATACCCAGATATCCAGGAATGAACCGGCCAAGGATACGGCCAGGGTTCTGTCAAGATATATTGACTGCCTGGCCATGAGGACCTTTGATCACGCCCTGGTGGAAGAATTTGCCCAAAGCGCCACCATACCGGTTATTAATGCCCTCACGGATTCTTTTCACCCGTGCCAGATATTGAGTGATATCATGACCATTATCGAATATAAGGGCGGATATAAGGACGTAAAAGTTGCCTGGGTAGGAGATGGGAATAATGTGGTCAATTCATGGATCAATGCAGCAAGTGTCCTGGGATTTGACCTGGTGGTGGCCTGCCCGGAGAATTACCAGGTGAACCCCCGGATTATTGACATGGCATCCCTGGAAGCCAAATCCAATATTGTATTTACAAATGACCCCAAAGATGCGGTAAAAAATGCAGATGTGGTCTACACGGATGTCTGGGCCAGCATGGGGGAAGAAGATGAATTGTCCAAACGGATCATTGCCTTTGAGGGGTTTCAGGTGAACAAGGCGCTTTTGTCCGGGGCAAAGGATGATGTGATGGTGATGCATTGCCTGCCGGCTCACCGGGGGGAAGAAATTTCTGAAGCGGTTCTTGAAGATAAAAACAGCGTGTTCTGGGATCAGGCAGAAAATAAAAGACATATGCACAAAGCCATTCTGGAAAGTTTGATATTGGGCAATTAAAAAAAAGGAAATTCAAGAGGTCATGAGTCAGAGCGGTGGGAATAAAAGTGCTGGAAATCAGAGTGGCGAAAATGAAAAACTGTGGGGGGGAAGATTCTCCCAAAGCACAGATGAACTGGTTGAAAAATTAAATGCCTCCATTGATGTGGACAAACGGCTCTATGACAGTGACATTGAAGGCAGTATCGCCCATTTGAAAATGATGGCCGAGGTGTCCATCATTACCCGGGATGAGGCAGATATCTTGATTAAAGGGTTGGGACAGGTAAAAGCGAGAATTGAAAACAATGAGATGCAATTTTTAGCCAGCCTTGAAGATATTCATATGCACATTGAAAATGAACTGGGAAAGGTCTGTGGGGATGTGGCGCAAAAACTTCATACCGGACGAAGCAGGAATGATCAGATTGCCCTGGATGTCAGGATTTATTTAAAAAAAGAAACCCGTATCATTATTGACTTGTTGGCGGGGTTTCAACGATCCCTTGTCAGAATGGCGCAAAGCCACCCGGATGTGATCATGCCGGGATACACCCATCTTCAACGGGCCCAGCCCGTGCTGTTTGCCCATCATCTGATGGCCTATTATGAAATGGTCAAGCGGGATATCCAGCGATTTGAAGATTGCCTCAAGAGAATTGATGTAATGCCCCTGGGAGCAGCAGCCCTTGCCGGTACCACCTATCCTCTGGATCGTGAATTTACCCGGGAGGTGCTCGCGTTTTCAGCGGTCTCTGATAACAGCATTGATTCCGTGTCAGACAGGGACTTTGTCATGGAGTTTATCTCCCATGCTGCCATTGCCATGATTCATTTTTCCAGACTTTCCGAAGAATTGATTCTCTGGTCTTCTTCTGAGTTCTCATTTATTACCATTTCAGATGCGTTCACCACCGGGTCAAGCATCATGCCCCAGAAAAAGAATCCTGATGTGGCAGAACTGGTAAGGGGAAAAACCGGCAGGGTGGTGGGCAACCTTGTCAGTATTCTCACCCTGATGAAATCATTGCCCATGGCCTATAATAAGGATATGCAGGAAGACAAGGAACCCTTGTTTGATACCGTGGATACGCTCAAGATATGTGCGGATGTGTATACCCGGATGTTTAAAAATATTGAGGTCCATAAAGACAGAATGCTTGATGCCTGCACCCAGGGATTTTTAAATGCAACTGACCTTGCCGATTACCTGGTCTCAAAAGGACTGCCGTTCCGAAAGGCCCATGCGGTTTCCGGGAGAGCCGTTGCCTATGCCGTGAATCAAAAAAAAGAACTCCATGATCTGACCCTGGAAGAATTTAAAGAGTTAAGTGAACTGATAGGGCCGGATGTTTATTCATTTATTACCCTGGATAAAATGATTTCAAGACGAATCTCATACGGGGGAACCAGTTTTGATAATGTTCGACAGGCGGTGAAAAAAGCTGCCGGAGAACTGGGGTTACAATGACACATAAAAGAATCGGCATTAAGATTTTGATGGTGCTGTGCAGTGCCGTTCTCCTGGCTTTCACGGGATGTGGGAAAAAAGAATCCCCATTGCCGCCTGAGATTAATGGAAACAGGATTGCCGCCCCTTTTAATTTAAAATACAGATCTTATGATACAGAAATTGTACTGTCATGGGACCATAAAATTAACCAAGAGACTGCCGCTGTAACACCTGAAGGCTTTGACATTTTTATGAACAAAAAAACATTTGACGACTGTGAGGGATGTCCGTTTGAGTTTGAGAAGATTGGACATGTTGTTATGCCGTCCATGGCATTTGTGAATCCAATAGAAAAGGGGTTTAAATATTATTTCAGGGTTCAGGCAACAGGGGATGGCCAGATGAAAAGTGAATTTTCAAAAACAGTCCAATTTGAGTCTCCATAAAATGGATCAGCATATTGTTTATTTAAGCGTTGGTTCGAATATCGGAGACAAGAAAAAAAACCTGAAGCATGTAATACAACTGTTACGCCATCATGATCAGATGGCGGTGCTTGGGGTGTCTTCGTTTTATAAAACAGAACCCCAAAACTATACAGATCAGGACTGGTTTGTGAACGCGGCCTTGAAAATAGGGACCCCATTGACACCTGATGGTTTGCTCGGTGCCCTTAAGGCCCTGGAAAAAGATTTGGACAGGGATGGTAAACCCTTCCGGTTCGGTCCCAGAATTATTGATCTGGATATTATTTTTTATGATGATCTGATTCTCAAAACCGACCACCTTGAAATCCCCCATCCAAGAATGCACGAAAGATGTTTTGTATTGGTCCCTATTTGTGATATAGGTGCTCAAGTAAACCATCCTGTTTTAAACCTACGATCACATGAATTGTTAGAAAAATTAAAAAAACAAGAACCCCAGAAGGTAATCCTTCTGGACGAGGAGGCGTAAAGTGAAATTTTTTATTGATACGGCAAATATTGAGCAGATTAAAGATGCCAATGATATGGGTATGGTTGATGGTGTAACCACCAACCCTTCCTTAATTGCAAAGGAAGACGGAGAGTTCAAACAGATCATCGCAGATATTTGTAAAATTGTGAAAGGTCCTGTCAGTGCGGAAGTGATCAGCCTGGAATACGAGGGCATGGTAACAGAAGCAAGGGAGCTTGCAAAAATAGCGGAGAATATTGCCGTTAAAGTCCCCATGACGGTGGAAGGGTTAAAAGCGGTCAAGACCCTTTCTGCAGAAGGTATAAAAACAAACGTAACATTGGTTTTTTCAGCACTTCAGGCATTAATGGCAGCCAAAGCCGGTGCAACATTTGTCAGCCCGTTTATCGGCCGCCTGGATGATCTTGCCCAGGAAGGGATCGGACTGGTTGAAGAAATTGTTCAAATTTACGCCAATTATGATTTTGATACCCAGATTATTGTGGCCAGTGTCAGAAACCCCCTTCATGTGCTGGACTCAGCCCTTCTAGGGGCTGATATCGCCACCATTCCGTACGGAGTGTTAAAGAAACTGGCATCCCATCATATGACCGACAAAGGGATTGATGCCTTTCTGGCAGACTGGAATAAAAAAAATGGATAACGGGTATTAACGCCGGAAAATTACATTGATTTTGATTTTTATATTGACAAAATCAATGTTCGAGTATATAACTCATTTTTGTTTGCTGAGCGGGAATAACTCAGTGGTAGAGTGCGACCTTGCCAAGGTCGAAGTCGCGGGTTCAACTCCCGTTTCCCGCTCCAAAACACAAGGCGGCTTGGCCAAGTGGTAAGGCGACGGCCTGCAAAGCCGTTATTCTCCAGTTCAAATCTGGAAGCCGCCTCCATAAAAAATTCAAGGACTTAGGATCAAATCCTAAGTCCTTTTTTTTATGGCTAAAATTTTTATTCCCCACACTATTCCCCACAAAAAGTTACATTTTTGGAAAATATTGATTATTTGAGCTCCTATCCGCAAAATTCCAACCTTTAAACCCTGGAATAAAGGGGATATACTCTCATCCCGGCAAGACGATTAAGAGTACAATAAACAAACGTAGTGCCATAACAAAGCCTATAAAAATATAAATTACTATAATTATGGGTCATATGAATTTTGGTTCAAAAAGATGGGCTAAGAAAAATTAAGTTGTCTCCTTGACAAATAAGCAAAAAACATACTAAACAAATATTGTTTTCAAATCTGATTCATTTATATCTTTGAGTTGATTTGATTATTAAGAATCTACTCTACAACCCTTGAATTCCGATTCTCATTCGCTGGTTAACTTTTGAGCACATTAATTAACAAATACGTATGTATGAAAAGATGGATAATCCATTTTATCACTATAAGCATGTGCTATAGGAGAAAATTACTGAACAGGAATTACATATAAAGGTGACTTATGAACGTATTGTTTACACAACAGATGATTGGAAACGTAGAACTCAAAAACCGGTTTGTTCATTCTGCTACCTATGAAGGTATGGCAGATCCTGATGGCAAAGTTACGGAAGATCTAATAAAACGTTATCGCCTCCTGGCACAGGGGGATGTCGGTTTGATCATCCCCGGGTTTATGTATATCCATCCTCTAGGTCGAGCATATAAAGCCCCCATTGGCATTCACTCCAACGAGATGATTGAAGGGCTGAAAAATTTGGTCAAAGCAGTCCATGAATTTGATTCCAAAATTTTTTTCCAGCTTAACCATGCCGGACAACAGACCAGTTCGGCAGATATTGGTCAGACACCTTTGGGACCTAGCAGTTCGGTCAGAGATCCGATTAATTTTTTTAAACCAAAGCAAATGAATGAAAATGAAATTAAAGAAGCTGCTGATGCCTACGTACACGCTGCAGAAAGAGCAGTAAAAGCTGGTGCCGATGGCGTTCAGGTACATTGTGCCCACGGATATCTGATCAATCAGTTTTTGTCGCCTTTTTTTAACCGTAGGCAGGACAAATGGGGTGGCTCTTCAGAAAATCGATTTAGATTTCTTAAACAAGTGATTCAAGCCATACAGGCAAAAGTGCCAAATGATTTCTGTATAACGGTCAAGCTAAACACGAACGACTTCACACCCAAGCAGGGAATCACCCCTGAACTTGCTGTTGAATACGCTGGAATGCTGAAAAAATTGGGTATTGATATGATCGAGGTCAGTTGCGGCTCATCAATATTTTCATACATGAACATGTGCCGGGGGGATGTGCCGGTCAAAGAGATGGTCCAGAGCATGCCTCTTTGGAAGAAACCGGTTGCTTGGCTAATGATCCAAAGTCTGAAAGGCAAATACGATCTTGACGAAGGATATAACATAAAAGCAGCAAGAGCAATCAAGCCTGTGATAGGAAATATCCCATTGGGCATAGTGGGCGGGATGCGAACTTTGGATAAAATGTCGCAGGTCATCACAAATCAGGATGCAGATTTGATATCTATGTGCCGTCCGTTTATCCGAGAGCCGTTTATCATTAAAAATTTCAAAGAGAATAAAAAGGATAAGGTCTCCTGCATATCGTGCAACCGTTGTTTGGCGGCCGTTCCCAACGGTTTCCCCATCCGTTGTTATAATAAGGATTTCCCAAAAAAAATCTAAGAACAGCACGGTTTTATAAAACAATGGTTTGCCCACAATGGAAAAAAGGACTGAATTCAGAGCTATAGTTTAGCTTCGCAAACAAGGGGGCAGTCATACACCAGATATAGGGTTGTGCAAAAAACGTTAAAACATCCAGACTATAATTACAAGTCGTCGTTTTCTGGTGCTCGGTCAAACCAGAGACTGATACTTTGATTGAAAGCCTCCAGAGAATTTCAAATTGGTAGGAATCTAAAAATATTCAAATCGACACTTCATAAAATTTAGCTCGAAGATTCAAGCACCTCTTTTGTTTGTTTCAGGAACATTTCGGCTTCATTTTACTTAAATATTTCAATTGCCTTGGATAAACACTTCCGGGCTGGATTAATTTTGTTTCTTGGTTTGTACAATTGTCCTAAATTGAGATAGGCTTCACCCGCGATACCGTTCGCCCCGATTTCTTCTGCAAGTTCAATTGCCCTTTTAAAATGAGCTTCCGCCTTCTTTGCTGCAACCGGAACATTCTTAATAATAAAACCAATATTTTTTGCCATCCCCGTCAGTGGTTTAGTAACCAGGTAGTGATCTGACTTAATAAGCTTGGAAATCTCATAAGTTCTCTCACCAACTCTGAAAACTTCTTCAAACTTTCCCAACTCAGCTGAGTTCCATGTCAACCATGTGCAGGCATATCCAACAAGTTCCTGATTTCCTGTATCTTCGCCTAAATTCAAGGCTTCGCGAAGAGAAGAATACGCTTTGTCACAAGTGCCGCCCAACCAGTAGGCAAAGCCAAGCCAGGCGTTAAACATGCCATATTTTGCCCTGTTCTCCAGGGATTTGGCCAAATCCATATGGGTAGTGAAAAGATCAATGAGGCCGGAAATAAGACCGTGGATCGTAGTGGATATTTCAATTTCAGAAATTTTTTTAGCGGTTTTCCAATTACCTTTTTTTTAAAATGAAAAAACCGAAATATGGAACAACAATCTAAACCCAGAAAAAACGTAGCAAAGAGAAAAGGAAGCTTAAATTATTTTAGCAGAATAAAAAGTTAAATTCAAATTTATAGTTGACTATTTTGTTTAGCAGAAGGATCAGTTAGATATTTCCTGTTTCATAAAATTTTATTAAGAATAGAGGCGATACTTATGTCTATTGAGGCTTTCTGACCGTGAATCCAGAACAGGCATTACTGGAAGAAATATTGCGGGGTGATCTACCCCGATGCCTGGCCGTCTCTTCTTTATCTTTTTGTTGGGTTGTTCTTTTATGCGTGGGCGGCGCCTTTCCATATAAAAACAGGACATTCCCAAAGAAGACACCGCAATTTCCTTTACACCCCCTGTCGGGACTGATATTTTCCCATTCATGATTATCACACATCTTTTACTGGCTGTCCTGTGGATCAGCTGGTGTACATTACACAGCGCTATGATCTCCCTCTCCGTCACCTGTTATCTGGAACACCGCCTGGGACAGGGCTATCGGTTTTATCGACTGTTTTTCAATGCCGTGGCAGTGGTCACCCTTTTACCGGTTTATCTATACGGCCAGGGGATCGACAGTCCCCTGTGCCTTATTGTGCAAGGCCCCTTGCAGACAGTCAGAATCGCTTTATTGCTCACCTCACTGCTGCTGTTCGTGATGGGTGCCAGGGTGTACGATTTGAAACATTTCACCGGACTACGCCAAATCCGGCAAAAGCCTTTTTCATTATCTGGCGATACCATCCCCTTTAAAACCAGAGGCATTCTCACAGTTACCCGCCATCCCTGGTACCTGGGCGGCATTTTTCTGATCTGGACTTACCAGGCGCGGATGACCATGGCAGATGTCATGGTCAATGCCATTTTAAGCCTTTACTTTGTGGTGGGGGCCATGCTGGAGGACAGAAAACTCAAAAAAACCATGAAAGGCACCTATGATCAATATGCTTCCATGGTGTCCATGCTTTTTCCAGTCAAATGGTTACGGTACCTGCTTAAACATTGCCGTCTGCCCGTCAGCACCCGGCTGTATCCGGCCCACCCCGTGCTGGCCGTGGGAGCTGTTGTTTTCAAGGCAGATCATGTGCTGTTGGTAAAGCGTAAGAATCCCCCATCACAAGGGGTCTGGGCTATACCTGGCGGTCGGGTACGACTGGGTGAAAGCATTCAGGAGGCTGCCCAACGGGAAGTCCTGGAAGAGACCGGTGTGATCATTACCCCCCGGGAGATGGTATTCGCATTTGATTCCATTGAAAGGGATGGCTTTCACAATGTCCGGTATCACTACCATATTGTTGATGTGGTGGGAGATTACGTCAGTGGCGAGCCCATGGCCGGAGATGATGCCTTGGATACCCGGTGGGTATCCCGGCAGGCCCTTGCCACAATCCCGGTGAATGAAAAAACAAAGCTGCTGCTGGAAACAAAATTTGATTTTCAGGGTTAGGAAAAACCTTTCGGAAGAGATGTCCATGTTTCCCTTTTGATTAGGGTGGCCCTCTTAACCCATAAACGTTCCAGACTTTGCATATAACCGTCTTACCCAGGGTCTTGCCCTGGACTATTCTCCCTGGGGGGTGCAATAAGCGGCTGATGTGTTTTTTATAAAGAAATGAGCAAGTTTTTCATTAAACTCTACTTGAGGATGGCGGTTAGTTTCCTTTTATATTTGTTCTTGGGCATGGAAGCACCTTTAATTATGAAGGTTCCATTATGCAAAAGAGGGAGAGATTGAACGGAGAGCTAAGATCATTTTGAACTGACTCTATCTGCACGAACGAGGATACAACAGATTGTTGTGGAAGACAAATGATATCACAGAAGTGAAATTACGTTATATGGGAAAGATCAAAATCAAATTTCCAAATCTTCCATTACGTTTTATTGGAGTAACCGGATTTTGGCCCAGGCCCCAGAAAAAACTTTTCAAGAATCTGCCAAAATGTGATGTATATATCGTTGAATATCGAAGATCAATTTCAGTATGTGTTCCTGGCACATATGATTGAATTTTTTCTCAATGCTAAAAAAAATCCATATACCATACATGGGGTTGCGCAAAACTTGTAAGGACTGAGCCTTATTTGCACAAGTTGTGCCCGGCCACATTTTGATTACAGGCACTATTGCCATAAGAAATCAACACCTTTGGGTACCCAGGGACAAGACAGCGGAACAGACCCCAAAATTATAATGACTTTTTTGTATTTTATGGTAAAAAGGTCTTAGTGATTTAATGTTTCTATCAATTCAGTTCTCTTTGCGATAAAAGGGAGGCCCCCGATGAAAGAAAACCAAATTGTTCCAGATCTTCAGATACGTCTCTATACAAGTATGATCCTGACACGCAAGTTCGAGGAAAAGATCGTGGCCCTCAGTCAGGAGCCCTATCGAATGCCGGGTATGCAGATTCTGGCCAATGGCCAAGAGGCAGTTGCCACGGGCATAGTTTCGGCGCTTGAACTTGAGGACGTCATCATTAGTAACCACCGCAGCCACGGTCATCTGCTGGCCAGAGGCGCGGACTTAAATTCTCTGATGGCAGAGATCATGGTCAAAGACAAAGGTGTTAACGGTGGCAAGGCTGGAACCTTGCATCTATCCGTACCAGATCTCAACGTACTGATGACATCCACAGTAGTAGGTGCAGGACCACCTCTGGCCATGGGTGCAGCTTTTGCCCAACAGTACAAGCGTGCCAAAGGAATAACCGTGGTTTTTTTCGGCGATGGTGCAGCGGCCGAGGGGAGCGTGCACGAAGCCATGAATCTGGCAGGCGTATGGAAGCTGCCTCTTTTATTCGTCTGTGAAAACAATTGCTGGGCTGGAGCGCAGCGGTCTGAAGAGCATTGTGCTGCCCAGCACATTTTTCAGCGGGCCAAAGGATACGATATGCCCGGCCAGAGCGTGGATGGCAATGATGTGGAGGCGGTTTACAATCTCGCCCTCGAGCTGGTTGAGTATTGCCGTTCGGGCAAGGGACCTGCGTTGATGGAAGCTTTGACCTATCGTATGCGCGGCCATGGTGAACAGGACCAGCAGCATTATGTGGACCCCGGGGAGCTTGCGATTTGGGAGGCCAAGTGTCCCATCCGTCTCTACCGCCAAAAGCTCCTTAATGATGGCGTGCTCAACCAAGCTCAGATCCAGACCATTGACCAAGATGCCGAGACGCGTGTGTCCGCTGCTGTGGCTTTTGGTGATGATAGTTCGTATCCAGGACCCGAGACCGCCCTGACCGATGTATTTGTCCAACCACCCAGTGCCTGAAAGGAGTTGTACCATGAGTCAAAAAACATTCGGACAAGCCTTAAATGATGCCCTTACGATTGCCATGGAAATCGATGAGAATGTATTTATCGCTGGTGAAGGCGTGGGGGTTTCCATCCACCAGGACCCCAACATGGCCACCCATGGTCTTTTGAAAAAATTTGGCCGAAAGCGGGTGAAGGATACGCCGGTCAGCGAAGCGGCCATTGCCGGGCTTGCCGTAGGTGCCTCCTGCATGGGTCTGCGGCCTGTAGTGGAAATCATGTTTTTTCCATTCATTACCCTGGCAAGCGACATGTTGGTCAACCATGCTGGAAAGCTAGGCTATATGAGTGGTGGTAAATCCAGCTTCCCCCTGACAGTAAGGGTCAAGGCCGGAGTCGGTTTCGGTGCTGGCAGTCAGCACTCCCACAACCTTGAATCATGGATAGCACACAGCCCGGGTCTGAAAATTGTCTGGCCAGCCACACCGGAAGATGCCAAGGGCTTACTGCTCACTGCCATTTTTGACCCGGACCCAGTCATCGTGGTTGAGGACATGATGCTCTATCGGATGTCCGGTGAAGTACCGGCAGGCGACATTCGTACGCCACTTGGTAAAGCCCGCATGGTTACATCGGGGACCGACTGCACAATAGTGGCCTATGGCGTAGCTCTATACACGGTAATGAAGGCGTTTAAACCCTTGAGTGAACAGGGAATCTCCTGCGAGGTAATTGATCTGCGATCCCTGGTACCCCTGGACAAGGCCTGCATCCTCGACTCGGTTCGCAAGACCGGTCGACTGGTAGTTGTGCACGAAGCCAATCGCTTCTGTGGATTCGGTGCGGAATTGGCCGCTATGGTTGCCGAAGAGGCATTTGAAGCTCTAAAGGGTCCGGTTAAGCGAGTTGGTGCGCCTCAAATCCCGGTACCCACGGCACCCACCCATGAAAAAATTTTCAAGCCGGGTCCCGAAGACGTGGTTTTGGCGGTTCGGGAGACCATGAAAAAGTAAATGGCTCAATGATACGCAGCATTTAGTTATGAGTCGAATATTCTTTCTTTCTGATGAAGGACGAATGCCCGGTCAGTGAGCTCAATCAAGCTGTTCCGTTAAGTCAATCGGCACTGTCTCAGCATCTGGCAAATCTACGCCAGGCAGATCTTTTGGACACCCGGCGAGAAAGTCAGGTGATCTACTATCGTTTAAAGAGTCAGGCTGTGCTGGAAATATTAGCGGTTTTATACAAAATCTATTGCAACACAAATGATAAGGAGAATGTAACCAGAGAGCAAATTCGGTTACAGCAGCTCTAATGCATATCTGAACAAGGGGGGCGGGAAATATGCAAAAAATATCGCCAATCCAATTAACTACAGCTTTATTTTTGTTTTGGCCATGGTAGCAGGGGCATTTTTATCCTCCCGTCTGGGTGGACCGCAAGCCACGGCGCTGGATCGAAGCGCCCCTTATGAAAATGAAACTTAGAAAAATAACATCTTTGACAGCAGGACTCACTTTTTTGGTAACGGTGTTAACCAGCGTTATTTTCTACATTGTTCCCCAGGGAAGGATTGCCTACTGGTCAGACTGGCACCTTTGGGGGCTTAGCAAAGAACAGTGGGGGAATATCCATATCAACACGGGCATATTATTCGTTCTGGCCCTGATCCTGCATATATATTACAATTGGAACCTTATTTTTAAGTACCTTAAAGACAGAACCAAAAAAGTGAAGGTATTCACCGGGGATTTCAATGTCGCATTGGTACTGACGGTGGTCTGCATACTGGGAACAAATTTTATGATTCCTCCATTTTCTTTAATTCTGAATATCAGTCAGAACATCAAAGATGCTGCTGCCATAAAATATGGAGAGCCCCCTTTTGGTCATGCAGAGGAAGCGCCATTTGATTCCCTGGTTAAAAAAACAGGTTTGGATTTCAAGCAGAGTGTGGCAAAGCTTAAAGAAAAAAGAATAGAACTGGATGCACCCAACCAGATATTTTTAGACATTGCCCAAAAATATAACATGACACCGCAGCAGGTGTATAACATCATCAAGATAAAACCATCGCCTGGGGATACCAGCGAACTGCCTGAGGTGCCACCCCCAGGCACCGGGACTCGGTCATTATCCCAATTGTGCCAGGGATTTACACTGGATTGCGATACTATAACCAAAGGACTTGTTCAAAAAGGCATGAAAGTGGATTCTGAAATCAGCCTGAAGGCGCTTGCCAATGGAAACGAACTCACCAGCATCGAGCTGTATGATTTTATTAAAGAGATTGTCAAAACAACCGGGCCTTCTCTAACACAAAGAGCATCTGCAAATGTTCCTTTGCCTGATTTTCCTGAACCGGGCACTGGCAGCGTAAGCATTGAACAATTGTGTGAAAAATACGGATTGAATACCGAAAAAATAATGAATCAATTAGAAAGTAGCGGCCTGAAAGTTACAGCAAATAAAAGTATTAAGTCGATTGCTGAACAAAATGGTCAGACCCCCTTACAGATTTATGAGGCCATAAAAAAAGTCGCCTCAAATTAAGCTGTCACAAGAGAAGGCATCCCTGTCCGATGCTGGGTCTTACTCGGGAACCAGAACGATGCCAAGTGCGTTGACCAGGTCCAAAAGGATTTGAACGACCGGAAGCTGGGTACCGTTATCTGGGCCATGGACCGTGGCATGACAAGTGGAGAGAACCGGCGTAACCTGCAAAGAGCTGGAAGTCAAAAGATAAAATACAATTTAATGAAATTTTTTTCGTAACCTTTTTGTTCGACAAACGTTATGAAAATAACATAGGACGCAGTACGATTAAAAATAATATTCATTCAAATGGAGGAAATTATGAAAAAACTAAGACTGACGTTATTCACCCTTGCTGTGTTTTCACTTATCTGCACGCTTTTCATTACACATAGTCATGCCTTTGATATCGAGATTGATGTTTCACCGAATGTCCTCAATATTCAGAGTCAAAGCACCATCGTCACCGTTCATACCGACATTGCCTATAGCTTGGTGGTTGGGGCGAGTGTGTTTCTCAACGGTGTTGCCATCGATTGGTGGAAATCTGATGATCGGGGTAACTTTGTTGCCAAGTTCGTGTCAGATGAAATAAAAACATTGGACGGGCTGATCATCGGTGACTATAATACACTGACATTAACTGGATACGATACAGATGGAGATGCATTTATAGGAACCCAAGATGTCATGGTGAGAGACAACATTCCTGAAGGAAAGGAATAAGGCGAACGAACAAATTGTAATTTTATTTAAAGCGGTGTCAAAATGGCGCCGCTTTTTTGTTTGTGTGTTTATTTATTTCTTGCATGTGGAGATCCCCAATACCTGGTAAGGCGGGCACCACCCGCTCAGTCCCGTCAGAATTGGCAAAATGCCTATCAGACCCCATAAGGATTTGGGCCCCACAAAAACGAGGGAAAAAATAATAAGTCCGAGGACAACACGGATAACCCTTTCAATATGATGTATGTTTTGCTTCATGAAAGCTTCTCCTATCTTAGGGATTCGTCCTATTAAACCTGTTCAAACCTATTCAAACATAAGCATTATTTTGGTCTTGAGAAGATGACGGTTCCCCAAAAAAAATGATTATTTCCGGGTGAATTTCAACAAAACAGGGTATAATTGTGGTTCAGGTGTTTTAAGAAAAATAATTCCATTCAGGAGGAATCTTATGGCGAATGAAATCGTATTCCCAAACGCCACCAAACCACTTACGCGGGTGGGTCTGGGCGGAGAAGGGGTACTTCGGACAACCGGGAAGGCACAAGCGGCCCAGCAAGTGATTAAAACGGCTATAAACCAGGGGATCACCTATTTTGATTCAGCCAGAGTCTACATGGACAGTGAGGTCTATTATGGTGCATACTGGAAAAATCACCCGGAGAAAAGAGAGGCCATTTTTCATACCAGTAAGTCTGCAGACAGGACAAGGGCTGGTGCACTGGCCGATTTGACTCAGACCCTGGAACGATTGAACACGCCATATCTTGATCTGTGGCAGATCCACGATGTGAGGACTGAAAAAGATCTGGCGCTTATTTCACAAAAAGGCGGGGCCCTGGAAGCATTTCTGGAAGCCAGAGACATGGGCCTGGTAAAACACATCGGTGTGACCGGACACCATGATCCTGAGATCTTGGCCAAAGCGATTGAGCAATGGCCAGTGGATGCGGTACTCATGCCGGTTAATCCAGTGGAAGAGATCATCGGAGGCTTTTTGACGCGTACGCTTTCAGCTGCCCATAAAAAAGGGATTGCCGTGATCGGCATGAAGGTGCTGGGTGCCAAACACTATATTGCAAAAGATTTGGGAATCACGGCCGGTCTATTAATCAGATTTGCCCTGTCTTATGATATAACCCTTGCCATTGTCGGCTGCAGCACGCCGGATGAAGTCATCGAGCTGGCCGTTGCCGGAAGGAATGATCACCGCCTGACCGATGTCGAGCGAAAAAAGATCCTGGAACCATTTCTGCCCATGGCCCAGAAATTGGCTTTTTACCGGGGCAGTGTCTTTAATCCGCCTGGATCATGACATATCTTTTGCCCATGTTCAGGTTTTAAAGTGCGCCGGTAAGACCACTGTTTTCAGTACCAATGAAACATTACGTTAAACATCCAAAGCTTTCCTCTGCTGATGGATAATTGTCTTTAATTGCTGTGGGAATGCGATACTTTTTTATGGTTTTTTTTCGATTTTTCATAAATGTATTGAAAAAAAGGGCAAACTCATCATATTATCAATTCAACTTTCGGTCTTCCGGCTTCATGGACGGGGTCAGGCTTGTTTTGTTGTGCTTTTTATCACTGTTTCATGACCCGAAGGTAAAAAGTGCCATAAAGAAAGTCTGACCCCAAGCACAAATGGTCAACCCCGAAAGTTGAGTTATCAACCAATGGCTGAGGGGTGGTGTTACAAATTACGAAAAAAGAGGTGTTAACTATGAGAATTCTTGTGGGATATAAGGGAACCAATGTGGGTAGGGATTTGATGGATATCGCAGTAAAACATGCCAAAGCCTTTGATGGTGAAATTCTGATAGTAACGTCTATGGTCGGTGGCGATAAAACCGAAAAGCTCAAAATTATTGAGGTTGAAGAAAATCTTGAACAGGCCAAAACCTATTTTGACGATCTCGGTGTTAAGAGTGAGACACACCTGCTGATCCGGGGGCTTGAGGCGGGTGAGGATATCGTTAAGTTTGCCGAAGAAAAGCGGGTTGATGAAATTATTATTGGTGTTCGCAGTCGGTCAAAGGTTGGAAAGTTGATTTTTGGATCTACCGCCCAGATGGTTATCCTTGAAGCTCACTGTCCCGTCTTGACCGTAAAATAATCGGTTGAAAAAAAGGCCCAAAGCGATGGGATCGCATACCCTCAAGCAGGCAATAACACTATTATGAACAATGAAAAGCCGTTGTTAAATGGAATTGATTAAATGTTTTAAGGCGCTGTCCGATAGAACCCGTCTTCGGTTGTTATATGTATTGCACCAGTATGAACTCAATGTGAATGAAATTGTTCTGGTTGTGGATATGATACAGTCGGGTGTTTCAAGACATTTGAAAATTCTTATGGAATCAGGACTTTTGACCTCACGGAAAGACGGTAGTTTTATCTACTATTCTGCTGCAAAAAATGATGTGGTAAGAACGTTTATTTCTTTGGTGGATCAGGGTATTGAACGAAAAGAACTTGCTGGGCAGGATTTGAAAAAAGCCCGGGAAATGATCAAGATTCGTCAAAACAGAACAAAACGGTTCTTTAGAGCGGTTGCACCCCAGTGGGACCGGTTGAAAAAAGAGGTGCTGGGCAATTTTGACCTGAATGTCATGATGCTGGAAAAAGTATCTGCTCATGGAAATATTTCAGATCTGGGTTGTGGAACCGGCGAACTCATGGAAAGACTATCCAAAAACGCATCCCATGCCCTTATTGGCATCGACAGTTCGCCTGAAATGCTGGAGCAGGCACGGTTAAGGCTTTCGGGGAAAGACAATGCAGAGTTAAGGCTGGGCGAACTTGAACATCTTCCCATGAAAAATAAAGAAATTGACACCGCCATAATGAATATGGTGTTACACCATATCTCCCAGCCAGAATTACCCATTGCCGAGGTCTACAGGGTTCTCAAACCGGGAGGCATTTTTATTCTGTCTGATTTTGAAAAACATGACCAGGAAAAAATAAAAAAAATCATGGGCGGGTCATGGCTGGGATTTGAAAAAGAGAAAATAAAAACCTGGTTGATTGATACAGGGTTTCATCTTAAGGAAATTGAATCTTATCCTGTAAATTATGGATTGACCATTAATGTGTTTACCGCAAAAAAACAACCATTCAAGGAGAAGTGATGATTATTCCGGTAATTCTTGCAGGCGGATCAGGAACCAGACTTTGGCCGTTATCCAGAGAGCTTTATCCCAAACAGCTGATTGACCTGTATAATGACAAGACCATGTTGCAAAATACGGTATTAAGACTCAACGGAATTAAAGCGTTGGGGTCTCCCATTGTTGTCTGCAATGAAGAACATCGGTTTATGACGGCGGAACAATTAAGGCAAATAGACATTGATCCCCATGCCATTATCCTGGAACCTGTGGGCAGAAACACGGCCCCTGCCATCGCGGTTGCCGCATTAAAGGCAATGGAAAACAAAACAGATCCCCTGCTGCTGGTATTACCGGCAGATCATGTCATTGAACGGGTGACGGATTTTCACATCGCCATACAGACGGGACAGGAATATGCGGAAAAAGGCAATTTGATCACCTTTGGCATTATCCCGGAGTCTCCTGAAACCGGATATGGGTATATAAAAAAGGGAGACGTGCTCAAGAAGGATACCGGCGCCTGTAGAATAGCGACATTTGTTGAAAAACCGGATCTTCTTACTGCCCGGAAATATGTGGAATCCGGTTCGTATTGCTGGAACTCAGGAATGTTTATGTTCAGGGCATCTGCGATTATCAAGGAGCTTGAGACCCATGCACCGGAGATGATGATGATGTGCAAAGAAGTGATCGCCGAAGGTGTTCAGGATCTGGATTTTTTCCGGTTGGGCCTTGAAGGGTTTAAGCGCATTCCTTCTGACTCCATTGATTATGCTGTCATGGAAAAAACCGCAAACGGCATCGTGATTCCCTTTGCGGCAGGATGGAATGACCTGGGCTCATTTGATGCCCTGTGGCAGACGGGTAAAAAGGATGAAAACCAAAATGTTATAAAAGGGGATGTGTTGTTCCATGATGTCAAAGACTCTTATATTAATTCTGAAAGCAGCTTGATTGCGGCTGTTGGAATTGAAAAATTTGTTATCGTGGAAACAAAGGATGCTATTTTGGTTTCCCCAAGAGACCGGGTCCAGGATGTTAAAAAAATTGTCAAGCAGTTAAAGGATCTGAAACGGGAGGAATCGGTTACTCACCGGAAAGTTTACAGACCCTGGGGCAGTTATGAAACCGTTGATATTGAACCCAGATTCCAGGTAAAACGCATTACGGTTAAACCCGGGGCAAAACTGTCGCTGCAAAAGCATTATCATCGCGCAGAGCACTGGACCGTGGTATCGGGTGCGGCAATGGTCACCAAAGGAGAAGAATCCCTGCTGCTGAAAGAAGATGAATCAACCTATATCCCCCTGGGAACACTGCACAGGTTAGAGAATCCGGGTAAAATTCCTCTGGAGCTCATTGAGGTTCAATCCGGTTCATACCTGGGGGAGGATGACATTGTCCGGTTTGATGATGTGTATGGAAGAAAAGAGACGGAATAAAAACTATTGCAAATCAAACAAAAATATTTCAAACTACTCATTTAATAAAATGATCTAAACTATAATTGTAATACCAATATAAATGACGGAGCTGGTTCATGACGGATGACATCTCGCAAAGTATGAAAGGACATTTTTTACTGGCCATACCCGGGCTTCCCGATCCCAATTTTTCCCAGACAGTGACTTGCATGTGTGAGCATAATGAATCCGGCGCCCTGGGATTCATTGTGAATAAAGTGCATCCACTTCTCACCGGAAGAGAATTGTTTGAAGATTTGAATATTAAATGTGACAAGAGTGTTGATACATTAGAAATCTATTTGGGCGGGCCGGTCCAGCCCAGTGGGGTATTTGTCCTTCATGGATCTCCCTTTAACTGGAATGAAAGTTTGAAGATTTCAGACTGGCTGGCCTTGAGCAATTCAAGGGATATCCTTGAGGCTATCGCCCTTCAAAAAGGGCCCGAATCTTTTATGATTATACTGGGATGCGCAGGATGGGGCCCCATGCAACTGGATAATGAATTGAATGATTCAGCCTGGCTGACCTGTCCCATCTCAGAAGACATCCTTTTTTCCACCAGTACTGAATTAAAATATGATAAAGCAATGATGATGATATAATGATGATGATATAATGATGATGATATAATGATGATGATATAATGATGCTTTCCCTCCCAGATGATGACAAATAAGACGCTCCCATTAGATTCCCTTGAAAAGATAGTCGATGATACGCTAACCCTTCTTCAACGGGTTGAAGAAGTGCCGCAAATGAGTGATCCCTCATTTGGAGCGTATAAAACCATCTGCCGGAGAATACCGGGGCAGATTCGGACGGGACGATTGAATATAGCCGTTGTCGGTGTCATTAAATCCGGGAAGAGTACGTTTGTCAACGCATTGATTGGAAAGGAACTGGTGAAGAGAGGTGCCGGTGTTATCACCTCCATTACCACTCGAATTCGAAAAGGAAAAAAAAACCAGGCCCATCTTTATTTTAAATCATGGGATACCATTAATTCACAAATCCAAAAAGCCCTGCTGTCATTTCCCGAAGACGGATCAGGGACCGGCATCATTGATACCTTCGACATCAGACGAAAAAAGGATCGGGAATATCTGAATAAAGTATATCAAACCCTGATTACTGATTTTCCCGTCACAAATGATAAAATAAGGCCGGAAACCCTTTTGATGCGATATGCGCTTCAAGGATTTGACGTCTGTAAGCACCTGGTCCAGGCAGATGAAACCACCCTGTGCTTCGAATCAAAAGAATTTGACAAGCACAAGACCTATACGTCTGATCCGAATAATGCCTTTTACATCAAGGATGTCTGTCTTGATGTATTCGGCAAAGCAATGGATCCCAACATTGAAATTGCCGACTGCCAGGGAGCGGATTCAACAGATCCTGACCAGTTGGCGAAGATTTTAACCTACTTGGAATCCGCCAATTTGATTGTCTATTGTATCAGTTCTAGAACCGGTTTAAGGCAGTCGGATATAACGTTTTTAAACCGGATTAAAAATTTAGGGCTTCTGGAGAATATCCTTTTTATCAATAATTGTGATTTAACTGAACATGAAGACCTGGATGATCTGCTTAAAATTGAAACCAGTATTTATGATCACCTTGGGTTTTTAAACATACACCCCAGGGTTTTCTCCTTTTCTTCGCTGTACAACCTGTTCCTAAAGCGTGAATCAAAATTATCCCAAAAGGAAACAGGTCAGTTAAGACTCTGGCAGAAAGAAACGGAAATAGTCGCATACTGCGATGCGAAAACAATGGAATTCAACGCTTTCTTCAAACAGGGGATGGATAAGTATCGATATGATTTGTTGATTTCAAATCACTTGAAACGCCTGGGCATTATCATTGCCCGGGTGGATCGGCAAGCCAATATTTTTCTTGATTTGTTGTCCTCGGATACATTAAAGGAAAAAAAGGCCCTGGAGACGCTGGAGAATCTGCATCAAACTGCCGCCCGCCTGGAATCCATTGTGGCAAATTCCACCGATGGTGCTGTCAGGGGTCTGAAAGATGAGATAACGGCAAATATTAAAAAAGCGTTTGTCCAGGATCAGGCAAGTATTTTAAAAGATGTCCGGAACTATATCCAGACGGTTTCCATTGATATTGAAGCCTACAGAAAGGATACAAAAGAGTCAGGATTTAACCAGATTTTATACTTGATGTTTCAGGAGTTTAAACGCAAGTTAGACGTCTATGTGATTGAAGCGGTTACCCCGAAATTAAAAAAAATTGTTTTGGAGCAGGAAGAAAGAATCAGCGCGTATTTTCAGTCTTTGTTTGATTCCTACCAGATTGATTTATTAAAAGCGGATCATTATTCCGAATTTGAATCCGTGTCAAAATTGACATTGAAAAACATTCCGCTTGTTGACGCTGTTGATATTGACACGATAAAAAAAATACTGGGTCTTCAATTGCCCACAGCCATTTTTGAGGCAAAATACACCCCCAGAATCAGGGCAAATGTGTTTACCGATTTCGGGCTGCACACCGTGTCACAGATCGTGTCTTCTTTTGTTCATAAAAAGAGTGGGTTTTCATTTTCTCCAGGATTGAAAAGGGCTGCTGTAAAAATAAAAAAAGAAAACCAGAAATTGCTTAAAAATCAATTTGAACACTACCACACAAGCTTGCGGTCAACCTATTTTTTGCCGTTGATTGAGGCTGCCACAAGGGATTTTAAAGAAAAAATAAATGAGCGGTTCAGCCGGTATCATTCTTTCAAGCAAGAGATTGAGCACCTTTTTTCTTTAACCCACGCTGAAAAAAAAGATCAAAAAGAGCGAGTATTATTCCTGAAACAGCTGATTCAAAGCATAGCCCGTGACATTGCCGCCCATGCGGAAATATCATGGGAGTAAGATCTGAATTTGACCTTGCCAAAAAATCTGATTTTTGGTAAGAGTACGTGTTTATATACTCATTTGCTTTCAAATAGGGCTGGCGGTTTAATACCCCATTCAATTGTCAGTCTGATAGTATCAATAAACATTTCCCTTTCTGGAGGTTAACTTATGTCTAAAATATTATCCGATGAAGGATTGTCATTTGATGATGTCCTTCTATTACCCGATTATTCAGCCATCCTGCCGGATGCAGTCCAGACCCGCACGCGTTTGACCAAAGGACTTGAATTAAATATCCCCATTGTCAGTGCTGCCATGGATACAGTTACCGAAGCCTTGACCGCCATCAGTATGGCCAGGGCAGGGGGGTTGGGGTTTATCCACCGAAATCTGAGTATTGAAGAGCAGGCCATTGAAGTTGATCGGGTTAAAAAATCAGAAAGCGGAATGATTGTTGATCCTATTACGATCCATCCGGATGTGTCTATTTCAGAAGTATTAAATATTATGGCCAAATACAGGATTTCAGGTATTCCCGTGACCGAGGGGGATAAACTTGTCGGCATTGTGACCAATAGGGATCTACGGTTTGAGACTCAGTTGGAAAAACCTGCCAGAGCAGTGATGACCACTGAAAATCTTGTGACGGTTCCGGAAAAATGTACCCTTGAAGAATCCAAGATCATGTTGCACCGGCATAGAATTGAGAAGCTCCTTGTCGTGGATAAAGAAGGCAAGCTCAAAGGGTTGATCACCATCAAAGATATTGAAAAAATTAAAAAATATCCCAATGCCTGCAAAGATTCTCTGGGCCGGTTAAGGGCTGGTGCCGCTATTGGTGTGGGGTCTGATATGATGCAACGGGTAGAGGCATTGTTGCGGGCAGGAGCAGATGCGCTGGTCATTGATACGTCCCATGGCCATTCACAAAATGTCATTGACGCCATCCAGAAAATTAAACAGGCCTTTCCGGATTGCCAGCTTGTTGCGGGAAATGTGGCCATGGAGGCTGGGGCAAAAGCCTTAATAGATGCGGGCGTGGATGCTGTTAAAATCGGTATCGGGCCGGGATCCATTTGCACCACCCGGATTGTTGCCGGGGTCGGTGTGCCTCAGTTGACAGCCATACGGAATTGTAACGAAATTGCAAAGGCCACCGGTGTTCCGATTATTGCTGACGGGGGAATCAAATTTTCCGGTGATATTGCAAAAGCCCTGGGTGCAGGGGCGGATTCTGTCATGCTGGGAACACTTCTGGCCGGTACCCAGGAAAGCCCGGGTGAAATTGTTCTCTACCAGGGGCGGTCCTACAAGGCATACAGGGGAATGGGGTCTGTTGAGGCCATGAAAAAAGGCAGTTCAGACCGCTATTATCAGAAAGATACCGGCGAAGATGACGAATTGGTTCCCGAAGGGATTGTTGGCAGAATCCCCTACAGAGGAACCATTAAAGAGAACATTACCCAGATGATCGGCGGTCTTAAAGCCGGTATGGGATACCTGGGAGCCGCGACCATTGATGAACTGCAGAAAAAGGCAAAATTTATTCGAATCAGTTCGGCAGGGCTGAAGGAAAGCCATGTGCATGATGTGATTATTACCAAAGAAGCACCAAACTACAGGGTTGAGAGTCGCTAACAGGAATGACCAACATCACGTCACCATTTTATCATCTTCATCTTCATACCGAGTATTCGCTTCTTGATGGTGCCATAAGGCTGGACTCCCTGTTCAAGAAATGCCATGAATATGGTATGGATGCCGTATCCATGACCGATCACGGTACCATGTTCGGTGTGGCTGAGTTTTATGAAAAAGCCCGGAAAGAATCCATCAAACCCGTCATTGGATGCGAGGTCTATGTTGCACCACGGACATTGAATGACCGCACCCAGATGGATGCCAAGGGATTGAGCCATTTGGTTCTTCTGGCCAGGGATCGTGAAGGATATGCCAACCTTTGCAAACTGGTTTCCATTGCGCAACTCAAGGGCTTTTACTATAAACCCAGGATTGATAAAGACCTTCTGGTCAACCATTCAAAAGGGTTGATCGGGCTTTCTGCCTGCCTTAAAGGGGATATCCCCAAGAATATTCTCCAGAACAAAATGGATGCAGCAGAGGATGCTGTCAGGTTTTACCAGAACACCTTTGGTGAAGATAATTTCTTTCTGGAAGTCCAGGAAAATGGAATGGATATTCAGCACAAGGTGAACGCCGGTATCCTTGACATCAGTCAGCGACTGTCCATTCCCATTGTGGCCACCAATGACTGTCACTATCTTTCCAAGGGCGATGACAAGGCCCATGAGATACTGCTGTGCATCCAGACAGGGGATACGGTTAACAATCAGAATCGGTTTAAATTTGACTCTGACCAGCTCTATTTTAAGTCTCCCCAGGAGATGATCCACTCGTTTGGCGAGTATCCCGGTGCCATTGAGAATACAAGAAAAGTGGTCGATAGATGCAATGTTGAATTTGATGACAAAACCTATCATTTCCCGCGATACGCTCAGTCTGAAGACGTGTCTGAGGATGATCTTTTTCAGCAGAAGGCCATGGAAGGGTTTGAAGAACGGCTGAAAGTCATCAAGGCATCAAACCCGGACATTGACGAACAGGCTTACAGGGATCGAATTGCCTATGAAATCGGTGTCATTCTTGACATGGGATTTCCCGGATATTTTTTGATTGTTGCTGATTTTATCGAATACTCAAAAAAAATAAATGTACCGGTGGGTCCTGGAAGGGGCTCTGCTGCCGGATCCATGGTGGCCTATGCCATGGGAATTACAGCACTGGACCCCATTGAACATGGATTGATATTTGAACGATTCTTGAATCCATCCCGTATCAGCATGCCGGATATTGATGTGGATTTTTGCATCGAGGGCCGGGATCAGGTGTACAAATATACCATAGACCGGTATGGCGGTCCTGAGTATGTCTGCCAGATTATTACCTTTGGGCGGCTGAAGGCCAAGGCGGTCATCAGGGATGTGGGAAGGGCCATTGGCGTTCTTTTATCCGAGGTGGATGAAATTGCAAAAATGATCCCGGATAATGCCAAAAACCTCACCCATGCCATTGAAGACGTCCCGAAGATCCGGGAAAAATGTGCTGAATCCGAAGAAAAGACCCAGATGCTTGAAGTTGCCCTTCTGTTAGAAGGACTGCCAAGGCATGCATCCACCCATGCAGCCGGTGTGGTGGTCTCAGATAAACCCTTGAATGAATATCTCCCCTTGTATAAAGGTAAAGAGGGGGAGACCGTGACCCAGTTCGATATGAATTATGTTGAAAAACTGGGGCTGGTCAAGTTTGATTTCCTGGGGTTGAGGAACCTTACGGTTATCAAAAATTGTATCGAGTTGATCGAAAAGCAGGGGAAAACACCCCCAGACCTTTTAAACCTTGATTACACAGATGCCAAAACCTTTGAGCTGTTGCAGAACGCAGACACTACCGGCGTTTTTCAGCTTGAAAGTTCCGGCATGAAGGATTTGATTTTAAGACTTAAACCGGCAAGCTTTTCCGATATTGTTGCCCTGGTGGCCCTGTATCGGCCCGGGCCCCTTGACAGCGGCATGGCCGACACCTATGTGGAACGAAGACATGGGCGGGAAGAAGTGGTGTACCTGTTTGAGGAACTGGAACCGGTATTAAAAGAAACCTATGGGGTGATTCTGTACCAGGAACAGGTCATGAAAATTGCCAGCGTACTGGCCAATTATTCAATGGCAGATGCAGACGGGCTTCGAAAGGCCATGGGAAAAAAGATTGTGGCCATGATGGAAGCCCATCGTGAACTTTTCCTCAAAGGGGCCAAAGAGAACAATCATGATCTTAAAAAGGCAGCTGAACTATTCGATTTAATGGAAAAGTTTGGCGGGTACGGTTTTAATAAATCCCATAGTGCGGCATATGCCCTTATTGCCTATCAAACCGCTTATTTAAAAGCCAATTTTGCCCTTGAGTTTATTGCCGCCTTAATGACCAGTGAAAGAAATAATTCTGATGCAGTGATTAAGTATATGGATGAATGCCGGAGCCATGGCATAAAGGTGCTGCCGCCGGATGTGAACAAGAGTGATGCTCATTTTATCGTGTCTGACGGGTGTATCCGGTTCGGTCTGGCAGCCGTGAAGAATGTCGGTGAAGCCGCCATTGATTCCATTGTTGAATCCAGAACTGAAGCGCCTGAATACGAAAGTATGTATGATTTTTGTGAACGGGTGAATGTCAGCAAGGTAAATAAAAAAGTCCTTGAAGCCCTGATCAAGTGTGGTGCATTTGATTCAACCCATACCCGGCGCAGCCAGATGATGGCGGTTTTAGAAGATGCGCTGGAGCATGGATCACGAATGCAAAAGGAACGAGCAGATGCTCAGCTGGATTTGTTTGCAGATTCAAATATGGGAACGGCACTTCCCGTGAGCACGCCCAGGCTGCCGGATATTGAAGAATGGGATGACAACATGCTGTTGTCCCTGGAAAAAGAGTCCCTGGGATTTTATGTTACCGGGCATCCCCTTGATAAATACCAACAGACCCTTCAAACGTATACCACTGTGAATTCCATCACTATCCAGGATATAGCGGATGGTCGAATGATCCGCATGGGTGGATTTCTAAAAATCCTTAAGGTTCACAAAACCAAAAAAGGGGACATGATGGCATTCTCCGCCATTGAGGACCAGTCCGGCAGCATTGAAGTTGTGGTATTCCCAAATCTTTATGCAAAAACCCACATCCTGCTGGAAAATGAGGAGATTGTTATTCTTGAAGCAGAGGTTCAAAAGAAAGAAAACAGTGTAAAGCTTGTGGCCGAAAAAATTGTCCCCATTGAACGGGCCTCTGCCGAGTGGACCAATGGCGTATTGATCAAATTGCCCGCCCAGGATGCGCCGCCGGATATCCTGGAGAAACTCAAGTCCATTATTGAAGCATTCCCAGGGGAGTGTACTGCGTGTTTAAAAATTGAATTAGAGGATAAACCACCGGTACTGATCAAACTTTCGGATGACTATAATACCTCTTCTGATCCTTCCTTTTTTGCCCGGGTGGACGACCTGTTGGGCAAGGGTGCCAGTGAAACCCGATGCGCCCCGGTTAAAGAAAAACAAAAGAAAAAGAAACCCTGGCTGAAAAATTAAACTTTAGTTGCCCAGGGTCAAATTGTCAACAATCTTCCGGTCTCCAGACACGCGTCGCACAATATTCAGGATCTTGTCTTTTTCCATTTGAGATTTAACAATACCCGTCAATGTGACCACATTATTGTTGGTATCGACGTCAATATTGGTTGATCTGATATCCGGGGTTTTTAACAGTTCTGTTTTGATTTTACTGGTCAAAAACGTATCATCGAAAAGCTTTCCAGCACTGGTTTCACCGATAACGAGCTGGTTTTCAACGCGCCTTACCCCCTCAACTCCCCGGGCGATATCTGCTGCCATTCTTCGTTGAAATGAAGAGTCAACCACGCCGATCAGGTAGACCACACCATTCAGTACATCTACATCAATATGTCGGGCTTTGATAAATTCATCAGCGATCATTTTGGATTTAACGGTTGTGGAGATAACCGAATCATCCACCATGGTACCAATGGATCGTTTGTCTGTCGCTCCTTTATACCCCCCATAGGCCGCACCACCAACCACTGCAGCACCACATCCGGTAAGCATCAAAAGGGTTGCCACTGCAAAAGGGAAAAGCAAATATCGGGTATTCATTTTTTATCTTCCTTTATTCAAAGTCATCAAATTTTATATTGTCCAGATCTGATAAATCCATATCCTTTAACAAATCATCTTCGTCCGGTATTATATCATCATTTACAATTTTAGGTTCTTTTTTTTTGCCAGGGGGTTGTCGACTTTTGATGATGTGTTTTTTGGATAGATATTTATCCTTTAGTATCCTGCCTGCGCTATAGAGTAAAAATCCAAAACCTGCTATATTAAGAAGAATGATAGTCAGTCCAATAATTTTTTTAAGCAGCATAACACTCAATTTTGTTGGGTTAATCGTTTGACGCACAACGCATTCGTGTATATATATAATCTTTGAAAATGAAACAAGGAATTTGATTTTTTTTTGAAAGGAAACTAAATGAGCTGGCTGGGCAAAATGATCGGGGGAACCATCGGTTTCGCCTTGGGTGGTCCTTTGGGTGCTGTTGCAGGTGCGGCATTCGGCCATGCATTTGTGGATAAACAAGAGCAGGTCTATCTTTCTTCAAGACCTGGAGCACAGGTGTCACTCTCTTCAAATGAGGAGGCCCAGCTTGTTTTTTTCACGGCCGCGTTTTCCATGCTGGCCAAAATTTCCAAGGCAGACGGTACCATATCTGAAGATGAAATTTCTGCCATTGATACGTTTATGAAACGGGATCTTCAACTGGATGTCAACAGTCAACAGATGGCAATTAATATTTTCAGACAGGCAATCAATTCTACGGAAAGTTTTGATGCATTCGCCATCCAGTTTTATTCGGTATTTAAGACCCAACCCCAGATCATTGAGCTGATGATGGATATCCTTTTAAGGGTGTCTGCTGCAGACGGCGGTATTTCAAGTAAAGAAGAATTCATGCTCTTATCCGCCACACGGATTTTTAATTATTCCCCGTCAAGCTTTGCACGGCTTAAATCAAAGTATGTTAGAGAGACCAATAAATATTATAGTGTGTTGAAATGTGATGAGACCTCATCCAACGAAGAGATAAAAAAACAGTATCGAAAGCTTGTTACCGAATACCATCCGGACAAAATTGAAGCCAAAGGGCTTCCTGAAGAGTTTATCAAATTTGCCAATGATAAATTTAAAGAAATCCAGGAAGCCTATGACAGTATAAAAAAAGAACGGGGAATCTAAGGGACCCGGGCGGTTAAAAAAGGCCTTTTTCCATGGCAATGTTCATGTAGGTTTCTACCAGGTTTGCCGGGGGTTCTATCCGTTCCGTTTCCGACTTGTCTTTGAGAGACACTGCATCAAACTCACAGGCAGTGACACACAGCCCGCATCCAATACACCGGTTTAAGTCGACCCTGGCAACTATTTTCTTTTCATCCATTTCTATGGCATCCATGGGACAGATCTCTTCACAGGCCTGGCATCCTGTACATTCCTCTTCATCGACCCTGGCCTGGAAATTGGAACTGACGATTTTGGCCGGTGCCTCAAATTCTTTTATGTTTTTCAGGATCTGGCAGCAGCAACTGCAGCAAAGACAGATATTTAACGGTTTTTTTGCATTGGATGGCTGGGGAACAAGGCCTTGTTTAACCCCTTCTTTGACAATATTCAATGCCTCTTCCTGGGAAATGGTTCGGCCAATCCCCCGGCTTTCATAAATATAGGCCCCCCCACCAAAAATCAAACAGGATTCACTGAGTTTCCCGCAGCCCTTGCCTACCATGGCGTGTTCTCGCCTGCAGATGCAGGGAGCCACAAGAATTTTGGATTGAGATTTGATAATGTTTTCAACTTGTTCATAATCCATGATATTCAGCTCTGTGTTGACGGCCTTGGCAACCGGTACGACCCGCAACTGCTGGGTTTTGTTTTGATACTGGCTTTTGATCAGGTGGGGAACATATTCATTAAAATCCTTGATCAGTTCCCGGGTAAGTCGGTTGACCTGGTATTCCCATATCCCGACGACAAAATGGAGAAGCATGAAGGTGTTCACCCCATTTCTGTGCACATGGATAATCAATCCTTTTTTACCCATTTCAATGAGCAGGGGCTCAATCTCTTTGGGGTCTTTTTGGGCTCTTTGGCCGATGGCTTCAGCCGTTTCAAGCATCAAGACAAGGGACAGGGCAAGGGTTGCCTCTTCCTTTGTGAACAGCTGTTTTAAAATCCTCAGTTCAACCCCTGATTCAGTTGCCGGAAAACCACTGGGCGTGTTATCAAGGTGGATGGCCAGTTGTTTGTAAATATCTTCCATTGTGTACATCTCCACTATTTTATGATTCTGCTATGATTTTTCCCATAGGGTTCATCTGACTATCACACTGTTCAGGGATAAGATCAACAATTTTTCCTTTAAGGTCATGGCTATTGTTCAGGAAGACGGTTAAATAGTTGGATGTCACTGCCTTGAGCAGGCCGGTTTCCGGGTCAGCCGTATGCTGGACAAGGCCCTGGAGGGTCCGGTTCAGGTTGCTTTCAAGAAAGGCCTTTCGCTTGGTTTTGTCAAGCCGTCGCATTCTTGCACACCGGTCCTTGATGACCGTGGCATCCACCTTGTGATCAAAATGATAGGCAGCAGTTCCTTTCCTGGCAGAAAAGGGGAAAACATGAAGATAGGAGATGGGAAGGCTTTCAATGAGTTTATAGGTATTTTCAAACTGTTTGTCGGTTTCTGAAGGGAACCCGATTAATGTATCCACCCCAATGCCAACAGTGGGTATGGTGTCATAAAGTTTGTGAATCATGTCTTTAAAATACGCGACATCATAGGGCCGTTTCATTTTTTTTAAGATATCATCATCCCCGGATTGCAGGGGAATATGGAAATGATCACATAAAATATTTCCAGGTCTGGCAAGATTTATAATCCCCTCATTGATCTCACCGGGTTCAATGGAACTGAGTCTGATCCGGTGTACCGGTTTCTGGTCATTTATTTTTTCCAGCAATTGCAGCAGGGATGATTTTTTTTCAAGGTCAAGGCCATACATACCCGCATGGATTCCGGTAAGAATCACCTCTTTGAATCCGGCATCATTCAGCTCGTTTAAATGATGAAACACCTGTTTTTCCGGCATGCTCACTGAAGATCCCCTGGCATAGGGCACAATACAATAGGTGCAAAATGCATTACACCCATCCTGTATCTTAAGATATGCCCGTGTCATATCGCCTTTTACCGCCGTATCAAAGCTGTGAAAGGTATTTGTGTTGCTGTGATCGGTTTTTTGAAACCTCAGGGGGGATGTGTTTTCACAAAGAGCAGTAATATGGCTTGGAATTTGAGTTTTGTCTTTATGGCAGATGATCTGGCCCTGCTGGGCCATCTGGACAATTTTTCGTATTTGGTCAGGGTCGGTCTGGGCATGGCATCCCGTGGCAATAATGGTGGCATCTGGATTTTCCCTGATCGCTTTACGAATGGCCTGCCTTGACTGCATACCCGCCTTGGATGTGACCGCGCAGGTGTTGATAATGCAAACATCTGACAGTTCTTTTTTTTTGCCTTTTACCCAGCCCTGTCGTTCAAGGCTCAATGCAATGCCATCACTTTCATATTGATTGACTTTGCACCCTAAGGTTGTGATATAAAATGTTTTCATTGTATCATGCCCGCTCCCAACACCCGGGTATCTTTATAAAATACAGCCGTCTGACCGGGTGTAATGGCATTTTGAGGTTCATCAAATACCACTTTTCCTGAAGATCCGTTCAAATAAAGGGTGGATAAGGCACCCTTGTGACTGTATCTAATTTTCGTCATAATATCAGGGATGATTTTTTGATCTGAAAAATTCCAATTGATGTGACGGATGGTGAATGCTTTGCCGGACAGATCTCGTTTAAAGCAGACTTTCAACAGATTGTTTTTAACATCAATCTGTTGAACATAATAGGGTTCACTTGCAGGACAGTCGATGCCGCGTCTTTGTCCAATGGTAAATTTATGAAGCCCCTTGTGGCGACCCACTATTTTTCCATTCGGGTCGATAATATTACCGGGTATCGGAGAAAGGCGTTTTTTTTGAAGAATAAAACCCGGAAAATTGTTGTCATGTATAAAACAGATATCCTGGCTTTCACTGGGGTGACAGGGGGTAAGATGGTGTGCATCGGCAAATTGCCTTACCGCCTCTTTTGTCATGCCTGCCAGGGGCAAAATGATGTGTTTCAGTTGGTCAGAGGACAACAGGGAAAGAAAGTAGCTCTGGTCTTTTAACGGGTCCGTCCCTTTTTCAAGATAGCAATGGGATATTTTTTTGTCTGGACAAGAAATGGAGTTGATGACGGTGGCATAGTGCCCTGTGGCCAGAAAATCCGCCCCCATTTTCCGGGCCTGCCTGAGCAGTTCACCGAATTTTATTTCTTTGTTGCAGACAATACAGGGGTTTGGGGTTTTTCCTTCAAGATAGGTCTGGATAAAATACGCCACCACCTTTCGTTCAAACGCGTCGGAAAGATCAATACCGGTAACCGGAAACCCCAACTGTTTCTCGAGCAGGTCAAGATCTACCGGCTCTCGTTCATATCCGGTTGTGAAATGCAGGCCAAAAATATGACTATATTTCTGTTTCAGGCGAAAGCCCGAAACAAGGGAATCAACACCACCACTTAATGCAACCGCAATAACCGGGCATTTCATCCGACAACTTCTTGGGTGATGTCTGAGAACAATCCCATGGCCCTTGTGGGGCAGGTCACCACACACAACTCGCACACACTGCACTTGTCTTTATCAAAGATCACTTCCATTTCAGGTCGTTTGATATACAGCGCGTCCGTCGGACAAACCGCTGTGCAGGCACCACAATGGGTGCAGATTTCCTCATCTTTATAGATTTGATGTTCCGGACTGGAAACTGAAACACCCTGGTCTTTCAGGAAACCCACCCCTTTTTTGAATGCGGTTTTGGAATCTGATGAAATTTCCATAACCATATAGCCTTCTTTTTTATTGGATATTTTGGCACTCAGGATATTAAACAAAAGATCATATTTTTTTGTTAATTGACAGACCAGTGCTTTTTGGGCAACTTCTGCAGGGAAATTCAGTATAATTATTTTAGAATACAATTTAAGCCTCCGATTTTTAACTGATAGCCATAATTTTCTTTGACAAAGCCTTCTTGTTAAGTATTATTTCTACCAGGTCAATGGGTATATACACGTCTGTTGATTATATAATAATTACGATAGATAAACAATGTTGTTTTAAAGGTTTGGTCATGAACAGATTTGCTTTTGCATTATCCAGTTATACGCTTAAAACTTTTTCCGGTTTTTCAAAAGCCCATATTAAAATATCAGGAAAAAAGAATATCCCGGAGGGGTCTGTTATCTTTACCGCCAACCATTTCACACGAATAGAAACGATTTTCCTTCCCTATCACATTCATAACATCACCAAAAAAGAGATCTGGTCCCTTGCTGCCGAAGAATTGTTCAATGTGCCGGTTTTACAAGACGTCTTAAAGAACCTGGGAGGCGTGTCAACAAGAGATCCAAACAGGGATGACCTCATTTTAAAAACCTTATTGTCAGGAGATGTTCAGTGGATCATTTTTCCCGAAGGCATGATGGTGAAAAATAAAAAACTTGTAAAAAAAGATCAGTTTGTCCTGATGGATGATCAGGTCGTCAGACGGCCCCACACCGGTGCCGCCATCGTGGCATTGCGGTGTGAATTTTACCGGGAACGACTCCGGCGCCTGAAAGAGATGGGGGTGCCTGAGTTTGAACGGCTGGTTCAACATCTTGAAATCAAACATATTGACCAGGCCCTTGCCCGGGAAACCAGTATTGTTCCGGTGAACATTACCTATTATCCGGCGAGTCCAAAGGAAAATGTGTTAAGCAAAATGGCCCAGATCGTCATGAAAGAACCGTCAAAAAGGGTCATGGATGAGTTAATGACGGAAGGCAGCATGCTGTTTTCCAATGTAAATATTAATATTCGATTTGGTGATCCCATTAACATAAAGGGATATCTGAAGGATGCGTATCTTGAAAGCATGCTGTCGGTAAAGCGGAGAATTAACTTTGATACGGATATCAGTTCCAAACAAATTACAAAAGCGCTTTCCATTACCATCATGGAAAAGTATATGTCTGCTGTATATGCCATGACAAGTTTAAATTATGATCATGTTCTGGCATGTATTCTCAAGCATTTTCCTTACAGGCGGGAAGGAATTGATATCTATGAATTTAAATGTAAGGTCTATATTGCCATTTCATGGCTGGTGTCCAATAAAACCTGTTTTGTATCAGATAACTTTCATGAAAACCAGATCCATCTGTTAACCGATGATCGGTACCATCGATTTGCAGACTTTTTTACCCTTGCGCAAGACACAGGGGTCATTGAAATAAAAGAGAACAAACTCATCAAAGACCAGACCAAGTTTGTTACCCCATCTGATTTCCATACCATCCGGATGGAAAATCCCATTCTTGTCATGGCCAATGAAGTTGAACCGGTTAGCGGGGTCGAGGATTTTTTAAAACAAGTGGCCCAAACATCCCGGGAAGACATCATCAGCCGTGTAAAGGACCTGATTGTTGAAAAAATGGACAAGGCGTTTGTGCAGGATTATACCGACCACTATATTGAAGGGGAATCAAAGGAAAAAAGAATCGGAAGGCCCTTGTTACTCGAGCAGGACAATGACATAGCCGGCATCTTACTCATCCATGGATATATGGCGGCTCCGGAAGAGATGAAAGCCTTTGCACACTACCTGCATGACAAATCGTTCACGGTGTATGTCCCCCGGCTCAAAGGGCATGGGACATCGCCTGAAGATCTTGCCCAAACAAGGTTTGAACAATGGATAGAATCAGTGGAAGAGGCGTTTGTGGTCCTCCGGCACTCGTGTAAAAAAGTCATTGTGGGGGGATTTTCTACCGGTGCAGGCCTTGCTTTGGAACTGTCCACCCGCATGGATGATATCGCAGCTGTTTTTGCTGTTGCCCCTCCCATGAGACTCAAGGACCTGGGCGCTTATTTCGTCCCTGCCATTGATACATGGAATGCCATGATAAAAAAAATTCATCTGGATACCATTGCAAAAGAATTTGTTGAGAATCATCCTGAAAACCCCCATATCAATTATACCCGGAACCCGGTTGCCGGCATCCATCAGCTGGAAAAACTCATGGAATATCTTGAACCGAAATTGAAAACCATCCATAAGCCGACCCTGGTGGTTCAATCCAGAAAAGATCCAGTGGTAAATCCCAAAGGGACCCTTAAATTATTTGAAGGATTAGGACCGGATATTAAAGAGTATTTTATTTTTGATTATGACCGTCACGGGATTTTAATAGGGGAGGGGGTCATAAGAGTTTATAAGGCCATTGAGCAATTTATCGAACAATGGGTTTGATGATTGGTCTTGCCCAGAGGGCATATAAAAAAAGGCTGCCATAAAAACAGGATATGACAGCCTTTTTATTTTTAGGGACGTTTATTTAACTATGGTCATAGTGGCGGGATCCAGTCGGTTCCTTTGATGGGTTCGATTGCTGTCTTTTAAGATAACGGCCTCTATTTTATCTTCCACCGGCTGGAGAAATACCGCTTTTTCAAACCGGTCTTTATAGGTTTCCAGCTGGATTGGGAATCCATCTTCACAAAGGTCTTCTTCCCGGTGACTCCTCATGGAGAACCAGGTGAAAATGGAAAATTCCTGGTTCAGTTGTTCAAGTTCATCAAGAACCGTTGAAAGATTGTTATCAAAATTCAATCCATCGATAATCATGAGGGAGGGCAGGGCAAGATTTGCTTTTTTAAAGCTTTTAAGATAATCCTTGATCTTCTCGGTATCAAAGGTGGCTTCCGTATAGCTGATGCCCACTTTATTGAGGTTGATATCTTCCCATAACCTGACCGCTTTCTGGGGATCGACATACCCGATACTGTCCACAAGGTTGGTGTAGCCGTCACTATATCTTAAATTTATTTTTTCTATGGAGTCATCAAGACTGATGTGAAGTATTTTTTCATCACTTAAAAGTTGTGTGAGTGCAATTTGCACGAGAAAACTGGTCTTTCCGACACCGGCTCGTGAAAGGACGGCTCCGAACCTGCCATCCTTTACATTTTCAATCCCAATGGTTTTTGAAACCGGGCTTTTATGAATGAGATCTGTTTTTAACATGTTTCCTCTCTCTTTATATAAAGGTCTTATTATTTTGCTTTTTCTTCTTGTTTTTTTCTGGCAATTTCTTCGGCAACAGATTGCGGGACCTGTTTGTAGGTGGAAAATTCCATCGTAAACTGCGCCTTTCCCTGGGTTGCAGATCTGAGCACAGTCGAAAAGCCGAACATGTCGGATAAGGGAACCTGGGATTCAACAACAGACATGACACCTTCTTCCTGGGACCCCTGGATAATGCCGCGCCTCTGGTTGATCAGACCCATACAGGAGCCCTGGAACTCATTGGGAGTTTCAATGACAACCTTCATGATGGGTTCTTTGATAACCGGCTTTGCTTTGGCATAGGCTTCAAGAAATCCTCCCCTTGCCGCGGATTTGAACGCCATATCAGAAGAATCCACCGCATGGTAGGCACCATCTTCCAGGGTGACTTTAATACCGGTGACAGGGAACTCAAGTTTGGGGCCTTTATCCATGCACGCTTTAAATCCCTGTTCACATGCTGAAATATATTGTGTGGGGATTCGACCACCGGTAACCTTGTTTACAAATTCAAATTCTTCTTCACACGGTTCCAGGAACCCGGCCACGCGACCGTATTGTCCTGAACCACCGGTCTGTTTTTTGTGGATATAGTTAAATAGGCCTTTCCGGGTGATGGTTTCGCGATAGGCAACCCTTGGCTGACCCGTTGACACTTCTGCATCGTATTCTCTTTTCATTCTTTCAACATAGACTTCAAGGTGTAGTTCACCCATGCCCTGGATAATGGTATCACCGGTTTCATGATCCACATAGGTTTTGAATGTCGGGTCTTCCTTGGTGAACCGGTTTAATGCCTTTGACATGTTGATCTGGGCCTTATTGTCCTTGGGCACAATGGAAAGAGAGATTACCGGTTCCATAATGTGCATGGCAATCAGGGTATAATTGATTGTTGGCGAGACAAAAGTATCACCGGACGCACAATCAATGCCAAACATGGCACCGATATGGCCGGCAGGTATGGCCTCGACTTCTTCCATCTGAGACGAATGCATCCGGATCAGACGACCGGCCTTGAATTTTTTGCCGTCCCTTGAATTTATCAGTGTATCCCCTTTATTAATACAGCCTTGATAAACCCGGATATAGGTCAGCTGACCATATTGCCCGTCTTCCAATTTAAACGCAAGTGCGACAGTGGGTTTGTCAAAACGACTTTCCAGGATAACGCTTTCTTCATTATTATCCATATCAAGGGCTTCATTTTCAATATCAAGGGGCGAGGGAAGATAGTTGATTACAGCATTCAAAAGGGGTTGAACCGCCTTGTTTTTATACGCAGACCCTAGAAACACGGGGGTCATCTGTCGTGTAATGGTTCCGGTTCGGACGGCCGTCATGATCAATTCTTCAGTGATCTCTTTTTCTTCCAGAATGGCATCGGTGAGGTCTTCTGAAAAAAGAGAGACCGCATCAATCATTTCTTCCCGGGCGGTTTGGGCATCCGCCATCATCTGCTCGGGAATATCTTTGATCACCATTCGTTCCCCATGTTCCCCTTCAAAATAATTGGCTTTCATGGTAACAAGGTCAATGATGCCTTCATGGTTATCTTCAAGTCCAATGGGAAGCTGCAGCATAACGGAATTATGGCCCAGCTTATCTTTCAGTTGTGAACTCACTTTAACGGGGTTTGCACCGGATCGGTCACATTTGTTTACAAAGGCAATGCAGGGAACCTTATACCGTTTCATCTGCTGATCAACCGTAATGGATTGGGACTGTACCCCGGATACGGAGCATAGAACCAGAACAACCCCATCTAGAACCCGCAAAGACCGCTCAACTTCAACCGTAAA
Source organism: Desulfobacula sp. (assembly GCF_030145145.1). Taxonomy (GTDB): domain Bacteria; phylum Desulfobacterota; class Desulfobacteria; order Desulfobacterales; family Desulfobacteraceae; genus Desulfobacula. The sequence continues at coordinate 20,153 of NZ_JAQYWD010000022.1, read as the reverse complement.
GTCAACGTGGCCCGGGGTATCGATAATATTGATGTTATGTTTGTCCCATTCGCAATAGGTGGCAGCCGAAGCAATGGTAATGCCCCGTTCTCTCTCAAGTTCCATGGAGTCCATGATAGCACCGACGCCATCTTTACCCCTGACTTCATTGATCTTATGAATTCTGTCTGTGTAAAAAAGAATTCTTTCCGTCAGTGTGGTTTTACCGGAATCAATATGGGCACTGATTCCAATATTTCTTACTTTTTCTAGATCTCTGATCATTTTAAAATCATCCTTATGAATATAAACTTTGCCGTTGTACAATTTAAGAATGCAATTGTTACCAAGGGCCTTCCCGTATTTTTATATTGCTAAATTATTACGATTTTGTTAGTGTGAGTCCGAACTTAAACTTAGCTCATGAAAGCGGTTATAATATATTTAAACTACTAAATTGTCAAGTTAAAATTATAAATTTTGCATATTTTATTAGAAAAATTCATTCAAGAATTTAACCATCACCTAAATAACGGCTCAAACGCCCTGAACATGAAGGTGTCAGAAGATCAGGCCGAACAAATGATGCTGCATGCAAAAGAGCTGATGGCCTGGAACAAAAAAATAAACCTTACGGCCATTAAAGCACCATTGCCGGTGGCAGAAAAACATTTTATTGATTCCATTGCAGCGGCATCTTTTCTTGAAAATGAGCAGTTCCTCATGGACATAGGTTCTGGTGGCGGGTTCCCTGGAATCCCCATAAAAATTATGAACCCTTCATTAACTGTTGTTCTGGTGGATTCCTCCCGGAAAAAAGTGAATTTTCTCAAGCATGTGATACGGTTGTTACACCTGAAAAATATTGAGGCCATCCATTCCAGGGTTGAGGATCTTCAAAAAAATGAACCCTATACAAATAAATTTGATGCAGTCGTATCCCGGGCCTTTACTGAGCTTTCAGGTTTTGTTGACCTGGCAGACCCTTTTTTAAGTAAAACAGGTAAGATTTATGCCATGAAGGGAAACCATGCCGACCAGGAGATTACCCCGGGCATATTAAAACGGTACCACATAGAGACGGTTCATTACCAGCTGCCCTTTGAAAAATCTCATCGGTATGTGATTAAATTATCCAGGAAATCCTGATCCCCTTTTTTATATGTCCCCCCGTAAAAGGCATTGGCACATGGCGCAATTGGAAAATCATCATCAGAAAAATCTTCTTGACACAAATAAAATGGCAGAATAAGTGTTTTAATACTGGTTTTAAAAAAATCAAGGAGTCGTCAATGAAAACGATTATTCAATTTTTAATTGTAGCCTTGTTGATGTTTTCTGCTGATGTGTGGGCCCAGCAGCACGCAGGTCTATTAAAAAGTGTATCCGGTGACGTCACAATCCAAAGAGGTGACACTCTTATAAAGGCGCATCAAGGTATGCAACTCATGAGCAGTGATATTATCATCTCAAAGGCCAAAGGATATACCGGTATTATCTTCATCGACGGAACTACTATCGCAATTGGGCCGGATACCCAATTCAATATTAACAGCTATCAGTTTGAGCCCGGTGTTGGAGAATATGCTTTTTCAATGTATCTGAAAAAAGGGTCTGCCATCTATAATTCAGGAAAAATAGGAAAGCTTTCTCCAGAGTCTGTTAATTTTTCCACACCAAGGGCATCCGTGGGAATCAGAGGAACACGATTTATCATAGATGTTGAATAACGGGAGGGTGCAATGATTCGATATATCTGCATTTCATTATGTTTGATCGTTCTTTGTTCATGTGGTTCAAAAACAAGGGTGATTCTTTTACCGGATGAAGCTGGCAAAACAGGCAGCCTGGTTGTAAAAAACCAATCTTCTTCAACAACGCTCAATGAACCCTATACACTTACAAACATCAGTGATGACAAATCAATTATTTCCGTTAAACTCATTCACCCAAATAAAGTAGAAGACAAATACCGGTTGCTCTTAGATGCTGAGCCTGCAAAACCCGTTTATTTTATACTCTTTTTTGAGCATGATTCTATCCAACTGACACAAGAATCACTGGCGCTTATCCCCCAAATTTTACGAACCGCAAAAGATCGAGAACCTTCAGAAATAAGTATCATTGGCCACACTGATTCTATGGGATCTTCAGCGTATAATTATAAATTATCAGTACAACGCGCAAAAATAGTGGCAAAAATTTTAAGAGAATCAGATACAGCGCTTAAAACGCTTTATGTCGAATCCCATGGTGAAAATGATCCTCTGATTGTAACGAAAGATGATGTGTCTGAAAAGAAAAACAGAAGAGTTGAAATAATGATAAGATAATATTGAGATATCTTTGAAAACACATTTCAAAATTGATCGTCAATCAAAAATAGCCAATTTGCTTATTCTAATAACGGTACTGCTCATCACCCTGGCTGTTGGCTCTGGATCATATTCCAATCATTCCTTCTTTAGAAAGTTAGACCATTTTTTTTATGACCAGTTCATGAAAACCTTCGCCGCCAAAGAGATATCAGATAACATTACAATAATAGATATTGATGAAACAAGCCTTTCAGCAATCGGGCAGTGGCCGTGGCCACGCTACAGACTGGCCAATCTTGTTAAAACAATTCATGAAATGCAACCCCGGGCAATGGGGCTTGATATTTTTTTACCTGAACCGGACCGTACGTCATTAAAAAATATTAAAAAACTGTTTCAAACCGATTTTGATTTAAATATAGGATTCACAGGCGTACCCTCATCTTTAAACGACAACGATGGCTATCTGGGCCATATTTTAAAAAAAAGCGAGGTTGTCGGTGCAAGATATTTTTATTTTGATCATTTCAACAAAAAAGAAGACTGCAAATTCAAGCCGTTTAACATCCTAGATCGTTCCGGGTTACTTTCTTTGAACAAAGCAACCGGCGTGTTGTGCAATACCTTTCAAATCGAAAATTCACTTGAATTCATCGGATTTACGAACAACCAGTATGATGAAGATGGTATCTTACGTAAGGCGCTTTTATTGCTTGAATTTAAGGGGGACATCTATACGAGCCTCTCTTTTTCAACTTTCCTGAAAGCACATCGAATAAATCAAGCTCAGATTTTAAACAATTATTATGGCTTATACATTAAGGCAGGCAAGTATAACATCCCTATTACAAAAGATGGGTTTGTTCGAATACGATTCAATGGTCCGAGCAGGGCTCATAATTTTATATCTGCTTTGGATATTTTTAATAACAATTATTCACCATCGGATATCCAGGATAAAATTATTCTCATCGGCTCTTCTGCGGTTGGGTTAAATGATATTCACCATACAATTTATGATCCGCAGTTTCCAGGTGTTGAAATCCAAGCAGTGATCATCGACAATATCCTTAAAAGCCAGCAGATTATACAACCCATCTGGGAAAAGATATTCATTTTCGGCGGTTGCATGGTCACAGGCATTTTTATGGCATTCCTGTTCTTTCATTCATCCGGTCCGACATCCCTTTTTTTGGGTACAATTGCCTGGATTTGTATCCTCTTTATTTTAAGTATCGTCTCCTATATGAAGTTGTTAATATTTATCTCTCCCGGTCTGCCTGGCTTAATTGCCATCTGTCTTTTCTCTTTTTTTTCTTTTGTCCGATTTTCCTTTGCGAGAAGAGCCTCAGTCCGCTGGTTAAAAGAACTTGAGGCCAGTAAAAAAGCACTCCAAAAAGCCATGAAAAATCTCCAGACCGCCCAGGTAACCAACGGGGTCTACTGGATCCAGATACCGGAAGCAGGACTGAATATTTTGTGTGGATGCCCCGGGGAAGTCGTAAAGCATTTGATGATTAAAGGATATATAGCAACGGTGTGCCAGGGGGATACGTTTTTTGAAACCGGCCCCAATGCCATCCTTTTGTCTGATGTATTGATCCAGAATGGCGGGTTTTCCAATCTTTCTGAATTCCCGGTGTTACAAATGCTTTACAGGCAGGGGTTCATCATCCCCAACCACCCCAATAACACCGGAGAGAAACCTATTTTAATCGGATCCAGAGAACAGGTGAACTCCCAGAAGCAATATATTTTTCGGGGTAATTTTGGTCTGGCAACAAAGCAGGAGATCCTTGAAACAGGTATTAGCCAGGCGTTAGCCGATGAAATGATGCGATGGAAAAATAAATTCAGGTTTGGAATAGAACCTTCCATTGAGGATCTTATTGATTCCGTCATTGTGGAAAAAGAACCTGTAGAAATAAAAAACAAGGTGTTTGTCCGCCGGAATGGGCTCAATATCTATGAATTTTCATACAAAGGCAGAACCACCCAGATCAATTTGAATCTTGATTCAAACGATCCCTATACCTCTCCCTATTCACTGGGATATCATAAGATTAAACGGGAAGACTTTGCAGTAATTCACTCGGGTGAGGGGGATGGGTGGAACACATCCAAGCCCAGTATGGGAAGTATTCTGACCTTTCAAGGGGGTATTTATCTGATTGATGCCCCCCCAAACATTATTTACATACTGAGGTCTCTGGGAATTGATATCAGTGAAATTATTGGTATCTTCCATACCCACGCCCATGACGACCACTTTGCCAGTCTGCCGTTTCTTTTACAATCAGATCACCGGATTAAATATTTTGCAACCCCGCTGGTCAGGGCATCTGTCAGTAAAAAATTTTCAGCCCTCCTGTCGCTGGATGAAGCGACCTTGTCCAGATTTTTTGATTTCCATGACCTTGATTTTAATCAGTGGAATAATTGTGACGGGCTGGAAGTCAAACCGATTTTTTCCCCCCACCCGGTGGAGACCAATATCTTTATTTTCAGGGCGCTTGGGAATGCCGGCTATAAGACCTATGCGCATTATGCCGATATTATTTCCCTTGATCTGTTGTATGAAATGGTTGGAGATGATCCGAACAGTATCAGCCTGGATACCTACAATCATATCAAAGAGGCATATCTCATACCGTCAACCTTGAAAAAGATTGATATCGGTGGGGGTATGATCCATGGGCAGGCCATGGATTTCAAACACGATACGTCAGAAAAAATAATATTGGCACACACGGAAAAAGAATTAACAGATGAACAAAAGGAAATCGGATCAGAATCGAGTTTCGGCCAGTGCGATGTCCTGATCCCTGGTAGCAGGGACTATTTGAAAAGCTATGCTGCCCAATACTTTGAATCGTTTTTCCCCTTTCTTGATACAACAGATTTTAACATGCTTTTGAACACACCGGTTATTGATTTTAACCCGGGCTCCATGATTCTGAAAAAAGGGAATTTCCCCGCGCATCTATACCTTGTTTTGACTGGCACTGTTGAATACATTGATTCTGGTTCGGGCATTAAAAACAATCTTTCCAACGGTTCTTTTATCGGTGAATTCAATTTGTTTCAAGCGAGACCGTCTCCAGGCGTATACAGGACCCTTTCCCATGTTGCCACGCTTTGTTTTTCCTTTGATTTTTTCCGTAGCTTTCTGGAAAAAAATCATATTTCCGAATTGACCAAAAAAATGTTTGAAAGGATTGATTTTTTAAAGTCAACCTGGCTTTTTGGAGAAGAAAGTTCCTACGCCGTTCAATATAAAATTGCCCAGACCATGAAGGCCATGGAACTGGATGAAAACTGTCTTGTTTTTGAGCAGCAATTTTCAGGTCTCTATTTAATAAAAAGTGGAGAAATTCAGGTTAGAGACCATGAGGATTTCCTTTTGGAAACCCTGAAGTCAGGCGCTTTTTTTGGGGAGAATCATTTTTTTGAGCCGGAGAAAACCGGCTTACACTTTGTGACATCTGAACCCAGCCAGCTCTATGCGGTGAATGATCCCGGATTACTGGAGATACCAATTGTCCATTGGAAATTGCTAGAGATATATGAAAAACGCAGGAAAAAAATGGAATGGATGAACCCGAATATCGTAAAAAATAATCCGGTATAGTCGTCCGGTTTTGTGGTTTACACGTCACCTGAGAAGCCGTTTGAGGACCCGCACCCACGATTCTGCAGACGCAAGGAGGTCACTTGGACCTCCTCCAATCCGAGTTTCTTCATTACGTCAAAGCATCAAGAACGATACGTGTGAAATATATAATCTCTTTTTCAAGATTTCTTTTTTTCGACGCATAACTCAAATTAAACGTACAAAACGGACATGAGGTTGCAATCGTTTTTGTGCTGATTGAGTTTAAAAGTGATTCCGCAATGTCAATGGAGAGTTCAGGGAATACAGACCGTATACCTGCTCCTGCACCACAGCAGATGGCATTTTCTCTGTTTTTTTCTGCCTCTTGTAATGTTGAACCGCACATCTTTAAAAGCGCTCTGGGTTCTTCTGTTATTTTTTCACCCCGTGCAAGACGGCATGGGTCCTGATAAGTGATTGCCTGTTCGACTCGATTTAAAAGCTCAGGCCGTTGTTTCAAAAGCGCATAAATAATTTCAACGACATGGGAAACTTTAAAGTCCATCCTACCAAGCAGATCAGGATAAAAATATTTAAAGCATTTTAGACAGCCATTACATGGCACAACAATATGCTTTATTCCAAGGTTGGAAAATTTTTCTACATTTTTTTCAAAATATTTTTTTGCAAGATCTGTTCTTCCAGATTCATAAAGATAGGTATAACAACACCCTTCTTCTTCTAATATCATAAAATCAAAATCAAGCTTTTTTAATACATGATAGGTTGCATGTGCCGCATCCTTTACAAGATATGCGGGAATACAGCCAAGATATAAAAGCGTATCAGATTTTTTCTGGACAAATTCTTCATCAAGCCAATCAAGTCTCTTCCCCGGATCACCGCCAACCGAATTATCCTTTTTTTGGATGCCTTTAATTATCTTTTCATGTTTTTCCAGAGGACCGATACCCTTTTTTGCAAAAGTGGCTCTTGCTTCATGAACAAGTCTGGTAATTTTTATTTCTTCAGGGCAAACGGATTCGCACTGCATGCATTTAGGACAATTGTAAATACTTTCTTTTCTGGTGTCATCTATTTCTTTGTTGTAAAAAATCATTTCAGCAGTTTTAAGCCGATTCATTGCAGAGAATAACGGTTCCCCGGTGATTTTAAAAACAGGACAAACTTCATCACAGGCCCCACATTCAGTACATTTGTCAAATTGATCTTTCATTGGTCACCTCTTTGTTTTGCGATATTATTTTCCTTTCTAAATCCAGGAATCCATTATATGGTAGAAATCAAAAGAAGGAAAAGTAAAAACATAACTGGAGATAAAAATAACTCTGGAAATGTCGTTTTTTTGAAAAAAACGACACCATCATTAAAAAAATAAAAAAGGAGACAAATTATGGGCTTTGCACCATCTGCAATGCAGTTAAAAAGCGATGTATTTGAGCAAGACGGTTTAATTCCGTCCAAATTCACAGGTGAAGGCGCGGACATATCACCTTCATTATCATGGACCGATCCACCCCAGGATGCAAAGGCTTTTGCGGTCATCTGTCATGATCCGGATGCGCCTCTTGTAACCAGTGACGGCACCTATGGATTTGTACACTGGGTGTTATACAATATCCCTGGGAATATCACCCGCCTGGACGAAGATACCAAACAGTATACCAGCGGCAGGAACGACGCTGGACAAATGGGATATAATGGTCCCATGCCCCCCAATGGACATGGGGTTCACAATTATTATTTCTGGGTCCTGGCACTCAAAGAGCCGGTTGAACTTGAAGCGGGACTGACACTATGGCAGCTTTTAAAAAAAATCGAACCCCAGCTCATTGGAATGAATCGACTGGTCGGTCGGTATAAGAGAGATTAGGACCGCAGAGGAAATCAGTTGAGCAGAAACATCCGAGTGTTTCAATTCATAAGCCTTAATGGACGGGGTCAGGCTTTTTTATGGTGCGTTTTATCACTATTTCATGACCAAATGAATAAAAAGTGCCCTAAAGAATGCCTGACCCCATGAAAAAATGGCCAACACCGAAAGTTGAGTGATTATAAAGGATATCAAAATAAAGATGCCTGACACCCGGCTCCGAGAATATAATCCGTTGATTAATGGATTCAGTGATGCCCAGGGACCAATGGATATTTCCTTAAATGAGGCAAAAGATCGATTTGGCCAGTTCCCGAGCATTTACGGAATTGTTTCTGAAAAAAAAAGCGAACAAAATCAAAAACGGCAGGAAAACAAAGTCCTGAATCTTAAAATCGGATATTTTATAAAGGATCTTCTTGAAAGAAAAAAAATAAACCTGAAAGGAGAAGTTCATCAGTTTTTCAACACCTGGCACAGGGATCTGGAAAACGAGTTTGGAATCTGCACGGCGCCTTTTTTCAACATCCATGATACCCGTTTGTTAAAAGGGCTGATACGGAAAAATAAAGCCATTATTGACCAGTTTTCTAACGCTGATATTCGACAACACCTATCAGATAGCGGTTTGATCAGAAAAGATATCTTAAATTCCATTCACCCTGATGTTTTCTTGAAAAAAACCGCCCTGATTTTACAAAGAAAGATTAAATCATCCGTTGGTAAAGGCACTCAGCAGATACAAAAAGTCCTGAATGATATCAACTGCCATGCCACTATGATGGCGATTAAACAACTTACAGGAGAGCAATTATTATCATTGAGTGAAGAGATGATCCAGGGATTTACCGATGAAATCTGTTCTTATCTGCTTGAACTCAACACATTTAACCCTTTAAAACAAATCAAGGGATTAAAGGCAAGAAAAGGAAGCGGGATTGAATTTGAATATGCCACAAGGGATGAATCTTTTTTGAAATTGGGAAAAATAACCAGCGATTGTACGGCAGATAAACGGGGTTTCCAGTCGGATATCAATATTGAGAATATATTCTGGACAGTTTTTTCATGGATACTGGACCGGAATTATCAAATATTAAAGGTATATTTTAATAATGAATTTGTAATGAAAGTTCACCTGTTACCCCTTTTTGTTTCAGCGTCAGGATGTCTTGAATTTCAGAGTATCACTCCCGGTCGCTCGGATTATATTATTCTGGCGGTGGATGCCATTGAAACGACGGTGGCCTTCCGAGGCCAATTAGAAGGGACAGAAAACAATTACCTGGACAGATACAGGGATGAAATTTTTTCAAAAACCATGGACTGTATAACCGGCCTGGCAGATAATATGAACATCAATGATATTTATGCTGAAAAATTTTCCAATACGCCGTGGGTCAGGGAGAAGCTCAATGTCTATCCTGAAATTTTTCTCCATGTGGATCATATGATTAAGATTGATCAACTTGAAGACGTTTATTATCTGGCTAAAAAGTTAAGCGCGCGTCATGGATACGATATGTCCGAAGAGGTTTTTATGGAGATTCAGATGAAAAACACCTTTTTACAGCCCGGTTATATTAATAAGGCACCAAGAGTGAAATCTTTCGGGTTGATCCGCGGAAATGCCCGTGACGGAATACCGATGAAGCAAATTATCGGGGTATAAGGGATCTTGTCCTGGATTTTTTTGATGTTTCCATTCTACGGCCGATCATCTCATCCTGATCCGAGTTCAAATATCCCAGGGTTTCTATCCTGGATATGCGGACATTGGTGCCGTATATGATCCCCCTTTTAATCCTTATATTCTCAAAATTCTCTTTAATCCAATCTTTTACTGCTTCAAGGTATTTCATATGTTTCTGTTTCAAGATCAAAGACGGATTTATTGCGATGCCGGCAAAATAATTCATGGTCAAATAGCCAATGATAAATTGCGGCCAATAGGACTCAGCGATAAATTTCAGATTTTGCATCTGGGATGTATCCCCTCCGGCAATAATGGCGCATAATAAATCAATATTGGCATATTTTCTATACTCTGACCGTGCTTCTTCAAACCATCCCTCTCTCTCATAGGACTTCAGCATTTCAAGTCGGGCCACCAGAGGATACACACCGATGATATAGTTTTCCGTTGATCCGGTAATCACTTCAAAAGCACGTTTGGAAAAATAGATTTCACCGCCTTTAAAATTCAACGCCAGGTGTGCTTTGGCGCATTCAATATAAATTTGATACAATTCTTTAAAATATAATTGTCTATCACTGTAATGATCGGGCAGATCAGAATATTTCAGAAAATGCCCGCATAATTGAATATAGTTTTCATATAAATTGTAATAATCCCGTTCTCGTGGATTCCTCAATTCTTCGGCTGGATAGCACTTTAATGATTTTTTGTAATTTTCAAGGGCGGCAACCATACTGATATCAAAATCATCATTACCTGATTTGAATTCCTCCTGCCCTTCCCACCTGCAACTGTTGCCAAGATACTGATATAGGGTCCGCATAATCAGTGCCAGTTCCGGCACGCTTTTTACAATATAGTTGAACATCCGGTCATCCAGGTTTCCCACAAGGCCTAATTGTGTTTCCATGTAAACACTCAGCAGAAAATTTTGTTGATTCACATCAGATGTTTTACGGCCCAACGCCTGTAAATTATAATCTTCTTTGGTGAGCATTCTCAGAAGGTTTCTGTATATTTCATAAATATGGAACAATTTCTTTGTCTTCACAAGTTGGGAAGGGGGGTGATCTTTTAACTCAAGATTCCTGCCGGCATCCTGCAACTGCTTTTGGGCGTCATTAAATGCACCAAATTCGATCAACGCCTTGGCAAAAAAAAATTGTTTTTCCTGAATATACCCGGGCATCCTTTTGGAAACTTCATGACTTGAAAAAGAAAGTGTTGTACTGCAGGTGACTTTTAACACCTTAATATCACCGGACAAACCGATATGGAGGACAGACAAGGTAACACTGGAATAATCATCCTTAAACTCAGGGGCATCCATGCCTTTTAACCAGAAATTACAATTTTTGACCGCCACAACCCACATCCCCCCGTCACAACCCGGCACCAATACTTTATCTGTAAATTGTTCACTCCATTTCATGAACTCACTTTCGCCGGAAACATCCACATCATCCGCGACAATTCCATATCGACGCATTTCTCCCCTGTCTATCATCGTGGGGGAGTTTTCCCCATATAGATCCGGCCATTTCTGTCGGTTATTTCGGCGGTCCCGTAGTCTTTCCCGTGATACAAATCGAAATTTTGCCTCCCCTTTGCCAAACGCTTTGATCACAAAGGATATCTGGGCGTAACTGATGGACCTGTCTGCCCCCACAAGAAGATGGGCACCGCCTTCCATCAATTTAAAAATTGCCATAAACATATCACTGACAATCAAGACATTTCCATTTTCAAAATATCCGTTTTCATTGACTTCTTTAAAAATTCTTTTGTGATCCCTGGTTTTCACAATGATGCCTTGCTCTTTTAAAATATCCAGAAGCCTTTTCCGGGGATCATCCTTATGGCTGATATGGCATTCTCTTGATGGGATAATCACCTTTATTTCGTCCGGTTGTTTGTTTAATTCCCGGGCAAATGACCGGATAAAATATCTATCCAGTTTTAAATCATCATAAACCGGCAACGGGTCAAAGGATTCTCTGATGATACATCCATTAAATAAAACTTCGTCCGGTATCTTTCTCAAACCGTCTTTTTCAGTGGCACAGATTGCTGACATCACAGAGGCACTGTCTGCATTGATATGGTCTACTCCGGCAAGTGCATTTATGGCGATATTTATTTCTTTTTGCCCTTTCCCTAAAACGGTTCCTTCGGGCAACACCCCGGCAATGCCGCCATATTGTTTCCTTGCCCAGGTGATGCTTGATCTTGTTCGCTCAGAGAGCACCTTATCCATTGCAAGATTTAAAAACACCCCTTTGGCCATCTTTGTGGACATATTGACCAGAACAGGATTTCTGTTGGTCGAAACAAACTTATGCGTTGCAACAACGGTTTGAATGACATAATGAAATAAACGGGGGAGAATCTCTGATTCAATTTCTCCGGGAACATTGCGGGGATGGGACAGCCGATTGGCAACCCGCAAACCGGTTATATCGCCAAAAAATGGTGTGATTTTTTTAGAAAAATTTTTGCGGATGTTATCAAATTGTTTTTGTTCCCAGTCCAAATACCGATCTCCATTGGCCTTCTCAGGCATATCTTTTTCCAATTGTTTCCAATATTGCCAGGCGTGCCCGAGCAATTCACGGGTGAACCAGCTAACTTTAACACGGATCTATACGCTTGCCAAGATGCTTGAAATAATGGGGCAGGGCTAACGCATGTAAACATTCTGAAGTGCCGATCGTTTCAGCTATAAATTTTTATCACTCACGGTTCAAACACGACATCAGACAAATATTTCGTATCCATAGCAGCATTCAACCTTTTTGTTTTAACACTCCCTTTAAACGTTTTATTATTCCGTAATAAATTTAAGGCAATGTGTCGTATAGCAGCAAAATTTTCCGGCGCTGATCCTTTCCTTACCCGGCTTTCATCTTCCCTGAATGCAATATCCAAAACCCAGTGTACTGAGTTCTCAATCCCCCAATGGGCTCTAACCGCATTGCCAAATTTTTTAGCATCACATTTAAGGCTCGATATATAATACCGCTTATCGTGGCTGACTTCACCCTGAACATTACGGGTGCTTTCCACCATACCAAGGCATTGCAGTCCGGGCCAATTAGCTTTATCCTGTAACCACCCAATATCAGGGGTTATTACATATTTGCGTGTCTCAATCCGGCCATGATCCCCATCAACCGTTTCATACTCATCAAAATGAAATCCTTCCAATTTCATTTTTTCCATTTCGTTAAAAAATAATACTGTATCACCATAAAGAGTTTTATGATTTTCTTTCAGGGCGAGGATATAGTCCGCATCCTTATTTATGATTGTCTTGGCAATCTTTTTTTGTGTGCCCATGGCATCTATTGTGATGATACATCCTGATATATCAAGAAGCTTTAACAGATTGGGAATGGCGGTAATTTCATTTGATTTCTCCCTGGTCTTCAATTGACCCAGTACCACTTGATTGGATGAAGCCCAGGCACTGATCATATGAATGGCCTTTTTGTCATTTGAGCGATCATGAGAGCGCCTCAGGGTTTTACCATCAATCGCAACTACTTGGCCTTTTGTCCGTTCTGTTACAGATTCAATCCAACGTTTAAAACTGTTTTGAAATTCATTGGGGTTCATTCGTTCAAAAATCCTACCAAATGTATCATGAGATGGTATCCCATGCGGTAGTTCCAAAAATGTTGAAAGCCAGTTCTTACGCTTTTTACCAAAATTTTCTATTTGTTCATACGTATCTGCCCCGGCTACCACTCCACAAATTGCGATGATAATGATATCGATTAGTTTATGAAGCTTATTATGACGTCGCTGGTCCTCTATTTTTTCAAAAAACGATGTTATCGATTTGTCTTGCATTGGCAACTCCTTGTTTTTGCTGCTAATACTTACAATAAAAATAACGAAAAGTCTAGACAAAAATATCTTTAATAATATCAATTACTTATGTTTTTTTTACATGCGATTGCCCTGAATAATGGGGGGGAGGGGGATTTGAAGTGCTAAAACCACGGGGTATAAATGTTGAACTCAACTGATTTTTCGGTCTTCAGCGTTAATGGACGGGGTCAGGCTTTTTTATGGTGCTTTTTACCATGACCAGACGGGTAAACCGTGCCATGAAAAAAGCCTGACCCAAGGCATAAATGGCCAACCAGTTGAGTGATGAATACAACCCTTTTATTGCCTGGGAAAGGATGTCATTGCTTTCAGGGTCTGAACCACCCCGTAAAGGTTTCTTGAAGCATCCCTGTACCGGTTGAAATAAATTCTGGTAAATTTTTTCATCAACCAAAATCCCATTTCAGGATCTTCTTCGCATAACACCTTGAGTTTTTGCGCATCCATTACCAGGATCCTGCAGTCTTCAAGACAAACCGCTGTCAGCGTGTATTTTTGTGGTACCATGAAAGATGCAGCCCCAAACAGGTCACCACTTGAACGGACCTCAAAGGAGATGCCCACATTGTCTCCGGATTCAAATTTTCTCATACCCACCAATCCCTGGTCCACGATGAAAAGATGGGTTGCTTCATCACCGCTTTCATAAATATAATCGTTTTTTTTATAGGACCTCATTTCCGATATTTCAGTAATCAACATCTTTTTTTCATCGGAAAGCCCTCTGAACACCTTATATTTTACCAAGTCATTTACCGTTACCATCGCTATCTCCTTTCTTATCGTAATCCCTGCTTCTCTGTTATTGTTAAATAGCAAGAAATGCGCCAGGATCTCTTTGTGCTGCAGAACAATCAATTTTTACAATTGAGAATAGATTAAGTGCCTAAAAAACAAATCGTTACGATAGGTTCAAAAAGAATAGTCAAATTTTTTAGTATTGGCTGAAAATAAAAAGGGTATCCCTCATGTATGATTTTTTTACAAAGTGATAAGTTTTCAGTCCTGTTGTATTTTATTCATCACTTTTTTTGCATCCAGAACGGCGGTGTAAATCAAGTTTGAGTGTTTTTTTTCCTTGATCATTCTGTCAGAACCAATTTCCATGTAGGACGGGCTGATGGCGCCACCAATGGCATAAATGCCGTTCATATTTGTTTCAAGGTGGCGGGAGAGCATGAGCAGCCGTTCCCCTTCCTTGGCAATTTTACATATGGCACCGGTGCAGGTGATCTGCTGGAGATTCAGGGCATCAAATATGGCAGAAGGCCCGTGGGTACCGATGCAGGCAATGACGTTTTTCATGGGAAAGCTCATGCCCTGGTACATGTACAAATCATTGCCCATGCTTGAGGAGGTGGTCTGGTGGATATAGAGTCTGTCAATCCCATCTGCACCAACCTCACCGATTTTGGGTATGGCTTTTTGAAGAATTTTAATATGCCCGCCCAAAAGGACTTCTTCTCCCAAATCCCGTGCTGTATCTTTGTTGATTTCAAAGGTCTCTTTAATATGCGCCCAGAAAACTGAGGTTGCATCATCCTTTGCCTCTCGTTTGATTTTAGAAAGAGAGGACACCACATCTGCAGCTGCATTGCCGCCGCCAATGACCAGAACATTTATGCCGATATAATCTTCACCATTTTCAATATTCCTGGCAACGGTTTTGGCTTCGCCGTAAATCCCCAGGTCATTGGGGATGTTACTGCCAAAGGCAAGGATAACATTTCGGGTCAGATAAGATCCTTTATCGGTTTTAACAATATAATCCGGAAAAGTGCCATCAATGGATTTGAATTCCTCATTAAAATGAATCTGAAGGTCATTTTCAGACACAACGGCCTGGGCCTGCTCAATATATTTTTCAACCGGAATTTTTTCTTCCGGTGGTTTGATTTCAAGCACTGGGAAAGGGTCTGGATAACTTTTCGGTATCGTCGGGTAGACTTTTTTCCCTTTGGGATAGGTGTCGATGATGCCCTGCATAGTCTGGCTTCCCTTTTCCAGGATAACAAATGATTTTTTCTGTTGTTTTGCTAATAAAGCAGCAGAAAGACCTCCCGGGCCCGATCCGACAATGACCATATCAAGTTTTGCAGGCATGATATACAACTCCTTAAATAAAATTCATTGGGTATGATTATTAGGATCGGAATTTGGTTTTTGTCAAGCAGAATATACAGAAAGCCAGACCTAAAGCATTAAAAATCATCTGCTGAATAAAATTTTTATAGACCATAGACTCGTTGAAGACGCTACTAAAAGGTGCTATTATTTGACCTGTTATTAGATCAAAAATTACGGGATATTGACAGAATTGGAATTGTCAGGGTTTGGCCTAATGAAAATTTGCTGAAAGAACACCATTAATATGAATGAAAAAACCTTAACCACGGATGTATTGGTTATCGGTGCCGGTGGTGCTGGTTTACGCGCTGCCATAGCCGCCAGGAACAAAAATGTGGACGTTCTCGTGGTTTCAAAGGGCCTTTTCCCCGAGGGGTGCAACACCCATGCTGCCGGCGGTGTCATGCTGGCCCCATTGAACAGTGAGGACTCACCGGAAAAATATTTTAAGGACACCATGACTGCCGGCGGCGGAATGAATTATCCCGGGCTGGTGAAGATATTAACGGACAATGCCGCACAAAGGGCTCTGGATCTCGAGCAATACGGCATCGACTATGCCAGGGATAAAGGAAAAATCCGGGTCTGGCCCACCCCCGACGGCACGGTCCCCCGTGCTCTTCCGGGAGGCCAGCCTTATTCCGGGGACTGGTTTAAATGCCTGGTGGATGAAGTGGCCCGGCTCAACATACCGGTTTTAGATCAATTTGTTGTCATGGATTTGATAAAGGACCACAAATCCCTTGCCGGCGCTGTCGGTTTTGAAAAAGAGACAGACACATTTGTCACTGTTTTATCCAAAAGCATTGTTCTGGCCACTGGCGGGGCAGGAAGCATATACGCGTTCACTTCAAATGATCCGGGTATCACAGGAGATGGCCTGGGAATGGCCTATCGAGCCGGGGCGGCGCTGTCCCATCTGGAATTTGTGCAGATGCGCCAATGCATCATCCATCCGGAGGGCCTCAAGGGGATGCTGCCGCCATTTGACGGTTTCGTGGCAACGGGGGGAAGATTTTATAACGGAATCCATGAGCGCTACATGAAGCGCTATCATCCGGACAGGTCGGAAGCCGTGACCCGGGCGGAAATGGCAACATGCGCCCAGCTTGAAATCATGGCCGGAAAACACGGCCCCCACGGCGGCGTCTATGGTGATCTTTCCGATGTTCCCCCGGACACCCTGATGTCGACAAAAAAATTCATGACTGCCTGCCGTAAGGCCAATTTTGATCCTGCTTTCCAAAGCTATGAATGGGCGCCGGCATCCCATTATTGCATGGGGGGGGTTGTGATCAGTGAATCCTGCGAAACCAGTGTGCCAGGGCTTTTTGCGGCAGGTGAGGTGGTGGCCGGTATTCAGGGTGCCAACCGGATGGGGGGAAATGCCTTGACTGAAACCCAGGTGTTTGGGGCCATTGCCGGTAAAACCGCTGCCGACCGATCGCGTGTCGTCAAAAAATCATCTCCCGGTTCCCAGACAGCGGACAGGGCTAAACAACGGATTTCCACCCTATTGAAAAAGGACAGCGGCTCTGATCACGAGGCGGTCCGGGTAACGATCAATGAGATCATGAGCCAGCATGTGGGGGTTATTCGAAACGAAGGCGGACTTGGCAAGGCTGAAGCAGTTCTTGAAAAAATAGAAACCGGACAGATCCATGACCTGTGCCTGACCCGGGACCGGTCGCTTAACAGCATGTCAAGGCTGCTGGAAGTGGAACACCTGCTGACCCTGGCGCGGCTTATGGCACGGGCGGCACGGATTCGAACCGAATCCCGGGGTACACACCAGCGCCAGGATTTTCCAGGAACAGACAAGGCCTGGGAAAAACATCTCGTGTTTCAGATCAACAACATTGGTCCGGCTTTGGTGCCCGTGGCACAGGGTTTACCCATGAGCGATACCTGAACCTTGCAGTTTTTATTTGCAACGGCCATTTTCCCACCTTTTTACAGGTAAACACTGCCGTCCATGATACGGCGTGCCGTAAGGAAAACTTCGGCGGTTTCCAGTTCAAATTCTTTGTCCTTAAGCCGTCCGCCCACCCTCATGGGCAGCAGGCCCGAGAAGTGACCGATGACGACGTCATGCCCTGACCCCTTGTCATTGCAGACGCATTCATGGGCAATGGTTCCGGGAATTCCGGCTGCAGCCCCCGTTGCAATGGCCCCTGTAACAGGGTAGGCCTTGTGCATCATGCCTGCTGCATACACCTTGGCCATGATATCAAAGGTCTGAGCCGAAACAAGCTCGCCAGACACATACGTATTATAATCCATGGGCGGGCATACCAGGGCCAACATGGGCAGAAGCGGGCTTCTTCCAGCCAGACCGGCCAACTGGGCGACCCTGAGCCGTATGGCCTCCATCCTGTTGATCAGGTCTTTATCACCGTCATGTTTTTCCGGGGACTCACTGCCGTCAAGGCCCAGGTCCCGTGCCCGTACAAATGCCACAACCGTTGAGACATCCACAACAGACACCTCGATCTTCCCCACTCCATCCACGGATATTAAATCCATGGGATGGCCCGTTGGCAGAAGGCGGCCCGTGATCAAGCCTGCTGTATCTGAAAAATCAATGGAGATTTTTGAACCCGTACCGGGTACACCATCCATCTGATAATCCCCATGGTAAACTGCCCTGCCATTTTCTACCGCAACGGTGGCACCCAGGTATCGCTGGACAGAGGGGCACCACATTCTCACATGAGTGAAGGGTTCAACACACTCTACAAGCCCTTCATCAACGGCAAACGACGCAACAGCAGCCGTCAAATTACCGCACAGGGTATTAAAATCCACCGTAGGCTTGGTGATTCCCACCTGGCCGAAGGTATAGTCTATGTCTGCATCAGGGCGGCTTGGCAGGCCGACAATGACCGATTTTGAGCTCAAGATATCCGCTCCGCCCAGTCCGTCAACCTGGCGCTTGTCCGGACTTCCCATCACCCGGAGGATTGTCCGGGTTCTTTGCTCAATATCCCTGGGCAGGTCGTTTTCATGAAAAAAAACCCCCTTGCTTGTACCACCCCGCATGATAACACATCGTAATCTCGTCACGGGGATGTCCTTTTAAAAGCAAAATGTTTCAGCCGGGTCGTTTTTTCCATTGATTCTCCTTCACCATCGGTTTTACCGGACCTGTTTGCCGGGAGTGAACAGGGGTAATTTTTTTTGCGCCACATCTCCTGTTTGAAATTTTGTACACGCTGGGCGAACTAAAATCAATTTATTTGTTGGTTGCTTTTTCCGTACCTTGCTATATCCTTTCCAGGACCGGTTAAAACAATACAGGATCATTTTAAATCCTGTATCAGGATTTATTATCTGCCTGATCGGTTTGTATAAGATTTCCTAAGCCAGTGCAGATATAAAAAGAGGCCCCAGCCCAGGGCTGGCCAGTAAAACCAGATACTGCCATGGTAGGTGAGAATATTAATAATGAATAAAAATCCTATCACACCCAGGTAAGCTTTTAAATGAAACATAAAGCGCTGTTTCGATTTGAGGCGTTTCATCTGTTTTTTTGCCTGGGGATCTTGTTCCTGCATTTTAAAAAGACTGGAGACCTTTTTAATTTTTCGGCTGGCTTTGGTCATACCCGTTTTTAATACTTTTGAAGTATGGGTTTCCGGCCAGATATTGACCTTATATGCCCGAACTGGTTTGGTAATGTTTTTAGCAAATTTTTCTCCCAGGTATTCGTACCCAAACGGCAATTTATCTTCTATTTGATCAAAAGCGGTTCGAGATATACAAATGCCACCTGGATCAGCCATTCCCTCAAGTCTAGCTGCGATGTTGACACCATCTCCATAGATATGATCATTTTCTACAATCACATCACCAAGATTGATTCCAATCCGGAATTCCATTTTTCGTTTATCCCGTAACGTATCGTTTTTGACCTTTAGCTCTTTCTGGATGGAAACCGCTCCCTGCACTGCATCAACCACACTGGCAAATTCCGCAAGAACATTATCACCAGGAGAATCCACTACTCGGCCATGGTGCTGGTGGATCAGGGTAGCCATCAACTCACGGTAGATTTTGAGTGTCTGAACGGTTGCAAGTTCGTCATCTCTCATAAGAAGGCTGTATCCCTTGACATCAGCACTGAGGATAGCTGCGAGCTTTCTTGTAACGTTTTGTTCTGTGGTCATTTAATCATCTCACTGCTCAGATTGAGGGTTTGACATATGGGCTCTTTGATGCAACTCAGAAGACGAACTGAAAGACAGGCAAGATTGAGTCATTATTTATTTTCGAGTCCCTTAACATAATTTGACAAGTAAAAAGGACAGAATGGATCGGAATTTAGAATTTAAAGCGATTGCAATATCAAATCAGGGTATGCCTTAGTTTTCAAAACTATACAAACTGCTTGCTGATGGGTCAAGAGATTATTTGCATGATTTTCCATATAAACCCACATGCTGGCCTGCCGACACAACGAATAACGAAAATGGAATTATGCCGCCCCGGACGGGGGATCGGATCGGCCCCGGACCGTCAGCGGCCCATTTGCCCTACCGGTCTAAAGCGCAGGAACTGCGGGCAGGTGTGTCCTCAAACAGCCTGCGCTTCTTAACGCCCGGCAGGGCAAATGGGCTGATCGCCTTTGGGTCCGAACGGGCC
>NZ_JAQYWD010000054.1 GCF_030145145.1 Desulfobacula sp. | reverse complement strand
GGTGTCCGACCCAGGCATAACTTGTCTGATAGAGCCGTTCACTGATGCCCGATGCAAAGGCAAATGACCCCATCAGGATAAACATGGGAATCACCGACAAGGGATAAGAAGACAGTGTCTCGAAAACGTCCTGGGCGAGAATGGCCATGGCGGATTCAATGCCGCTCAAATACGCAAACCCCACAAACCCCACAAATGCCATGGTAAAGGCCACCGGCATTCTGATAAGAAAAAGGAATAACAATAATGCAATACCCACAATACCCACTGTTTCTGGACTCATTTTTTAATCACCTTTCGGATAGAATCAATGAACATGTAAATATAGACCAGGCAAGCTGGAATACAAGCAAAGGCGGCCCCGTACACAAACGGATAAAACGGAATCCGGGCGGTTGAGCTGACCTCTCCGTCGATCTTGAGTTCATACCCGAAAACAAAAAGCCGCCAGACGATGAGCATGAAAAGGAAAATTCCCAAAAAATTGACAATGCAGTCAACAAAAGCTGCGGCACGTTCCGGCAACAGCATGACAAAAAATTCGACCTGGACATGACGTCCGAGAATCAGTGCCGTGGAAACCGCAAAGCTCATGGCCAGCAACTGGGCGATGGCCATAACATCAAGGGCACCGAAGAGGGGCATTAAAAAAAGTTTGGCCCCGATCACATCCACTGTTGTGATGATCATCATCAAAAATAAGGCCGCGACGCCCACCCATTCAATGCTCAGGCTGATTTTTTTATTAAAATTTTCAAATTTTTCAAGAAATGTCATAACCCCCCACTCATTTTATTGATCCCCTTAAATTTAATACAGCACCCTGGTATAAATATTACTTATTACAGGATAGTATGTTAGCCTTATGGGCATGTCAAGATTTTTTTGTGGGAAAGATACCTGGTTTATTAAATTGTAGATGTGCTCATGTTTCGCTGTTATATTAATATAACATACTATATGTATTGATAATATTTTGATTTTAAAAATTTATTAATCCCTGCTTGATCCAAACTTTCTCAAGGGTGTAATGGGGTGAAGACCCAAAATAATCGGTTGCCAGAACGATTTGTTTACGGTATGTTTAAACTCAATGCAGCATCATTTATCAACACAGTAAAATAGAATTATAAGCCTTCTTAGGTGTTTTCGGAGGCATTTATATAGTATACTTTTATATAACTTATTATCTTTTAAAGAGAGAGCATACAATGCCGTCGGACAGTAAAGAAAAATTTTTGAATGGTTATGAAGATGATTTGGAAATTAATGAGAAAGTGATGGTAGCCATCGTGAAGGCGTCAGAAATTTTTAAGAAAGACAGCGATGCTATATTCAAGAATTATGGGTTAACTTTTTCACAGTATAATGCGCTAAGAGTGTTAAACAATTCCCAAGGTGGGCAAAATTCAGTCACGAACGCCAGCAAGATCATGATTGTATCCGGTCCGAATATGACAGGGATCGCAAAACGACTGGAAAAAAACGGTTTTATTATCCGGAAACGGGACCCTAACGACGAACGGATTACCTTACTTGAGATCACTCCCAAAGGAAAACAGGTTTTAAAAAATATCAAAGCCGTAAAAGATAAGAATATCATGAATTATCTGAAAAGTTTTTCTGAACAAGAAAAAAAGCGAGTCCTGGTAGACCTCAAACAGATTTTCAACAAAGGATAAGGACCCTTAATCATCTTAAATCCACCGGGTTTCTGAGGGTTCAACGGTCACCCGGATCATAAATTCGGGCAGTCTTACTTGATTTTTAAATTGATGTTATGTGCTTTTATCGTAGCATTAACCGCATCTGTAAGTTTGTTCATTGTCACATTGGATGTGAATTTTTCGCCGTCACTGGAGATTTCTATCCCATGAATATTTTTTTTTGTGAGCTTTAACAGGACGCCAAGTCCAAAAGTCCTTGTCACTTCAAAAGGCTTTTCTTCATTATTCATAATCAGTCCTTCCTCTTCATTAGGTTCTAATAAGAATTAATGTTATCAGCACAATTGGATTTTTCCATACCGGCGTTACTTTTAAAAAGCAATTTGTTATGAACAAAAGAATAAAACAATTTTTTTTGATTGTAAAGTTTAATTTGTTGCGGTCATGATGAATGGGGTGAAATGGGCAATGGCCAAGGATTTATGACGTCATAAGGTCATGAAAAATGGTTTCCTGCTCATCCAGGATGTCCTCAAGAATTTCAACACTGGTCATCGGGTTCATAATAACAGACCTTAACACAACGATGTTGTGATCGTCCGTCGGAGAGTATTTCAGACGGGTTCTGGATACAAAGCTTTTCCCCGCTTCCCTTTGAAGCCGCTGGATTTTAATATTGATATCATCCAGTATCGCATCCAGTCTTTGGCGTTCTTTTTGGTCAGTGGTTTTCAGTTTTTCCTGCATGTCCAAAGGCACCACCCGGTATGTCAGGATATTCAACTGGGGGGTTGTGATCAGTTGAAACAAACGTCGTTGTCGGATCATTTTTGAAAAATGCAGGGCGGTTTCAATGCCATGATCAATCATCAGGGCATATCCCTTGGAACCCATTATTTTAAGGGCACTGTCAAGGATCAGGGAATTGGCTTCTCTGGAGCCTTCAAGCGTTTTGATTCCCAGATCGACACTGCCGGGACGATTGACATAGCTTGAATGGTAGACAATATGGTCCATGGCTTTGGGGTCTTTAAAATACACCATGCCCGCGGTCATGGGCATGTAAAACTGTTTGTGGCAGTCAATGGTTACAGAATCGGCCCTTTCAATGCCCTTTAGAAGATGACGGTACTTTTCGGATAACAGTACAGGCCCGCCCCAGGCAGCATCCACATGAAAATGAATCCCCCGGGCTTCACAAATATCTGCCAGCTTTGGCAACGGATCAATGATGCCTGTTTCAGTGGCGCCGGCAATGCCGATAATGGCAATGATTTTTGTTCTGCCAGTGGCCTGAAGTTCCTGGATTTTGCTTTCAAGTTTGATAAGATCAATGCTTCTGTTGTCATCGACATCAATGGGGATGACATTTTGGTTTCCAAATCCCAGTATGCCGCCGGCCTTTCTCAGGGAGTAATGACCTCTCTTTGAAACAAGCACCACTGTTCTTTCTAAATCATGGGCTGTCATGGCTTCAAAAAACCCATTTTTTTCCAGGCTTTCAAAATTACCCTTGGGGGGAAAACTTTTGTTTCTGGCCACCCACAGTGCGGTGAGGTTTGCTGTTGTACCCCCCGTCGTGAAAACGCCCAGGGATGTTTCTGTGTTCTGGACATGTTCAAGATAGAACGGTTCATTAAAATCAAATATCATCCGGTGCATTTTGGCCAGGATTTGTTTTTCCAGTACAGACAACACTTTTGAGGTCTCAAGTTTGATCACATTCTGGTTTAAAGCCGCTGTGATGGCTTTTAGATGAACCATAAAAAAAGGAATGGCAGAGGTCATATGACCGACAAAATAAGGGGAGGCAACATTGACAGCCCGGGGGGCAATTTCATCAATGATATCCTTGATTACATCTGCCAGCTTTTTTTGGGGATCCTTGTTGATCTCCGTATCAGTGTACTCTTCAGCCAATTTGATCAGGCTGATTTCTTCGGTCACCCCAACATGCTGATTTAAAAAATCATGGAGACCGAAAAGAATTTGTTCCATATATTTGACAAGGGTTTCCCTGCTGCTCTCGTCTTCGGGCCGGATAAATACTCGGTGAAGGGTTTTCCAGTCTGCAACAAGAGAAGAGGGCGTGTCTTTTATTCTGGCCATGTTTTATTTTCCAAAAGCAACGGTTCTTTTTAAAGTTTTGTATCATGAACCCTTAGTGGGGAATAGTCAATATTAAATTCAGCCGGCGCTTTTCCCCATTTCCAGCCCCAGGGCCAATGCTTTTTTGTTCATTTCCATAAACTCTTCAGGAATGGTTCTTCCCAGGACCTTTATAATGGATTCCGGATTGATCAATTCTGAGATACCGATAAGGGTTCCCAGCATGCAGATATTAAAGACAATGGCGTTTCCGATATTTTTCATCACCGTATCAAACATGGGAAGGGCGATATGCCTGGCATCCACCTTTTTTTCGATGGTGACATATTTTGAATCCACCAGCAACAGACCGCCCGGCCGGATGATAGGGGCAAATGTATTATAGCTTTCCTGGGTCAGGCTGATGAGAATATTGGGTTGGGTCACTTTGGGAAAATATATTTGAGCATCATCAATGATGACATCACTCCTGGTGGAACCACCCCGTGCAGCCGCACCATAGCTTTGGGACTGGATGGCATGTTTGTTTTCAAAAATAGCGGCCGCCTTGGCAAGGATGATGGCAGCGGTTATGACACCCTGGCCTCCTGAGCCTGAAAAAACCAATCTTGACCGTTCCATTATGCTTTCCCTTTCATTGCGGTTTCAATAATTTTATCATAGGCCTCACAGTATTCCGGAACGGTTGTATCCTCAACGAAAATGCCTCTCTGGATCAAATGGGGATTGCTTTCCAATCGTTTGGACCCTATTTTCGCTGTATTGGTCTTATAGCCTTCCATCATCTGTATGGCATCCCCTTCTTTGTTTTTTCTGCCATAATAGGTCGGGCATTGGGTCAGGATTTCCACAACGGAAAATCCTTTATGGGAGATGGCTTGTTTGAGGAAGTCTTTACATTCATTGGCATGGTATACGGTGGATCTGGCAACAAAGGTGGCACCGGCACTTTTGGCCAGCTCAACCACATCAAAATTTCGGTCAATGGTGGAATAGGGTGCGGTTGTGGCTTTTTTGCCACTGCCGGACAAAGGAGAAAACTGCCCGCCGGTCATGCCGTAAATCCTGTTGTTCATGACAATGGCGGTGATGTCGATATTTCTTCTGGCAGCATGAATGAAATGGTTGCCGCCAATGGCCAGGGCGTCACCATCCCCCATGGGAACAATGGCCTTTAAGTTGGGTTTTGACAGTTTGACACCGGTGGCAAAGGTCAAGGCTCTTCCATGGATGGTATGGAGAGAGTGAAAGTCAACATATCCTGAAATCCTGGAAGAACACCCGATGCCCGAGGTGATGACGATTTCATTTTTATCCAGGCCCAGTTCGTGGACAGCCCTGAGCAAAGATCCCAAAACAATGCCATGGCCGCAGCCGGGACACCAGAGATGGGGAAAGAACCGGGGACGAATATAGTCTTTAAAATTAAATGCTGGTTTGGTCATGTTATACCCCTTTCCCCTGGATCATCCGTAAAAGGGTTTTAATATTACTGGGAGAGATTAATTCTCCATCAACCCTGTTTGCAAGAAACACCTTGTTGGGATGGTCAACTGCATTTTTTACCTGGGTAACCACCTGGCCCATGTTCATTTCAACCACGACAATGGCTTTGGCACCGGCACATTTTTCCCGGACCATATCTGCGGGGAAGGGCCAGAGGGTCTGCAGTTCGAGAACGCCTATTTTAAAGCCCCTTGCCCGTCTGTTCCTTGCCAGGTGAATGGCAGACCGGGCAGAGGATCCATAGGAGACCAGTATATATTCGGCATCCTCCAGCCAGTATTCTTTATACATGTTGATATTATTGACATTGGTTTCTATTTTCTCCATAAGGTGTCGCAACAATTCACTGACAACCTTTGGATTGTTGTTGGGAAATCCCCACATGTCATGGAAGAGGCCGGTAACATTGTATCGGTGCTCTCCGCCGAAATCAGACATGGGCAGCCTGCCATCTTCCCTTGGCAGGTAGGGATGATAATCCACCCCTTTCTGAACAGAGGTTCTGAGGCGCTCCACCACAGTAATTTCTCCCGGTTCAGGAATCACAAGCTTTTCCCGCATATGGCCGATCACTTCATCTAAAAGGATGATCACCGGGGTTCGATAGGTTTCCGCCATGTTAAAGGCTTCGACGGTTATGTTGAATACATCCTGGTGATTGGATGCGGTCAGTGCGATGATGGCGTGGTCGCCATGGGTCCCCCATTTGGCCTGATTGACGTCCCCCTGGCTGACATGGGTGGGATTGCCGGTGGACGGGCCACCCCGCTGTACATTGGCGATAACACACGGGATTTCCGCCATACAGGCATAGCCTAAGGCTTCCTGCTTGAGGGAAAATCCCGGTCCCGAGGTGGCCGTCATCACCTTTTTGCCGGTGAGGGAGGCCCCAATAATCGCCCCCATAGATGCAATTTCATCTTCCATCTGGATGAACTTACCCCCTTTTTGGGGAAGGCGGGAGGCCAGGTGTTCCATTATTTCAGTGGAGGGGGTGATGGGATATCCCGCGAAAAAATCTATCCCGGCATAGAGGGCCCCTTCCACGCAGGCTTCGTTTCCCTGGAGAAACCGGATATGTTCTTTATCTTTCATTTTCCCCTTCCTGATCTTCTATGATTTGTATGGCTAAATCGGGGCATCGAAGTTCGCAGAGCTTACAGGCAATGCAATCTTCAGGTCTTACGGCTTTTGCCTTTTCGTGTTCATCAAATTCAAGCACATTCTTGGGACAGAAGTGAATGCAGATGCCGCACCCTTTACACCATTCTTTGTCAATTAAATGTTTTATCGTTTTGCCTTTTCCCATAATCTCCTCATATTAGATCATACATGTCTGAAAATTCAGGCCTTTCCTTAAGTAATTTGGATTTGTATGTCAAGGATTACTGCTATTTAATGAAGCTTGTTCATTCTTTTTTATTTCATAAAAAAATGCAAGAGAAAAAAAAAGTTACAAGAAAAAACACGGGGTGGGGCCCTGGGGCGGTTGCCCGGGAAATCGGGTCATGATTGCACTCAAAAAAAATAAATGATATATGGATCTGATGGATCAAAAAATAAATGACCCCCTTGTCAGTGTTATCCTGCCGACATTCAACCGTGCATGGACATTGAAACATGCCCTGGACTCCGTCCTGGCCCAGGATTATTCCCCTATCGAGCTGATTGTGATTGATGATGGGTCAACCGATCATACCCAGGGATTACTTGACGCATATCAAGACGATATCATTGTTGTGACACAGGAAAATTCAGGGGTCAGTGCTGCAAGAAATGTCGGTATAAAAAAAAGTACTGGGGTATTTATCGCTCTGCTGGATTCTGATGACCTCTGGGAGAAACAAAAGATTTCCTGCCAGGTAGCGTTTTTCCAAGACCATCCCGAAGCCATGATTTGCCAGACCGAGGAGATATGGATCAGAAATGGGAAACGCGTCAATCCGAAAATAAAACATAAAAAACCATCCGGGATGATATTTGAGCCGTCTTTGAACCTGTGTCTGGTGAGTCCGTCTGCCGTTATGATGAGAAGACGATTGTTTGACATGAAAGGCTATTTTAATGAAGCGTTTCCGGTTTGTGAAGATTATGATCTATGGCTTCGAATCAGTTCAACCCTGCCGGTTTTTCTGATTGATAAACCCTATACCATTAAACGGGGGGGGCACACCGATCAATTGTCAAGGTTTCATTCCCAGGATAAATTCAGAATCCGTTCATTATTGACCCTTCTGGAATCAGACGGTCTGACCCAGGATCAGGCAGCAAAAGTGAAGATTGTTTTGAAAAAAAAATGCATCCTGTATGGAAATGGCTGTATAAAACGCGGCAGAACAGAAGAGGGGGCAGACTATTTAGATATAGCGCAATCGGTTTAGAGATCGGAAATGGTCATTTCATAATACGGGATACCGTCTTCTTGGGCGGCAATTTCCTGTATCTTACATCCACGCCGATCTTCTTTTATGATAATAGAAGCGTTGGGGCCACTGATCATTGAGTCCTGTTTGATGGTTTTTGCAACTGTGATCATTGACAGGGATTTGGCTGTTTTTGAAAACACCTTTAATGCGGTTTTTTCGATCCTAAGTGCGTTTTCTCTTTCTTCCAGCCGGGTGATGTGATCCCTGAGCCTCTGGAGGTCAGCGGCAATTTTATCCTGGGTTTCAAAAATGCGGTTCAGTTCCTGTTCTGCTGCTCTTGCGGTTTTGATGCGGTTTTTAATTTTAACGGATATCTCTTGATATCTTAGGAGACCCTTTGATGTCTCCTGTTCCGGCAGAGACTTTTTTAACGCGGTTATTTCAACCTTTGTCTGGTTCTGGATCCGGGCGTTTTCATTGATCTGCCGGTAGATGGCATGGTCCTGATCTTCCAGGGCCTTGATGTTGCTGAGGAATTCATTGAATTTGGTGACAGATGCTTCCAGGGCTTGATCGATTTGTTTGATGCGTGTTTCAACATGATCTTCGCCCCCCGCTTTGAGTTTAACGGGTGTGGAATAGGATGTGCCGATCTTACCGGCCTCAATCCCCTGTTTGGCTTTGATTTGAGAAGAGATGATGTGGCCGGTGGTGTTCTGGCAGATCCCGCTCAAGAGAATGTCCGAATCAATGATTTCCTTTGATATGGTCAGATTTCCCAGTCCCATGACCCTTGAATGATTGATAAACTTCGCATAAATATTTCCATGGGTGGAAATGTTTGAGGCGGTAATGCCGGCAGAAACATTCAAATCCCCTGACAGATAAATGATTCCCCCTTCTATTGCCTGGGCGGTCAGGTTTATGGCCCTGACAGTAAACCCGGCCTTGATAATGCCCTTGACAACAACATTCCCGTTAAAGTCTATATTCCCTGTTGTAAAGTCCACATCCCCGGGAATCAATAATTCCGGGTTGACGGAAAACGTGCCCAGGGTATCCCAGTGGGGCTGGCCGTCAGTGGTGGCATGAAGGTGAAACCCGTCTTCTGACAATTGTGTTCCAGGGCCGGCCATGAAAACGGGGTCGATCACTTGTTCAACCGGTATGGGGGTATTGAACACACTGATTCCGGGGGTGCCGTCTTGGGAGGCTGTTTTTTGGGCCAGAAGGTCTCCTTTTTTGACATAGGGGGTGTCTCCCCTTTTCGTGAAATCAATACTGCCATCTGCATTGATTTCCCCGGGGTGGGTAACCTGTGTTTCAAAGTAAACGGTTATTTCCCCATCTCGTCCGGGAATCGCTTCTTCTCCCGTGGCGATAAGGAGTTTTTCATCAAAGGATTGGGAGATCCAGGTTTCAATGGCCTCATCATCAAGTCTGCCATAGGAAATCTTTTTTTCTCTGAGCAGGTCAAGCAGGTCCGAAAGTGTGAACTGGGGTCGATTTTTTTCAAACGCCGTTGTTTTTTTGAGATAGGCCCTTGTCTCGTTTATAGAAAGGGAAAGGTCAAAACAGGTATCAGCCAGATTGTCTGTCTGATCTGTGACCGGTTCATCGGCGTCAGGGGGAGGGCTTATGCTTTTGCCTGCTGCCGTCATTGACCGGACAAAAGCGGCTGTTATGATTTTCTCGATGAGTTCCGGCGATGCAGGCCTGTCTTTATGAAGAAGTGGGTCTGAATCCTTTTGATCATGAGAGAGCATTTTTTTCAGATCAAGACGAGCCGGCACTGCATGGTGCCGGGTTGTCACCTGATCAAACTGGGTTTTTAAGGTGTTGCAAAGGGTTATAAACGCCTGGCGATACGCATCCGGTGACGGGGGGATTTTTTTATGTTCCATTAGACTTGAAAGGCAGATATTTGAGAGGTCGGCGTTCTGATGTTCCTGTTTTCTTTTTAATGCTGTTAATCTGATGGTTTCTGCTTTTTTTTCGTCAATAAGATGGTTATACCGCTCATTTTTTTTTTTTAGTTTTTGGGCAATTTCAACCATTTGCCTGGTCTGATGAGTGGTTACCCGTTTTAGCTGTTGCCGTTTTAACGCCTGGCGGAATTGCCTGAAACACTGTTTGGCCTGATCAATCAGATCTTGATCTTGAAAGGGAGAGATGATGCAGGCATGAATTTCAGCCTTGTTAATGGCACTGATCAAGATGTCGGGTTTGTCGCCTGGTATCAGCAGCATCCGCTGGGTTAGCGGGGAAATGGCCTTTACCTGTTGTAAAATATCATCACCATCCATTTTCGGCAGTTTAAAATTGCTGATAAACAAAGCAATGGATGTGTTTCGTTTAGATCGGGTAAGCGTGTTCAGCGCATCTTTGGAAACCTGTTCGCACACAACGGTCCATCCTGCGGAGGAGAGAACGGATTCAACATGTTTCCGGACGGTGTCATTGCTTTCAAGAAGAATGACGGTGGGGGGGGGTGTCATTGTGTTTCACCGGTGACGTCGGGCATCTCAAAGCCGCTTTGGCGGGCCAGGTCTTTAAATTGGCCGTAAAGCCCGTTAATGGTATCCGAGAAAAGAAGCGTGACTTTTTTTGAATCTATCCCTTGAGGCGCTTTTACCCAGTTTTCGATTTCAGATAAAAGGGGATCAGGATTAAGTGGTGTTTGACAGGCAGGATCTTTGATTTGTTTTTTTAATAATTTAATGCCGTGGTCAAGCTCATGGATCTCTTTGCCATGACTCGTTGTTGTCTCCATCAACTCACAATTGAGTTCATATAATCGCGCGTTCTGTTTTTTTGCAAGCGTTAAAAGCGTTTCATTATCCAAAAAAAAATCATGTTGTTGAATGCCTGACTGGATAGCATTGGCAAGATCCTTCTGTTCCCAGGGTTTGACAATATATCGTTGAAGCACCCCGGAATTAACGGCCTTTATGATGATGTCCATCTCAGGGGAGCCTGCCATCAAGAATCGGATACTGTCCGGGGTGAGCGCTTTTGCCTGCTCCAGTAACCGGGTGCCTTTCATGTCTTTCAGGTGTTGATCTGCGAGAATTAAAGCAAAGGGATCTTTGGTTTTTTTTATTTGTTCCAGCGCAGATTCGCCGCTGTCGGTAAAAACATATCCGATTTTTTTGGGGGGGAGAATTTGATCAATGGCTTTGCCGACCTGTTCATCAGGGTCAACAACCAGTACCTTATGTTGAGGCTCAACATCCATTTTAAGCAATTAACCGCCGGCAAGAAACGTGATAATCTGGATGTCATCCCCATCTTTCACCTGTTTTTTCAGTTCTCCGGGATAGGCACTCTCTTTGTTCAGGTAGATTTCTATATAATGAAGTAATTCGCCCTTTTTATTAAATAGTTCTTTTTTCATGTTTGGAAATAATGCCACAAACGCATTTAATGCTTGACCAATCGTGCGGCCTTCTACCTCCACCGTTTTTTGGCCATTGGTGTGCTGGCGATGCGTAACATGCAGGTGAATCTTAACGCTCATCTTTATTTATCCTCACTCAAAACAGTCTGCTGTAAAAACCCATTTTCCATATCCTGTTAATAATAGAGTATTCCCGTCTTGAATACAATGGCTTTTTGGCTTCACACCAGCGATATAGTATTGAAATCTTGACAATAGTGCCGCCTTGGATTAATATCGATGTAACATTTAGTGATATTAAGGTGTTAAGACTTTTTTGAAATGGGCTGGATGGGGGTTTGATATCTATTGTAATTCTTCATATCCCGACAAAATATAAAAAAAAACGATTAATTGTTGACAGATTCACTTGAATTGTAGTTCACTATAAATTTTGGTTCATTGAAGTCAGGCATCAAATATGCATAACAGTTAATAAAAAAATACAAGTAACGGATAAATAATCAACGAAAGGTTCGTACTATGGGAGTCACAGCTGATAAAATTCAGATGCTCAAACAAAAAGAGCAGGAAATCAGGGGAATGGGTGGAGAAAAAGCGCTTGAAAAAAGACGCGAAAAAGGAAAACTGAATGCCAGGGAACGTCTTGATATCCTGTTTGATAAGGGAACGTTCAGAGAACTGGATATGTTTGTCACCCATAGATGTGCCAATTTTGGAATGGAAAATGTGGATATCCCGGCTGACGGTGTCATCACCGGTCATGGCAAGGTGGATGGAAGAATCGTATTTGCATATGCCCAGGATTTTACTGCAAGGGCGGGGTCTTTGGGAGAAATGCAGGCAAAAAAAATCTGTAAAGTCATGGATATGGCATTGAAGTCCGGCACGCCTATCATTGGTATGAATGACTCCGGTGGGGCAAGAATTCAGGAAGGAATTGATGCCCTGTCAGGATATGGTGAAATTTTCTTTCGGAATTCAGCGGCTTCCGGTGTTATTCCCCAGATTTCAGCCATCATGGGGCCTACAGCTGGTGGTGCCGTATATTCCCCTGCCATGACGGATTTTGTTTTCATGGTCAAAGAATCCAGCTATATGTTTATCACCGGGCCCAATGTTATCAAGGCGGTTACCGGCGAAGAGATTTCCTTTGAAGAATTGGGCGGTGCCATGACCCATAACGAGAAATCCGGTGTGGCACAATTCGCCTGTGAGTCTGATGAAGATGCCATTCTGCAGATTCGACAACTCTTGTCTTATCTGCCGTCCAATAACATGGAAGATCCCCCCTATGCAGCACCCACAGATGATCCCAACCGTGTGGATGCTTCCCTGGACACCCTGATACCGGACAGCCCCAACAGGGTATATGATATCAAGGCTGTGATCACCTCCATTGTGGATGATGGAGAATTTTTTGAACCCCATCTGTATTATGCCAAGAATATGGTGATCTGTTTTGCACGGTTGAATGGACGTCCCATTGGCATTATTGCCAACCAGCCCCTGCACATGGCCGGATGCCTGGATATAGATGCCTCGGATAAGGCCACCCGATTTATCCGGTTTTGTGATGCCTTTAATATTCCCATGCTGACCATTGCCGATGTCCCGGGTTATCTGCCGGGAAGTGACCAGGAGTGGGGGGGGATTATCCGGCATGGTGCCAAACTTTTATGGTGTTATTCTGAAGCCACTGTACCCAAACTTCTGTTGATTACACGAAAAGATTATGGTGGATCTTATCTGGCCATGTGTTCAAAACACCTGGGCGCGGATATGGCGTTTGCATGGCCCACAGCAGAGATTGCCGTCATGGGTGCTGAAGGGGCTGCCAATATTATTCATGCAAGGGAAATCAATGGGGCAAAGGATCCTGTGGCAAAACGAGCGGAAAAAATAGACGCGTATAATGAAAAATTTTCCAATCCGTATTGTGCTGCTGCCAGAGGATATGTGGATGCAGTGATCCAACCGTCGGAAACAAGACCGCGCCTGATTGATGCCCTTGAGGCCATGGCGACCAAAAGAGAGTTAAGGCCGGCTAAAAAACATGGAAACATACCTGTCTAGGAAAGGGATGAAAATGGATAAAACAAAACTTGCAGCAGCCATTGCTGCTGTTTTTGCCTATATTAAGACATCTGAAGAAGCCGCTGGGCATAGCGTTCCTGAAGGGGGCGAACCGGTTTCAGCACAAGCTGTTCAGCCGCAACCGGTCCTGCAGCCAGGCAATAGTTGGGGAATTTCAGGCCGTCAGACCCATATGCAGGCCAATGCAATGATACAATTACGAATGTTTAAATAAATAATTTTACATAAAAAATAATATATTTTGGAGAAAATGAATGAGTGAGACCAATGAAGTTACACAGGTTGAGATGAAGTATGGTAAAGACAGGCCCGCAGCTAAGCATCCGCTTTTAATTGAGGATTTATCCCTGCGGGATGGTCATCAGTCTCTTTTTGCCACCAGGGGAAGAACGGAAGATATGATCCCGGTGGCTGAAAAAATGGATGAGATTGGTTTCTGGGCTGTGGAAGTATGGGGCGGGGCAACCTTTGATACCATGCATCGTTTTTTGGGGGAAGATCCCTGGGAAAGGCTCCGGACCCTGAAACGATATTTTAAAAAAACACCGTTTTCAATGCTTCTGCGGGGGCAGAATCTTGTGGGGTACAGAAACTATGCAGATGATGTGGCAAAGCTTTTTGTAAAAAAGACAGCGGATAATGGGATGGAAATTTTCAGAACCTTTGACGCGTTGAACGATTATCGTAACTTTGAAACCGTTGTCCCTGTGATCAAGGAATGCGGTGCCCATTTCCAGGGCTGCATTTGCTATACATTGACGGAACCCAGACTTGGCGGAGAGGTATATAACCTTGAGTATTATATCCGAAAAGCCAAAGAACTTGAAGATATGGGGGCGGACAGTATCTGTATCAAGGATATGGCCGGGCTCATGGCTCCCTATGATGCCTATAAGCTGGTCAAAGCGTTAAAAGAAAATGTGAAACCGCTGATTCATCTTCACAGTCATTTTACCTCGGGCATGTCACCCATGACCCATTTTAAAGCCATTGAGGCCGGTGTTGATATTATCGATACCTGCCTGACCCCCTATG
The DNA here is from genome assembly GCF_030145145.1 of Desulfobacula sp. GTDB lineage: Bacteria > Desulfobacterota > Desulfobacteria > Desulfobacterales > Desulfobacteraceae > Desulfobacula. The sequence continues at coordinate 15,593 of NZ_JAQYWD010000054.1, read as the reverse complement.
CGTACAGAACCTCCCACGCAGCTTTGGAACCGTTTGTCATGTCGCTCTTAGGTACCAACCGGGATACCGGGTTCGACATCACGGCCCTGGCCGATATCAATGAAATCCTGGAGAAAGAAGTATTGCCCAAATACAAACATTTGTTGGATGATTCAAAGGTTTCGGTTATTGATATCAATGTGCTGCTTCACCAGACACCCGGTGGCATGTTGTCAAACCTGGTGAACCAGCTAAAAGAGATGGATGCCCTGGATAAGATAGATGAAGTCTACAGGCAGCTTCCCCGGGTCAGAAAAGAACTGGGCCAGGTTCCCCTGGTAACACCCACCAGCCAGATCGTCGGTATCCAGACCGTTAATAATGTATTGTTTGATACGCCGGAAGAGCGGTATAAAATGGTGACGGCCCAGGTAAAAGATCTTTGTTATGGCCTTTATGGAAAAACATCGGTTCCCATTGATCCTGAAGTGCAGAAAAAAGCACTCAAAGGCTATGAAAGAGGGGAAGCGCCCATCACCTGCAGACCTGCCCAGGTGCTTGAGCCTGAACTCGAACGCGCAAAATCAGAGATTGGCAGCCTTGCCATGGATGATGAGGATCTGATTACATATGCACTTTTCCCTGTTACCGGCAAGAAATTTCTTCGGCAGAAATATGGCAAGGAGAAAGTGCCGGATAGTGTGAAACCCATTACCCTGGAAGATGTGGCACGGCAGAATCAAATGATTGAACGCGTCAAGAAGGGTGAACTGGTTGAACGCGTCAAAATGGAAAGTGCTCCGGAAAAGAGTGAATATGTCCGTACCTTTAATGTTTTTGTAGAGGGTGAATATTTTGAAGTGGGGGTGGATGAAGTGGGTGGTGCGCCTGTCATTACCTATGCGGCCCCGGCTCCGGCAGCACCTGCTGCAGCACCTGCGCCAGCACCTGCTGCTACACCTGCACCGGCAGCGCCGGCACCGAAACCTGCACCGGCAGCGCCGGCACCGAAACCTGCACCGGCAGTCAAAGAAGCGCCGGCACCTGCGGCATCGGCTGGAACACCGGTCAAAGCACCCATGCCGGGGATGGTGATCAAATATGAAAAAAAGGTGGGGGATATGGTGAATGAAGGGGAAACGGTTGTGGTTATTGAAGCCATGAAAATGGAAAATGCCCTGCCGGCACCTGTCAGCGGGGTGATTAAAGCGGTGACCTATAGCAGTGGTGATTCCGTTGCCAAGGGCGATGTGCTGGCCATCATCGAATAAACCGGTTTGACAAAACAGGGGCTGTGCTTAATTTGGTAGTCTGAACACGACAGACTACCAAAGGAGATTTTTATAATGACGTTTGAAACAAAAGATGAACTTCTTGAAAAATATTTAAAAATGGACAAGCCGCACTGTCCGCACTGCGATTGTCCCATGACCTTATGGGAAGTTCCCCCTATAAATTTCAGTGATGGATTGGGGTGGGGAACCCCTTACTTGTTTGTTTGTTTCAATGATGACTGTTCAAGCTATAAACAAGGCTGGGATAACTTGAGTGAAAACATGGAAGCCCAGGCATCTTATCGGTGCTATGTTGAACCGGGACAGAAAAATTTTGAATATATGCCGGTATTCAGCCCCATGGGCGCCCAGGGGGGGAAACTGGACGATGAAGTGTTGATCCGGGAAGAAGCAAGAAAAGAATTGTTGAAACAAACCTTTTCAGTAATGACTGATTATTATATATCCAAGGACTGGGATGAGATTTTAAAAATTTGTCTTGATCCCAAGATTCCTGCCAAGGCACGGTTAAAGGCTGCAGAAATGGTCGGGGAATTGGGGGGTGTGGAGGCAACGGAACATTTAATCAATCATAAGTTTCCAACGCCGGTCCTTCAGCAAGGCGTGCAAAACGCTATTCAACAGCTCCATGAAAGACACTATACCCGGGAATGTCCTTATTGTGCAGAGATCATTAAGAAACGGGCCACCGTGTGTAAGCATTGTAACAAAGACGTTCCCAAGGCCTAGTGGCCTTAGGGGACAGATGGGGACAGATTTCAAATCTGTCCCCTATAATGGCCTATTTGTTGATTTTTTCCAGATTAAAAGAGCGGTAAATGATCATTTCCCGCTCTTTTTTTTTATTATCAAAGGGCAGATACGCGATGGATTCAAACCGGTTCAATACGTCTTGTTTTGATGGAATCGCATCAAGGCCCTGTCCCATCGTTTTTCCGGAAACCGTATCCATTACAACAGCATCCCTGGCATCTGTTGAAACGGCAAAGGGGATTTGATAGTCATACACCAGCCGTGCACCGGCCAGGATTTCTCTCTCATAGGACCCGATGGAGCCGGCGACACAGGTAATGGCCATCACGGCTTTTTTTCTGCAAAAAACAATCAAGTCGATGGCTGACACATAATCTTGTCCCTTAAACTGAACAACCAGTGGTTCATCCACCCGGATATCTTCTCGTGAATATCCTCGCTCACCCACTAAAAATTTTTCAAATATCTGTCGACTGGCTTCAGGGCCGACATTTCTGATAGCCTTTCCGGTAATATAATCGGTAATTACATAGTCAAGATTCATATTAAAGCAGTTCCTGTCATTTGTGACGGTTGTTCTATATTTAATAGGTTTAAAATGGTGGGGGCGATATCGCCAAGAATGCCGTCTCTCAGTGTTTTTGATTTAAGCCTGTCGCCTGCCAGTATCAGTCGCACCGGGTTTAACGTGTGTGCTGTGTGGGCGGACCCGTCATCGGCAATCATTTGTTCTGAATTCCCGTGATCAGCGGTTACCAGGGCAAAGCCGCCGGTTTCCCATATGGCCTCAACCACTTTTTGGACACAGGTGTCAACGGTTTCGCATCCTTTAATGGCGGCATCAAGAATCCCTGTATGGCCCAGCATGTCCATATTCGCAAAATTCAGGACAATAAACTGACATTGCCCTGATCTGATCTTTTCACAGGTTTTTTCCGCCACTTCAAAGGCGCTCATCTGGGGTTTCTTATCATAGGTGGCCACATCCCTTGGGGAAGGGATAAGAATTCGTTCTTCTCCATCAAATATTCGTTCATCGCCGCCATTAAAAAAATAGGTCACATGGGCATATTTTTCTGTTTCAGCAATTCTAAGCTGGGGTATGTTGTTTCGGCTCAACAGCTCCCCCAGGATATTATCCAGGTGCTGGGGCCCAAAGGCTGTGGGCAGATCAAACGTTTCATCATACTGGGTCATGCACACAAAACCGGCAAGCGCGACCGTCTTTTTCCGGGTAAATTCACTAAAACCGATTTCTGTAAATGCCCGGGTGATCTCCTTTGCCCTGTCTGCCCTGAAGTTAAAAAAGACCAAACCGTCTCCATCCTGAATCACCCCATTTCGTGACAGATTCTTTTTAAGAAAAATGGGGGTGATAAACTCATCGGTTTGATGGGAATCATAGGCATTTTGGATGGCGCAAACCGGATCTTGTTCATCCTTGCCCATCCCTGCTGTAAAAAGGTCATATGCCTTTTCAATCCTGTCCCATCGGGTATCCCTGTCCATGGCCCAGTAGCGACCGACAAGGGTGGCTATTTGACCGTATTGATGACTGTCTATATGGTCCTGCAATTGTTTGATATAGGTAATACCGCTGGTGGGTGAGGTGTCCCGTCCGTCAAGGATGGGATGGACAAACAGATGTTCAACCCCTGTTTGCCTGGCCATGTCAATCAGGGCAAACAGGTGGGAGATATGGCTGTGAACCCCCCCGTCGGACAGCAGTCCCATGACATGGAGGCTTTTGCCTGTGGTTGACACCTGTGCCATGAGATTTGAAAGTGCCGGCGCTTTAAAAAAAGAATGGTCTTCAATGGCAGTGTTGATTCTGACAAGATTTTGTAACACTTTACGACCCGCACCGATATTCATGTGACCGACTTCTGAATTCCCCATGGTTCCATCCGGAAGGCCGACAGCACTGCCGGAGCACAACAGCTTGCAGTGGGGAAAGGTGTTGATCAGTGAATCCAGAAAAGGCGTTTCTGCCAGTGCGACGGCATTGCCTTTTTTTTGTGGGTTTATCCCCCATCCATCAAGGATCATCAAGATGTTGACAGGGCAAGGATTAGCTTTCGTCATTGGTCTCTCCCAGGGCGGTGGGGTCTTGAAATCCGGAAAGGTCAATCCGTTTGGCATCTGCCCACAATCCTTCGATATCATAGAATGATTTTTTTTCAGATTCAAAAATATGGATGATGACGTCTCCGTAATCTAGCAACGCCCATTGACCCTCTTTGACGCCTTCAACACCTAAGGCTTTTATCTTTTTATCCTTCAGGCTTTTTGTCAAATGGTCGGCAATGGATGTCACCTGGCGTTGGGAAGTCCCTTCGATAATGATAAGGGTGTCCGTATAAGAGGTAAGGTGCCGGACATCAATGGCGATAATTGATTTGGCTTTTCTCTCAAATGCCGGAATAAGGTAGGGTTTAAGATCCTCTGCAAGTGTGATGGCGTTTGTCATTTGTACAATTCCTTTGTTCTAATAATTTTTTCAACATTTGCCGGCACAAGGTCCGTTATGGAGTCGTTGTTTTTTACCCGTTCCCGGATCATCGTGGATGAAATATCAATTTTGGGCACATTGCAAATGATGATGTTTTGTTTCTTTTTATGGGAAAACGTATTGTCCTGTTGATTAAAGGTGTATCCTTTTGAAATGTTTTCGTCAATAAAAGAGGCAATGGCGTGAAAATTTTTCCACTGCCCCCTTAACATGATGATAATTTGGACAGTTTCAAAGATCTGATCTTTGCGTTCCCACGTGGTCATGTCTAGAAATGCATCAGATCCCATCAAAAGAAAAAACCGGGTGTGGGGGCTAAATTCGGTTTTAAATTCGGTTATGGTGTCAATGGTAAAGGAGGGTCCTTTTCTCACCAGTTCTTTGTCGGAAACCCAAAATCCGTCAAGGCCCTTTAAGCTTTCCTGCACCATCTGAAACCTGTCATTGGCCGGTGCAAGGTTGATGTCGGATTTGTGCGGGGGGGTAGAAGACGGGATGAGGAAAATTTTTTCCAGACAAATGGTTTTTTTGATGTGCTGGATGATGCCAATGTGACCATTGTGAAACGGATTAAATGTTCCACCAAAAAGTCCGATGTTCATTTTTTAATTCTTTGTCAGTTTGGAAGATAACAGCTTGATAAGGTCTTTTACTCCTTTTCCGGTTGCCGCTGACACAAGCAAAACCTGTATATTGTTAACGGCCGCTATAAATGCTTCCACCTTTTTTTCTGTGTCTGGCAAGTCTATCTTGTTCAACACGATAATTTGAGTTTTCTGAGCCAGGGTTTGACTGTATTTGGACAGTTCATTGTTGATCAGCTTAAACGCAGTAAGAGGGGAGTCAACATCAATTTGGGAACTGTCGATCAGATGAACCAGGATACCGGTTCTTTCAATGTGTTTTAAAAAACTGATCCCCAGCCCGGTTCCCTCATGGGCCCCTTCAACCAGCCCCGGAATATCGGCCACGGCAAAGGGTTCGCCAAACGGCGGTTCCACCATCCCGATGATGGGTGTCAGTGTTGTAAAGGGATAATCGGCTATTTTGGGTCGGGCAGCCGACATGCGGCTGATAAGGGTAGATTTTCCTGCATTGGGTAATCCCACAAGTCCCACATCGGCCAAAAGTTTCAGTTCCAGTTTAAGCCGCATTTCAACCCCGGGGATACCGGGTTGAGAATACCGGGGGGCACGGTTGGTGGCGCTGGCAAACCGTTTATTGCCCCGGCCGCCCATCCCCCCACGCATAAGAACATACTCATTCTCTGTGTGGGTTAGATCAACAATGATTTCATTTGTGTCGGCATTGGAAACGATGGTTCCTGGAGGAAGGCTGATGATGCAGTGTGCGCCGTTTTTACCATGTCTTTGTTTGCCTTGGCCACCTTCACCATTCTTGGCCTTGAGCAATTTCTGGCGGCGATAATCATAGAGTGTTCGCTTGCTCGGATCAATCTTCAGGATGACATCGCCACCATCACCGCCATCACCGCCATCAGGCCCCCCTCTTTCAATGTATCGTTCCCTTCGGAAGCTTGTACATCCGCGGCCGCCGTTACCGGACGTGACAGTGATAATTGTTTCGTCTACAAATTTCACGCGTCATAAACGCTGACTTTTTTCCGGTCGCGGCCTTTTCTTTCAAAGGTCACAACACCATCAATTTTGGCAAAAAGCGTATAGTCTTTGCCCATGCCCACATTGTTGCCCGGATGAAGTTTGGTCCCCACCTGGCGGACCAGAATGTTTCCCGCAACAACGGTTTGTCCGCCAAATTTTTTAACCCCCCGACGCTGTCCGTTGGAGTCGCGACCATTTCTTGAACTGCCTGCTGCCTTTTTATGTGACATTTTATATCTCCTTACTCACTAAACTGTAATGGATTCTATTTTAATTTCAGTATACTGCTGTCTATGACCTTTCATTCTTCTAAAGCCTTTACGACGTCTATACTTGAACACAAGCGTCTTTGTGCCCTTTCCCTGGTCAAGAATGTGGGCTTTGACAGAGGCGTTTTCAACTTTTGGGCTTCCAAGGGTGATGGTTTCACCATCTGAATACATGAGGACGTCATCAAATTCAACCTGCGAACCTTCGGTACCGTCAAGCTTTTCAATTTTCAGGATCTGTTCTTCATGAACCTTGTATTGTTTCCCTCCGGTTCTGATAACTGCGTACATTTTTAACCTCTCCTTATTATTTCAATACATTTCACAACCTTAAAAAACTCTGAATATTATACTTATTCTCTGTATTTGTCAAGATAAACATCATTGAAACAGCAATTCTTATTGTGCGTATAACTGACATTAGCTCAAGCAGGGTCAGGCGTATGTTTTTGAGATTGAGCAGCCGTGAACACATCTGAGACAGGGTCATATGCTGCCGGATAGGTGTGAATAAATTCAAGGATGGCCTTTTCATCAGGGTGATCAAGTAAGCGGAAAAGGTAACATCGGAAAATATGGAAGGTATCAAGATCCGGATCCATTAATACCGCTTCTGGAGATCGGCCCACCATTGGGTTTGCCGGGCCCGGGAGAACCGTCTGTATTTCATTTTTTAAAAGAAATTGCATTATTCTGACTTTTACCGGATGATGCTGTTGATACAGATGGATCGACTCCAGAAAAAAAGAGATCACATACATTTTAATCATAAGGCAGTGCTTTTTTTTGCATAAGTTCAGATGCCCATGAATTTTTTTTAAATATAATGATCTGGTTTTTTGAGATAAATTTTTAAAAGAGGTGTTGAAAAGAAATCTTTTTTTTAATCGTTTCATCACAGAAGGGGTCATTTTTTTTCTTTGAAGCCGGGGGTTTTCTTCAAATATGGAAAGGTATTCTTTCAGGCTTCGCATACCGGGAGGGGTCAATTGGTCGGTGCCATTATCAAGAATAATGGACTCTATCTGTACATCCAGCAAGCCCGCCAGGTGGTGTTTTTTTCCTTGCAGATCATAGACTTCCAACGGTTTGAAATAATCCACAAGCAGGGCTTTTCGACCGGTTTTCTTGACGGGGAAAAACCTGGTATTTTTTGTAACCGGGATTTTCTTATGGCCAAAAGGATGCAGGGCACTGGTAAAAGTAGGGATAATGATAAACGCACCGTCAGGTGTGATTTCCGTACCATATCCGTCGGTGATGGAGGGCTTGATGCTGATGAAATCTTCATCCAGCCTTGCAGGGATTAGAAGTGCGTCAAGGTCATGCTGTTTGCTGATGCGTATCCCTGTTTCCCCCTCGATTCTTTGAATGCGGGCTTTATTTTTTGCAGTAATGCTGACAGAAAGGTTCGCCTGGGTTTTTAAGAGTCGTTTTAACAAAGATGCTTTGGCTTTCGGGGCCTTTGTTAAAATGCTGTAGTCAAGGGATAGGTTACCCAGATGATCAATGATGTCTGAAAGCGTTTTATGGTCCGCTGTCCAGTCCAGGGGGTCAGAGGCACCGTAAAGGGAGACCTCATCATTTTTTTGTTCGGCCATGTGGTTTAGAATTGTCAGAACGGCATTAAAGGAAAAGTGCGATCTGACCTTGGGCAGCGCCCATTCATTGCACCGTCGGCAGTAATTGCTGCATCCGGATGTCAATTGAAACGTCATGGCGGTTTGATACAAGAGGTCTTTTTGGCAAGGGTCTAAATCAAGTATTGTTTCCCATGTGGGGAAATCAATGATGGGGGTATGGCCGGATGCGCACTTAATGGTATTCAAGATCAGGGTGTTCAGGTGTTTGTTGGTGTCTTTCAGGTCCGGGGAGCAGTGCGCCAGGAGAGCGGGTTTGAATTTATTGAACATCGTCTGTATCTGGTGAAGTCGTTTTTCAAAATTTTCATTGAATCCGGACTGGTTGGCCGCATGGTGGAAGATCGCCGTGTAGACCTGTTCGGCAGACAGATAATCTTTCTCATATACGGCTGCCAGAAGGTCATTCTTTTTTTCTTCCAACAGGCAATCAGAGGTGGTGATAAATTGCATTCTCGTATTGGTTTCCATTAAACCACAGGATCTGTTTGGGCCGCCATAAAACGATGGCCTCATCCGTGAGGGTTGATAAAAAAAACAGGGGAGTTTCGACAAAGAAACTCCCCTGAATAAAGATCAAGATCGGTTGGAATCGGTTAAAATTAGCCGCGAACCTCTTCTTTAACCTGGGTTGCCAATTTGTAGAGAATGGTGATCACCAAAAAGCCGGTGGCATAAACCCCCAGGGTGATCATGATTTCCGGTCCTGTGGGGCCATACTCTGTTACATGGTGTAACGGGGACGGTACAAACCCGCCGGAGATCATTCCCAGCCCTTTATCAATCCATGCCCCGAAAAAAATCATGGCACAGGAAATCGGCAATAAGGTTTTATTGTTTCTCAATTGGGGAATCAACAGAAAAATGGCACCGGTTGCCATGAGCGTCAGGCTGGTCCACATCCAGGGGACCAGGGCGGTGTATCCATGGTATCCGAACAATAGATACTGGATATGAACTTTATGCCCGGGAATGTTGGAATAGTAGACCACAAAAACCTCACACAAGAAGAAGAACAGGTTGGCAATAATGGCCCAGCAGACGATTTTTGACAAGGTTTGCATGGCATCCCAGCCTGGATCAAACTTGGTGAATTTTCGGATAATATAGCAAAGAATGATTAAAAATGCCGGTCCAGCTGCAAATGCGGATGCCAGGAACCGGGGAGCCAATATGGCTGTCAGCCAGAATCCACGTCCCGGAAGACCACAATACAGGTAGGCTGTGACCGTATGAATCCCAATGGCAAAGGGAATGGACAGATAAATCAGGGGTTTGGTCCACGACGGTGGTTCCACTTGATTTCTTTCTGCTTCCAGTACTTTCCAGCCAATGACGATGTTTAAAAAAAGATAGCCGTTCAGCACCAGCATGTCATAGAACAGCATTGACTTGGGTGACGGGTATAATAAGACATTCAGCATCCGGATGGGCTGGCCTAAATCCACCACAATAAACAGAAGGCACATGATCAGTGCCCCAACAGCTAAAAATTCTCCTAAAATGGTAATTCGGTGAAATTTTTCATAATTATGAAGGTAATAGGGAATCACCACCATCACACCCCCTGCAGCAACACCCACAAGAAATGTAAAGTTGGCAATGTAAAACCCCCATGATACATCCCGGCTCATGCCGGTGGTCATAAGACCGTTCATGAACTGGTCAAGATAAGCAATTGTTCCTGCTCCCATTACAACGAGCAGAAAGACTAGCCATAACCAGTAATTTTTACTTCCTTTAATAGCTATTTCAAGCATACTCGCTCCTCTTACATGACATAGTAAACAGAGGGTTCAGTGCCTAACGACTGTTTACGTCTGATTGTATAATGTTCATTCAACAGTGCCCGAACCTCAGATTCGGGATCATCAAGGTCTCCCACCACAATAGCCCCTTCGCTGGCTTCAACACAATGGGGTTGTTCGCCTAAAGCCAGTCGTTCGGCGCACAGGTTGCATTTTTCCACCACCCCTTTTGAACGGGTGGGAAAACGCGGATCAATTTCTTCAACAAAGGGTCTTGGATCCCTGAAATTAAAGCTTCGGGCGCCAAACGGGCAGGCGGCCATACAGAACCGGCATCCAATGCAGCGGTGAAAATCCATCAAAACAATCCCGTCTTCTCTTTTAAATGTCGCCTGGGTGGGACACGCCTGAACACAGGGGGGATTTTTACAATGGTTGCAGGTCACAAGAAAGGGAAGGTCATGAAATCTTTCTGCCAGAAATTCATCTTCTTTATCTGGAAAGGCATTATGGAATTCTTCTTCCCAGATCCATTTGACTTCCTGTTTGTGATTGACCGGTCTTGTCTCGGGATATTTTTCCTCATCTACCTCATGGTTGAAATCGGGTACATTATGGGTTTTATGGCAGGCGTCTATAATTTTTTCAACGATTTCATCCGTGATTTTGTTGGTATCAATTACCATGCCCCAGCGATGGGCGCTGAGCGCCTCTTTATTTTTTCTTTTCACCGCAACGGCTGCACCATGAGCATCAGACGAGGCAAAGCTAATTGCCGGAGAAGCACCTAACCCGATAGCAGCAATACCGGCTACTTTAAGAAATCGTCTTCTGTTGTTTTCCATCATTCAATCTCCTTGGGGTTTGTGTGACAATCCCAGCAATAGGGATCAACCGAAGCATAGGTATGACAGGTGTCACAAAATTTTGCTTTATCTTCATGGCATCCGAGGCATGAATTTTCACCGGTGGAAAGGCTCATGCCAAAGGATTTGCCATTGGCAGCATCGTATTGCCTGTCAGCATCCCTTACCACGGCGTCTCTCCATTCGTCCAAGAGAGACATGTGATTGGCTCTCATGTCATATTTATCCAGGACACATTTTTTTTCTGTCTTGGCTTTTCCCAAAAGTTCCGGCTCCGGTGCTGCCTGGGTCGTTGTCACGATGTTAAACCAGAACGGCGAAAGTACCGCCAGAACGAAAATCACGAGTCCTGTGATGATCAAATTTTTATTCATCGTCTTCCTCCTCAAAACCGGGTAAGGGTTCAAACCTCAGGTCCTGGGTTCTCTTTTTTTCACCGGGCAGAATCAAGGCATTTCCAACCAACTCATGGACACCAATCACATCCACACCCGGTACCCAGTAATCCATCAGGGTTGGAAGTGCTGCTCTGTCAATGGCACAGATGGTTGCCAGACTGTTGACCCCGTATTTTTCATGAACATGTTTAACCGCATTCGCCCTGGGCAGTCCGCCGGCCATGCGAAGTTCAATATTTTCACCGGCATTCAAACCAGCGCCTGAACCACAGCAGAACGTTAACTCCCGAATGGTGTTCGGCGGCATTTCATAAAAATGGTCACAACAGTTTTGAATCACGTATCGCGGTTCATCCAGAAGCCCCATTCCCCTGGCCGGGTTACAGGAATCATGAAAGGTCAAGGTGCGATTTGAATTCCTGCTTTTATCCAGTTCAAGTTTTCCATGTTTAATAAGGTCAGCTGTGAATTCAGTAATGTGAACCATTTTGGTGGACTTGGAATTTTCAAATTTGGTGCCGGTAATGGGATTCACCGGTTCTTCAAGGAAGTCGGCAGGACCATTCATGGTGTCCATGTACTGGTTGATGACCCGCCACATGTGACCGCATTCACCGCCTAAAATCCATTTGACACCCAGGCGCTTGGCTTCGGCAAACATTTTGGCATTCAGTCGTTTCATGGTCTCATGGGAGGTGAAGAAACCAAAATTACCCCCTTCTGAGGCATAGGTGCTCCATGTTACATCCAGGCCGTATTTATCTTTGAGGTATTTGAACAGGATCATGTATCCTTGGCAGGTGTAAGTCCCTGGATCTGCAAAAACATCTCCGGAAGGGGTGATAAAAAGGATATCCGCCCCTTTTTTATTTAACTGGGGCTCAACATTAACACCGGTTACCTCTTCAATATCTTCCACAAAGAAATCGATCATATCCTTAAAGGCATGGGGTTGGATGCCCAGGTGGTTACCGGTTTTAAAACAATTGGAAACCGGTGTGGCAATCCAGTCAATATTCAGACCGAGAAGGTTTAACAATTCCCGACCCATGATGGTAATTTCCGCCGTATCAATTCCATAGGGACAGAACACGGAACAGCGTCTGCATTCGGTGCACTGGAAAAAGTAGTACCACCACTCTTTGAGGACATCCATGGTCATCGGCCTTGCACCGGCCAGGGCTTTTCCTCCGGGAACTTTGCTCAGGATTTTTGCTGCTGTTGAAAAATCATTTCGGTATACCGATCTCAACAGTTCGGCCCTTAAAACCGGCATGTTTTTAGGGTCACCGGTTCCAAGAAAGAAGTGACACTTGTCCGCACATGCACCGCAGCGAACACAGATATCCATGAAGACCTTGAAAGTTCGAAATTTTTCCAGCCGTTCCTTCATTCCCTGATGAAGAATTTCCTGCCAGTTCTCCGGGAGTTTCCAATCCTCTTCCAGGGGGTTCCATGGCCTGGCATTGGGGAGGCCTAAGGTTTCAACACTTTCGGCCTTGGCTGCATAACAATACATCCCTGGTCTGATCTGGACCGATGTATCCATCCAATTGCCCGGACCTTTATCTGATCTCGGGCCATAGTCAATTTTATTTAATAATTCATCCGGTTTGATTTCGTCAGACATTTATTACTCCTTCTTATCCACTGGCAGGCCAGCTTCAATCATTTTTTCTCTGAAGTGATCCTCATACTCTGGATAGGTATGGGTTTTCACATCATAGTTCCAGGGGTTAACATGTCTCTTTGCACGCGTGTTGTTTGCCATATTTCTTGTGGGACTTAAGAAGATGCCGCCCATGTGCATGAGTTTGCTGGCCGGGAAATATGCAAAAAGGATACTCACCAGAAAGATATGGGCATAAAAAAGACCGCCAACGCCTTCCGGGATTACCGGACTGAAAGTTGCCAGACCCATGGTAAGCGTTTTAATGCTCACAATATCCACCTTTGTAAAATATCTCATGGATAAACCGGTAGCTGCAATCCCAATGATAAGAAATAACGGGAAGTAGTCAGCTGCTTGAGAGATATAGGTGACCTTGACATCAAAGATTCTTCGTGCCAGCAGGTAGAGGGTTGCTGCAAGCAGTACAACACCGGACAGGAATATGCCGGGAAGCCCCAATTGCACAATACCGTCAATATACTCCAGCCATTTGAGACAAGAGGGTACCGGGGAAGTGAAAAACCTGAAATGTCGTAATACCACTACCAAAAAGGAATAATGAAAGGCAAGGGCGCCTACCCAAAGGAAAATTTCCCAGGAATAGGAGAGCTTGTTTGAGTCATTCCTGTTGAATGCTGCTTTTGTGTTTCTGAACAGAGACCTGAAAAGAAAAATTTCAAGAACCATACGCACAAAAACGCCTGTTGAAGTATCAGGGTTGTCAATGGAGTTCTGTTTTATCCAGGGTAGAGATTTTTGCTGACCGCAGGTTGTGGGAATCCTGAACGGGACAGCAGAAGATGCCCAGCCCAGAACCTTGTATACAAAACCGGCAAGGAAGGCAATAATCGCTACATAAGGAAAAACAATTCCGAAGAACCACTGAAGCCCTGCTCCCTCAACCCCTGTGTAGGCTACTAAAAAAAGCAGGAAAACAGCTGTCAGGGGGATCAAGTACTTTTGATTCATATTATAACCACCTCATTATGTTATGTATGACAACCCAAAAGGGTGTCATACAGGTTAAGATTTTTTAGAGCCAAGGAGATCTTCCTCCTTCAGCTCAGCTACTAAACCCGCTCTTTCAAAAGCACTGTGAATCCGTCTTTTACTCTCAGTGGCTTTTAAAAGAAAGATTTCTTCTTTACATTTCATCAGCTTGTTAAAAGACGCCAGGGCAATCTGGTCAACAAGCGTGTCAAATTCCCTGATCAGGCTGTCGTCAAGGATGTCTTCACCAATTTTTTTTAGAGCGAAGACAAAACTGACGGCTTCTGAAGCAGAAAATGACTGGACCGCCCTGATACGGATTACCGGATCAAGGGCCTTTTCCAGTGTTTCCTGATTGAAATCATCCAGGACAAGATTTATAACATCCTCAATGGTTTCATGGGTTGTGGCCCCTACAGGGTTGTCAAACCGGTTGGCATCTTTGCCAAGAAATTTGGCACTCTGCGCAGGATATGTATTAATCGTTGCCTGGAACCATTTTTTTATGAACAATTCCTTGTTCTTTTTAACTGCCTGTTTTAACTTCATATTTATTGATTATTTTTAGATAAAACTAAAAAATTCTCCTTAGCATAATTTTTAGAAGGATATAAACTCCCTTTAATTTTATGTCAAGGATTAATGCACGTAAAACAGCAATCCATGAATGTTCTTACAGCGGGTAATGCGATGGATTCAGACAAAGGTGGATTTTTTTGTTGAATAAATATGGCCTTTCCTTTAAAAATAAACCGTAACCCATACGTTGGTTTTTTTACTTGATTCATTCAATTTTAACTCAATGAGGTGTGATATGAAAAAAAACATGGCCGGTTATTGGATTTTTTGGATGGTATGCGCATTTATGATATTCAGTGGTGGAAGTCTGCATGCCGGTGATAAAAAAGATATGGGCGGATGGGGAATCGATGATCCGTATAACAGGTATTACAATGCCGCTGACATTGAACGGTTCAAGGCTGTGGTGTCAGATGTTATTGAAGTTGTACCGCTTCCGGGCATGTCACCCGGGGTGGCCCTGCTCGTCAAGGAGGGGGGCGAAGGAGATGACATTATCGTTCACTTGTGTCCGGTCTGGTATAAGCGAGCAGACAGGATCGGGATCAAAAAGGGTGATAAAATAAGCCTGCGGGGTCATTATACAGATATCAACGGGCAGGAGGTAATCATGGCCGCAAAAATAAAAAAGAAAGGGGCCCCTTTAAAGGTCCGTCTGACGTCGGATGGCACGCCATTCTGGACAATGCCGCCGGCCCAACTTAAAAAAGAGCTTTCACACGACTAACGCCCATGCCCATACGGGAACAACAAAACATGACCGTTATGAGAGGTGAGGGATGAGTATTGAGGGAGGCATAACTTCTCACTACTCAAAACTCATAACCCACGACTTTCATATAAAATCCTATCGATCTTTAAAGGCATCCAACCCTGCACGGATATTAAGGGGCACAGAAATAAATGCGTGTATCTGTCTTATAAGGAACCCCCCGTTATTTGCATACCGCTGCATCCCATACAAGAATTTATTTTGGTCCGTAAATAGTATTGACAACAACCTTTTAATATACTATTTGTCAACACGTATTTTATTAATATATTAACAATATACGTGTTGAATTTATTGATCAGGAGTATAGAAAACAAGACCGGTGCCTTGAGTTGGTTTAAATGAGATTTGATTATTAATTCACGGATCCATTCTATCATCCTGCGATTTTTTTAAAAGGAGACGATCCACTGCTATGGCGGAAGAAACATGGAAAGATTATAAGGAAAAGAGACATTCAAAGCCTTTGCCGTTAAAGGGTATCAGGGTGCTTGAAGT
>NZ_JAQYWD010000053.1 GCF_030145145.1 Desulfobacula sp. | reverse complement strand
AAATCCATAAATCCTATGTTGTCCCTCAGGATATTAAGAGCCAATGGATGGTGGGATGAATTTTGGGATCATCGAACTGAGCAGATAATGGCTGCTTGATTACTACAACAGGGACGATTTACACCCATTTCTGGACCCTCATCGCCAATGGATCAATGCAGGCGACTTTTGACCAAAAAATGGCTCAGATACGAACATTGCTGAAACATTTCCCCGAACGAAAATTTATCCTTATCGGAGATAACGGGGAAAAGGACCCGGAGGTTTATCGTCGGATCCAAAAAGCGTTTCCCTACCAGATTCAGGAAATACGGATCCGGGTTGTTGCAGACACCAAGGACAATCCAGGCCGGCTGGACAGAATGACTCGGATTCCTCCAGAAAAAGAGGATGGGGAAACATGCAGTGAATTTATTAACACTTTTTGAGAGGCGGCCGGATACCAAAGCGTTTATCTGTGCCAATTGCGGGGCTGTTTCATTGGATGCAAGACAGCCATGACCTTTGGCAAGCCAAACAAAATATTGATCTTTCAAAAACAGAACCTCTTACAATACCTGCAACCCTTATTTAAATTTTTCCATTTTGTATTTATCGGCAATTACAATCCGTTCAGCATCAGGAAGAGATTTCATATACCTGTTCCAACCGGGACACCATCCAGTATGCCATTTCCATAATCGTCCAAATATGGATTCCGGTTTATTGTCATATTTTGCCCTGAAATTACAGTTTTTACAATTGTGCGCCATTTATTTGCCTCCAGTTTGCCAAATCAGTTTTTTTTTACCCTTACAAAACTTGGAATGATGTATCCTTTACTTTTTAATGTGCAACTGTTAAATATCCAATCCAAATGGTGCCAGGTATGCGGACAGCTTCTCTTTATTTTCTTTGTTTATCTGGGGACAATCTGATGAATCTTTTGCTCCCTCAGCCACAAGGGTAGAAAAAACCATACAGGTTGGAGAACCACATTCCCTGCAATTTGTTTTAGGAAGCAGTTTTAATATTTCAATTATTGATGGACGTCCAACGCCGGAATAACGGGGTTCAATTTCATCCTTTTTATTCCATGCATCATTAATTTCACGGATCATCCATTCTACAATTTTTCTTGCCTCATGTTCATCTTTCAGCGTGTTAACCGAAATTTTTTGACTATGGACCGCTATTAATTTCCCCTGGGCACGAAAAGTAACCGAAGGCGGCTCTTTGATATATTCAAAACCGCATAAGGTGGCGTTTAAATAAGGCAATACAGGGCCGATATCCTGATCAAGGTGTGCAAAACAATTCACATTGACTGCATTGGGCATGCATTGGTTATTTAAAATTTGGAGTTTATAATTTTTTACCAGCATGATTATTTAATATTCTTTTATTTCAGGTCTGAAAGGTTCATTTGTTTGTTATCCGTCATCCGTTTGTATCAATCATACTATAGCATCGGCAATTAGGCCATATCTATAATAAAATGAAACCGCAGGTATGGCAAAATAAGTCCTTAAACAGCAAAAATAATCGTGAAAACATTTTGGAATAACATGCAATGACTGACGTATGACTGTAACCAACTATAAAATCCTATTGATGGTTGACGTAATACGTCATATACTATTCGCATGATTGGATCTGCAGATGCACACAATTTAATAGGAGGCAAATATGGCTGAAAATAAACAAGATGCTTTGAATGTTTCAGGCAATGGTTGGTGTGGAAGAATTTTAAAGGTCGATCTTTCATCTGAAACCATTACAGAACTTGACACACAGCCTTATGCTGAGCGATTTTTAGGGGGGCGGGGGATCGCAACCCGCCTTTACTGGGAAAATGTTCCTGCAGATACGGGTGCTTTTGATCCGGAAAATCATTTGATTTTTATGACAGGTCCGTTAACAGCAACCGGTGCACAGGGCGCTTCCCGGTTTGAAATCGTGGGCAAATCACCCATGTTGATGCCCGAGGGATTTTGTTACGGCAATATGGGCGGATATTGGGGACCTGCTCTGAAAAGAGCAGGGTTTGACGGACTCATTGTGTCAGGAAAGGCGAAGCGATCGGCTTATTTGTTCATTTCTGACGGAAAAGCCAGACTTGAAGATGCCACGGATATTCATCTTGAAGGGGTTACGCGGGTTGACAAATATTTAAAAGATAAACATGGCAGCAAAACACATTTCATTGCGACAGGCCCCGCAGGGATGAACCTGTGTCGCGGTGCCAATCTCATGACGGATAATGAAGGTAGCGCCACCGGCGGCTTCGGAGCGGTCTTTGGTTCTAAAAATTTAAAAGCAATTGCTGTGGTCGGAACACAGTCCCCGACGGTCAGTAACCCTGAGGCATTAAAGGAACTCAATCGTATCACAATACAGTTAAACAAACGTGATACCTCATTCAATCCATACCCGCCGGACCAGATTTCCCGCAAAGGTAAAGCGTCTTGTTTCCAATGCGGTTTGGACTGTAAGATGCGGTCCACTTACCTTACAAAATCAAACAAGGAGGTGGTTAGAAAGTGCCAGGCCATATTTGTCTACTTTCCATGGGTGATGGCACGCCCGGGGGAACCGGCTGAAACAGCCCTGGATGCAACAGGGCTTTGCAATAATTTATCCTTATGCACCATGGAGATGGCCAATATCGTTGAGTGGATCAGTACAGGATACAGGGAAGGGTATTTAAGCGACGCCCGGACCGGGCTTGAAATTGATAAGCTGGGGACATGGGCGTTTTTTGAAACCCTTTGTAACATGATTGCATATCGAAAGGGATTTGGTGATATTCTGGCTGAAGGGCTCTTGAGAGCAGGGGAAAGCCTGGGGCCTGATGCAAAGGATCTTTTCGCTAATGCAGTTGCCGGTGTTGGTGATGGAGCCACCTATTCTGCAAGAGAATATTTGATGAACGGACTGCTGTATGCCTTTGAACCACGCCAGCCCATTGCCATGCTGCATGAAGTCAGTAGAACAATTGGCCTTTGGGTGATGAACCTGCAGTATCCCGGATCAACACCGGTTACTGCAGACGCATACCGCAAGGCAACAGCCAGATTCTGGGGCCATGATAAGGCCTGGGACTTGAATACTCATGACGGCAAAGCCATGGCGGCCACACGCATCATGGATCGCACATATGTCAAAGATAGCCTGGGATTGTGCGATTCCTGCTGGCCCTTGATGTTTTCACACCATACGGAAGATAACGTAGGCGATACAACCCTGGAAGTCCGTACTTTCAATGCAGTAACCGGAAACAGGCTCGATGAGAGTGGACTGATGACATTCGGTGAACGCATTTTCAACCAGCAACGTGCCATTCTTTTGCGGGAGGGATGGGATCCCGAAAAAGATGATATGGTTCAAGAATTCAATTTCTCTGATCCGGTTCAAAGTGTTTTTATGAATCAGGATGTGCTTGTACCGGGTGAGGGTGATACGGTTTTAAACCGTAAAGGCCAAACTCTCGACCGTGATGTATTCAAAGCAATGCGGGATGAATTCTACCAATTAAGAGGGTGGGATCCCGGAACAGGTTTCCCCACGGCAGAAAAACTACATGAACTCGGGCTTTCCGACCTGGGGGATGTGAAGTGAATTTTTGTCCGGCACATTAGAATTCAAATCCAACAAAAAGCACAATAAAAAAAGTTTGACCCCGTCCATTAAAGTTGAAGACCGAAAGGTGAGTTATAAGCAAAATATGATAGAAAAAACTGTTTTTAAAATTATTGAACTGACTGCGGGAAATACGGATGAAATTTTTGCGTTTGTTAATGATATAAAAACCAAATATCCAAAATTTAATAACGACAAATTAGCAAAAAAAGTAGCGTATAACGTAAAGAAAAAATGCGCCATTCAAGGTGGCTTAATGGCAATTCCCGGTGCCGTTCCTGGCGTTGGATCCATGATTCAAATTGGAATTTCATTATTCGATTTTTCCCAATTAATCAAAAATCAAGTTCATCTTATTTTTTCAATTGGATATTGCTATGGCATATCTGACACAGATAAACTTAAACGGGTAACCCTTAAATGCTTTGGTTCCACTTTAGACATCGATAATGTTGTGGATCTTCGCAATCCAATTGGGAAAAAAATGGTTAAAACCCTGTCAGACAAGGCTATACGCTTAATAATTATAAAATTACAAAAAGCATTGGCAAAAAAATTTGTTTTTAATTTGATCCTGAAGCTCATTCCCTTTGGGATAGGTATCATATTGGGATCTATCTCACATTGGATTATTATCAGAACCTTTCAATTTAGTTCTATCAAATTCTTCCATGAGTTAATTGAGCAGGATAAATCTTTACCTATGGCAATAAATGGAAATTCCGGGTAATTCCGGGGACACAATAACCAGGAATAAGGAAAAAAGATGATTTTTAGTTTAATTCGATTTTTGAGTATTATAGTTTTAATCACAGTTACAAGCCACTATTTCTTGTTTTTTTCCTGGTGCCGTTTTTTTGAAATTCATACCTTTAATGCAAGACGTTATTTGTTTTTGATTTTATTTTTTTTATCCATTACATTTATTTTGTCTTCCATTTTTATTCATATGTCCAACAATCCTGTAACCAGGATATATTACCTGGTCTCGGGAATCTGGATGGGACTTATGAGTTTTTTACTTTTTGCGACGGCAATTGTCTGGATAGTGAAAGGTGGATTATGGTTTTTACCCCATGATCTCCCTGTAAAAAGTATCATTCAAAGTTTATCTTGTTTTCTCTATGGCCTGGCCATTGTTTATACAGGATTTTGTCACTATCAGTTTTACAAAATCAAAATCAAATTCTTAAGCGTACCTATTCAAAATTTACCACAACAATGGCAAGGTAAAAAAATTATCCATCTGTCTGATCTTCATTTAGGGGGAACAAAGAACCAGACATTTTTAAAAAAAGTGGTTACCCTGACAAATGAACAGAATGCTGATTTGATTTTGATTACCGGTGACCTGTTCGATGGGGCTACAAATTTTCAGAAACGATATGTTTCAGATTTAAATAACTTTAAGGCAAAACATGGGACTTTTTTTACCAGCGGAAACCATGAAATTTACTCAGGAGTTGAAAAGTCAAGAAAAGTGGTTGGAGATTCAAAAGTTATCATGTTAGACAACAAGTCTGTTGTGATTGAAGGCCTTCAAATTTCAGGAATTTCATATCCGGAATTAAAAAACACCCCTTACTTTAATTTTAATGACCCAAATGTGTTTACAAAAAATCTACCCACAATTTTGTTATACCATACGCCAACCCGCATAAAAGAAAATGGTAAAAATCTTTCTGTTGTGCAATCTTCAGACTATCTTGCTCCAGATACAACTTTTTCTGGTACCATAAACCAAAATATTTCATTACAATTATCCGGACATACCCATGCCGGACAGTTTTTCCCCTTTACCTGGGTTGCCAACAAAGTGTTTAAAGGCCTCCACTATGGCCTGCACAGAATCGATGATTTCTATATCAATATCAGTGCAGGCACAGGATCATGGGGTCCGCCTTTAAGGTCTGGTTATTTATCTGAAATAGTTGTGATTACTCTTGTAAAAGCATGAAGGATAATTAAACTTGAATTCAAGGGATATCTTAAATATTCGGCTTAGGACCGCAGATGAAATAAATTGGACATAAATAGCGCAGAATTTTGGTTCATCTACAAGGCGCATTAAAGGTTTAATAGCAGGACTATTTAGGCTTTGATGCAACGCAGTAGATGGGCCAAAAGGCAAACTATTATGTTCAATTTATAAAATTTGCGGTCCTTAGTCATTCATGAGTCAAATTATTGGCTTGTCTTCGAAACTGTGTTTTCAGAATGATCTATTCTGTCCCGGAATCTGTGGTTAAAAATACCCGTTGAGTGGTTGAAGATGTTGGGATTCATGATTATATATACTCAGTTGAATCTCAAAGATGGGCATGAACACGGATGTGAATAATAAAGAAAGGAGACTTTTATATTTGGCTTATACAACGCTTCAACACAAAGAAGCCGTCCGCTTTAAAGAATCGGGCAATAGCAACCCATTTGATGGGAGAAAAACCGAAAATTTTCTGATAAGAATCATATTCAGACGGCTTTGGGCGGGTGTCGTATTGTGTTTGCTGATTCTGCAAGGAACGCCACTGATAGCAGCTGATTCTGACCTGACCTTTATAAAGGCGCTTGAGAACATGCTTACCAGGAATGAATCCATACAGATGGCTCGCTCCGAGATTGGACAAAAGGAATACGAAGCTATGGCTGCCAGGGGACTGGACCTGCCCAAGGTCACGTTGAGCGGAAGGTTGACCCGGATTGATGATCCGATCTACCTGGACCTGAATCCCATAAGGGATGTCATCCTTGCGATGCATCCGACAGTGCCTTCGGCCATGGTTCCTTCGTTTCAAGAGACAATTCAGGAGGATACCTTTTTCAAAGCCCAGCTCAATATGGTCTGGCCGGTTTACACTGGCGGAAAGATAACAGCAGCAAAAAAAGCTGCTGATGCCGGGATCCGGGAATCAGAGGCAAAAATGCGCCGAACCTCGGGAACGCTGACATCTGAATTGGTCAGGTATTACTTTGCCGTGCGGCTGATGGACCAGGTGTTGAACATCCGGACGGAGGTGAAGAATGCGCTGGATCTCCACCTGTTCCAAGCCCGCAGACTGCAGGAAGAGGGATTCATTGCCCGTACAGAGCTTCTCCATGCCCAGGTGGCAAAGGCCCAGGCGGACCGTGAACTCAAAGCTTCCCGGCGGGACCTGGATCTTGCCAGAACCGCCCTTGCCAACATCCTGGCTTCGGATGACATTGTAAATCCCTCTACTCAGCTGTTCCTGGTCCCCAGCATTGGCCCGGTAGATTCCTTTGTTGACCAGGCCCGGAAAAACCATCCGGCTCTGGACCAGGTCCAGGCTGTAAGGGACAAGGCCCGAGAAAACTTGAAAGGCGCAAGATCGGAACTTTACCCAGAGGTATATCTATTTGGTATCAGGGAACTTTATGAAGACGACTTAACAGCTCTGGATCCAACCTGGGCCATTGGCGTCGGCGTTAATTTCACCCTTTTTGATGGCCGGACCCGGTCCAACCGTATAATGGCCGCCCGAAAAATTGAAAAACAGGCGAAATTGGTACACCATAAATTGGCCAGGGATCTTGAGACCCTTGTTTCCTCCCGTCACCAGGAACTGATGAAAGATAGTGAGCAGTTCGACGCACTCCAGGCATCACTGGAACTCGCAGAGGAAAATCTCCGGGCCCGGAAGCGTTCTTTTGAAGAAGGATTTGCCACATCCCTGGATGTTGTCGATGCCCAGATGTCCCTTTCCGGGATTCAGGTGGAGAGGATGAAGGCGGCTTACAGCTTTGATGTGGCCTTGGCACAACTGCTTGAAGCATGCGGCAGAGGAGCTGATTATCCCCGGTATCTGGCCGGGAAAATTGTGGAGGTGGAGAATTGAAAAGCATACGCCACATTGTTGAGCCTGTTATCGGGCTCCTGATCCTGCTGGGGTTGGTCGGAGGGCTGACCTGGTATCTTCAGGAACCTGAGATAGAATTCATACAGGGTGAAGTTGATGCAACCCAGGTGAATCTTGCTGTTAAAATTGCCGGCCGTGTTTCTGAGGTGTTCATTAAAGAGGGGCAGTCCGTGGACAAGGGTGCCAGCCTGCTGAAACTTGACAGTCCGGAGATTAACGCCAGACTCCAGCAGGCCGCGTCGTCTGAAAAAATGGCGTCCGCCCAGCGTGACAAAGCCTTTGCAGGGGCCAGGAGCCAGGAAGTAACCGCTGCCATGAATCTATGGATACAAAGCCAGGAGGTCGCGGAACTGGCCGAAAAGACCTACCGGAGGATCAACAACCTTTTTGCTGACGGAATCGTTCCTGGGCAGAAAAGGGACGAGGCTGAAGCAAAGTGGAAAGCGAGCAGTGCCGCCGCAACTGCAGCCCGTTCCCAGTATGAAATGGCCCTGGAAGGCGCCCGGAAAGAAGATCGGCAAGCAGCCACGGCACTTGTTGACCAGGCACAGGGAGCTGTCTCCGAAGTTAAAAGCTACCTGCAGGAGACCCGGCTGGAATCCCCCCTGAAGGGTGAGGTTATCCATGTCCTTGCCAAGCCTGGGGAAATCGTTAGTCCTGGCTATCCTCTTGTTACCATTCTTGATCTGGACGACATATGGGTCACCTTTAACCTGCGCGAGGATCGCCTGGGTGGAATGCGTATGGGAGTCGTTTTTCCGGTTTCAGCCCCAGCCCTTGGAGAGGGAAAATTTGATGTGAAAATAAGTTACATATCGGTACTGGGTGACTTTGCGACCTGGAGAGCGACCAGCGCCTCCGGGGGGTTCGACCTGAAGACATTTGAAGTCAGGGCCAGGCCGCTTGAAAAAATTGAAGGACTGCGGCCGGGTATGAGCGTTATCGTTCCCGTTAAGGACCTGCCTGATGTCCGGAAATGACTGTCCCACGGGATTTTGGGCAGTGGTGTTGCGGGAGATATCCCAGATACGCGGCCACTGCCGCTATGCCTTGGCCATGTTCATACTCCCACTGGTCTCATTCGCCCTGACCTGGGGCCTGTTTTCTAACCAATACCCCCAGGATCTACCGGTGGCAGTGGTTGATCTCGATCATTCCTCTTTATCGCGCACGGTCATCAAAGCCATTGATGCGACTTCAGTGATTGATATCTCCTTTCAGGTGTCCGACCCTGCCCAGGCCAGGGACCTGATGTTGAGGGGCAGCATTTATGCCATGGTTATCCTGCCGCAGGGACTTGAAAAAGATATTCTGCGTGGGAGAGGCGCAAAGGTAATCGGTTATACAAACACCCAGATGCTGCTGCCCGGAAGCATTATTTCAAGCAGCCTGAGTGCCGCAGTTGCTACTGTCTCTGCGAAGATCAACTTTCAATCCAGGCTGAGGCGCGGAGAAATGAACGAAGCAGCTATGGCTCACCTGGAACCGGTTAATCTTGACCGGCATGTACTGTTCAATCCCCAACTCAATTACATGTATTTTCTTGCAGCAGCTCTGTGCCCCACGTTCTTCCAGATTTTTATCCTGATGACAGCGGTTATGGCCATGGGCAGCGAGTTTAAGAACAGCACTGCCGGAACGTGGCTGGAAGCTGCGGGAGGAAGCGTGTGGAAAGCAGTGGCGGGAAAGCTGTCCGTATATTTTATTTCATTCAGTCTGCTGGGCCTGGCAATGCTGGCAATTATCCTTAACGGCCTTGGTGTTCCTCTGAGGGGGTCTCTGTCCTGCCTGATTACGGCTACAGTTCTCCTGGTGCTTGCCTACCTGTGTTGCGGCATCATCCTGGTGATTCTCAGCCCCAGTCTGCGTATGGCCCTCAGTGCGGCCTCTTTTTTTTCCGGAACTGCCTTTGCTTTTGTCGGGCTTACATTCCCCCAGGAGGGAATGCCGGTCCTCGGAAAGGCGTGGAGCAGCATGTTGCCGCTTACACACTATCTTCACATTTTCCTGGAGCAGACCATCCGAAACGCGGAACTATCTGAATCTCTTCCGGATCTTTTGATCCTGCTCATTTTTGCCATGGTGGGAATTGGCCTGGTTCCCATGCTGAAGCGCCACATGAAGGACAGCCGTTACTGGGGGAAGCCATGATAAGGAGCCTTTCCTTTAATATAATGGCGGAACTGAGATCGATTTTCAGGGATCCGGGCGTACTGATTATCATGGGTGCAGCCATTGTTTTCTATTCCTTTGTCTATCCGCTCCCCTACGCCAGGGAAGTTCTGAACCAGGTGCCCCTGACCGTAATTGATCAGGACAACTCAGCGCTCAGCAGGCAGCTTGTCCGGATGGTCAACGCCTCAGAAATGCTCAGGGTGGAAGGTCGTTCCCGGAATCTTGACAGGGCGCAGAAGGAAATCGGTTCAGGCCGCTACAGTGCAGCCCTGGTGATCCCTGCAGGGTTTGAAGAAGATATCCTAAAGGGACGCAAGGCATATGTCTCGGCATACGTGGATGCCACTTATTTTCTGATCTACAGACAGGCCATGACCGGGCTGGTCAAAACAGTCCGAACCCTGTCAGCAGGCATTCAGATCCGTCGTTTCCAGGCACAGGGGTGGTCTGTGGAGAAGGCGATGGTAGACCGTTCCCCGCTCAACCTGGTCAGCAGATCATTATTCAACCCAACCATGGGATATGCCACTTATATTGTCCCGGGAGTCCTGATACTGATTTTGCAGCAGACCATGCTGATTGGCATCGGAATGATATCCGGGACCCGCAGGGAACAGATCATGGCTGGAAAAAATGTCTCCCAGCGCCGGGGCGGTCCAATGATAAAAATTATTTCACGGACAATTGCCTGCCTGTCTCTTTATCTTATCCACATACTTTTCATCTACGGGGTTGTTTACCGAATCTGGGATTTTCCCATGCGGACAAGCATTTTAATGATTTCTCTTTTTCTTCTGCCTTTTTTGCTATCGGTCATTCTGCTAGGCCAGGTCCTGGCTGAATTTTTTAAAACCAGGGAAACATCCATCGTAATGATTGTATGGAGTTCAATGATTGCCGTTCTGATATCAGGTTTTTCGTGGCCTGTGGAAAGCATGCCGCACTGGATAAAGGCAGTTTCCATGCTCCTGCCAAGCACTTGGGGAATCTCCGGGGGATTGCGGCTTACCCAGATGGGCGCCTCCTTCGGTCAGGTCCGGGAAGAATGGATCTGGATGTGGGGTCTAACGCTCCTTTATCTTGTCTTTGCCTGGATCTGCGTTCGTTTTGTTTCGATGGGGTCGGACCAAGAGAATTAAGATAACCCTTTGTTAATAAAGTTAATTTTATTTAAAAACTCTTGAAAACTCCTCTTAGCGGCCTTGTTTTGATACCAAAAATGGACGTCTAAGAGCTCGTATCAACAATACTAAAAAATCCAAATTATTTTTAAAAATACGGGTTTTTTTCGGGTTGTTTTTTTCATACTCACTATAATATAACACTGATGACAGTTTTTTTAACTGCCTCTGATTGCAGAAATGTAACCAACAGTTCGGAGCTCTGTCAAGCTTAAGCAATTTTTAAACTACACTCCCTTGAAAAAAAGGGTTACAGATTTACCATATCTGCATCTATACCAATTACTATTCATGCACAAAAAGGAGAACAATATGAAAGGGAAAACCATCATTATTTTGATACTTTGCCCTTGTTTAATCGTCATCGGTGTATGCGACATCAGAGCACACCAAACAAAAGATTATTTCCCGCTCCAGGTTGGTAATACCTGGAGCTATACTGGCAATTCTCTTTTATCCTTTGCACATAACCATGCATATCAAAAACCCTTATTCATCATTTATATGGATAAGGGAATCATTCATATAAAATGTCAAACATTCGGAATCGATCAGGCATCGCTTGAGCTCACAGCTCATTCGGACCGTTATAGCGCAAAAAAAGGGGGGACAGTATGAAAACAATTGGTCTTTTAGGTGGAATGAGTTGGGAAAGCACGTTGGGTTACTATCGTGCAATTAACGAGGGGGTTAAACAAAACCTGGGCGGTTTACATTCAGCTAAAATTGCACTGTATAGCGTTGATTTTGAACCCATAGAACGGCTGCAACACAAGGGCGATTGGGAAGGAACAGCCAGAATACTTTCAGAGGCTGCTCAAAGCGTACAGTCCGCTGGTGCTGACTTTCTGCTTATTTGTACAAATACCATGCATAAAGTTGCTTCACAAATAGAAAGGGCAATCAAAATTCCCGTACTTCATATTGCTGACGCAACGGCAGAAGTTCTTGTCCACAAAGGCATTAAAAAAGTGGGCTTGCTGGGTACGGCGTTCACAATGGAGCAGGATTTCTATAAAGGCCGATTGAGCGATAAATATGGCGTTGAAGTCCTGATTCCAAATAAAGAAGCCAGACAAATCGTCCACAAAATAATATATCAAGAACTCTGTCATGGGAAGTTCGAAGTTGATTCAAAGACTGAATATCTGCGCATAATTGATTTGTTGGCGACTCAAGGGGCAGAGGCCGTAATCCTCGGCTGTACCGAAATTGGACTGTTGGTAAACCAAGAAGATACCCGCGTAACGCTTCTCGACACAACAGCCATTCATGCAGAAAAAGCCGTGGCGGTTGCACTAGAAGAATGGGATTTCAATTCAGCAATTGATTGATTTTTCCGGTTCGCTCATATATAAATATTAAAAGATCTGTATTCAATATTTTTTAAGCACCATCCTTTTCTTCCGGACCCTCTATTCATTTCCATTCATCCCGGGTTTGAGAATACAAGATCGGCGTATTGAATTAAAAATCAAAACTGAAGAACAATGGTGTCGTTATGGCCACTGATAAAATCCGTTATCGCCTGAATCTGATCCTGTTGCTGGTTGTCGGTTTTTTTGCCACCCTGTGGTTTTACCGTCATTTGAGGCTTTACGTGACGGAGACCGTGCTGCTTGGGGGGAGCATCACATTCTGGACCCTGTGGAAAATATCCAGCTCACTTTTAAACTGGACCATCGGCGGTAATCGGAAAACCCTGGGGCAGCAGTTGATCGGCAAACCCTGGGCCACGGAATACCTTATGCTTGCTCTTTTTCCCTTGGCCTTTCTTTATGCCACGACAGCATCCGTATATCTGTCATACGAAGAAACCCAAAGCGGGCAAAGTACATTTGAGGTGGCCGTGCTGAACCGGGGAAATCCATATATACCCCCCATAACGGTAACATCTGTCAAACGGGTAGCGGGTCGGCCTTTTTTCCTGAATTTCGGCAGTATCGATCTGGAGTACCGCATCGTCAACCCAAAAGGATACCAATCCCTCCAAAAACGATTGGCCCCGTGGGAGGCAAATTTTCTAAGGGTTCCCCGGGATTTTCAAAAACTGAACCTGGTGAGACTGGTCCCTTCGCCGGCGGTATACAGCAAACTTCCCCGTGTGGAAGATCCCGCGGGAAACCGATATTATCTTGATATTGAACACAAAGGGACCCGGTTCCGGTTGGAAAACTTCAGACGGCAAATTGTTTACACCGGTGCTCCGGAAGGAGACCTGCCGATACTGTCAGAAAAAGGCAATTCAACCCTCCTTCGCCGGGAACTGGACGATTACCTGGCTGGTCTGGGATTTCCTCATAAGAACCGAGAACCCGTTGTTGCCGAACTTTTAAAAAACACAACCCGATTGGCGTCGACGGAATTCCAGAATAAGGACAAAATTATTGTTATCGTCGGTGAAAAATCCGGCGATGATTCACAGGGTAATGGGAAACAACTGCTCAAAACGGTCTATGAGATTGAGGATAACGCAATGCAAACCATTTGGCTGGAGTTGCAGCATGATTAAATACAAAAAAACCCCTTTTATACCGGTCCTCATTCTTCTGATGTCGGCCTGGACTTTCATCTCGGTTTCTGTTTCAACGGGTCGTGAACCTCAGCCCCGGGTGGATGTCAGTTTTTCCATTGATGCGTCCGATTTTAAGGAAAACCTGCCAGAACTCCAGGCAACAGAAAACCGGCTGGCAGAATTTACCGCAGAGCAATGCCGGGCCCACTTTCCTTTTTTAAGGTGGCGTCCAGCGGGATCCAGGCCTGAAAGCGGGCACCAGCTGCAGCTCACCCTGACCGAAAAACCGGCAAGCCCCCTGTCTCAAGTGGTTCTTATTTTCAGAGGGATGGTAGAGGGCAACCCCATTGAACTTCCCGCCGTTGCCGAATTGCCCGTGTATTCACCTTTTGATATGGACCGGCCGACCCACAACCCCCGGGATCTTGAACGTGCCGTTCAGCAAAAACTGGGGGAACGGTTTATCAATGAAAGCTTTCGAGACAACCTTCATAAATTCATGCTCAAGGGAGTCCCCCTGTCCCGGCGGGTGGTGGTGGATGAAATTGATCAACGGATCATTGTGCCCATAGAATGGGAATCCCTGAAAGCAGACGACAGATCAGTACTTAAAGTGGATTTTGTCGGCGGTGGCCGTTCCATGCGGTTGAGTTCGGTACAGAAACGTCGTCGTGAGCCTAACCTGGGAACCGTCCAGTGCGCTGTTCAATATTTGGATTTTCCACCGATCCTGATTGTCGGACTTGGACACTGGCATGAAGAAATTCCCCATATTTTTTCCGGTGAGATCGGATTAACCGTGTTGATGGAAACTTATGTGGAAAAAGTGAATTTATATACGGAGCACGGCCTGGTCACACGTCCGGAGTGATGCCGTGATAAAAAACATGACGAATAAAAAACGATTTTTGCGGTGGATCCCCTTCCTGGTTATCGGAATAATGTTGACGGCGGTCCACGGACTTTTCGCCCAGCCTGTTGAAAGTCCTGAACAGGTATCGGGTCTTCTTGAAAACGGGGTGACAAAACTGGAACAGAACCGGCCAGATGAGGCGTTGTCCGACTTTTTAACCGGGTTGAAGACGGTACGGGGCGGACAAGACAAAACCCTTGAGTCCAGGCTCCTTTTCTACTCCGGCCTCGCACTCCAGCAAAAAGCGCTTAATATAGGGAATGATCAGGAAAAAAAGGACCTGCTCCTTAAAGCTGCGGGGTATTATAATCGTATGCTTCAAATCAAACCTGAATCCGGTGCGGCTTTGAACAACCTGGCACAGATCTATGCGGGAATGGGAGAATACGACAAGTCCGATCATTTTTTCCAGCAGGGAATCCGCACGGGGGGCACCCGGAAAGGGTTTTATGCCCTTAATTATGCTGAGCAACTGCAGGCGCGGGGCGAAACGTCAGCTGCATTGTTTTACACCCTTAAAGCCGCAGAGGAACAACCCTCGGATCTCAATGCTCACAAGGCCGTTGTTAAACGGGTTTGGCAACTCAAAGACAGTCAAACATGTTTGCAATACTTATGGCGTCTGATGAAGCATGGGGCTGTCAACCGAGCGGAGGAAACCGCCCTGAATGCCCTGTCGTCAAAGGATGTTTTCACCGATAACCGTAAGGAATTCCTTGTGGTCGTCACTGCAGCACTTGCCCGGCAATACTATCATCCGGCCGGGTTCATCGGTTCGGAAACCGGCAGCCGCCTGTTCGCCCTGAGAGAGTCCTCCGATTTACAGCGTCCTATCAATGAACTGTTTGCCCTGCATGAGGAAACGGCACCAGGCAAATTCGACAGTTGGTGGTGGAACCGACGACGTCCTGTTTTGCCGTCCCCGGTTTCCGGCAGGGAAGCTTTTCGCAGGCTGGCCCACTCACTTGCCAAACGCTGGCGGGTCGCCCCAGGACAACAGGCAATAAAAGCGGCGGAACGTTATTATAATATCGCCATCGGTTTCGGCAGCCATGATGCGGATCCCGAATCTTTTCTCGAACTGGCCGACCTTTACGTCAACACCGGACGGGTCGAAAAACTGGCAGAACTCAGCCACCGGTATGAAACAAGCCTGTATCGAGGAAAAGCCGACGGATATCAAGAGAAAAACTGGGCCAATATTTACAAATTCCACAGTGCCCTGGGGTTTGTGTATGCCCATCTCGGGCAATGGGAAAATACGGACCCCTATTATGCATCGGCTGTCTTTCAATTAAAGCATGCCCTTACTGCGGCCCAAAATCACAACTATGAAGCAGCTTCTGTCGGAACAAAAACAACAATCAACATTCCCGCCCAAATTCCGGCACTGCTGTCCAAAGCCTATTTTGAAACGGGTCATTTTGAAAAAGGAGTCAACACGGCTGTAAAATATGCCGAAACCTTTCTGAAAGACGGCCGTCCGGATAAAGCAAAGGAAACCCTCGAGTATCTGGAAACATATCAGGCACCCGTCGGCGTTCAAAAAAATCTTAAAACCCGGTATGACAATCTGGTCAGGCAGTTGCCGGGCATTGAGCCCCTTACACTGAAAATCGCACCTCCCAGGACCCTTATGCTCAAATATCCTTATCAGCGGGGAGAAGATGTTAGAAAACTTCAAAAAGCCCTTTCAAACCAGGGCATTCGGTTGAAGCCAGACGGTATTTTTGGCAAAGATTCTGCTCAGGCCCTGAAAACATACCAGCAGAATCAAGGACTTCCCGCAACCGGAAGAACCGATACCACCACCCTCAAAAGCCTTGGGGTTGAATAAACCCATTGTCCTGTCTTGACTGAAATTATTGAGATAGAAAAGTTGCGGCCCCACCAAAGCGGTGTATCACGACGGTTAAAGCGACAATGTTCTAAATTGTTTGCAGAAATCTTTCGAATCCTTTACATTTCTATATTGTCATAAACATTGAGAGGTGATCTATGCAAAAACCAATGCCCGCATTAATGTTTAAAGGAATGTCCATTATTCTCAAATTAAGAGATATATTTAGACCAAGGGATGACGTATTAAATGAATTAGATATTCACCAAGGTTTCAAAGTCCTCGATTTTGGTTGTGGCCCAGGTAGCTATGTATTTGACACTTCAAAACGTGTTGGCAAAGATGGAAAAATATTTGCTCTGGATATTCATCCCCTTGCCGTTAAAAAAGTAAAAGATACCGCATTGAAAATGGGACTATCAAACGTTGAGACGATTTGTTCAGATTGTCAGACAGGATTGCAAAACAAAGAAATTGATATCGTCTTTCTTTATGATATTTTTCATATGCTTAGTGACAAGATAAGCGTTTTATTAGAAATTCACCGGATTTTAAAAGATAATGGGATTCTGTCTTTTAGTGACCATCATATGAAAAAAAAAGACATTCTTTTAACTATGGAAGAAATTGGATTGTTCAAATTAAGCAAGCATAATAAACACACATACAGCTTTATTAAGAGGAAAAAATAACTTGCACCAATGGAAACACTTAAACAGAAGATTGCCCGTGTTTTAAAAGAAGAAGTGGCTATAGTGGCATACGATCGGTGCTGGCCAGAGATGTTTGAGCAGGAACGGCTTCATTTGCTGTCTTGCCTGCCCCGTGACCTGGTTAAGCGAATCGAGCATTTTGGCAGCACGGCTGTCCCTGGCCTCTCGGCTAAGCCTATTGTGGATATTCTGGTTGAGGTAAAGTGTCTCGATGAGACCCAAAAAATAATTGCGCCCATCCTCGAAGCCCAGGGGTATGATTATTTTTGGCGACCGTCATGGGGGGATGATACGCCACCCTACTATGCCTGGTTTATCAAACGTAACACGGATGGGTACAGGACGCATCACATCCACATGGTTGAAGCTGAATTCGAGCACTGGAACAGGCTGCTATTTAGAGACTACCTCATTGATCATCCAAATGTTGCTCAAGAATATGCCCGTATCAAAAAGACACTTTCTGACCTGCACCGGGGTGACCGTGCTGCCTATACCCAGGCTAAAAGTGATTTCATCAGGGAAGTTACGGATAAGGCGATGCGGCACTGCAGAAAGACCACGTGATCCGGATTGTGTTGGCGGCGGGGCGTGCATGCAGATGGTCATGAAAAGCCGGCCTGCGTTCTGTGTGGATTGGCCGGCGGAGAAGATGAAAGCGTGGAAGGCAAAATTTGTTTGAATTCCAGGAACCTCACAATCAATGGTAACAAGTCAAATGTATTTAGGCAAGAACACAAATTCGGCCAAAAGGAGAAAATATGCATCGTGTTATGATACACCCCGCATCTTATGATAGCTGCCGACAATCCGTTGACAAGGCATTTGAACTTTTCCCCCAGGATATTGCCGGAAAAAAAGTGGTGATAAAACCCAACGTCCTCCGGATGTCCGCGGCCGAAGAGCATATTGTCACCCACCCGTCTTTATTGAGGGCTGTTGTTGAAAAAGTTGAACACTTGTCCCCGGCTGAAATTGTGGTCGGTGATAATCCCGGCCTGTTCAGTTATGGGGACAACGAAAACAGCTTTAAAAAAACCGGATTGATGACAGCGGCAAAGGGCTATTACCGGAATCTGGGCAACACGTCTCAAAAAAGGGCCTTTCATCCTGATTTTATGCCGGAAGTGGGGGTGTCCAAAGAAATTCTGGACGCGGATATCCTTATCAGCCTTCCCAAGTTTAAAACCCATGGCCTTACAATTATGACCGGGGCCATTAAAAACAGTTACGGAATCCTGCCCGGCGCGCAAAAAGCAAGGCTGCACCAGATTGCCGGCACACCGGCTCGATTTCATGAACTCATCGTAGAGGTGTTTCGCCTCCGGGTCCCGGATTTGTTTATCATGGATGCGGTTGTGGGAATGGAGGGGAATGGTCCGGCCTCCCCTGATCTGAGAGAGATCGGCCTGATCCTGGCGGCGGATAATGGCGTGGCCATGGATGGGGTAGTTGCCAGAATGATGGGGCTTGATCCTGCCCAACTGCGCTTTCTTCAAAAAGCCAAGGCCCTGGGGCTTGGGGAATTTGATTCTCAAACGGTTCAAACAGAGGGCCAACTAACCATCTTAAAAGATTTCAAGCTGCCGCCCCTGGGGGGAGAGGCCATTTTTGACAATCCAACAGTTCAGGAATTGATGACGTCCAAGTCCCAGATCCGGCCCCAGGCAGATCCTGCGCTGTGCACAGCCTGCGGAGCCTGTATTGACCATTGTCCGGTATCTGCACTTTCAATGATGGATGCTGTGCCTGTGGCAGATGCTGATCTGTGTATCCGGTGTTTCTGCTGCCAGGAGATCTGTCTGGAAAAGGCCATCACCCTGAGATAAGGGACGTCTGCCATTTTTTAAGATTTGTTTTTCCACAGGAAATGGATTACACTGATCTGGACAAACTATTGCGGAAAACAATCGGTTCCTGAACCAAATGACACGGATAAACTTATTTATAGACGGCAGCGTTAATCCTCAGATAAAGGTGGGGTATGGGGCTTTTCTTGTGATCAACGAAAAAAAACCGTGCCTTGAAACCTTAAAAGGCCGGGTAGTGGTCAGAAAATTTAACAATACAAGCGCCACAAAACTTGAGATACAAACCTTGCTCTGGGCATTAAACACGATTCAACCCTCTGGAGAGCGGATAACTGTGTTTACAGATTCACAAAATATTGTGGGATTACCAGCCAGACGAAACCGATTTGAGCAAAATGACTATCGCTCAAGAAAAAATCGACACATCAAATATTATTTGCTTTACCAGTCTTTTTTTGATTTGATTGATCAACTGGAGTGCAATTTCATAAAGGTGAAGGGTCATAAGCGATCTCATCAAAAAAATGAAATTGATCAATATTTTTCCTTAGTGGATAAGGCCTCTCGAAAAGCCTTAAGGCAGTATCTGATATGAATTATGAAGAACTGGATTTTCAGAAAACCCCCATTGGTGATCTAATGCTGCGTCGCCGCCGATTGATCCAACTCAAAGGATTGGAAATCTATGAAATAAAACTTGGCGAAGCCTTTTTAATGACCAGCCTGTTTCATGAAGCAGAACATATGCTTTCAAAACTTGGACTTGCTAAATTGGAGAAAGAAAATCTTGAAATTGTTATAGGCGGTCTGGGATTGGGGTATACGGCTGTTTCTGCACTGGAAGATCCACGGATTGCCTCGCTCACTGTTATTGAATACCTGCAGGCGGTGATTGATTGGCATGAAAAGTCTATGGTTCCCCTGGGTCCTGAATTGATGAATGATCCGCGATGTCAGTTGGTGCAGGGGGATTTCTTCGCCCTGGCCCGTGATTTGGCCCGGGGGTTTGATCCAATGAT
The DNA here is from genome assembly GCF_030145145.1 of Desulfobacula sp. Lineage (GTDB taxonomy): Bacteria > Desulfobacterota > Desulfobacteria > Desulfobacterales > Desulfobacteraceae > Desulfobacula. Next base: position 10,241 of record NZ_JAQYWD010000053.1, on the reverse strand, counting down.
TCCAGGGAAAAAATATGATGCTGTTTTATTGGATATTGACCATACCCCAACCAATGTTCTTTACCAGACCAATACCCGATTTTACACTGAAACTGGCCTTACAGAACTGACCGGGCATTTAAAGCCCGGCGGTGTATTTGCCCTTTGGGCGGATGGGTTTCCTGAAGATGAAATCACATCGCGTCTGGAAAAAGTTTTTGGTCAAGCAACGTCCCACACGATCGAATTTAAAAATCCGCTGACAGGGGGAACTTCCGAAGGGGCTGTTTATGTGGCACAGGTGGTCAAATAAATCCTGCCATTGGTTAACCTAATTTAAGCAGGGAGTTTAAAGTGAGATGAATAAAATTAGTGAAATGCTAAAGTGTAAATACCCAATCATTCAGGGTGCCATGGGTGTGATATGTAATCCGGAGCTGGTGGCCGCTGTCTCCGAAGCCGGAGGATTTGGATTGCTGGCAACTGCTTTTTCCCAGGATAGTGAAATAATACGGAACCAGATTCGTGAAACAAGGAAACTCACAAACAAACCATTTGGCTTAAACTTGTTTACGATGAATCCTCTGGTTCAAGAATTTGTGGATATTTTAGCAGAAGAAGGGATATGCGTTGTTACCATTTCAGGCGGTTCTCCGAAAAAAATAATTCCATATGTTCACGACCGGGGAATCAAAGCGATCGTGGTGGTGCCGACTGTGGATCTTGCGTGTAAAGCAGAATCATCCGGGGCTGATGCTGTCATCGCAGAAGGATCTGAATCCGGCGGCATGCAGGGATATAATGGTGCCTCAACCATGGTTCTGGTTCCCGCAGTAAGCGATGCTGTAACCATTCCCGTTATTGCTGCAGGTGGTATTGGAGATTCCCGGGGTTACAGAGCCGCCATGGCTTTAGGGGCACAGGGCGTACAAATCGGTACCCGGTTTATTACAGCAGCAGAGTGTAGCGCCCATATCAATTACAAGAAAATCATAACCGAATTAAGAGACACTGGAACAAGGCTTGTGGATACGGGTAGATTCAGGATAAGGGCATTGCACACACCATTGGTTGAAAAAATAATTACCGGCCCGATGGACACTGATGCATATTTTACTATTCAGGCAGTAGAAAAATCGTGGATTAGAGGAGATATTGACTCTGGAATCCTGCCGGCCGGGGAAGTGTCCGGTTTAATTTCTGATATTGATTCAGCAAAGCAGATTATCGATGAGATGGTTGGTGGTTCATAATTGAACTTGATAGTTTAGAATTAACACTCAACCCATTAAGGATAGTGCACCACATCGCACAGTGAAAAATGAAATCTCCTATAAAACAAAAAATAAAAACAGATTTCCAGGTATTTGCTAAACCCATTGGAGATGCCTGTAATATGGCCTGTGAGTATTGCTATTATTCATCCAAAGGCTCCATATCAGATGCTTTCCAGAGAATGTCCGATGAGATTCTCGAAACATATATTTCCCAGCATATTCAAGCACATCCCGGACCGGTTGTCCGTTTTTCATGGCATGGCGGGGAACCAACACTTCTGGGCATCGATTTTTTTAAAAGCGTGGTTGGTTTTCAACAAAAGTATCAGCCGGCAGGGATTTTGATTCAGAACGGTATACAGACCAATGGCATTTTACTGGATGAAACATGGTGTCGATTTTTTAAAAAAGAGGGATTTACCGTTGGATTGAGTATAGATGGTCCGGAACGCCTCCATGACACATACCGGGTTTCAAAATCAGGAAAGGGAACCCATTCACGGGTAATGAACGGACAAAGGCTTTTGCAGAAAAACCATATCCCCCATGATATCCTGTGTGTGGTACACCATCATAATGTGGACCATCCGATTGAGGTGTATCAATTCTTTAAAAAAATCGGTGCAACCTATATCGGTTTTCTTCCCGTGGTTAATTCGCCAGCAGGCAGTGTTGATCCTGAAAAATATGGCGCATTTCTCTGCAGCATATTTGATGAATGGAAAGCCCATGATATCGGTACTGTCAACGTCCAGATATTTGAAGAGGTGTCTGCAGCCGCGATGGGCCAGGATCATTCGCTTTGTATTTTCCGCAGAACCTGTGGGGAAATCCCCGTGGTTGAAAAGAACGGAGATGTTTATCCCTGCGATCATTTTGTAAGGCCAACGTATAAATTGGGGAACCTGAACACACTGCCCATTGGGAAATTAATGAACCTTACCCCCATGAAAGCGTTCGGTAAGAATAAAAAAATCCATCTTCCATCCACGTGTAAATCCTGCGACGTTCTCACCTTTTGCAATGGCGGATGCCCCAAGGACAGAATTCAGGAGATACCCGGATCAACAATAAAACTCAATCACCTGTGTTCTGGATACAAACAATTTTTTAATCATTGTCTTCCTTTTGTTGAGCAGCTTCAAATGCTTGTCCAAAAACCAACAGCAACCGGCCGTAATTCTCCCTGTCCCTGCGGAAGCGGGAAAAAATACAAACAGTGTTGCCTTACACAATAAATCAGGTTATCTCCGTATTTAGTGTTTGAACGAAAACTCACCCATCTGCTGCGTTGCTGCAAAACTCTGAAATCCTCATGTACACTAGTACACTCCGGTTTCAGAGTTTCTTGCGCCTTGCATATGGGCAACTTTTCGTCCAAACACGGGTTTTCGTTCAGGCACTATTTACTCTATTAATTTTTCAGAAAGAAATTCAATGGTTCTTTTCCAGGCAAGCGCTGCAGCCTCAGGGTCATAGCGGGATGCGTTTGTATCATTGTTAAAGGCATGATTTGCACCTTCGTACATGTAGAGCTTATAATCGATACCGGCTGATTTCAGCGCGGCTTCATAGTCAGGAATCCCTTTGTTGATACGTTCATCAAGACCCGCATAATGGAGAAGGAGGGCAGCTTTTATTTTCGGCACCGCCACTGCAGCAGGCTGTTTTCCGTAAAAGGGGACCGATGCCTGGATATCCGGTGTCTGTACTGCCAATTGGTTGGCCATGCCGCCTCCCCAGCAAAACCCGATAACCCCTACTCTGCCTGTTGTCTTTGGGTGGGTTTTTAAATACTGGGCTGCTGCGATAAAATTTTGTTCTGTCTGCCCCTTATCCAGTGTTCGGATAAGATCACGGGCTTTATCCGGGTCAGCCGGTGTGCCCCCCAAGGGAGATAAGGCATCCGGTGCTAATGCGGTAAATCCCTCAAGCGCCATTCTCCGAGTGACATCTTCAATGTGGGAATTTAATCCCCTGTTCTCATGTATAACGATTACTCCGGGTTGTCTGCCAGCGGTTTTTTTTCTGGCAAGATATGCCCTGATGTTTCCGCTTTTCCCGGGATAACTCAGGTAATCTGCATCTAATCGCGGATCATCCCGGGATATGGTTTCCGCCAGAGCAAGATTATAATCGAGCATGGGCAAGAGCGCCATGCCAGAAGCAGCCCCCCCGGCCAGGAGCGCTAATTTTTTTAAAAACTGCCGACGACCCAACCCTTCCTCAATGTAAAGGTCATGCAAACGAATAATGTCTTGATTCATTTTTCCTCCTTTTGTTTTGGGAATTGTGATGATAGCTCGGTCCAAGTGTGATCTTCAATTATATGCGATCCGTATGACAGGGTCAAGCCCACTGTTGACAAAGGTTCTCTTAAATATGTCAAGGCCCTGCCCCGTCAGCTGATAGTGCAACATATGGTTACCTGCCAGTGAGTATCAATTTGTTAACAGACAAAAAGATGCTTTTTATTAAAAAATATTTAAAATTGTTAAAGATTTGAGATATAAACCCAGTGTAAATGGGAAGGAAAAACGGTTGCATATTTTGATCAAATTTTATACTTTGAAATTATCTTTACCTTATTTTATATAATTTACCTGTATCTTGACCATGGTATTATCGATCATGACATTTTATTTTCAGGAGCGAATAAAAAAAGATCCGGTTGATACAATTGTATTCTCACAAAAGGGAATAAGGTGTAATTACTATGATAATGAACCTGCTTGACGGCGTTAAATCAGCGGATATTAAAATTACCAAAGAAGTTAAGAACCTCAGCGAATTTGTTAAAGATGAAAGCCTTTCAATAGTAGACAGAATTGAATCGTTTGAGGACATTATCAGCATGGAAATAGGCGATACCTCTTTAAACCGGGCCCGCAACCTTGAAAGGGAGCTGGACATCCGCCAGATGTACATAAAATATGAGGGGGAAAATCCTTCCGGAACCCAGAAGGACAGGATAGCCTTTGCCCAGGTCCACGATGCGTTCCGGCGAAATTATACGGTTATCTCGCTGGCAACCTGTGGAAATTACGGCGTGGCCGTGGCGTTTGCCGCATTCCTGGCAGGAATGGACTGCAGGATCTTTATACCGGAAACCTATCACACCGGCCGGATCAGGGAGATGGAAGCCTTTAATGCTCAGATCATTCGTCTGCCAGGCTCTTATGAGGATACGGTAACCGAATCCAGCAGGCTTGCCCATGAAAATGAATGGTATGATGCAAATCCGGGTGGCGCCAATACCTCCCTGCAGATTTCCGCCTATGCCGAAATCGCCCATGAAATTTATGATCAATTGCATGATGCCCCCAAATGCGTTGCGTGCCCGGTGTCTAACGGAACCCTTCTGGCCGGTATTTTCCGTGGGTTTGTCAGCCTTTACAAACGGGGGAAAACCTCAAGGATTCCCATGTTCATTGCCGGCTCAGCAGCCAATAAAAATCCGATTATCGCTTCTTTTAAAGCCGGACTTTACCGATGCCGGGATATTGATCCCAAACGGGTAAAAGAGACGTCCATCAATGAACCCCTGATCAACTGGCACAGTTTTGACGGAAATGAGGCCCTGACAGCCCTTCACCAGACACAGGGGGAGGCAAGACATATCAGTGATAAAAAAATGCGGGATATGAGCATTTTTCTTCACAAAAAAGAAGGGTACAGGATACTGCCAGCTTCCACGGCCGGCCTCATTGCCATGCTGGAAAAGCATGAAAAAAATGAATTCATAAACGACAGGTATGTCGCCATATTGACAGGAAGGTATTAACCCATGAAACAGACAATCGACGGGAAAGCTATTGTATATGCCGGTGGTATGTTCAACACGCCGGAGGGCAAAACCGCCCACGGCTTGGTCAGATTTACCCAGAGATATGACGTGATGGGCGTAATCGATCCTGTTTATGTCGGCAAAGATGCCGGGCAGGTGCTGGACGGCAGGGCCAACCACATCCCCATCTTTGAGGATTTAAAAACAGCCATGGCAGAGCTTGGGCCCGAAAAAACGCCCAGGACCCTTATTATCGGACTGGCCCCGGATGGTGGACGTCTGCCGCCCGAGGCAAGACAAACCATTCAGAAGGCCCTGGAAATGGGATTGAATGTGGACAGCGGTCTGCATGATTTTTTATATAAAGACAAAGGCCTCATGGCCATGGCCCAAAAACATAATTGCCGGGTGCGCGATATTAGAAGAACGCCAGACCGGGATGACCTGCACTTTTTTACCGGAAAAATTGAAGAAGTTGATTGCCTTAAAATTGCCGTTCTCGGAACCGATTCTGCCATTGGCAAACGAACCACTGCATGGATTATTGTCCATGGGGCAATCAGGGCCGGGCTTAAGGCCGAAATGGTGGGGACAGGGCAGACCGCCTGGATGCAAGGGGCTAAATATTCCATGATCATGGATTCCTGCATTAATGATTATGTATCCGGGGAAATTGAACATGCGGTTCATGAGGCATGGAAAAACGAATCCCCGGATCTCATCCTCATTGAAGGACAGGGCAGCCTCATGAACCCGGCCTACCCGGGAGGGTTTGAGATCCTTGCGGCCGGACGGCCTGATTTTGTCATCCTCCAGCATGCCCCCATGCGGGAGGAATATGATGGCTTCCCCGGGTATAAACTGCATTCGCTGCCGGAACAGATCAATGCCATTCAAACCATATCCGGGAAAAAAGTAATTGCCGTAACCCTCAACCACGAACGTATGGAAAAGGACGGTATCGTGCCGGCCTGTGAGAAAATCACAAAAGAAACCGGGTTGCCGGCCTTTGACGTGCTTGAGTCGGGTGCCGACGAACTAATCAGGCTTCTGGAATTGCGAATAAAATGATAAGCCTTGATGATTTTGTTGTATTAAGGAAACTGAGTGTAAAACATATTCAGGTAGACCCTAAAAGGGTTAAGGCTGAATATTGTGTTGAAACGTTTTCCGGTGAGATGTCATCCTATGAATTGATGTATTCCTATGAAACCGCTTATTTCAACGGAAAAAATGCGGAAGATGTGAACCTGGCGTCCATGATGCTGGCCCAGGTGGCCTTAAATTATGGCCTATTTTTTGAAACCATTGAACTGGACGGGTTGTATGACAAGGCGGATAAAAAATTTCTTGCCAACATGCTGGAAAATACGTCCCGGGAGATCGTAACCAACAAACTGTTGATTAAAAATGAGTTTCTCCAACCGCCCTATAACACCCTAAAACCGGAAAAGCGTTCTAAATATACCCGGTCAGACCTAATTTTTTCTAATACCCGGTTCAGTGGCTTGACCCTGGAAAGGCCTTATGAGAAAACCGATCCGGACAAGTATGCTATCCTCAGCAGCGGGGGAAAGGACAGCCTTTTAAGCTATGGGATCATCAATGAAATTGGTGAGGCTTTTCCCGTGTTTATCAATGAATCCGGCCGGCACTGGTTTACAGCAGTGAATACCTATAAATATTTTAAGGAAATCGAACCCAATACCCATAAACCCTGGTGTAACAGCGACCGGGTGTTTAACTGGATGCTCAGGCAATTGCCTTTTATCAGGAAAAATTATGCGGGAATCCGGTCGGATATTTATCCCATCCGTCTCTGGACCGTGGCGGTATTCCTGTTCGGGGTCCTGCCCATTGCCCGGAAAAAGGGAATCGGCAATGTATTGATCGGCAATGAATACGACACCACGCTTAAAGGCAGTATCTCAGGCATCCTGCATTACTCAGGCCTTTATGATCAGAGCAAGTATTTTGACATGGCCATGACACGGTATTACAGGGCCAAGGGTTGGCAGATTAACCAGTTTTCGATTTTAAGGAGTCTGTCTGAGCTGCTCATCATGAAGATACTGAGCAGGCGGTATCCTAAACTCCAGCAGCATCAGGTGTCCTGCCACGCGGCCCATAAGGCGGGGGAACGGATGATTCCCTGTGGAAAATGTGAGAAATGCCGCAGGATCATCGGCATGCTGCGGGCGCTGGATGAAAATCCCGAGCGTTGCGGGTATACCGGGCCCCAGATAGCCGAAGGGCTTGCTGCCCTGGAACGGCAGTCGGTAAAACAGATCGGAAGTGACGTCTCCCATTTATATCACCTTCTGGTGTCAAAAAAATTGATCCGGCAAAACGACCACACAAAACGCCTGGCAAAAGAACATGCCGAAATTACCAAGCTTCGGCTTGACAAAGAAAGAAGCAATCTTGCCGATATGCCCCTGTATATCCGCAAACCCCTGTTTGACATTCTGTATGAATATTCAGACGGCGCCGTCTTAAGAACCGATCACCAATGGAAAGAAATTCAATTGGATGATGCATTTTTAAACGCAGTTCCTTATAAAATGGATGAATAATGAAACAGAAACCTGTCACACCTGATTATATGTGGGAAACCTTAAAATGGCCTGAAATAGCAGAGCGGCTGAAAATAATGGATACAGCTATTCTGCCCTGCGGTGCCATTGAACAGCACGGCCCCCATCTTCCCCTTGACCTGGATTATTTTGATGCCGTGTATATGGCCAAAGAAGTGGCAAACGCCTGCAAAGATCCCAAACCCTTTGTCCTGCCGCCGATTCCCTATGGCGTGTCCTACCATCACAGTGATTTTAAGGGAACCATCTGCCTGACGAACCATTCCCTTTCCGCCGTTGTTTATGACATCGGCATGAGCCTTGCCCATAACGGCATCAGGAAACTTGTCATCCTCAACGGCCACGGCGACAATGCCCCGACCTTGAATTATGCAGCCCAGATGATCAACCGGGACGCTAAGATATTTGTCTGTGTGGAAACCGGTGAAACCAGTGATGTGGATATTTACAAGCTGACCGCCACCAGCAACGATATCCATGCCGGTGAAATAGAAACCAGCACAGCCCTTGCCGTCCGGCCCGAACTTGTGGACATGGAAAAGGCCGAGGACCATACCCTGGATCTGGATAACGAATACCTGGATTTTACCTCGGACCGGGGTGTCAGCTGGTATGTTCACACCAAACGATTGTCAAAATCAGGTGTCATGGGAAATGCCACCCTGGGAACAGCTGAAAAAGGTAAAAAAATGTGGGAGATCATGATCCGCAATATGACGGAATTTGTGGAAACCATAAAAAATACACCGTCAGATAAACTCTACCAGAACAGATACTAATATGAAAATCAGCGAAATAGACTATTTCAGGCTGGACATGCCCCTGGCGGTTCCCTACACCATTGCCTACGAGACCGTGAGCCACACCACCAACATCATCCTGAAACTGATAACAGACAAGGGCATTACCGGATGGGGCTGTGCAGCCCCGGATCTTACGGTCACGGGCGAGACCCCGGAAGACGTTATCACTTCCATTGAAACCGTTATAAGGGATATGCTCAAGGGCCAGACTCCCTTTGGGATCGCCAGGATCACCCATGATTTAAAACAGCCGCTTGCCCAGGCCTCTTCTGCAAGGGCCATGGTGGACATGGCCCTGTACGATATCATGGCCCGAAAGGCCGATATTCCGCTGTATCAATTGCTGGGCGGGTTCCGGCATGAAATTGCCACCAGCATTACCATCGGTATCATCCCATTGGCGGAAACCCTTGAACAGGCAAAAAGACATCTTAAAAACGGGTTCACCATTCTCAAGCTAAAAGGCGGCCTCAACCTGGAAGAAGATATTGAAAAGGTACTCAAACTCAGAGAATGCCTTGGCAGGAATTTTTCTCTCAGGTTTGACGCTAACCAGGGGTATAGTGTTGAACAGTCTGTGGCATTCATCGATAAAATAAAAACAGCTGATCTTGAAATCATTGAACAGCCCACCAGCCGGAAAATTGAGGAAAGACTGGGACAAGTCACCCAGGCCGTATCCGTGCCGGTCATGGCCGACGAAAGCATTAAGACGCTGAAGGATGCATTCAGGCTGGCCAGCAATGACCGCATCGACATGATCAATATCAAGATCATGAAAATGGGCGGTATCTTTGAGTCCCAACACATCAATTCCGTAGCAAAAGCCGCCGGCCTGGAAGTCATGGTCGGCTGCATGGATGAGTCTGCCCTGGGGATTTCAGCAGGCCTGCATTTTGCCTTAAGCCGCGCCAATATTGAATATGCCGATCTGGATGGCCATCTGGACCTGTTAAATGATCCGTTTTCCGGCCTGTTTCACCTGAAAGACGGCACCCTTTATCCGGCAGATGCACCGGGATTGGGCTGTATCAGGCTATAGCGATACCTGTTACCGCCTCTGACTCGGTTCTGCGATGGGGTCGGGCTGGGTTTATGGGGTCGGGCCGCACTAACTAACTGAAATAAATAAAAATAACCCCTAAAAAGTCCCTTATTTTGGGATTATTTCCAACTTTTCGGGGCCAAAAACGAAGATATAGAAAAATACATACAAAATTTTGGCAAGAGCAAAGAGACATTATATCCCAGGACAAATTTGGCATATCACTCATCGGTGCCATAAACGAGAATTCCTGCTTAAATTCGTTAAAGATCGAAAGCGGTGGCTTCAATGGTTGTTCGAAGCAAAACGAAGATATGGACTGACGATTCTAAATTATACAGTCACATCCAACCATATCCACCTGCTGGTTGTTGATGATAAGAACAGGATGACTATCCCAAGAGCTATCCAACTGACAGCTGGTCGTCATGCGCAGGAATACAATCAAAGAAAAAAACGAAAAGGAGCATACTGGGAAGACCGGTATCATGCAACCGCCATCGAAACCGGCAAACATCTATTGAGATGCCTTGTATATATTGATCTGAATATGGTACGCGCCGGTGTAGTATCCCATCCGTCAGAATGGGACTCTGGTGGATATAATGAAATCCAATCTCCACGCCGTAAATGTGTCCTCATTGATTATGAAAAACTTGCCAAACTTTCCGGCTGTGACTCTTATATTTCATTTCAACACTTACACAAGAATCTAATAAGCAACGCCTTAGAAAACGATAAAAGCAAACGGGA
>NZ_JAQYWD010000021.1 GCF_030145145.1 Desulfobacula sp. | reverse complement strand
TCTTCGTCATTCTTTTGCTGTGAATACCCTGAAACGTATTAAACAACAGGGCAAATCCCCTCAAAATGCACTGCCGGTGCTGGCAGTTTACATGGGACACAGCGAGTACAAATATACAACCAAATACCTGAAGGTACTGGATGCAAAGCATCGCCGACAGATGCTTGATTTTTCAATGTCAATGAATGAGGCTATATGAGATTATCAAGTTGTTTACATCAGTTCTTTAATCAATATTTGCCCCGGATAAAAGGCGCCAGTGAGCAGAGCATCAGAACGTACCAGGAAACGTTCTCATTGTTTTTACCTTTTTTAGCCGCCCATCATTCAATCAAGCTCAAGTCACTGAAAATAGATCATTTAACAACAGATGCTGTGCTGTCTTTTTTAAATCACCTGGAGACCCATCGGAGAAACACCGTTCAGACACGAAACAACCGACTGGCCGTGATCAAGTCATTAGCCAAGATGATCCGATTCATGCATCCGGACAAAAAAAAGATGGCCAACGTTATCCTGACTCTGCCACAAAAGAAAGCTCAAAAGAAACTGATCGGATTTTTATATCCTGAGGAGATCATGAAAGTGTTTAATGCTGTTAATCTCAAGAAAAAAGAAGGGATGCGGGATTATACCATACTTCACGTTCTTTATGACTCCGGAGCCAGGGCCAGCGAAGTGGCAAGCCTTGATCTTGATTATTTTGATCCTGAAAATCAGACGCTTGCTATCCTGGGCAAAGGAAATCGGTACCGGCTTATTCACCTGTGGCCAACGACAGCATCGTTGATCACAAGCTACATTTTAAACTACCGTATCGACCCGATCCCTTTCTATGCCCACCGACTGTTTATCAATCAGCGGAAAAAAGAACTGACACGGCATGGCATTAATAAGATCTGCAGGAAATACTTAGCAAAAGCCCTGCCTCCAAAGCGTATCAAAAATCTGAGTCCGGTTCACAGTTTTCGTCACTCCTGTGCCGTGAGTATGCTGGCCTCAAATTACGCGGTCTCTGATATAAAAAACCGCCTTGGGCATCAAAGTATAGAATCCACAATGACCTATCTGCAGCTTGATTTGTCCAGGAAACGTGACATCCAAAAGAAATTTATAAAATATACACGACTGAAAATAAAACATGATAAAAAAATAAAAGAGTTAGTAAATTGGAAAAACAATGAAGAAATTTTAACCTGGTTAGACAGTCTTTAACGATAGGTACTGCCTGGCTCAGACACGGTGACCTACGTAGTAAAACAAAATATTATGTTGCGAGTTGTTTTAAAAAATCTTGAAATCACTTATAAGTTTTTGAATTTAATGGAAATATTAATTTGCATAGCCAAGAGTTAAAATCCTTTTAAAAATCAGGTGGTTAGAGCCGCTCACAACATAAGTCTATCTACAGTTGATTTAATTCTTTAATCAAAAGGCGTTGACTTCTTTTGCCAGTTCTCAGGGTAACAGATACTCAGTTGGGCAACTACTTGTATTCATAGTTTTATCATGTTTGTCATTGAGGCCTGGCACAAGATATGGTGGTTTAGAATAAATCGGGGATCGGCTTTTACCAATCCCCGTAAATTTTATTTGTAAAGATTATCAATCCAGTGGATAGCCTCTGTATCACTGACTTTTCCAAGATAACGCTGGGTAGTTGATAGATTCGCATGGCGGAGAATTATTTTTGATACGATTTCAATGGGAACCCCTGATCTGCTTGCGTAAGTGGCGGCATGTCGTCTAAGATCATGAGGGTTCAAATTTACATTTATCATTTTTCCTGTATTTTGAACAATTTCACGGGCTCTAGTGTATCCTAATGGAAACACGTTATGGTCATCTCCCATCTTTGCGGAGACGATATATTCCCGTAGACGATCCGCTATTTTTTTGGGGATAAAAACTATCTCAGTCTGATTTCCGCTTTTCGGGTCAGATAAAACCAACTTTCTGCCGTTCACATTCTTAGCTTTTAATTTCAGAACTTCCCCGACTCTCATACCACCTCTTGCCATCAACTCAAGCAGTAAGCGATTTCTGGAATGATTTGTCCTGAAAATAATTTCATCGACAACATCCCTATCCCCCTGTGTCAGGATAGATGTCGCCTCAATTAAAAATTAAATCGGGGGCAATGAGGTGACAAACATGGGATATCCTATCCAATCAAAAGAGGCTGTGTTAAAAAAGGTTTTACAGGGAAACAAACCCCTCTATGAAATCGCAAGAGAGTCTGGAGTTGGTCGGTCTACAATGGGCAAATGGTTAAAAGAATGTAAACAAAACGGAAACATAAAATTGAAATCAAAAGAAAAACGCCCCAAGGACTGGACAGCCGAAGAACGTATTTCAGCAATAATTCAAACGGGTTCCATGACTACTGAAGAACGCACTGCCTTGTGCCGCAAAACCGGTATTTTTATCCATAATCTGGACCAGTGGAAAAAAGATGCCATATCAGCAATGATTCCAAAATCAAATAAAGAACAGATTGAAAAAGACAGAAACTTTAAAAAAGAAATCGCTGCTTTAAAAAAAGACTTATCCCGCAAAGATAAAGCTCTTGCAGAAACTGCAGCCTTGCTGGTTCTAAAAAAAAAGCCCAAGAAATTTGGGGGGATCCAGAGGACGATTGATAAACCAAGAAGACAAACAAACTGTGTTGAATTTGATTTTAGAGGCTTGTAAATCCGGAGCTCGAAAAAGCAAGGCGGCCCAATTATTGGGACTGACCATTCGAACTCTCCAGCGGTGGGGTAAAAATGGTCTGTTGGACAGCCGAAAGGGTTCTCGAGCCGCCCCTGACAATAAATTTTCTGATGATGAGAAGACCCAAATAGTTAATGTATTAGAATCGCCTGAATTTGCTGAGTCCAATCCGAATCAGATTGTGCCGAAACTCGCTGACCTGGGAATTTATCTGGGTTCTGAATCAACCATGTACAGAATACTTCGTGAATTAAAAATGAATATGCACCGCCAATCAAGCCTGCCAGCAAAGAGGCATAGTCCTGATCCTTTGATTGCATAGTCGAATCAGCAGATTGAATCTGACATTACATTTAGTCTCTTTATTATTTACTTCAAAAACTTACTCAATAAAGGCTTAAAAATTGCGTTTAATTTTCTGTGGAAGAATCAAGTTTGCTTTTTATACATTTTTAGTATAAAAGAATCAGTTTTTTTATTAGTAAAGGTATTATGAATATTTCATCGACACATGTGATACATGGGTTAAAAACCGCTTTAGCAGCTGTCCTAGCCTATGCGACAACCATGCTTTTAAACCTTGAATTCGGTCACTGGGCAGTCATATCAACTGTTATCGTGATGCAGATATATGTGGCAGACTCTATAGAGATGTGCCTTTATAGACTTTCCGGCACAACTGTTGGTGCAATATTAGGTGTGCTGGTATTATTTGTTACCCCCCCAAACAGTATCTTCATTGGGGTAGCTTTGTTCATGACTATTGGAATATGCAGTTTTCTAACCCGTTACAAAACCCGTTATCGAATGGCAGCAATCACAGTTGTAATTATAGTTATGACTGGAATTGATGTTGAAAATATTTTTATTTTTGGATTATTCAGGGTCTTTGAAATTGCTATTGGTATCCTCTGTGCTTTTGTGATATCGGTTTTAGTCTTTCCTAAAAGAAGAGTTGATGTTCTTATGGAAAGGCTTGAATCTCAATCATTAGAGTGTACTAAAAAATGCTGTGTCCTGGTGGATGCTTTTATATCAAAACAGCAAAATGTAGAAGGCACGCTTGTAGATGACCTCGTCAGAGATGTTTGGGAAAATCATTCATTGTTACAAAAAATCAATCAACATGAAGCAATGATCTACCGTAAAAAATTAAATATAAAATTTTCTGATAAGGTATCACTCATGAATCGTTCTGTAGAACATTTGCGAAATATGGTCCGGACTCTTAATTCTTTGGATGATGACGGGTATGATATAATTATGTCTCCCGAACTTAAAAAACTTGCCGAAGAAAGTGGTAAAACGTTATCCGCAACTATGAAAAATGAATTTTTGGTTACAACAAATAAGCTTGAGAATATGGTTACAGATCTTGATATAAAGCTTTTAAATATCAGAAAAGAAGGTTTGATTCGCAGATTTGATTCAAAAAAACTGATACAGGTTTTTTCGTTTTACAGCAGCCTCCAATATTTTGCTGAAGATATACTTGCAGGAGCTAAAATCTGCAAATCATAATCGCATCAGGATCTCTGTGAATTTTATCTTGCTCTATCATCATTTCCCACGAGTATTTATGGTATTTTTCAAACAGGAGTCAAATTCCCCAATTTACCGAACGCTTCATCCACCAGTCCGGGCTTTTTAAATTTTTTCCAAATACCACATTAATAGTCGCTCACCAAAAGGTGTTGAATCAGGTTTTCTATGAAAAAACATGCAAACAATCTCTTGACCCATCAATAAGCAGTTGTATATTCGTTGGAAGCGAAACGCACTTCCTGATTTTATATTTCTATAAACCACGCACTCAATCTATTCAGCATCTTCCTACTGCTAAAGTTCTGTAAAACGTCAATTTGACCCATAAGGAGATCAAATGAGCACAGAGCAAAAAGTTATAAGAAAGCTCAGAGCCATTCTTAGTGCCGATGTCAAAGGTTACAGTCTTCTGATGACCAATGATGAAGCATCCACGATCCAAACACTGAAAGAATACCGGTGCATCATGACAGAAATAATCAACCAACACTCCGGCCGTGCTGTTGATGCCCCTGGTGATAACTTGCTTGCTGAATTTTCCAGTGTCGTAAATGCAGTTGAATGTTCCGTGGAGATCCAAAATGTATTGAAAATCAGGAATGACGATCTGCCGGATGATAAACGATTGGTTTTCCGTATTGGAGTTAACATCGGTGATGTCGTTCAGGACGGAGACAGCCTTTATGGTGAAGGGGTTAATATCGCAGCCCGCATTGAAGGTTTAGCTGATCCAGGAGGCGTTTGTATTTCAAGAGGTGCTTATGATCATGTCAGGAACAAGCTTAAGTGGGGTTATGAATATATTGGTGAACATTCTGTAAAAAATACGCACCTATATTTTCTTCTGTATAACTCTGAGTTGAGCGGTAAGCGGGTTAAAGGCACAATCATACAACACATTTGTTCATGTTAATGATAAAGTTTTTTTTCATATCGCTTTCATATTGCACAGCACTTTCATGATATATTATGGACTGATTGCTTGAATTGTCTTGTTTCTCTTTTTTTGAGCAAGCATATTGATCAGTGCTCAACAAAGCTGTCTTGCTCAGTACAACACTCGGTCCCTTTTCAACATTGAAGCCAGCTTTTCGAGCTTTTTGAAGGCATTTATGAAACACTTTTTTTGATACATGAAACGGTGGCTCTGCAACCAGTACTTTGCCACCTGGTTGAACAATGGATTTCAGTTCATGAAAAAAGGCCTCCTGATCCGGCACTTCATGAACCACATAAAACGCCAGTACAAAATCGAGCGATTCAGATACCCCTATGCCGCTTTCTTTGCATTGATGTGGCTGGATACGGTTTTCCAACTCAGTTAAGCGGATTTTTTCTTTGAGTTTCTGGAGCATCCCTTCCTGAAGATCAACGGCAAACACCTTCCCGCCTTCCCCTACCATTTGAGCCATTTCCATTGTGAAAAAACCAGGGCCGCAGCCAAAATCCATCACCGACATGCCGGGTTGTATATAGGGCCGCAGGATTTTTTCAGGGTTCTGAAGCCATTTTCTGAAGACATTGTCCAGACTGCCTGCGTTTTCTACCGGGCATACACGTTGTTCGTTTGCATTGATCATGATGTTTCTCCTGTATTTGTTTGATGTTTAGTACGTATACACTTAAAAGAAAAAAAACTATTTTTTTGCGAGCATGCGTTGAAAAAAATCTTCTGTTTTGGTTAAGAATTCCTCTATAACGGCGACCTTTTCTGGCCCAAGAGTTTTCCAATATTCCTTGTGACCACCGTCCATGGTTTCATGCCAGTGCTTATGGGCAAAATATGCTACCTTGCCTTTTGATGTAAGGGTCACGACTGTCCGGGATGAGTTGGCCGGGTCTGCATCTTTTTTGATGAGTTCTTTATGTTCGAGCTTCTTGAAACGTTGTGAGATCGCACCTTTGGTCACTCCAAACAATTTTGCCACATCGGTCACACTGGAGTTCTCGTTATCTCCGACAAGCTCAATGAGATGAATCTCTACGCCAGTAAGCATGGTGTCTGTGCCGTATTTTTTCGGTTCAGTTTCCATTTGCTGGGCCAATTTCAATATAGAGTTGAATTTTTGTTTTATCTTTTTCATACGCATAGTGTATACATGATAAACACTTGTGTCAAGGAAAAACCAAGAAAATATTTCCTTGATTATTATGGGGGGAGGGTAAAAGCAGTGAATAATTTAAATTCTAACGGAACTCATTACAACCAAAGATGAATTTGGTATAGCCGTTTGTCGCACACAAATTAATGTGGGGTTCTGTGTATCTTGCAAATTTGAATGATATCCGACCAGTTCTTTGAAATCGAATAAAAATTTCATAACAATATTTAAAGAATCAGTAAAGATATTTAAAAAATCAGTTTTGTTTAAAATATAGTTGATTCAGAAAAAATCTGACAGAATGTTCTTTATTGGAGATAAAAAACCTTCATTTGAGGAAGATATTCAGGTACTCAGCCAGTGATTATATTGTCTTTTTATGATCGCTGTACCCAGATTTTGTGTGGACTGAGCCCTCCGATTGCCAATAACCGCTTTTAAATTTCAATTCAAACCCTTGTAAGATAGACAAAGTTGACAGGATAACCATATCTCTGAAAGTTAATCCTACTGTTGATCAATGTTAAATTTTTTGATGTAAGTTGAATAAAATGGAATCTTAGTAATCTAAAATAAATTCCATTTCTATGGGTTTGATTTTGCCATTCAAAATCCGTTGAAAAACAACTGGATTTGATTTAAAAAAATTATAAGAAAGGATAGAGAATTTGTTAGGTTCAGCCATCCAAACAAACGAATTGATTGCAAACACCGATGGAAGTTTTTCTTTGGGCCAAAGTGAAAGAACTTTAGATTTATAAGGTTCTTTCATGGTTTCAATTTGTGCGATATAAGCGATAAACTCATGAAATGATTGGGATGTAATTTCTGCCCTTGATTCGAGAATACTATCGAAAAGCCTATGAGCCACTTCATGGGTGACCATTGAAGTTAAAAATTCTATCTCCATGGGGAAAACAGCAAACGCTTTTCGATTCCAATTAGCGCAACTTATCCAACTGGAAATTTTTATACATTTTGTTTTGGTATTGTATTGACACAGAAACTGGTCAATAGATGGCTTATGGCCTCGGCCTTTTTTTATTTTATTTCTGGCATTTCCCACAAACTCTATATCTATGGGTGTTTTTATTTCATATCCATTGATTTTAAAAAAATAGGTTGCTCTTTTTATTGCCTCGCATCCGATATAAACATCATGTCTGCTCCTGAATTTGACTTTACATTCTGGAAGACCACAGTCAGTCAAGAAGGTTTCAAAGGGAAATGAGTGAGTGGTCCATAAAGAGATAAATACTAAAAACAGTAGGCCTTTAGTTCGAATGTTATAATTATATCTTTCCGTTAAAAAAGACAGAAGGGATTTCATTAATCCACCTCTAATGTAATAAATATTGAAAATTATGGTCTATTCAATGGAAAGGAATTTCGAAATTATCTCAGAAGAATTAATAAATTATCCGGGATGAAAAACAAAACAAATTGTACTTCATAAATAAAATTTATTCGTCACTTAAACTATATATGGTTTTTTAAAATTTTTCAATTTTATAATAAAAAATTTTAGCGATTATTTATTATCTGTCAGGAGTCAAATTCGCCAAATTGCGAGCGCTTCATCCACCAGTCCGGGTTTTTAAAAATTTACCATAAAACAAGATATGGTATGGATAGATTTTTCAGTTTCAGATTTGAAATTATGCTATATGGGAAAAATAAAAATCAAAAGAACCAAAACCCCATTCAACCAAATTGGAGATAGATATTCCCCAAGGAGATCCAACTTTCAGACCTCGGAATGCACAAAGAACTATTTTCCAAAATATCAAAGAAAAAAACAATAACATCAAAAAGATTGGTGCGAATTTATTTTTGATTTTTAACAGTAGGAATAAGAACCTGGTTACTCTCAAAAACCGTGATGTTATTGTTAAAAAGGCCGATCTTTCTGATAAACCGGCAAAAAAACTATTTGTTATTGATGCTTTTGAATTGGGTGCGACTAAATATTTATTGGCCGATGCCCTTAAAATCAGCAGGCAAACGATACACAATTATATATAGAGCAAAAAAATATTCGGTACAGAAGGTCTGTTAGGGGGATATAACCCCAAAATGGGCAAAAATCTTGCAGAGCAACAAAAAGCTACTCAAAATGGACGTATGCAGGGCAATAAGACTGTCATTCTTGCTGAAGCAAGAAAAGCTAAGCGGATCGAAAATTAAGAACAGCAACAAGAGTTTGAATTCGAATTCGGTGAAGAATCAGTTCCTCTTGACGAACAACCCTTTAATGATCTTCATGATTAGAAGTTTACGCGGTTTGCGGGGGTATTCCCTTATTTAATCGTTTTAATCAATACGAATCAATGGCTGAGGCTGATAATGAGTTATTTTGGCCCTGCTTACAAAATATTTTTAGCTTTCTTGTTGATGGCGGCTCGCAATATCAAATCCATAGAACGATTAAAAAATGTTAATTAGGTATGATCTTACTTGATCATACATAGAAGAAATAGTAGAAGGGACCAACATTGTTTAGTAACCATCTTTTAGTGATGTGAACCATGGTATATTATTTGGGATTAGTAGGTATTGCAGCTTTTTCAATCACAGGCGTGATTGCTGCAGGCAAAAAAGATATGGATATTTTCAGCATTGTCTTGCTTGGGGTGGCCACAGCACTAGGCGGCGGCACAATACGGGATATAATCATAGATGCGAACCCTATCTTCTGGATAGCCGACTTGTCTTATTTATGGGTTTCAGTTGGAGCAGCCGTTCTTTCTTTTTTTGGGGTTAAATTTGTAAGATAT
Organism: Desulfobacula sp.; assembly: GCF_030145145.1. Lineage (GTDB taxonomy): Bacteria > Desulfobacterota > Desulfobacteria > Desulfobacterales > Desulfobacteraceae > Desulfobacula. Next base: position 96,896 of record NZ_JAQYWD010000021.1, on the reverse strand, counting down.
GTTTTGCCCCTGCTTTTGTATGTAGATGCTTTAGGGTTGTCTTTATTTACTGTACTTGCAACAGAAAAAACTATTTCTTTAGGCTTTTCGAATACGGTGGCCGTGCTAATGGGAGTCACTACAGGGATTGCGGGGGGAATGATCCGAGATATCCTCACAGGCCGAATGCCTCTTCTTCTTGGTAGAGAATTTTATGCAACACCAGCATTGCTCGGGGCAATTTTATTTATAATCCTGGAGCATTTTTTCCCACTTCATGAATTTAATCGAGTATATGCCATTGGAATTATTTTTGTATTAAGGGCCTTTGCCATTCAATGGAAGTTATACTACCCAAGCTGGCTTACTTATGTTGATAGAAAATGATGATTACAATACTCATGCTTAATTATCCTTATGAAAACTGCCATAAGGCTTTAGAGGATCAATGATATCATCTCAAATCTTGATGAAATTCTTGAAGATCTGACAGATGGCACTGGGCTCATATGATTGAAAATCTCCTTTTAATGGCTGGGATTTTATAATTTAAAGGCCGCCATGAAAATAACGGCTCCCGAAAATGTCCCGACTGCGGTTCATCATCTGTCATTTTGAATGATATTAGCCCAGTGCCGTTGCATGGTTGCGTGAAAATAGATAATTGTTTAAAATTTTATAGGTGATAACATTTGGTCATCTGTTTATGAAAGAAAAATAAAAAGGCTACTGCAATGAAACCCGGGGAGAGTTTAAGCGGATCTTCAGACGGCATACTGAAAATCCAGTATTTTATCTATTTCGGAGTGATGGGGATTTTTCTGCCTTATTTTAACCTTTATTGCCATCACCTGGGTTTTTCCAGTTTTGAAATCGGTTCCCTGTCTGCCCTGAGAACCGCTATTACCATCGTCTTCTCAATAGGGTGGAGTATAGTTGCCGACCGGTATGCATGGAGAAAACCGATTTACGTTCTGTTCAATTTCCTCAGTGCCGCGATCTGGGTCTTCTTTCTGTATATCAAAGATTTTTCGGGTATGGTCATTGTGACCATTTTTCATACTATTTTCTTTGCGCCACTCATTGCATTTATCGAAGCCTTTGCAATGGATGAGCTGGGAAGTGGGGGTGGTGACAAGAACAGGTATGGTCGGATACGTGCCTGGGGCTCGGTGAGTTTTATCCTTGTTGTGGCCATTTTGGGCAAGATTTCCGATCTTTTCAGCGTCAATATTATTGTGGCCCTCATTCTGGTCGGTTACACGATTCAGGCTCTCTTCTCGATTCCCATGCCTCGGGCGAAAGCAAGGGGGGAACGATTTCATGCCAGAGTCAGAGAAATCCTCAATGTTCGGACCCTGATCTTTCTCACCTGCTCGTTTCTGATGATTTTCAGCCATGGGACCTATTATGGATTTTATTCCATCCATCTGGATAAGCTGGGGTACGGCACTTTCTTTATCGGGGCGACATGGGCTGTGGCCTCCATCGCTGAGATCGTTGTCATGATCAACTCCGGTAGGATTTTAAAATATGTCTCACTTGAAAATGTGCTCTTCTTCTCTTTTTTGGCTGCTACAGTCCGGTGGTGCCTTTTATGGCGTGCGGTCACTGTGTCTGAAATCATGATAGCTCAGATGCTTCATGCATTTACCTACGGGACCTTTCATATTGCCTCCATCCTGTATATGGACCTGCTTTCAACCGGGGAGACTCGTACCCTGGGGCAGGCTGTCAACAATGCCGTCTCCTACGGGCTCGGCATGATGGCCGGTTTTCTGTTGAACGGCTATTTGTATGAGGCATATGGAGCCCTTCTTTTTTTGATGAGCGCATGTGTGTCACTTGTCGGTGCGTTTGTATTGAAATTTTTGGGCCGCTGATTTGAACCTTATCGTGTTGGGGGGAGGGCGGCAGGGTGTTGAAAATCCGTTTTAAAAGCCGCTGAAATTACAAGATTTCTGAAATAGTGTTTTGAGGTAATTAAAGCCATAGCCATTTCCAGCCGGTTTGTGTAACCCTAATGACCCGGTCAAAACTGGTGTAATGGAATTTGATATTTTCTGAAAACTGCTTCATAAATGAATTTTTGTTCACGGGCATCTTCCTTATATTAGTAATAGAATTGTCTCTAAAAGGTGGTTTTCAATTTTTAATGTTTCTTTTTCAAATTTTAATTTTTGCGATATCTTTATATATCCTATTACAAGCCATAAGATGGTTGTTTGTTCTATATTAAGAAAAACAAACGATGATGTTTCAGAATAAGTCTAATTTGTGGTCCAAATTGATAAATCGGCACTCAAGCTTAATTAACTTATGTTGCGAGTTGCCCCTGAGCCTTGATAAACGTGCGTTTGCCAACCTTGGCCATGTAAATTAAAATATCTTTTAAATACAATGAGTTGCTGAGGATACTACAATTTTGTAAATAAAAATGCAACATAACATTTTACTCCTGGCCGTACTTCAGGGTGCCTTCGATCACCCTTGAGGATTCTCAAAGGCTGTCCAGCCATTCAAGAACATTCTGCTTGTTTTCCCATTGGATCAGTTCATCTATTTTGGGATCGGATTTAAGTTGCTGCCGTGTGAAGTGGATAAAATTTTCCTGTATTTGCATCTTCTGATTCAGGTCCAGTTGCAGATAGACCATTGTGGATTGAACACTGGCATGTCCCAGATGATTTTTAATTTCAGACAGGGGCTTGCCTTCGGAGATCATTCGGACGGCGCACGAGTGCCGGAAGCTATGAACAGGATGCATGAGAGACAGTCGTTTGGATGGCAACGCCTGTTCAAGGCACCGTTTGCAGATGCGGTTGATACCATGGCGTGTCAGTGCAGATCCTCTTTGGTTGATGAACAAATTTTTTTTAAAAACGGGCGTGGGGTGACTGCGGTATCCGGAAATATACTGATGAACAAGTTCAGTCGTTTTTGGAAGCAGTTCAATCTGCCGGTATCTGTTTCCCTTTCCGAGGACAGCCAGGGTTTTGTTTTCATAATCAAAGTAATCCAGTTGAAGTGTGGCGATTTCTGTTGCCCTGGCTCCGGTATCATATAAAAGATGTAAAAGGGTATAGTTCCGGAACCCGTCCTTTTTTTCAAGCTTGACCGCATTGAAGATTTTGTTGATTTCCCGGGGATACAAAAATCCGATCAACTTTCGTTGGCTGCGCTTCTGGGGTATGGCAAGGATAGCATCCGTCAACCTCTGCTGTTCAGGAGAGATAAAACGGATCATTCTGGCAAAGGACTTCAAGACAGCCAGGCGCTGATTTCGGGTTTTGGCTGTGTTGGAACGATCGGATTCCAGCTGGTTGAGAAAATTCAAAATCAAATCCGTTGTCAGATGTTCAAATTTCAGGGACTCTGTTTTTATCCTGTGGTACCTGGCGGCAAAAGGTAAAAACAGCAAAAAGGTATCCCGATAACTTTTTATCGTATTCGGGCTGCATCCTTTTATCTGAGGCAGGTATTGGTTAAAAAATTTAAAAATACAACTGCTCAATCTCATGATTCCCACCGGCGCTCGGCAAACTTTAGAAAGCGTGTCCTGCTTTTTGCATCCACCACTTTCAAATAATGCATCGTGTATTGATAATTCACATGCCCCATATAAGCGGCGAGCACAGGCAGCACATTCCAGGGAGACTGTTTCCGGGCAATGGCAGTCTTCAGAGTGTAGATGGCAAAAGAATGACGAAGACTGTGCGGGGTGGGATTTCCAAAAGTGGTGTCGCCTATGATTTTTCTGGGGCTTTCGATGCCGATTTGCTGCAAGGCACTGTGGAAGACAAAGCGAATACGCTCGTCTCCAAGCCTCTTTTGCAGGCCTCCTATGAACAGGTAGGGATTGATATCATGTTCAATCAGAGCCGCCCGGCATGACAGATAATTGTCAATTTTTCTTGCAACGGATCCTGGTATCGGGATCAAACGGTCTTTGCTGAATTTGGTTTTCTCAATATAAATTGTTTTTTCATCCGGCCGATAATCCGCCATTTTCAAACGCAGGGGTTCGTTGATCCTCAGTCCGCAGCGAGCCAGAAGCAGTATCACCAGATACTCACTGAAATCTTTAAGAAAAGCCCTTTGTGTGTGCCGCCTGATCCGCCTACAAATCACATCCAGTAACATATCAACCTGTTCCGGTGAAAATACAAAAGGGATAAAAGGCCGCCGGTGAAAACCGGGAAAATCCTTTAGCGGATTGTTAAGGCGATGGTCTTTTCTTTTCAGATACTCAAAAAAACATCGAACAGCAGACAGGGTGTTATCTACAGTAGATGGTTCATTTCCAATTTCTTTTCTGAAGTTCAAATAAAAATGAGGTTTCCAAATACTTGAAGGATCTGCCTGCTTCTTTACATATTTATCAAAGCTCACAAGCCGGGATCTGACTTGGTCACCACTGAACCCCAGCCCCTTTCGATAGGCAATAAAGTCTTCCAGTTCACTGTTCAAAACACTTTCAAACGGTTTCATCAAACAATACCCTCCGCATCAATGATACATGGATACTCAAATAAATTTTTGTTGATTCAATCGTGTCATGTCCCATCATTTCTTTGATTTCAAAAATGCTGGCTCCTGCTTCCAGCATGTTTTGTGCGAAGGTATGCCGCAGCCAATAGGCTGTACCTGGAAGCCCTGCATCCCGCAGGGCCTTTGTCAAATAAAATCCGGTTAGATTGGCACTCATGGGCTTGGTATCCGGCGAGAAAATTAAAAAAAGGGACCGATGATGGCTTTTGGGACGGCCACCGACGATATAGGCGGTTATTGCTTTCAGGGTATCCTCGGGGAGCGGCAGTTGAAGAGGATGGGTGTTTTTCCTGTCTTCCAAACGCAGTAGTCCTTTGCAAAAAGAAATATCATCCAGTGTGATCCGACTGATTTCAATGGGCCGCAATCCAAGATAATAAGCCAGGTGAACCTGGGCATAGGTTCGGAGTTCACATGCCGTGGCGTGGGGCAACCGATCAAACAGCTGACGAACTTCACCGGGCCTTAAGAACTGCGGTGGTTTGACTCTGCCAAACATTGCCGGGCTGATCAAAAGGTCGGCCAGATTTTGCCTGATCAAATTACGTTCGTTATACAGATAGCGCAAAAAACAACGTAAAAAAGATCTGTAAAGGCGCTGGGTGGTTTTTGCATACGATGCGTTGAATATCGCCAAAAATTCATCTACATGTTCTATGTTGATGCGAATCAGTTCTACTCCGGATTTTTTTAGATAGCTGCCAAAGGCTTTAATGACCCTTGTTATAGAATTGATCTGTGCCGGACCGCTTTGGTGAATTTTCAAAATATAATCCAGATATTCCCGGCATACCCGCTCCATATCATCGGCAATTGGCTTTTCTGGTGTCAGTTCAGCCATGGCTTGTCTCCATGAGTAATTTGTTTAGAATCTTTCCAACCGATTCCGCTTGACCGGTTTTTCGAGAAGGTGGCTTTTTTGCACGGACCGGTATGGATTTAACCGGTAAAGAAAGCACCTGATAAATTGTGCCGTCAAAGGCAATCAAATCCTTTTTCAGCAGTCCGTCCCGGGCTTCAATGTATTGGTTCAATGACATTTTAAGCAAGGTACATATTTTATCATAGCTGTAAAAACTCAGCCCGTTTCGGTCACCGGCCAAGACCAGAAAAAAGTACAACAAAAGCTCATCAGGACGCAATGCCTGCCAGAAACCACCCGTAAGAAACCGATGGGGAATAAAACTGAACCCTCCGTTGATACAACGCACCCTTGAATCGTTTAGAATTTGTTTTTTTATCATGACGCACCTCCCGCTTGGTCAATTATCCATACCCCCGCCTGGGAAATTCTGTGACAAGTTGACCCAAGGCACCGCAAAATCTGCAATATGGTTTGATTTGAAGGCCAAAAACAAGATGCCGGGTCCACATTATTATTGTCGTACACCAGGCCGGCAGCGTTGTGGAAGGTGTATCATTCATCTTTTTTGATTCGGAGACAATTTGGCGGTATCGGCGGCGGTTTTCTGCTTCCCTGTGTTGCTTTTTTCCTTTATCCGTCTGCCGGTATCTTCTCTGGGCTTCCCTTCTGTTTTTAAGATTCCCGGCTTTGCGGCAAGTATCGCCACAATAGGCGTGGCCTCTCCAGCACGACCGACAGCAACAAAATGGAAAATCACACCAACGACATGTAATTAAAATTAAATACAAGGCATCCTCCGGTCTTGCAGATAGACGGAAGATGGTGTAGAAAGAAAATAGTTTGTGTGGGCTTTCCGGCTATCGGCGGAAGTTCACAATCAAAGCCTGGAGTTGGCGCTCCAGGCTTTTCTATGATGTTGACCTTGAATTATACGAATAAAAAGAAAGATTTGATAATCTTTTTTGAATTATACGGAATAAAATCACACAACATAATCAAACCCGCTACATAAATTATCCTATTCTTAAATTCCACCGGGCCTATAATTGCAAAGAATACCAAACCTATTTATGGTTTTTTTGAATGACTATAGATAGTTGATGAAAGAAAAAAGTTTATAAAAGGTGGTAAGCTGAAGCCAAAAGGCCCTTCAAGAAGATACAGCAGTGAAAGACATGGCCATACAAATGAGCCTGATGAATGGCTAATGGTAAAAAATATTCATTTTAAAAAGTGGCAAAAAAATCAGATGCCTGCACCTGATGAATACACTCTTTATTTTCCACCCGATATTTATGCTGAATACGATCGTTTAAAAGCCTATCTTGATAGTAAGCAAACATTTATCTTTGAAGAATAATAGATCGGCGATTTGAAGGGTAGGGTTTGTATGGTTATGAATGGCCGGTTTGCTGTTGTAATACGGTTGTTTTGACTGTTGTTCCTCCACCGTGGCATTGGCGAATGCAACAGAAAAACCCCTTTTTTTAGTAGGGGTTTTAACATGTGTGATGAAAGTCATGGAAATTGACCCAACCGGCCAGGGATAAGGCGGCCTGTATGGTTGGGGGGAGATTTTTTTATGGTGCAGGTGGTTTTGCTACACTGATCACCTGGTTGGTGGTATATGCTTTCAGGCCTTCCAGTCCGAATTCAGATCCGACACCAGAAAGTTTAACACCTCCGAATGGTGCCATGGGATGGAGTTTGCCGTGGGCATTTATCCAAACAGTACCGGATTCAATTCGCGGGGCAAGGGCTTTGGCTTTTTCAGCATCATTGCTCCAGACAGAGCCACCAAGACCAACATCCAGAGAATTGGCACGTTCAATCGCCTCATCAATGGATGAATATTTGATGATGGGAATGGCTGTGCCAAACTGTTCTTCTTTGACCAGATCCATGTCATCGGTTACATCTGCCACAAGAGTTAAGGGATAAAAATATCCTGGTCCAGGAATGGGTTCGCCACCACAGAGGATATTTGCCCCCTTGCTCTTTGCATCGTCAACATATCCTTTGACGATTTTCAACTGGGGCCCGTTCCCCAAAGGTCCTATCAGGTTGGCTTCATCCATGCCGTCGCCCACAGGGATCTGACTCACATAATCGGTGATTTTTTTGCATACATCTTCGTAATCATCTTCGTGCACGTATAGCCGTTTAAGGCTGGCACAGGTCTGGCCGGCGTTGATAAAGCAGCTCCAGAATAAGGGTTCGAGCAATGGGGCGATATCTGTTCCCGTCATGATAATACCGGCATCGTTACCGCCCAGTTCAAGGGTAAGGCTTTTCAGGTTTGAAGCAGATCGTTCCATAATGTTCTGGCCCACACCGATAGAGCCGGTGAAGACGATTTTATCAATTCCTTTATGGCCGGACATGGCATTTCCGATATCTGAACTGCCAGCCACGACATTAAGAACGCCCGGAGGTAAAACATCATTAATCAGTTCAACCAGGCGAAGTGTTGACAATGGAGTGAAGGATGCGGGTTTCAATACCACGGTGCAGCCGACGCGAAGGGCCGGCATGATATGCCAGACTGCAATCAGCAACGGCCAGTTCCAGGGAGTGATGGAACCGACAATACCAATGGGTTTTCTGGTCAACTCAATAGGTTCTTTATCGTTCTTTTTTTACCGGAACGTGTTTACCTTTGATATGAACATGGATCAGGCGCGGATTAAACATAAGATCGCCAAGCTCGCCTATACACCCATTGTCTGCATAATTACCCACACAAAGCAGAGCCAATTCTGTCAAACGGGCCAGGGTGAATTTTTCAATGGTGCCGGAAAGCGATGAAATAGATTCCAGTTCTTCAAGTTTTGACTCAAGGAAGCTTTCGTTCAATTGAATCAAATGCCCCTGTTCCTCCAGGGCTTTATTGTATTTTAAAAGCGCTCTGTTTTTCTGTGTACCAAGGGGATACGGTACAGCAAATGTAACGATATCCTGAATGGGAAGACCACCGATTGTAACCAATCTATCGTCCCTGTATTCATTAGGTCTATTCGCAACTGCCGACACATCTTTCACCTTTTCCTTAAGAAAAATAAATTTACCCAGAGATCTACCTGTTATGGTTGTTAATTTTCAATATTAATATTTTAAATAAAATATATAGACTAATAATAACCAAATATTACAAATATTGATGATTTTTTAGTATTATATAGGAAGGCGAAGGCAATCTTTGTTACTTTACATGAGGAACATGATGCAAGAAATCATAATTTTGGGTCGATCAAAATTCAAGGGATACTCGTTAAATTGAGAATTCCAGAATGGTTTTTTATTGCCCATATACCATAATGCAAGATTTGGAAATTTGATTTTGATCTATCCCATATAGTATAATTTCAAATCTGAAACTGATCATACAAGAAAAGCAACACAAAAAAGAAAACTTCCATTGAAGAAATTGGGGATGCTGTGTTAGTTTTGGGATAGCAAGAATTAGGTGGTTTTTTTTCAATTTTTTCCCTTAAAGTATATCTTTTGGGGGACATAATATTGATATTAAGTGCGGCAACACGACTTAACTTAACCCCTTGAATCGTGATGATTTACAGTATTGATATTCTTTTTGGACATTCTGGCAACTGGATATTACAGACATGATGAAAAATAGTTCGAAACTAAAAGAATTAAAAACACTGCTCCAAATAATCATTCCCATATGGTTTGTTTTTTTTGTATTCGTTTTCAGTATTATTTTTATCTTTATTCCTTCCCTTAAAAATAATCTAATAAATCAAAAAGAAGAAACTATCCAGAAATTAACGGACAGTGCAGTCAGTCTTTTGTCTGAATACAATCAAAGAGTTTTATCAGGCGAATTGATACTTGAAGAGGCCAAATCAAGAGCAGCAAATCGAATTCGAAATTTAAAATATGGCCCAAAAGGAAAAGACTATTTTTGGATTACAGATATGCATCCTTTCATGATTATGCATCCTTATCGTCCTGATCTTGAAACCAGCGATGTAACTTTGTTTAGAGACCTCGAAGGGAACTACCCGTTCATGGCCATGGTGGAAATGGTGTTGAAAAATAAAGGTGGTTATGTAAATTATTTCTGGCAATCGAAAGATGCGCCCCAAAAAGTAGTCCCCAAAATTTCCTACGTAAAAGGTTTTGAGCCTTGGGGATGGATTGTTGGGACAGGTATATATATCGAAGATGTTAATTTTGAAATAAAGGGTGCTTTAGACGGGCTGAAAACAATTTTCATTTGTATTTTGCTTTTAGTTCTCTGTTTATCAGTTTATATAACTTGGCAGACCATTCGAAGCCGGAACAAAAAAAGATTGATGGAAGAAGCTTTCCGCAAAGAAAAAGAAACCCTGTCGATGATTTTGGAGAGAACGCCTCATGGTATCTCATTGGTAGATAATGACGGCAAATATCTGTATTTGAATCCATATTACACAAAGATAACCGGCTATATTCTTGAAGATATACCATCCAAAGAAGATTGGTTTAAAAAAGCATATCCAGATGAAAATTATCGTAAAGAAATCATCGAAGCCTGGAATAAAGATATCCTTGAGGGCGAGTTGGGAAAAATTCGGGAATTCAAAATCAAATGCAAGAATGGGGATACCAAACATATCGAATTTAGGTCTGCTTTCCTGAAAGACAAAAAGATTTCTGTATTGACTGACATAACCTCAAGGAAAGAATCCGAAGAGATAGTTAGGGAGAAAGACCGCCTGCAAGGAGTTCTTGAGCTTTCCGGCGCTGTTTGCCATGAAATGAGCCAGCCCTTGATGAGCGCGTTAGGGTATTTTGATTTAATAATGCTGGATATGCCTGTGGATGACCCCAATTACTCAAGAATCTGTAAAATTCAAACACAATTAGAACGAATGTCAGATATAACTAAAAAATTGATGAAAATATCAAGATATCAGACTAAAGATTATCTTGATGGAAAAATTTATGATTTGGCTGGAACATCAAAAACTGAAATATCCAATCGATAATATATGAACCATTAGGTGGCCCATCAAATATGATGACTAAGGGGCAAAACTTTGCTTTTAAGTGTTAGTAAATTTACCTGAACGATGCTTATTTGTACCTGCCTGAATCAAGCTTAAATTGAATGAATTCAGTGGTATAATAGAACATCGTAGTGTTCATTCATTCGGTTTTATATGCAGTACCTATGCATTTTGAATGATCCAGTTAATAGTATAAGAAATTTACATATGTTAATTTTGAAAAGTATTTTTCAGGGTTTGAACTGCTGTAAAGTAAGTTTCCAATGGTTATCTATGTTTTTTAGCATATTTTCCTCATCTTATTCCTGTTTCACCCAGATTAGATCTTGTATCTCAAATCCGAGTTCTTTTGATTTTTTCTCAACTGCCTAATTTTACTTATTTTTTTCACTTGAGAACCCGCGATTTGTCACTCTAACTCCACCATCTTCAAGCAAAGAATACTCGGCTGTAACTTGCTATTATTTATTTAAAGACGGGTTTGTATTTACAGAAAAAGAAAATTCAGGTTAAATTGATATTAACTTAACTTTCGGAGTTGGCCATTTTTAAACGGGGTCGATTAAAGCTAAAGTTTGAAAGTTGAGATATTAAATTTTAATCTTAAATTCGGTGGTTATGTATGGATTCAGATTGTGAGGGTCGATTTGTATTTTCAGACGAGCTGCTCCGCAAAACGTTTAATTCTCTATCAGCCCATATTGCTATAATTGATAAAGATGGCTTTATCCTTGAGACAAACGCTGCCTGGAAAAGTTTTTCCGTTTCCAACGGTCTGCCTGAAAATATAGATTTCAGACAAATGAACTACCTGTATACATGTGAGGCTGCAGTTGGTGACGACATTAAAGACGCCATAGCGGTTGCTTCAGGCATCCGGAAGGTCATCGAGCAAAAGATAGATGAGTTCGTATACGATTATCCATGTCAGTCACCTGAAGGACCCACATGGTTTTACATGCGTGCTGTTTTAATTGCAGAAGATGGCCCGCCAAGAGTGATAATCTCCCATGAGAATATCACTGAATTAAAACTCGCCCAGGAGGCGTTAAAAAAACATCAGGACATTCTCGAAGACAAAAACCAAAGTCTTGAAGAAGCGAATATTGCTCTAAAGGTTTTAATCCGTCAGAGAGAAAGCGATAAAGCTGAAATGGAAAAAAAGTTTTTAACAAATGTGAAAACATTTGTCATGCCCTATATTCAAAAGCTAAAACAGGGGCAGCTTAGTGAAAGGGATAGAACCCTTGTCAATATCGTGGATGATCACTTGAATGATATTATTTCTCCGTTAATGCAGTCACTGACCAATGCCAGTGTTATGCTCACCCCTCAAGAGATGCAGGTTGCGTTTCTAGTTAAGGATGGGAAAACCACATCAGAAATAGCTGACATTCTTTTTGTTTCCGAAGCTACCATTAGCTTTCACAGAAAAAACCTGCGTGATAAGCTGGGGTTAAAAAACAAACAAGCCAATCTACGATCATTTCTATTATCCATGTTTTAATAGATTAATGATAGTTTTATGCTATCATTAAACCCGCATTCCACTCATATTGTAAAATTACATAACGGCCATATCTTATGTTATGAAAATAGGAAATGGCAGAGACTTAAAGAAAACGTTTAAAAACTAAAAAAACATATGAGGTGGCAAAATGACTAAAAAATTTGAAGACTATGTTGAAAGTGATAAAGAAAGAAATGAAGGACATGAAGATACCCGCCACAATAACTTTGAATGTGAAAATCCAGATAAACATCTCGGGTGCGATCCAGGGATCGATGTTGCCGGATGACAATAAATATACGCATGTGACTGTTATAGATTGGTTTGATATGTTGATTTAGTAAGAAAAGATTAATAGGGGATTACATGTGGTTGATAATTGTGTATATTGTAATTTGAAATCATATTTTTCGTTCCCGGCAATTCCGAACAAGTTCTAAATGCATGTGTTGATAATACACCTCTAAAAAAAACGAAATTTATGGACTGGTTTTAATTTTTTTAACAACACCAAATTATGAGGAGTCGTCATGGAAGTAAAAGATTATTGCAAAGCAATGCTGGCTGAAGTTACTGCTTGGAAAGAAAAATTAGAAGCAATGAAAAAGGTAGCGGATACTTATGGGTCTGCTGAAAAAGAAAAGATCCTGCCATTAATAGGGCAGCTGGATCAAGAGGTAACTGCGGCACAGGTACGTGTCAATCAGTTGGAAAATGAATGCCCTTCTGACTGGTCCCCCTTGAAAAATGAACTGGATGACCTTTTTGGAACAGTTGGAAGCACTGTTGACAGGGCATGGAAAGACATTGAACCTGGTAATGTAGGCGGCTAAGTACCATAGAATCATCCTATAAATGATTGTCAATGAATGGAAGGCCCCCAATATATTTGCGGGGCCTTTTTTGTCAGTGGGTATTTTCATTGAAAAAAGCGGTGCGAAAAGAATTGATCAAATGTTATCGACAGACACGGAACAGTGAACAATCATTGTACAAAACAACAGATTAACGAGGAAATAAATTATGACACTGAAAGATTATTTTGAACAAACACCAGGTAAAGGGGTATTGTCAACTGCAGACGGGAATGGTCATGTTAACGCAGCAATTTATTCTCGCCCTCATTTTATAGACGGTGACAAACTGGCCTTTATCATGCGGGACCGGTTGTCTCACAAAAATCTTGAGTCTAATCCCCACGCTGTTTATCTGTTTATAGCGGATGGCCCAGGCTATAAAGGCAAACGGCTGTATATGAGCATGGTCAGAGAAGAAAAAAATGCAGATCAAATTGTCCATCTCCAGCGCAGAAAATATGAGAAACAAGTGATTGAGGACAGGTTCCTCGTGTTTTTTGAACTCGTCAGAGAACGTCCCCTTGTGGGCGATGAAAACAACGATCGATAACCTGATCAGAGAGAGTGGAGAAAAGGAAGCAACACGATAAAGAATTGATATTGAAGCTTTGACATTGTACGATAAAGCGCTTGCGTATTGAATTTTAATAGAAAAACAAACGAGGAGTTTATAAATGGCCTAGGATTTTAATGCGGAAGAAGTTTTTGAAATGGCAGTTCAAATCGAAGCAAATGGTGCAGCCTTCTATCGGCGGGCAGCAGCGCTCCAGACAGAGAAGGCAGATAAGGATGTTCTGGAAACGATTGCACGCATGGAAGACCGGCATAGAGCAGGGTTTGAAGAAATGAAGAAAAAAAATTATGACATCTATTAAAAAGGACATTTTGTCCCAGGTGATTCCATGATCGTATTAAAAGAATCCATTGATGTTAACCAGACCATGGCATCTGTTTTCAAATATACCAGTGATTTTAAGAATATCCAGGAGTGGGACCCGGGAGTGATTTCATCGGTAAAGAAACAGCTGGGTAACCCGCGGGTTGGATCCATCTATGACCTAACCTTGAAATTTGGACCTTTCCGTCCGAAGATGACCTATGTGATTTCAGAATATTCTCCTTATTCCAAGGTGATTTTAAATGGTAAAGGAGAATCCTTTAAAGCCACTGATACCATCGCTTTTGTCCAGACCCCGGTGGGGACAAGAATCGACTACCGCGCAGACATTCAATTTTCCGGGTTGTCTAACCGCATGGAATATTTTTTTGCCCCTGCTTTGAAACGATCAGGGAAAAAGGCCATACTGGGGCTGAAGGAAACATTAAATCATGGCAGCCGCTTTGCCCGAAAAAACACCTGGTTTTCTTCTGGGTCAAATATCGTCGATTATATGGCCGATCATACTTTTTTTTTCGGAATGCTGATGTTCAGCAAACTGGGTTATTTGATGAGCAGACGGTTCTGGGCAAAGAATGATGAAATACTTTACGGAAAAAAGGTTGTTATTACCGGTGGAACCTCTGGTATCGGACGAGCTGCAGCAATAAAACTGGCAGAAAAAAAGGCAGATTTAACCATCATTGCCCGAAATGAACAAAAAGCCGTGACAGTTTGTCAGGCGATCATTGCGCAGACCGGCAACTCCCATGTGGATTTTTTGCTGGCAGACCTGGGTGTGATGGCAGACATCAAACAGGTGGCAAAACACTTGATAGACCGGAAAAAACGCATAGATGTCCTGATCAATAATGCCGGTGCCCTGTTCAACGATCGAACCGAGACGTCAGAAGGGTTTGAACGAACCTTTGCCACGGACCTTCTAGGTGTTTTTTACCTCACCCAGCGGTTAAAGGATTCGTTTTCCAAGTCCGGGGCCAGAATCATCAACGTTTCCTCCGGCGGCATGTACACCCAGAAAATTGATGTCAAAGATCTTCAAAACACACAGCAGCCCTATGATGGAACAAAAGCCTATGCCAGGGCAAAAAGGGCAATTGTAATTTTAACCGAGCTCTGGGCACAACAAATGAGCCGGGCCAAGGTGGCGGTGAACGCCATGCACCCGGGATGGGTGGATACACCGGGTATAGAGACGGCGTTACCGGGATTTCATTCCTTGGTCCATTCGATCTTGAGAACCCCTGAACAGGGGGCTGATACCATTGTATGGCTTGCCGCATCAAAAGAAGCGGGGAAATGGTCTGGGAAATTCTGGCTGGACAGGCGGCCCCATGAAACCATTGTTTTCCCGAAAACCACTGAATCTGAAAAGGAACGGCAGGCGTTGTGGGTGAAATTAAACCGGCTAACGGCCCGATTTTAGGTCTGATGGCAACATAACGATCCTCTTTTCGATGCACGGATCCGTGACCCTGAAGCGTTCGGTTTATCGCCGCAATGTTACCTGGATATCATCAATACTGGATGTCGTAAAGCCAGCTTCACATATCGAAAAATAATAGATCCATTTTCTGAAAAATTCCCTGTCAAATCCCATCTGTTTTATATCATCCTGGTGTGCCGCAAACCGTTTTCGCCAAAGAGCCAGTGTGGTGGCATAATGGGGTCCCATATGATAGATGTCCGTGACCGTAAAATCCGTATGAATGGAGATGGTTTCATTGAGGATCTTCAGGCACGGCAGATGGCCGCCCGGAAATATGTGCTTTTGTATCCAGTCTCGTTCTTTGCAATAGCTTTCATAGCGGCCATCCGCAATGGTGATGGCCTGGAAGACCATGGTGCCGCCAGGGTTTAAAAGCGTTTGGCACTGCTTAAAATATCGTTTGAAAAATTGAGGCCCGACTGCCTCGATCATTTCAATGGAAACAATTCGATCATAGGTCCCTGCCGCATGACGATAGTCCTGGAGCAAAATGGTGATCTTGTCCCCAAGCCCCTCTTGTTTTACCCGTTGACATGCCCGGTCATACTGGGCTTTGGATACGGTGATGCCCGTGACCCTGCACCCGGTGTGTTTAACGGCAAATACAGCAAATCCGCCCCAGCCGCAGCCGATTTCAAGTAAATGGTGGTCTGAACGGACCTCTGCCTGATCGAGAATCCGTTGCATTTTATTTGCCTGGGCATCCGCCAGTGTGTCTACCGGGTCAAGAAAAAGACCGCACGAATAAATCATGTGGTGATCCAGAAAAAGGGTATACATGGTATTGCTCAGGTCATAGTGCGCTGCAATATTTCCCGGGGTGTTTTGAACGGTGTTTTTGCACCTGTCATGGGCCAGTTTCTCCTGGATTCGGGTTAGAATGGAGGGCATCGGGTTGCCGTCTGATAATGGATCCCTGTTATCGATTAGCAACTTCAATACACCTACAAGATCAGGGGTTTCCCATTCTCCTGCCATGTAGGCTTCTCCAAATCCGATTTCGCCGTCAAAAACGATTCTGGGGAAAAAATGAAAATCCTTGACCTGAATAGTGGCGGTTTGCGAACTGTTTTTATGCCCCAATATCAGTGTCCATTGATCGGGTAACGTTACGTGCAGGCATCCTTTTTCAATCTTTTTTAACGCAGTCAGAATCAGTCGTCTGCTGATCGCTTCTAAAAAACCAGGGGTCTGTTTGGTCATTGTCATTGCGCTTTTGGGTACCGGTTTATCGTTAAAGGTCAATTTTTTCTGAAAAAAAAGTTTGAAGGCATGTGAATAGATTCTGGGGATACTCAAATGGGGGGCAAAGGGATGCTTCAACACGGTTTTTAGATGATTACGCCCTGTCAATGGTATGGCATCGGCCCGCAATATTGCTTCCATAATTTTTTTTTCTTCTTGGATGAGTTCGATCCGGATTTCCAAATGATCGTGGGGCGCTGAAAAATAAAAATGGTAACTGCCTTCAATTTTGTTGAACGGAGACACATGAAATACTTTGGCCGTCTTGTAACTTGCAAACCAATGGTTTGAAGAACGGGAGTTTCCAGTCAATACATAGGGGTGACGCTCGCCATAGGTGTTGTTGACTTCTGCAATTATGGCGATGAGTTTTGTGTCTTGTGAAAAGCAATAATGAAAACTGACCGGATTAAACACATAGTTTAAATATCTGGCTGATGTGATCATCATCACCGATGCAACCGGATCGCTTATGTTGTGATCGGCCAGTAAGTGGTTGATTTTTTGCTTGACCGGCAGGTTGACAGGATGCAGATAATCTTTGTCATGGATGGCGGTGATGGCAAACCGGTTATATCCGAAAAACGGATACCTGCGATTGAGCCGGGGCAGGTCATCCAGATCAAACCCATACATATAAACCGGGTACGAAAGCTTGTGGTCCACCGGCACATGACGGCGATGTTCGATGGTGCCGATGTAAATGCTTGAATTCATAACGCCACCCCGAATTTTTCTCCCACCTGAAGAGCGGATTTGACGCCGTCTTCATGAAACCCGTATCCAAAGTAGCTGCCGCAAAAAAACGTATGCTGACCTTGGTTTAATGAGGGCAGATCTTTCTGGGAGTTGAACGCGTTAAACGAATATTGGGGATGGGTGTAATCAAGCGCTTTGATCACCTGTTCATCGGGTATCGGTTCTCTGGGGTTGAGTGTCACAAAATAAGGGGTTTGCGTTTCAAGTTTCTGCAGCCTTGTCATATCATAGCTTACTGTGACAGGAGAGGTTGCATCTGATTGCCGATGCCGGGTGTAATTCCAGCTTGCCCAGGCTCTTGGGTTCGGGGGCATCACACCTTTGTCCGTGTGAAGAATGGTTTTGTTGCGGGAATAGGTCCAAACCCCCAATAGTTGCTTTTCCTTTTTGCTGGGGGTCTCCAGCAGTTTCAGCGCCTGATCGGCATGGGTGGCAATGATGACGGCATCAAAGACTTGCGCTTCGCGATTTTCAAAATGAAGCATTGGTCGAGATCCCGTCCGTGTGATGGCGACGATTCTGGCGGATGTGTTTGCTTGGCCGTTGAAGGATTTTAAAAAGGCATGCACATAGGTGTGACTGCCGCCTTTAACATAGTACCATGGCGGATGTCCGCTCACCGCTAAAAGACCGTGGTTTTCATAGAATTGAGCAAATGTCCGGATCGGAAATTTGCCCATCTGAAAGTCCGACCCGGACCAGATGGCCGCTGCCATGGGAACGATAAACTGGTCGACCACTTCACGATGCAGTCTGTTTTGTCGCACATACTCGGACAGGGGAACATCTTCCAGAAGATTATTCAAATACCCATTGCGCAATATCCGTAAAAATTGGATCATTTCATAAACAAATCGAAGATATCCGGGCTTAAACAGATTCGATCGTTGGGCAAAGAGGGTATTCAGGTTCCGGCTGGCATAGTAAAGCCCGGTTTCTTTACAATAATAGCTGAATGACATTTCGGTACGGCATTTTTCCACCCCCAGCTGTTTTAATAATTCGATAAAATTAGGGTAGGTTCTCTGGTTCAGGACAATAAATCCGGTGTCCACCGGTGTCCCTTTATCCGGACCCCTTGGAATAACAATCGTATGGGTGTGGCCGCCAAAATAGTCGTTTTTCTCAAACAAAGAAACCCGGTGGCGGTGCTGAAGGAGATATGCTGCACAAATACCCGAGATACCGGATCCAACAACAGCAATATTTAGATTTTTCTTTTTTTTCAAATCCATACCGGGAATCCTTTTTCCAAAAGTTTTATGAAAACAAGTTTTCGAATTTGGCAGGTCATGTCTATCAAACCGCGTTTAAGAATAAATTTCAATATTTTTTTTATATATCGCCCATGCCCTGACGGGCACAATAAAATTTGTTCAATATCATCACTAATTGGTCATGCCTGCTTTAATCGACAGACTTTTTTGGATAAAAGACGGCCGTATCGATAAACGTCTGTTAATTAAATCAAAAAACTATATACTGTATTGAATGATGTCAATGTGATTATATGTCTTGCCGGGATCTGCAACGGTTTAATATTTATAAAAACAGGAGGATGGCATGCTCGAGCCCATTAAAATTGGTATTAGTTCTTGTCTGTTGGGAAATAAAGTTCGATATGATGGCGGACACAGCCATGATCGTTTTCTTACTCAGACCCTTGGTCTGTTTACCGAATATGTGCCTGTATGCCCGGAGGTAGAGTGTGGAATGCCAACGCCAAGAGAGGCTGTGCGGCTAGTGGGGGACGCTGAGAATCCCAGGTTGGTGACTCAAAAAACGGCTGTGGATAAAACCGATCAAATGAAGACCTGGATTCAAGTCCGCATCAAGGCGTTGGCCAAAGAAGATCTGTGCGGTTTTATTTTTAGAAGCAAATCTCCCAGCAGCGGGTTGTACCGGATCAGGGTTTATGGTGATGACGGCATCGTCCGGAAAAATGGTACCGGGCTGTTTGCCAAGGCGTTTACAAAAGCCTTTCCAAGGATACCGGTAGAAGAAGCAGGCCGCTTGCATGATCCGAAGTTAAGGGAAAATTTTATTGAAAATATCTTTTCTCTGCAACGATGGAGAAATCTTTGCAGTCAAAATATGACTTTGGGTGGTCTCGTCGAGTTCCATACCCAAAATAAGTTATTGATACTGTCTCACAATCAGGATATTTACAGGAAGATGGGCAAACTTGTTGCCCAGGGGAAAACCCATGACTTGGATCAATTGTTTGATATTTATGAAGTGCTTCTTTTAAAGGCATTAAGTCTTCAAACCACATTAAAAAAGAACATCAATGTTCTGCAACACATTATGGGGTATTTCAAAAAAGATCTGAGCAGTGGTGAAAAACAGGAGCTATTGTCAGTTTTTGATCAATACATATCCGGTTATGTTCCTTTGATAGTGCCGATTACCCTTTTAAAACATTATGTCTTGAAATATGATCAACCCTGGCTGAAGATACAGACATATTTGAATCCGCACCCATTTGAACTCAAGTTAAGGAACTATTTTTAATTCTTATTTTCAAGGGTTATCCAAATCGTTTCAACTTTAACTGTTTCTGAGGCTTTTAATAAACAAATTACATTGGATTCACAGACCCCATTCAACGCACCGATGAGGTAGACACTTGTTGATATGTCATATTTGTTAAAATATTCAGGATTTCCAATATTGGAAATGACCTTATGAAGCAGGTCAATGACTATAAAACCCAATTTTTTTTAAATTAAAAAATCGCATAGAATATGGAAAGCCATTGCGATCGAAAATAGAGGAAGCCATATTTGAAATTGCCGATTCTTGACGGAACAGTGACACCCGATGGCATCGATCTGGTCCCTTCAATCCAGCATCCTTCGGAAATGTTCTGGCGCCAGCTTTGCTACGCAGAGTTCGACGTCTCTGAGATGTCTATCCCATCAATCATGGCAGGGTGGTCAAGCGCAAAATCGCTGAAGAATACCCCGGACTGGTTTATTGCCCGGAAGCGAGCAAAAGGAAACGTCAATTTTTATAGAGTGTCAGCAGAACAGTGGCAGCAAGGATAAAAAAACAACCCATACCGATTTTCCAACTTATATGGTCCATACCCTTGAGAAACAGCCCCGCCATTAAAAGCACAAACAACGGACTGATGGTTGATAGCGGCGCAACAATGACAACATCCCCCTTGCTCAAAGCCATAAATAAACATATCTGTCCTAAAGTAGAACAGATTCCTGCCAAACCAAAAATTATCCAACCTCGAAGGCTGCTCCAGGCCCTATTCGCGTTGTTATTTGTCTGCCAGAATATGACTATCAGAGGAAAAAATAGAGCGGCTATATTCTGTACAAGCAGCCCCAGCAAAGGTTCGGCATTTAAATTCAAGCCGAGCTTTCTGAATACATGTGAAAACCCATAGCCAAGTCCGGCAAGAATCGGAAAAATCATGTCTTTTTTTGACCAGCGTTTCCCAGGAGAAGCATCGCTGTTGGATGAGCTGATGATACTCAGTCCGATTATCATGATCAGTATTCCAATTCCGATACCGGCAGTCACCTTTTCTCCCAGCAGAACAACAGCTGCCAAGGCCGCAAAGAGTGGCTTGACTGAATATAAAGAGCTGGCGATAGCACTTCCGACACGTTTTATGCCTAAGTAGAGCAGCAGCCGACCCAGGCAGGGACCGGAAAATCCTGCCATGGCAAAGAAAAATACGGCCCTGGCACTGATGGAATGAATCGGCATGACAAACACAAAGGCGACAATCGCACCCATAAGGGAAAAGCACATACTGAGGATACCAGCGGAGAAGGTATCTGTGTCCTTCAGTCCCACCCGGGCAACAACCATGTTGAGTGCATAGAAAAAAGAAGCCAAGATCGCCAGCAATTCCGCCATTCATCCCCCTCGCATGAATACATTAAAATTTACAATTACCCGTTTAAAATAGCTCCCAGCATAGATGACGTGTTGCTAACTAATTCGTTTCTCAGCTTGGTTCAACATCATAAGAATTTCTTGAAAAAAGTATTCAAATGAACATGGGGGCAGGTTTTGTATATTTTTTTCTCTTTGGATCGGCTTACATTTTTTGTGCAAGCATCTCCAGAATTTGCTCCTGCCTTTCCTTCTTTGCCAGTTGACGCGAAAGCGCTTCCCACATATGATTAAGTTTGGGAGCGCTATAGGCTTTGGCTATCTTTTGTTTGACATCGTCATCACTGCTCCAGGTAAGCTCTCCAAAGCCTTTGGCAATATAAAAAATTTTCAGGGCTTTTTCCAGCAAATAAGCCCTCACCGTTGCGATTTCGATAGTTTCACCGACAACTGCAATCCCATGGTTCTTCATGACGACTGCCGTTGCATCTCCAAGGGTTTTGGCCAGGGCCCGGCCCGACTCAGGGGTTACTACCAGATCGGTGGTTTGATCAAAATAAGGCAATGATTATGAGAAATACGTCGCAATATTATTTATCGGTCTCAGCTTTTGTTTTGTAGCCGAAAATGCAGTTGCATAAATGGGATGGGTGTGTACCACGCAGTTTACATCCGGTCTTTTTTTATATATTTCGATGTGTATGGGCATCTCTGAATGGGTGTCGCGCTGACCAACCACTTTTTTATAATTAAAATCAATGGTAACCAGATCTTCTGTGCAAGCTTCACTTAAACAAAGCCTTCGCCCCTTCATATAAATCGACTCCTGTGATTCTATCGCCCGGGCGCTCAGATGTCCTAAGTTTAAGTCATCATGCCCATTATTTCCCAAAATTCGGCAGGCCAAAGCCAGAGTCTCTTTTAATTTTTTTGACTCCATTTTATTCTCCTTGAAAAGTCTCTATAAAAAAACATTCCACCCGATCAAACAAAACATTAGATAAATAAAATCCCCTGATGCAACGGGATTCTCAATATGTAGACAAAGCACACATAGACCACACCCAAAACCACCACCGCAAAAATAATCGATAACAGCCAGCTTTCCTTTGCCCAAATTTTAAAAACAGAAAAAGAAAAACCGGAATAGCAACTAAAAAGCCCAATACGTATACTGCGGCAAGACATCCGGTGAACCATAAAAATATTGAAATTTCTCTTTTTTCTTCATTTTTCACGGCGTTTTCTCCTTTGCCAGGACTTTATGAAAGGCATCATAACAGAGCCGATAATCAATAAAAACAGGATCAGGGAGATGGGCCGGGTGAAAAACCCCATGGCACCTGCCTGGGTGGACAGGGTCTGGCGGAAAGCGATTTCAGCCATGTTTCCCAGCAGCAGCCCCAGGATCAGTGCGATGCGTGAAAAGCCGAACTTGCGCATTTCATAGCCCAGGATGCCAAAGATAAAAGTCACCATGACATCCCCCATGCTGTTTCTCAAGGCAAAGGACCCGATCAGGCACACCAAAAACAGAATCGGTGCAAACAACACCGGCCGGATTCTGGTCAGCAGGGCAATTTTATCCGCCAGGGTGAGCCCGATGCACGCCGCCACAATATGACATCCCAGCATGGAAAGTAGCAGCATGTAAACCACATCAATATTGGTGATGAAAATGTCCTGGCCGGTATCAATGCCGTGCAGGGTCAATGCGCCTAAAAAGACGGCCATACCCGAGCTTCCGGGGATGCCAAAGGCCAGTGTGGGTAGCAGGGCACCGCCTTCCTTGGCATCATTGGCGGCTTCAGAAGCGATCACACCGCGCACGTCGCCTTTACCGAAATTTTCATTGTTCCGACAGGTCTGCTTGGCATGCATATAGGAGATAAACCCGGCCACGGTTCCGCCCACCCCGGGGATGGCCCCGATTACTGTCCCCAGGGCAGAGCATCGGAGCACCAGAAACGGCTGCTTCAGCGTTAAGACAATCCCCTTCCAGACCCCGTACCCTTCTGCATTTGCGGCCTTATGGCCGGCAATGGGTTTTTTTTCACCAGCAGGTCCGTCATTTCTCCTATGGCCAGCAACCCGAAAAGGGCCGGCACCACTATATCATCCCGATGACAGTTCCTGATAACAGCATTAAAATGCC
Source organism: Desulfobacula sp. (assembly GCF_030145145.1). GTDB lineage: Bacteria > Desulfobacterota > Desulfobacteria > Desulfobacterales > Desulfobacteraceae > Desulfobacula. Next base: position 73,709 of record NZ_JAQYWD010000021.1, on the reverse strand, counting down.
GTGGAAGGTTGACATGGTCTGGAGAGTCCCCATTAACGCAGTCGTATCAAACATCTTGGTTCCTTTTTTCAAGCCATTGACAGGTTGGAAAATGGTGTCGGTTCCCTATTATTCCATGGTCATATATTTTTTCAGGCTTTCCCTGCGGTTGTCGAATTCTCCCATGACAAGTTTCAACACCTTCTCTGTCTCCTCACCAGTGAGCGCTTCCACCGGCCGTTTGGCTTTTTTGCTCCAGTCAACAAATTCCGGGTCGGTAAGGGTTTTATACAGCGCCTCTCTGAGATATTTTGTCCGCTCGGCAGTCATGTCCGGAGGACCTGCTATAACACGGAACCGGGCCGGAATGGAATTTACTTCCGGATAACCCAGCTCTCCTAAAGTCGGCACATCCGGAAAATCGGGAATTCTCTTTTCATTCCCCATTATCAGCACCGGAATCAGCTGTTTTTTGACGAAGAATTTTCTCATGGAATCATAGGTGAAACTGACTGCATCACCATCTCCCCGCAGGGTCGCCAGTATGCCATCCTTGCTGTTTTTATGGCCGGTGATATATTTGCCGTTTATTCCTAGTTGATCAAGTCCAAGGATAGATTCAATGTCGCTGGCAAACCCCACTGCAGGGACCCGGACGACGTCGGCCTGCTGTAGGTCCTTAATGGTCTTGAATGATGATTCAGGAGGGATCCCAAGCGCCATTGATTCCCGGAGAATCGTCACCAGCCAGGTGACCTTGGTCATGTCAAAATTCTGTTTGTTGAACATCTGCGCAAAATACAACCCCGGCATGATGGGCATTCCAATGGTGTATCCATCGGGTTTTGCACTGTATACCATGGAGATGGCTATTTTATGGCCGGCACCGGGCCTGTTCTCAACGATGAGATGAACGCCTTTGGGAAGGTATTTCTCCATATACCGGCTGATGGCCCGGGAGTATGTGTCAAAGCCCCCACCGGGCTTGCCACCGATAATCAGCCGGATATCCTTTGAAGGGTAATCATCTGCCATGGCAGCAGGCGGGTAATAATGGTCTTAAATTTTGAATTCCTCATCCATGGTTTCCGGTGCAAAGAGGTCGTTAATTGTCATTAACCGTTTTGAAAGGCCCTGTTCATGGTGGTATCTCAAAAACGTTTCAAGGACCTTTTTGTTCTTTTGTATGCCATATGGCCACCAGTCATCTCCCATGAGCGCTCTGGTCCGTTCAATTTCATGGACAAGCCCTGGAAGAGAGACCCTTAATGCCGATGTATCCGAATATTCATCCATGGTCATGTTTTTTGAATTGCAAAATGCACGGTACAGATTAACGGCGATCCATGGGTGCTTTTCATATATGTCTCGTTTCAGAACAATGATGTGCATGATGGGAAATATGGCGGTCTTTTTATAATAGGCCTCTTCAACGTCCTGGTAGTTTTCAAACAGCCGGGTAACATTTCCGCCATTCAATTTGCAGGTGGAGGGAATCCGGGCAGAGAACAAGGCATCTATTTCACCTGTGTCCAGCATTTTTGACAGGGTCTGGCCCCGCGGTATGGATTTGATCCGGATTTCGGCAGGCAGATCAATGCTTACTTTTTCCGTCCTGCCGGGGGTTTCTTCTCCGCCAGTCCGCCAGAGAATGTCTTTGGGGGACACCCCGTATTCATCCTGGAGTATGCCCCGCTGCCACACAACGGCCGTGATCTGATACTCCGGCAGTCCCACAATCTTGCCCTTCAGGTCCTGGGGGGTTTTAATGCCGCTGTTTTTATTGACATAAATAGAGGAGTGGCGAAAAATTCGGGAAGTGAAAACCGGGATGCCGATGAACCGTTCATCTCCTTTGGAGCGCAGGAGCGTAAAGGTTGAAAACGAGCATTCCGACACATCAAATTCCGCATGTCTGGCCTGACGCCAAAAGATCTCCTCAACGGACAGCGGCAGGAAATGAAGTGAAATACCCGTTGGTACGACCTGTTTCGAATACAGGGGCCACACCCGGTCATACAGTGGACAGGCGCAAGATAGTGATATTGTCATAATCTCCTCCTGATTGAGAAAGTGTCCGTTTCGGACGGTTTCAGTTGCTATAACTTTTGTTCTTTGTCTTCAATTTTACTGTGAATCCCGTGGACGCTGAGAATATGCTGCCGCATCCGTTCGCTGGCTAGTTCAGGGTCATGTTGAGCGATTGCATCTATAAGGCCTTCGTGTTCCCTGATAATCCTTTTTTTGGCGGCATTGTCCAGTCTGATGAAACTCATGCGCTCTTTGTGCACGACCATGAGCACCCGCATAATCAATTGAATGACCCGGTTGTTGGACATCTGGCCCAGTACATGATGAAACCTTGGGTTGTTCTCCATTTTCGGGTCTCCGCTTTTGTATCCCTGCCGAAGAAGGCCAATGGTTTCCTTTAACCGTGCAATTTGTTCAGGAACCGCCTTGCCGGCGATTTCGGCAGCAACCTGGGGTTCAATGATAAGCCTTGCATTCAGAATTTCCTCAAGGCTTACTTGTCCTGAGTCAAACATATCGATCATCAATTCGGCCACATGGGGGGAGAGGGTTCCTGAAAAAAAAGCACCGCCCTTGCTCCCTTTTTTAATTGAGAGTAATCCGGACCGTTCCATGGAGCGCAGGGCTTCCCTTACGCTGGTCCGGCTCACATTAAATGTTTCGGCCAGTTGTCTTTCCGTGGGCAGCTTTGTTCCAACCTGGAGACCCTTTTTAAAAATGATGGCTTTTATCTGTTTTTCAATAATCCGGGAGGTTCTTTCCCTTTTGATGGGTTTGAATTCCTCGGTGGAAGGCCATTCATCACTTTGGGGGATACGGCTGACAGTTTCGTTTTTTTTGTCAATCATGGTCCGGTTAGTTTGAATAGGGTTAAAATTTATTGGGTTAATAATTGTCTAATAAAACAATTCATAGGGCACTCTTTTTAAAAAAGCAAGAAAAAAATTTAACGGCTGCAACTCTCGGAATCGGAGAACAACGTTTATACTTTGGTATTCCTTTGGCGGTATTCTTTGGGGGTCATGCCGTAATATTTTCTGAACAACCGCCAGAAATAGGAAAGATCGTTAAATCCCAGGTGGTATGCCACCTCGCTGATGGTATGGTTGTCATTGGATTTGTTCTGTAGGGTCATTGCCGCACACTCCAACCGTTGTGTGCGAAGGTAATTGCCGAATGTCAGGTGATTCTTTTTGAATAATTTGTGCACGTAGCTCACCGAGATGAAAAACTGCTTTGCAACGGTTACAGGAGAAATTTCCGGATCGTTCAGGTTGGTATTGATATATCGTTTTATCCGCGAAAATTTGTTTTCGCTGTCTATTTTTTCTGCACTGCTTTTTCCTTCGGATGTCCCAGCTACAATAAGGCCCAGCAGGTTGTCCAAATATAATCGTGATTGATCAGAATCAATTTGATCTGTGCATGCTTTAAGTAAAAAATGGATGTAATGCTTGATGGCCATATTGATTGGGGATTGATTTGAAATCAGCCTTTTTGTGGCCGCTTTCGGGTCCTTTAACATTGGCCGTAACAGCTCCCTTGGAATTATTACGGAAAGCGAGCTGAAATTTTTCGGGAAATCGAGCTGGAAGGGATACAGACTGTCGAGCAGCATGGCATCTCCGGGCCGGAGGATGGTTTCGAATCCGTGCTGGCGGGCGATTGCGATAGAACTGTTCTGGATGTGCAGTTTAAAATAATGGTTTTTCAGCTTGCTGATCCCTGTCTTTGAAAGATCTGCGATATGCTCTTCAGATCGGACGCGGTTGATACAGAAGGGATCCAGATCATTGTTTTTCACACTGCCGATAAAACCACCGTCAAGCCGTCGGTCTACACTGAGTTGAAAAAAAGTATTGCAGATCGCATCGGTCCAGAAAGAAAATTGTTCTTTAGGGTTGACAATACTTTTCGTGCTTAGTTCCTTTGAGGCTGTAGTGATTTTTACGGTCATCGCATACCCTTTCAAGTTAGCTGGCTTCGGATTTGTCCACTCCTGTCCAAAGAATATGATCTATAGTCCAAGTATTCCTGAAAGCAGGCGGTTATATATAGTACCAGAAACTATAGCTGAAAAAAAAGCTATGGGTCAATCAATTAATTTGAAGGAGGCAGGAATGGCAAGATTATTTATTCTCTACAATTTAAAAGACGAAGTGACAGAAGAAGATTTTGAAAGCTGGGTTAATTCATACAAGGGACCGTTTATCTCTGGACTTCCGGCAGTTAAAAATTATACACTGACCAAGCCGGTGGGTGCCGTGCAGATGGCCGGCGGCCCTCCGGGACCGGTGGACTCCCCGTATCAGTATGCAGCAGTTGTCAATGTGGAAAGCCTTCCAGCCTATGGGAAAGACACGGAATCTGAAGAGTATCAACAAAAGTTTATGCCCCAATTTGTCCAGAAGGTAAAAGATTTTTTGATTCTCCAATCCAACGAGGTGTTTGACGGGTAGCAAGACTTGGAAGCCAGCCGGCATGGTTCATCATCTCTCAGGGGCCGGTCAAATTCAAACGGTTAAAGATGAATCGTGGTGGCTGGAAAATAACATCTGTTTTAAATCATTTGTCTGTTTAGCGATTGAAATAATACATAAATTTGTGGATGGAGGGCATTGGTGTCGGTAATTACAAAGGTTTGCTTTTCAATTCCGATCTCATCTAAGAAATAAACAAAGGCCTCTAATGATCCTTTTTGATGCTCGCTCAGTACGTTCACGTTTAACATATGCTCTTTTAATGGGTTAGGACCGCAAATTTTATAAATTGAACATAATAGCTTGCCTTTTGGCCCATCTACTGCGTTTCATCAAAGGCTAAATAGGCCTGCTATTAAACCTTTAATGCGCCTTGTAGATGAACCAAAATTCTGCGCTATTATGTCCAATTTATTTCATCTGCGGTCCTTAGTGGCTTGATTCCATAAGTTTTTAAAAAGCCAATTCGACCCGTTGGTGCAATGTAAAGCGCCAAATAAAACTATGTGGCGACTTCCTTTCTTGTATTTTTCCCAGAAGTTATGAACAATGGATTGTTCTCGTGGATTAGATTTTTAAAAATTTCTTTTTTTAAGGGAATTATATGGAGGGAATAAAATTACTTGCTGGATGTTCCCCCCTGAATCGGCCGGGAAAAAATCCCTGGAAATGGTTGGGAATTAAATCCCCATTCCCAATCCGCACCGGATCTAACAAAACCTATCGTATCGAAGATGCTGCATTAGGCGCTTTTTCCATTTTCTTTACTCAGAGCCCATCTTTTTTATCTTTCCAAAATGCTATGTGAAAAAAGAAGTAGAATTTACAACCGAAACCCCATATACGTAGAATACCAGACAAAGTCTTCTAAAAAATATCAATAATGTTCTTGACATATTTCATACGTATGAAGTATGAAGTTTAAAACATCACACAAAAATGGAGAATTCATGAGCAAGCCATTAATTGTACCCGATGTCAGTTCATCAAATATTCCAGATAAAGTCAGGGGCATTTTAAAAGAAGCGATTTATGATAGGCGCCTTAAGCCGGGTGATAAACTGCCCTCGGAAGAAGATTTGAGAAATCAATTCAAAGTGTCCAAAACAGTAATGCGAGAGGCCCTGGGCCAGCTTGTTGCTGAGGGATTGATTGAAAAAAGACGGGGTGCTAAGGGAGGGAGTTTTGTTGCCGAAGGAAATGCAGATCGAATTTTGAATGTCGTTGTAGACTGCTACCACCTTGGCGGCTTGACCATTGAAGAGGTCATCGATTTCAGGAGGAATATCGAACCTACTGTTTTGGAACTTGCCTGTGAAAGGCATGAAAAGTCAGATCTTGACATTCTTAAAATAAATTTAGATACGTGCAAAAACAGGTTGAACAATGGGGATGTGGACCGGGAAAATCAAGTTGATTTTCACAGGTTGATTGCCATTGCCAGTCACAATCGTCTATTGGTGTCATCAATGAGCGCTGCTATAAAAATTTCTCGGGAATTTACTTCAAAATTAGAATTTCCGTTTAGTGAAGCCAAAGAAGATTATGAATATAACGTTGAATTTTTTGAATGCATTAAGAATAGAAACACCGATCACGCACGCAGGCTTATGTCAAAACATTTTGAACGATCTAAACTGCTTGTGGAAAGATATAAAACCCTTAATCGATGACCAAGACCATAATTTCGGGATTATAAAAATGGAAAAGCGATATAAAAACTGCACCATTATTACTGGAACAGGTAGGGTGATAGACTCAGGCTGGCTGCAGGTTAAAAATGGGACGATTGCAGCCCTTGGTTTAATGGCCGAGATAAAATCAGATTATTCTGGAGATGATATTGATCTCGACGGGATGACCGTCATGCCGGGGATGATTGACTGTCATCTTCATCTTGTGATGGACGGATCACCTGACCCCACACTTCCCCTCATGGGTATGGATGACAGCACGGCGACCATCATTATGATTAACAATGCCTGGAAAACATTGAATGCGGGTTTTACAACTGTTCGTGATTTAGGCTGTTTGAATCATGTTGGGCTGAAAGTAAGGGATGCCATTAACAATGGCCTGGTAAAAGGTCCGAGAATTCTGTGTGCTGGACAGATGATCTGTATGACAGGTGGACATGGTTGGCAAATAGGCATTGAAGCAGATGGCCCAAACGAAGTCCGGAAAGCGGTGCGCAAGCAGCTCAAAGCAGGTGTGGACGTTGTAAAACTGATGGCCACGGGCGGTATTTGCACAAAAGGAGTAGAGCCGGGGCAGACACAGTACAGTCTGGAGGAAATGACTGCAGGCGTTGAAGAGGCCCATAAAGCAGGTATTTCTACTGCTGCTCACGCCCAGGGATTGAATGGGGTCAAAATCGCGCTTCATGCTGGAATTGATACCATTGAACACGGTATGAACCTGGATGATGAGGCTATCAATTTGATGCTTGAGAACAATGTGCCACTGATTCCAACCTTGTCTGCCGGCGCTCATATCATCAGCAATGGCCTTCAAGCAGGCATCCCATCTTATATCGTTGAAAAGTCTATCTGTCATCGTGAAAATCGCATCAAAAGCTGTATAAATGCATTTAAGGCTGGTGTTGCCATCGCTTTGGGTACGGATGCGGGCACCCCGTTTAACCTTCATGGGAACAATGCGTTTGAATTATCAGAACTTTATGCAACCGGGATGACACCCCACGAAATAATTATTTCAGCCACGGCAGCCGCAGCAAAAGCACTAAAGATAAGTGATATGACCGGGACAATCGAAATCGGTAAACAGTCAGATTTGCTAATATTAAAAACAAATCCGTTGACGGATATAAAGGTACTCCAGCAAAGAAAAACTATTGCGGATATCCATATTGCAGGAAAAAGTATATTTGCTGAAAATAATTTTCAAATGGTTCTGGAATCAAACGTATGAAAGCGTATATTATCAGGCGCTTATTTCAAGCAATAGCGGTCTGTCTTGCGATCTCTATGATTTCATTTTTTTTGCTTTTTTTAAATTCCGATCCGGCTTTACTGCTGCTTCCCCCAGAGGCAGAAATTGAAGATATTGAAATATTTAAAAAATCCATGGGCCTTGATCGTCCGGTTTTGATTCAATATTTGTCTTTTTTGAAAAAAGTATTGCTACATGGCGATTTCGGGAATTCTTTTGTATCAAAAATTCCTGCTTTAGACCTGGTGATAGAGCGAATTCCTGCTACATTGAAGCTGTCTCTGTTGGCGGTTCTACTTGCTAACGCACTTGCTATCCCTATGGGGATGATTTCTGCTGTGAAACGCTATACTTTAGCTGACAACCTTATCACTTTTCTGGCGCTTGTCGGCCAGGCTATGCCGTTATACTGGTTTGGCATCATGCTTATCATTATTTTTGGTGTTTTCCTGGGATGGCTTCCTATTTCCGGCAGCGATAGTTTTGTTCATATGATTATGCCATCCATTACCCTGGGTGCCTGGCTCCTGCCAGTAAATATGAGGCTTGTGCGATCTGGAATGCTTGATGTACTGAATCAGGATTACATCCGAACGGCAAGGGCCAAAGGACTTTTTGAAAAAACAGTGATGATCAAGCATGCGTTTAAAAATGCGATGATTCCCATGGTTACCGTTACCGGTATGCAATTGAGCCTCCTTCTGGGTGGCGCTGTTGTGACAGAAACTGTTTTTGCCTGGCCCGGTCTTGGCCGACTTGCCGTGGAATCCATCCGCATGGGTGATTATCCTGTTGTACAGGCAATTGTAGTCTTTTTCGCACTGTGTGTTGTGATTGGAAATCTTTTAGCCGATATTTTGACCGCGTTTATCGATCCGAGAATCCGCCTGGAGTAAATTATGAGTTCTGAAACAATTATGACAGTGCCCCATGTAAATCAGAAAAAGCCATCATCATTGTTTAACATACTTCGAAAAATGTGGGACCTTAAACTTGGTATGATGGGTGGGGTTATTATTGTGGGAATGCTGATTTGTGCAGTTGGCGCCCACCTTATTGCACCATTTGACCCTTATGAACAAGATATCATGGAACGACTTTTGCCTCCGTCTTTCCTTGAAGGAGGATCAGCCAAACACCTACTGGGGACAGACAGCGTTGGAAGGGACACCTTAAGCCGGATCATTTACGGTACGAGAATTTCTTTAATTGTCGGTATTTCTGCTGTTCTCATCCAGGTGGTTATTGGTGTGTTCCTGGGTCTGTTCGCCGGGTATTACGGTGGTAAAACCGATTCTGCCATTTCCTTTATGGTCAATGTGATGATGGGATTTCCTTTCATATTGCTCGCCATGTCCCTGGTGGCAGTTATTGGTCCCTCATTACAGAATATTATTTTTGCCCTGGGTATTACTGGATGGCCGGTTTTTACAAGAGTAACAAGGGTAGAGACAATCAAACTCAAAGAATGTGAGTTCGTTTTATGTGCAAAAACACTTGCTTTCAGCACAATGCGGATTTTATTGAAGCACATTCTTCCAAATATACTGCCTTCCATTCTCGTGCTGGGAACGGTTGAGATCGCCCGGGCCATTATCCGGGAATCTCTTTTGAGCTTTTTAGGGTTAGGTATCCAACCGCCAACACCTTCCTGGGGTATGATGCTTGCTGAGGGTAGAGATTATATGCTTTCCGAATGGTGGCTGGCAGCATTGCCGGGATTTGCTATTTTCTTGAGTGCATTGGGAATAAATCTTTTGGGCGATGCCATAAGGGATATTGTTGATCCCCACATGAGGAAAAGCTGAAAATGATACAAAATTATACTGATTCTATCCTGGCGGTACGTGGATTAAAAAAATATTTTCCAATCAAAACAGGTGTGCTGAAAAAGACAACCGGATTTGTCAGAGCAGTGGACGACATCAGCTTTATACTGCGCAGAGGTGAGACCCTCGGGGTTGTCGGAGAGTCTGGATGTGGCAAATCAACAGTTGCTCGCTGTCTCATGAAATTATACGACATCACTGAAGGGGCTATCTATTTTAATGGAAAAAACATAGCAAATTTCAACGATTCGAAATTGCTTGAGTACAGAATGATGGTTCAGATGATTTTTCAGGACCCTTATGCTTCTTTAAATCCCAGGATGAGGGTTAAAGACATCATTGGTGAAGCTATCCGGGTTCACGGGCTTTCAAAAAACAGGTCATGGAAGGAAGATGTTAAGGATCTGCTTAATAATGTCGGGCTCAGAGAAAGCCATATGGCCAGGTATCCACATGAGTTTTCAGGGGGCCAGCGTCAAAGGATAGGCATTGCTAGAGCACTTGCCATGAAGCCGAAATTAATTATTGCGGATGAGCCTGTCTCTGCTTTGGATGTCTCTATCCAGGCACAGATAATAAATCTGCTTGACCGGTTAAAGGCTGATTTTGGACTATCATATTTGATTATTGCACATGACTTGGCGGTGGTTGAACACATATCGGATCGTATTATTGTTATGTACCTTGGAAACATAATGGAAACCGCATCAGACAAAGATTTATATAACCAGCCGGCCCATCCCTATACCAGGGCCCTGCTCAATGCTATCCCGGATGTTGGGAAAAAACAAAAGGGAAATCGACGGATGCTTATAAAAGGGGATGTGCCGAGTCCGATCAATCCTCCGAGCGGATGTTGTTTTCACACCCGTTGCCCAGATATGTTTTCTCTATGCAGTCGGGAAAAACCTAAAATGGTGGAAATCTCAAAAAATCATTGGGTCAGTTGCTTAAAATATAAAAGGTAAACAGATATGAATGATAATTTCCTGCTCAACATTGAAAACCTTCATACAGAATTTTCAACACCGGAAGGAAAAGTCAAAGCGGTTGATGGTCTGTCATTCAATATTTCAAAGGGTCAAACGCTGGGCATCCTTGGAGAGTCGGGATGCGGAAAGTCTGTGACTGCACTGAGTATCCTTGGCCTGTTAAGCCAGCCTACAGGGAAAATCACGCAAGGCCGTATCAATTTTAATGGTATAGACCTTTGTTGTTTGCCGAATGAAAAAATGCGTACCATAAGGGGAAATCAGATTTCTATGATTTTCCAGGAACCCATGACCTCCCTGAATCCTGTTTATACAGTCGGCAACCAGATATCAGAAGTTTTTCTCACGCATCAGAGAACAACTAAAAAATTGGCAGTTGAACAGGCTGTAAATATGCTTGAAAAAGTAGGCATCCCTTCCCCTGAAAAAAGGGTAAATGATTATCCCCATCAACTTTCCGGAGGAATGAGGCAACGTGTTATGATCGCTATGGCACTTGCCTGCCGCCCCCGGCTTTTAATCGCTGATGAGCCCACAACAGCATTGGATGTCACGATTCAAGCCCAAATATTGGATTTAATGATGGTATTGCAGGAAGAGTATGGTATGGCTCTAATGATGATTACCCATGACCTGGGCGTGATTTCTGAAGTCAGTGACCATGTCTTGGTCATGTACGCTGGCCAAGTCATGGAGTATGCATCGGCAGACATTGTCTTTGAAACCCCACGTCATCCGTATACCAAAGGTATTTTACGATCGGTTCCCCGACTGGGGAAAAAGTTCACGGAAGGGAAAAAGCCTCTTTATGAAATACCCGGTATGGTGCCCAGCCTGCATAATCTTCCGGACGGCTGCCTGTTTGAACCAAGATGCATGGTTTCAAAGCCGGTGTGTAAAAAGGAAAAACCCCCTTTATTCAGCCTGAAAAACAAAGTGAAATGTCGCTGTTGGTTGTTAAATGAAACAGCATCAGTGGCCAAATTATAAATATTACAAAAGGAGATGAAGCCATGAAAAGTGCCAAGACAATAGGGTGTTACATCATGTTTGTTTTTTTCTGGTGTTTGTTAGCGTTCCCTGCTTTTGCTGCAAAAAATGATACATTGATATGGGCAATCAGCAGTAAAATTCCTACCATGGATATTTATGCGACAACCTCTTTAAATTTGACCAATATTTATCACATGGTCTCTGACTCTCTTGTTGAAAGGGATCTTAAGGACCTCTCCATTAAACCAGGGCTTGCGAAATCCTGGAAACGGATCGATGAAACTACCTGGGAATTTGAACTTCAACCGAATATCAAATATCATAATGGTAATTTACTTACTTCCGAAGCCATACGGTATACTATAATGGATCGAATTTTAAACCAGGATATGAAAGCCAAGCTTAGAAGTGCATATAAATTTATTAAAGCGGTCGAAGTTATCGATGATCTTCATTTCAAAATTCACACAACAGGACCCTATCCTCTTGTACTGGAAAGATTTTGTACTTTTTTTCCATATGATCCTGGATTCTGCAAAAAAAATGGTGAAGATCAGGTTGCCCAGTTCGCCATGGGAACAGGCCCCTATAAGATGGTTAAATGGGAAAAGGGATCAAAGTTGATTCTGTCAGCCAATGAAAATTATTGGGTTGAAGGGCTTCCAAAGATTAAACGGATCACTATTCGCGTCATTCCAGAACAATCCACCAGAATTGCCGAGTTGATTTCAGGGAATGTTCACCTGATATCAAAACTCGATCCAGACAAAGTATCCATAGTGGACAAAAATTCAAAAACAAAAGTTTTGGAAACCCCATCCCATCGTATAAATTTTTGGCAGTTCGATTCCATGGGTCGTGCTGGTAAAAGCCCTGTTCAAGACAAGCGGGTCCGTCAGGCTATCTGGCATGCCATTGACCGTCAAGCCATTATTGAAACAATGTTCAAGGGGCATGCAAAAATGATTGATACCGCTTTAAGTCCTTTTGATTTCGGGTTTGCACCGGACATTAAAGGATTGGCTTATGATCCTGTGAAGGCAAAGAAACTGTTAAAAGATGCCGGATACAGCAATGGTTTCGATCTTGATGTTATGTATTATTATCCGATACAGCATCAATTTGACACGGCTGCTATGGGATACCTCCAGAAGGTGGGTATCAATCTTCGTTTAAAGGATTTCCGTGGAAATATCGGGCAGGCCATTCAAGCTCGAGATGGAGGAAAGGCAAAGGATATCGGTAATTTTGGATGGGCGAGTTACATGCTGCTCGATGCAGATGGTACACTGCCGATCTGGTTTGGTGAAGAATCAAAAAAGAACTATACAGGAGATAAAGAGATTGAGGCCTGGTTGACGGAAGCTCGATTCTCATTTGATAGTGAAAAACGAAAGGAACTGTACTTTAAAGCTCAGAAAAAAATCATTGAAAATGTATATTGGATGCCCATAAACACCGTTAACTCAATCTATGGTGCCAGTAAAAATTTAAAACTTATTTTACCGATTAATGAAACTTTATTGTTAAAAACAGCTGAATGGATGCAATAATTTGCAAATCAATACGAACAGGGTGATGTATTCTTTTTTATTGCATCATCCTGTTGAAAAGGTGAATCAATGATTATCGACCGGGTAGACATCATACATGTTCAAATTCCTTTGAATATTCCATATGAGACCAGCTATCAAAAAAATATTTGCCTGGACAAAATAATCCTTAAGGTCTTTACAAAAAATGCTGTTGTTTTCAGTGAATGCGTCTGCAAGGATATCCCTTTATCTACCTATGAAACGCCGGGAACAGTCCGGACTATTCTGAAAAATTTTATACTTCCGTCCATTCTGGGGAAAAAGATTGAAGGGCCTGAAGATTTCTGGAAATATTCGGGGCATTTCAAAGGACACAATATGGCCAAGGCTGGTGTGGAAAACTCAATATGGGCCTTGGTATCTCTTAGGGAAGGGATTTCGATTGCCAGACTGTTGGGTGGAACAAAGAGCAAAATTCCTGTGGGACACGGTGTCGGGATTCAAAAGTCAGTTGGAAAACTCTTTGATATTATAGAAGAATACCTTGAATATGGTTTCAGCAGAATTAAATTAAAAATCAGTCATGGATGGGATATTTCAATCCTGGAGCAAGTGCGGAATAAATATCCAGACCTGCCATTGATGGTAGATGCAAACACTGATTATAGATGGCCTGATGACCAAAAAATATTGAAAGCGCTTGATTCTTTTGATCTAACAATGATCGAACAGCCATTGGTCTGGGAAGACTTGTTTTATCACGCAGCCCTTCAAGAGACCATTAATACACCCGTGTGTCTTGATGAATCCATTTTCAGTCCGTACACTGCTCAAATGGCAGCTTTAATGAAGTCATGCCGCATAATAAACATCAAACAGGGGCGCGTTGGCGGCCTTCTGCCGTCATTGAAGATCCATGATATTTCTTCTGAAAACGGTATGGGATGCTGGGTGGGGCAGATGATTGAAACAGGGCTGGCCCTGACATACGGATTGGCGGTGGCCAGTCTTGAAAATTGTATCTATCACAGCGATTTGATTCCGACGCAGTATTATCTTGCCGATGATATCATTATTACGGAAATGGTTTTAAATTCCGACAGTACAGTTAATGTTCCGGACAAACCAGGCATGGGGGTTTTAGTTGATGAAGTAAAACTGGATCGATATACCATTTCCAAAGACATCATCAGATTTTAAGCAAAAGGATCTATCCCTTGCGGTAAAATTGTGCATGTCTATTGCAACTATAGTGTTCAATATGCTATTAAGCTTGGCTGGCGGGCATCTCAAAATAGGCAGGACTGGAAAAATTAATGTTGTGACTTCTTGCAAGTTTTCCTGGGGATTGAGCCCCCTGTAAGTCAAGTTTCGTTCGGGACAGGTAAAAAATCAGGGGGATCGGATACTTTTCAATCCTCTTTTAAAAATTTGCCACCAATGTCTTGAAACGCCAGTACTCACATATTTTTGGTAGAAATACTGAGACAGCTCATACACATATCTGTCGCCTTTTTATATCTCTAAATTTTGCTAATTTTTTAAGAAGTCAATCAATTTGAAGGCTTTTACTATACTTATAACAACCTGAGTTATGGAAGTTGATATTTGTTACAAAGCATAACAAACGGTTGGCCAACAGTGACAGTGCAACAATAAGTGCTGACAAAAAAAGCTTGAAAAGGTTGCTTGTTCTTTTCATGACACTCTCCGCTATATGTGATTGAAGAAATAAATAAAAATAAAACAATCTGCTACTATGATAAGAAACCGCTTTTTATCAATCAAAATAAAAACAAGTCAACACACAGGTCTGATAAAGCATTTTAATGCGATTCACCTATAAAGCGACGTGGCTGTTAAGCTAAGATGTAAACTACTCATCAGTACATTTTTTATAGGGAGAGAAAAACGCATCAGGCAACGGAACAGATTTTTTGTCGCCGTAAAGAATCTCAACGGTCAAACGGTCAATTCTATTGGGCAGATGAGGTTTTGCCGTTGAACTATTCAGTTCACCGAAAAAAGTCATGCTTTCTCCTGGCTTAATCGCCGTCTTGTTAATAGGCATGTTTTTGGTTTCAGGGCAAATATAAGCGATTAATTGCTGGTTGTTTAAATACCCAATTTTTTTAAACGCCTCCTGGTGACAGTACTCCTTTTTTCGCTCACGGAAATGTACCATAAGCTTTACTTGTTTTGGTAGGATGGTCCCATAAATATTCGGTTTAGTTTTCATATACCAGCGGATCTTGCCATCAACCTTGAGTGACCAAACCCTATCAATTTTGAGTTTTTTGGTGGGTTGACCGTCTGCATCCTTGCGGAAAGGGCGTGGGATCTCTACAATTTTGGGGGTTCCACCAGCCCCTCTGATGCGGAAGTGGTGCATTCCTTCAAAATCAGGCAACTCTGCACGGGCAAAAGCAGTTCTTTCAGCTTTAAGCTGATCGATGGTTCCGACGGTCGAAACTCGATCTTCGTTTCGGAAGCCTTCAACGTCAACATAGACTTTAAAATTCATCGCGTTCCGGTTACTGGTGTTGGTAACACCTATTTGCCAGTAGTGCTTGCCATCAAGACTGGTAATGATCTCTATATCGCCTGTTTCAATCGTAATGGGGATGTTCTTTTTTGATGTTACGGCTTTGTTCAGCTGCGGACTGACTTTTTTGACATGACTGCTAACCTCTCCAAAGGTGGTTGTTCCTGCTGAAATTGTAGTTGAAAACAGACTTACAAACAGTGCGATACAAATGAAACGAATTTTCATGCTGACCTCCTTTTTTTTGAGAAAAAGCGAATGGTAATAATGATCGTTGGAGCCTCAAAACTTGACCGCTAATCCAATTTACTTACCAATTTAGTATATTAATTCGGCTTTACCCTCACTATGGGATAAATTTCATTTTTATTGCAATTTACTCATTTCTTCACCCATCTTCTGCATGGCCGATTGCACTTTCCCATCCATCATATATGATGTGATTTTCATCATAGCCCCAGGAATTTTGGCTGAAATTTCCTCAAGTCTTTTTAAGTCGATTTCCATACCTTCAGGAACTTTTCCCTGTTGATATCCTGGGTATTGTTTTTGGAATTCTTTAAGTTCAGGGATTAATTCTTTCATACCATCAGTATAGCGTTCAATGGCCTCAACCACATCTTGAGGACTCTCAGCACTCGAAATGTCGTTTACATAATTTTCAGTAACATCGACTTGGTCCTTTATAATTGACTCGGCCTTACTGTCTCCATCAGAGCCACAGCCATATACAATAAATGCAGTGATTAGTAAGAATGCCAAAATCTCATGGATGCGTTTCATCATTAAATCTCCTTTTTGATAATTATCGTGTTAGAATAGCACCTTTATTTTGAATACTTTCAGACCAATTCTTCATAGAATTTTAATCGACCAAAGCACAACCCATGCAAAAACCAAGCCATATTTCATAACCTGTCCTTTTGCCTTAGCAATAGGGGCATACATCATTGTTGAACTTAGCCATTTGACCAGGTTGATTAACGATTTAACAAAAAATGTTAACGATTTTTACAATAATTGTTATTGTATCCAGAAAATAGGGGATATTTTTTTACTCAGCGTTGAACGAAAATGATATGATTATCTTGGGCGCTCCGTTTGACAGTAATTCATCCTTCATGGGGGGGTCAGCGCTAGCTCCTGTCAAAATTAGAGAAGCTTTGTTTAGCGAGTCATCAAACATGTGGACTGAGAATGCAGTCGACTTGGGAGCATTATCAGGATGGCATAACAGGCCTGATATAGAATTATTGGATAAAAAAGGCATTTGCATAAATTGAAACCGAAATCAACAGGCTTTTGAAGAGAAAGTCACAAGTGATTACGCTGGGAGGAGCTCCCGCCGGACTCAATTTTTTTTATACTTATTTTGACAAAAATTATCTTCCGATCTAAACTATACATATTAAGGGTAGGCAATCTTTGTATATGTTATTTTTATAATCCATATTTTAATAAAAAGGTGGAAAATATGAATAATGATAAGTTAAAACAAAGTTTTCAGTGGTTGGTGGGGTTGGCAGGAATTACCGTTAACGGGACCCATCCCTATGATATCCAGGTTAAAAATGATGAGTTGTACGGAAGGGTATTGAGTGATACCGCATTGGGTCTTGGCGAATCCTACATGGATCAATGGTGGGAATGTAAGGCCATTGACACGTTTATTGACAGAATTCTTAGAGCGGATCTTTTAAGCAAAGTAAAGCAGGACAGCGCAACCGCATGGCAGCTTTTTAAAGCCCGGGCCTTAAATTTGCAGACCCCCCACCGGTCATTCCTGGTCGGCCGGAAACATTATGATATCGGTAATGACCTTTACCTGGCCATGTTGGATAAACGAATGCAGTATACCTGTGGTTACTGGGAGGCGGCAGACAACCTGGAATCGGCCCAGAAAGCCAAGTTGGAATTGATCTGCAGAAAAATCGGATTGCGGCCCGGGATGAAGATCCTGGAACTGGGATGTGGATTTGGTGGTTTTGCCAGGTATGCCGCCCGGAAATATGATGCTCACGTCACCGGATTTACCGTATCAAAGGAGCAGGCGACGTTCGCAGCAAAATTATGCAGCGGCCTGCCTGTGGACATCCGGTATGATGATTACCGGAATGCATCAGGGGAATATGACCGGGTGGTGTCCATCGGGATGATGGAGCATGTCGGGCACAAGAACTATAGGGCCTATATGGAACTGACCCATCGCCTGCTCAAAGACGATGGGATTGCATTTGTACATACCATCGGCGGTAATACCAGTCGTAAAATCTGTAATAACTGGACCCTCAAGTATATTTTTCCCAATTCATCCCTGCCGTCCATTGCCCAATTGGGAAAGGCCATGGAAGGGTTGTTTGTGGTGGAAGACTGGCACAATTTCGGCCAGGATTACGATAAAACCCTGATGGCATGGTATAAGAATTTTAAACAGGCCTGGCCCGGGTTGAAACATAATTATAGTGAACGGTTTTACAGGATGTGGGAGTATTACCTGCTAAGCTGTGCCGGCGGGTTCCGTTCCCGGAGCATGCAGGTGTGGCAGATGGTAATGACTAAATCCGGCAGAACCCGCCCGGATTGCCGGATAACCTGACAAGGGGCCCATGATCGATTCAAAAATAATCATTGTCGGCGGTGGTCCAGCCGGCTCTGCCTGCGCCTGGAAGTTGAAACAGGCAGGAGAAGACTGTCTTATCCTGGACCGGAAAACCTTTCCCCGGTCCAAGATCTGTGCCGGCTGGATAACACCCCGTGTACTGACTGCCCTTGAGGTTAAAAAACAGGCGTATCCGTTTTTGTTGAAGGAGATAGACCGGATTCAGTTTCACCTGTTCGGGATCCGCATTCCGGTTCCAACACGTCA
This sequence comes from Desulfobacula sp., assembly GCF_030145145.1. Taxonomy (GTDB): domain Bacteria; phylum Desulfobacterota; class Desulfobacteria; order Desulfobacterales; family Desulfobacteraceae; genus Desulfobacula. The sequence goes on along the minus strand of NZ_JAQYWD010000021.1, from coordinate 55,507 downwards.
GTATGCCATACGAAGAGTTGAATTTGACCAGTGGATGGTGAAACGGGCCAATGTGCCGGTGCGCACCCACACGGTGAAAAAGATTACCCGGGAGAACGGCTGGTATGTCATTGATAATCAATACCGGAGCCGGTACCTTGTGGGGGCCGGCGGTACCCATTGTCCCGTGTTTGCCACCTGCTTCGGCAAAGACGAAAAAAAACCCCTGAATGCGATGATTGCAGCCGTTGAAAAAGAGTATCAATGTGACTACCTGGACAGCCGGTGCCATATCTGGTTTTTTGACAGAAAGCTTCCAGGATATTCCTGGTATCTTCCCAAGGGCAATGGCTGGTTGAATATTGGGATCGGCGGAAAGTTTTTGAAGATAAAAAAACAGGGCACCACCATCATGGACCATTGGCGGTATTTTACGCAAAACCTGTTAAGCCGTTCGTTGATCGACCGTATCCCTGAATACCCCCAAGGTCATACCTATTACCTTCGGCACCGGATGATCCGGTATCAAAAAGAGAATGCCTTTGTTGTCGGGGATGCCGCAGGGTTGTCAACCCTTGATATGGGAGAGGGAATCCATGCAGCCATTGCCAGTGGGATTCTGGCTGCAAAGGCCATTGTTGAAAGAAAAGAATTCCGGGCAGACGCGCTGTTAAAATTCAGCCTGCCGGGAATTGTTCTTAAACAGAAGGACAGAAATTTCTCTAAACGATGATGTGTTGTTGCTTTTTTTAAGTCGGATTGATCCGCGTATAGAAAAAAGGAATCCAAGGGTGTTATACTTTAAATGCCCTGAATTAACTTACAACAAAAATTGTCACCCATTATACATTTTTTTTATAAATTTTTCCTGTTCTTGTTAATGTACAAACGTGTAACGCTTTTAAAATAAGGTTTTTAAAAGCTTGGTATGGTTTTTGCTTATTCGTATGATTATCAAGAAACGGAGGCTTTATGAACGCTAAAAAAATTGTTGGAGTTTCGGTTCTCATTGCCATTTTGGCTGGCGGGTTTCACCTGTTTCAAAGGGAGAAGCAGGTGAAAGCCCTGATCGATCACCACGAAAAAAAATTCCGGCAGGTAACAAAAGCAGCACAGAAAAGCAATAGTGCCGGTTTGCTGATCATGGCGTCGGCAATTAATAAATATCATCAAATAAAAGGACAATACCCAAAGGATCTTAGCATGCTATATCCTGAATTCATCCCTGATCAATCTTTTGTTTCCTCTTTGAATTGGCGTTACACGAAAGGCCGAGGAACTTATCTCATTAAAAGAAATATAAAGGGAAGCCAAACCTTTTCGTCTATGGGTCCGGATTTGAGGTTAAAAACAGGAAGGCCGGAAACAGCATCACCAGCTGAAAAAATTGTCTCAGCCAAAAAATCAAAACCAGAAGCAAAACAGCCCACTTTAAAGCGTCCCACAAGCAAACCGTATAAAAAGAATATGGCAATAGCACCTCCGGTTGCCAACGCTTTTATACCTGATGCGATAAAAAAAACCGGCAAACTCAAATCAAATGATCGTACAAAACGTTCAGAGGATAAACCGGAATTTGCCATTGTGAAAAAAGAGCTGAATAGTGATGAAAAATTCCTGCTTTCCCTGAAGGGTAACAATTTATACATTTGGAAAGGCAGTGACGGCATAATCGGGTTTAGCAATAACCAATACCCGATTGAAAAGAACCTGGCCATATACGAAAACAAAAGTTGGATTGAATATCAATATAGCCAGAATATCGGCGATCAAAAATAGTCGCCATCAAGATCCAAAGGAGCATAAAAATGATAACGTCCGGAAACACTATCAACATGCCTTTAAAAAACATGAAAGGGTTTACTTTTTTAGAATTAATGATAGTCATTTCAATGGTCGGTATTATCGCGTCCATCGCCATGGTTAACTTTATCCCTTTAAAGAAAAAAGCGTTGGACAAAACCGCGCTCATGGATGCCCGTAACCTTGTGGACAGTATTATTATTGCAACATTGGGTGACGAAGATGTGGATTTTACCAAAATCAATACTGGCGGTGCCGTAGGTGATGTCGATACCGTGGGAAACCCAAGAAATCCGGTATTTGTTTTATCTCCAGGTGTGGCAGCATTAATTACAGGTGACACGCACCAGAACGCCAGCGGAGATGTAACCATTGTTTTAGCCACTGTTTATCACACGGATGGCACAGCGGACCCCCTTACCTTGAGTGGCAAAAAAGAATATTCTATTCTGGTTGATGAAAGCACAGATATTGCCGGTCTTTTATAATATTCTGTACATTGCTTGACTGACAGGTCACTGATTTCGTCTGTTCCGGGACAAGATAGACCTTGCAAAAAAACGCTGATTTGTTAGAACGGATGAATTATAAACACACAGTGCTATAGGGGTGAAAAAAATAAACAATGAAATTTAGACCGTGTATTGATCTGCGGGAAGGCAAAGTGGTACAAATTATCGGTGGTACTTTGAAAGATCTGGACAAGGTTCTGCCCGTTACCAATTTTCAAACCGGGCGAGCCCCTTCTGAATTTGCTGACATGTATCGTAAAGACGGGCTGACAGGGGGGCATGTCATCTCCTTGGGACCTGGAAATACCGATGCGGCCCTGTCGGCTTTGACCGCTTATCCCGGGGGCCTGCAGATCGGCGGCGGCATTACGCCTTCAAACGCTGAAAGATATCTGGATGCCGGTGCCAGTCATGTGATTGTGACCTCTTATGTGTTTTCCAATGGGCGAATAGATCTTCCAAAATTGCAAAGCCTTGTCCATCGTGTTGGCAAAGACAATCTTGTTCTGGACCTGAGCTGTAGAAAAAAGGATGACCGCTTCTGGATTGTTACCGACAGATGGCAAAAATATACCGATGTTGCGGTAAACAAAGAGACCCTTGTTCATCTGGCATCTTATTGTGATGAATTCCTGGTTCACGGGGTTGATGTGGAAGGACGGATGCAGGGTATCCAGACGGATCTGGTGGCGCTGCTGGGCGAGCATTGCCCCATTCCAGTCACCTATGCCGGAGGTGCCGGTGATTTTTCAGACCTTGATCTGGTGAAGCGACTGGGCCAAAACAGGGTTGATCTGACCATCGGCAGCGCCCTTGATATTTTTGGCGGCACTATCCCTTACCGGGATGTTGTGAAATGGCATAGACAAAATAATAGCTGACGGCAGTATCCTGCCGTCAGCGACTAAACCCAAGGGTTATACGTGGGAGGCCCAGGCAAGGTCAAAGGCCTGCTCGTTTTGTTCAAGGTTGGTGATGAGCAGGGAGGGCATGATCCAGGCCTGGTCGTCAAGGTCATTTGTTTCAGCCACCTTGATAATAGGATAAGCCGTTTGTCGGGCAATCTTTTTTACCGTGAGAAACCGTGTGCCGTTTTCCCCTGCGGGAATCCGGGTAAAGGCCAGGTGGTTGACGTTGTTTCTCTGGGCCGCTTTCTGGTAATTTTTAAATTCCTCCATGTTGTAAAGCTTGCCCGGCATCACCTCCATCTGGCTGGTGCACCGGGTGTCAACATCCAGGGAAATATAGTATTTATGATCTTCAAAATCAATTTCATACCCATCGTACAGGGTGTATACATTGCCAAGAAGGGTGATGAGTTTTTCAAAATGGTTTATTCGTTTTGCATACCGCTCCCCTTGTTCATTTTTACCCACATGGTAATAGTCTGCCATGAACAGGCAGTGTTCCGGCAGCAGGATAAGTTCCTGTCGGTTGAATTCCTTGAGGATGTGGCGCTGGATGGATTGTCTCAGCAGTTTGGCTTTGGTGGGCCTGCCTGAAATGAGGAAATAAACGCCGTCCAGCTTTTTTTCTTTTCGCCATTCTGTCAGCAGGGCGGCCTGATTACCCAACAAAAGCTCCAGGAATCGTGAAAATTCCTTGTCAATGAACCGTTCAGATTTCCACCACTGGGGATCCTCTTCAGGGAGCCGGGTCTGGGCATAGAGTTCGGCAAAATATTCACCGGCCTTTTTTTCTGAAAACGATTCTTTTCGTTTCAGGGCCGTGGTGATCCCCAGGTCTGAATCCTGATACGTGTTGATCAGCAGAATGCTGGCATCCGTGGTCAGGCCGCCAATATCAATGTGGCACACCACAAAGTTCAGGTGTTTTTTGTCCAGGTTCCTGAGCCGGTTGTGGGAAAAGAGGAAATCCACCTCCTTCAGCGCTGGAATCCGATCCTTGTTACTTGACAGTTCCCAGAAGGGCATCAGTTTGACAAGGTTGAGAAAATAGAGCTCACATGCGCCATTTTCATCGGAAGAGATGTTAACAAAGGTTTTTCGAAGATGTCTCAGGTTGGATGGAAACAACTGGCCCCACTTGTTGTGATTGGCAAGGTCCGTGCATACGGAAAAGATGTTTTCCCGGTATCCGGTCCTGAGATTTTCAATGAACAGATCCGGCACCGTGACCCTTATTTCAGTGATGGTGGGGATGGCAGGTCCGTTCCAGGGTCTGCCTTCCTTTGGTTCGGTAATGTATTTGAAGCTCTCTTCCAGGACCTTTTTGATATAGAGTTGGAACTGGGGAACGTTCCCTTTGTAAGCAGCAAATTTGCTGGCAAACACGTATTTGGCGCTTTTAACGATCTGGCTGGAGCTGACGTGTTCTTCGCTCACATCGGAAACAAAGGCAAAGTCCCTTTCATCCCCGGACGGCGGATTGATGAATGCCGATGGAAAGCCTCCCTGATCGCCGTTGTTGCAGTTGATCACGTATTGCCAGGAATCGGTGATTTTGTCCCGGCCAAAGCTGCAGGGCCAGCACAGCACCGAGGTGCGGTAGGAACCAAAGTCTATAAATAGAATGTATTCTTCCTGGTTGTGGGCATCCCGGGGAGTCCTTCCGGCAATGGTTTCATAATAGAGCTTGTTATCATCTTCCAGTTCAAGGTTGAACTCGTCAATGGATTGTTTCTTTCGTTTAAACAGATTAAACATCATTGTTGGTGTCCTCCAGACCCCTTTCCATAAGTGTATAATCCCCTCTCAACAACGCATTGGGGACATAAAATTCGGCCATGTTCATGATAATATAGGGAAGATCCTTTTCCCGGGTGCCAAGGAACCCCTTTTTTTCCGGGTCAAGGCGCTGGAACAGGGTATTCCACATCACCGTGGCAATGGTCTTGCTGCGGTCCCCATCCCTTAAAAACTGCTCCAGGTAAAGAGAAAAAATACCGATCCAGAACTCCGGGTGATTTTGGATGATACCTTCAGGGGCATAGCCGAGTTCCGCATCAAAAAACTGCCGCAGGGGTTGGTAGGATTCCTTGAGGATGGACTGGCGCATCCGTTCCTTTATTTCCACCACTTCATCATAGTTTGTGATGTCATGATAGCAGTCCATGGCCTTGGCATGGACAGCCCTTGCCTCCATGATCCAGGGTCTTAAGAACAGGTTGTCCAGGGCTTCCTGGATATAGGAAGTGGTGCACACGTCTTTCAGCATGCGCCGGGACCAGGAGATGCCGCCGTCCAGGAGCACCTGATCCTTGACTTCCTGGAGGTTGCGGTATCGGGACAGGTTGCGTATCCAGTCGTCCACATGGGGGCCGGGTTGAACAAAACTGACCGGATAATCCATGTTGCAGGGGTTAATCAGTTGGATCAACGTATCAAACGACTTATAACTTTGGAAATCGCTTTGGATATCCTGTTCCACATTGGTGTTACCGCAATAACTGGCAATGGCACTTTCTCCTTGAAGGGAGAGCACCAGGGGAAGTTTGTGGTGGGAAAAGTCGGTCTTGAGAATTTTCCCGTATTTTTTCAGGATGGCATCCAGGGGATGGCCCGGCGGAATAGCGACCTTGTGCTGGAAACAGGCCACGAGAATGCCCGGGTATTTCACCAGGGTGGCCAGCATGTTCTCCTGGAAAAGCCGGTGAAGTCTCTGCTGCCGATCCGTGGCATCAGCCCCTTCCTTGATACCCGGATATTCGATGACCGGAATGGTCATGGGGGTTGCCAGGGCAGGGACTTTTATCTGGAGCAGATAGTCTTCGGGCACAGCACCGTTGGACAGGTCATAGAGCCGGTTGAACTGTTGCTGGGTCAACTGGCTTCTCATGATTTTGCCCGTGGTGATGGAGACCTGGCTGATGGTGACGACGTCCACCTGGGAACAGGGTTCCACCAGGCAGGGAACCGCTGTGTTTTCAGTGGTGGTGCGGACCTTGACGGAAAACAGGTTCCTGAGGTCATCATTGTCGAAAAGATCCAGCAGAAAGCTGGTTTTAAAGGACTTGTCCGTACCCGTGATATGGATATAGACGGGGGTATCGACTGCGGGTAACGTATGCAGACAATCCCGGCACAGGTCAATGAATTCCTGGGCCCTGTTCCGGTGTCTTTCCGGTACAGTGCTGAGTTTGTCAACAATGGATTCAATATCCTGGTGAAGTTTTATCAAACGATTTTTATTGGCATTCATGCGTTAAGTTTATACTCCTTGATTCCGTTTGCCTTATTGGATCACTATAATCTGGTGGTTTCCGTCATCGGATTTAATGATTTTCATACGATTGCCCCCCAGGTCAAGTTCCATGTCCGTAATTTCATGTTTGAAACTGAAAGTGATGCTGTCCTTGAACACCATGAAGGAAAATGGATTAAAGAGATTAACCGTTGCTTTTTCAAAAATTTCAGACTGCCCATCTCTGAATCTGCCCTTAAAACTCTCCACGGGTTTGAACAATTTGATAATGCCGGTTTTGCCTGGGGTGATGGTGATGGACTGGGTGGAAAAACTGTCATCCTTGGAGAGCTGTACCAAGGTGGTATTCACCTGAATGGGATCCCGCTTCAGCGAGACCTTATTGTCCCGTTCAAATGAGGATTTGGAAATCAGGTTGGAGAGCACCATGCTCCTGATGGGATCATCGCTCTGGATGCCGTATTTGCCTTTTGAATCCCCCATGAGCAGTTCCCTGTGAACGGTGACGGGCAGAAAATGGTCGATGGGTTTCAGCTTAAGCTCAGAAATTTTAGCGTTGACCACATCCAGTTTAAGGGCCTGCCCCATGGATTTTGTGAAATAGGTCAGGGCCTTGTCAGACAGCTTTAGTTGGGTGGCCTGGGATTCGCTGATGCCGAACCAGGAAATATGTTTAGGTTTCCGGGTGTTCAGCAAAAGATCTCCCAGGAGTCTGGGCACCAGGGTTGCTTTATCCCGCTGGAAAAAAGCGGCAAAATCCAGATTCCCTGAATTGTCCGTCTGTGTTAACAGGTACCAGTCAATGCCTTCCAGGGGGGTCTTTATCCTCAGGGGGGTAAAGGTGTACACATCCTCAAGAAAGTTTTTCATCTTGTAATTAATGCCATCTTTTTCCAGAAGTTCGGAAAATTCATCCACATCCCGCAGTTTGGTATAGTCCCGGTATGTGATCATGTTTTGTGTCAGGAAATTAGAAATTTCAGTGTGTTTGAGATCAAGGTCGCCCACCTTGAAATAGAAAATATTGCTTGAATATCCGGATAGTTTTGTTGAATAGATGTTGGCCAGACGAAAAAATTCAGTGCCGTTCAGTTTGATCTGGTAGCGTTTCATGGCCTGGGCAACTTCGGTGTTGTAATTGAAATACACAAACAGGGCAAGCCGGTAGCTCAGGTTGTGATCCTCTGCATCCTTTTCCCTGTAAAAGTCCTGGTCCATGGATGCCAGAAGGCCCGTGACATACTCAGGCCGTAACAGGGTATCCGCAATTTTCCTGGTAAAGGGCCGTTCGTCTGTCTTCCATTGGTATACCTGGGGAAACACGGCCTTGTAAAAGTCCATCTCGGGTGAGTTCTGGGACAACGCATGGCTTTTAAAGGGAAACCGGTTTTCCAGATACAGGTATTTATAGCTGCTGAACGTGGCTGCAGCCAGGAGACACAGCACTGCCAGGGCTGATATCATCCGTTTCAGGCTGTGAATCCGTATGTTGTTTCCCTGGAGGGTGGCTAAAAGTCTTCTGGCCCTTTCCAGACCTGTTGTGGAATCCCTGTGAACAATGTTGGCACCATAGGCAATAATGACTTTTTTTTTGTCCCGGGGCCTGAAAAAGGCCCAGGAAGATCCAACATTGTCTCCCCGGCTGACTCTGATTTTGAGGTAGTCAATGAACTCCTTTTTTTCAGCTGACGTCAGTTTTGACATAGGGACATGGCACATGTCGGGTTCCAGGGTGATAATGCCGTCAACCGCAATGACCTTGACATCCAGGTGGGAGGTGATGCTTTGATAGCGCCGCACATCCTGGAAGAAACTGCACTCTTCGGAAATGATGGTTTCATAGGTCACTGGAAAATCACGGATTTTTTTGATGGCAAGTTCAAATTCCTCAAAACGCCCCATTCATTTTTTCTCCTCTTGTGTCCCCTTGGGGGGGGTGCTGGTGGTGAGCAATTGATTTTAAATTAAGGCTGGTAATATATCATAGAAGCCCCTGTAATTTCAATGGTTTCTTTTCAGCAATTCTTATTGTAAAATTAATAATTCCAGGAGAATGGGTCAGGCTTGCGTTATTGACACTTTGGTCGGCTTCTGTTCCCGATATTCGAATTGTGGCCAAAAGCACAATAACACAAGCCGGGGCCGTACTTATGGCCATAGATCATAAAAATGGTGGACCGGGCCGTGGCCTTTCCCGGTCTGATAGGCAGCGCCGGCCGAGAGAGCACCGATAATATAGGCTTTGGCATTTTTCACGGCAACCGCCAGGGAAATCCCTTTGGCCAGATTTGCTGCAATGGCCGAGGACAGTGTACAGCCGGTGCCATGGGAATTGGGTGTGTTGATACGGTCCCCAAAAAGTTCCGTCAGGGTGTCGGGGGTTTTTTGATACAACAGGTCGCAGCTGGAGCCGCCAGTCAGGTGGCCGCCTTTTACAAGGACACTGGCAGATCCAAAGGCGGCCAGATCCCTGGCAGCTCCCGGCATTTCTTCAATAGTTTCAACGGGCCGGCCCAGCAGCACCGACGCTTCGGGAAGATTGGGGGTGATAATGGTGGCCAGGGGCAGCAGACGCTCTTTCAGGGCCTGGACCGCATCATCCCGAAGCAGTTTGTCACCGCTTTTAGAGATCATGACCGGATCAACCACAATATTGGGGCAGTGCCAGTCGGCCAGTTTTTGGGCCACAACCTCGATGACCTCAGGGGAATGGAGCATGCCGATTTTTACGGCATCCACGCCGATATCATCCATGACGGCATCGATCTGCCGGCCGATAAATTCCGGCGGGGCCGGGAAAATGCCGGTGACCACCCGGGTGTTCTGGGCTGTGAGTGCGGTGATGGCCGACATGCCAAAACACCCCAGTGCGGAAAAGGTTTTCAGATCTGCCTGGATACCGGCGCCGCCGCCGCTGTCAGAACCGGCTATGGTTAATGCTCTGAAATAGGGTTTCATGATGGGGTCCCCTGTGAAGTTCTGGTATGGTTAAAATGGGTGCAAAGGGTCTGGGCTGCTTCAAACGGATCCCGGGCCGAGCAAATGGCAGACACCACGGCCAGGGCATCCGCGCCTGCGGTTACCACCGGAACGGTGTTGTCAGCATTCAGGCCGCCAATGGCCACCAATGGATGCCGTGAATAGTCGTTTATCCGGGCCAGGCCGGCCAGCCCCCAGGGATCTTTGGTATCGGTTTTGGTGGGCGTGGAAAAGACCGGGCTGACCCCGATATAGTCCAGGTCCAGATCCTGGGCCGCTACCACATCTGCCCAGGTTTCCACGGACAGGCCGATGAGGGCATCCGGGCCCAGTATCCGCCGGGCCATGGGATAGGGCATATCGCTCTGACCGATGTGCACCCCGTCTGCGCCGGCAGCCAGGGCAATATCCACCCGGTCGTTGATGATCAGGGGTACCCGGGCCGGCTTGAGGATGGCTTTCAGTGCCAGGGCACGTTGGATAAAGGTGCGCGTATCTGCGGTTTTTTCTCGGAGCTGAACGCAGGAAACGCCTGCCTGTATGGCCATTAATACAATGGTTTCAAGGGAATGATGTGTACACGCCATCTGGTCTGTGACCAGGTAAATCCCCTTCATATCTTGCCCTCCTAATCCTTAAAATAGTCTTTAATATGGGTTTCAGACAATTGATACAGGGTGTCAATAAAGTTACACTGGAGGCTGGCAGGTCCCCTGGCGGTTTCAGCGGCCATCTCACCGGCAATGCCCATGACGGCCATGGCATGGGCGGCTGCCCGGTCATGGGCAGGATTTACTGCGGCAAAGGCCCCGCACAGGGCCGTTGCCGTGCAGCCGAGCCCTGTGACCCGGGGCATCATGGCATGGCCGTTTTTTACAGTGATTATAGGGTTTGCTGACACGATATAATCCATTTCTCCTGTAATGCAGACCACGCAGTTCCATTCCCGGCTCAAGGCCGTTGCAGAATCAATGGCCAGGACCGATGCAGAGGTCGAGTCAACTCCTTTGGTGGTCACATCCGCTTCGCACAGGGCCATGATCTCTGACCCGTTCCCCCGGATGATGGAGGGGGATGCGGCATGGATGAGTTCCCGGGCCGTGCGGGTCCTGTATTCGGTGGCCCCCACACCCACCGGGTCCAGGACAATGGGGATGCCGCGTTCTTTTGCCCGGGCTGCCGCCTTGAACATGGCGCTGATCCAGGGATCGCTCAAGGTGCCGATGTTGATGACCAGGGCTGAGGCAATGTCGACCATGTCTGCAACTTCCGGTTCCGCATGGGCCATGACCGGGGATGCACCCAGGGCCAGCAGGGCATTGGCGGTGGTGTTCATTACCACATAATTGGTGATATTGTGGACCAGGGGGCTGTTGTGTCGGATAGCGTCAATATCTTTCCAGATACTGGCGGGTGTAATGGGCATTAAAGGTCTCCTTTAAGTTGAGTTAACAGTGGGCATTACCAGGTGTGAATAATCGTGTTTACATCCACTGGGGTGTCGATCAGTTTGTTCTCAAGGGCAAAATCAGCAAAGGTTTGCCATTTTACCGGGTCATGGTCCCGGGTATCCGCAAAATAGGGCCGGGTCAGTTCAAATGCCTGGGTTTCAATTTTTTTGTCGGCCTGGGGTACGGCAGCCAGGTAAAGGGCCAGGGCTTTGTCCGGGTTGACCCGGGTATAACTCAGGGCTTTTTCAATGGCCGTTACAAATCCCCGGATTGCCGCTGGTTTGTTTTTTAACGCCTGGGGGCCGCAGACAAAAATCAATTCTTCATAATCCGGAATTCCGTATTTTTCCAGTTCAAAAAATTGAGCAGTATACCCGTGCTGGGCCATGCCAACGGTTTCATAGGTTTTAAAGGGCCCCATGACCGCAGCCACCTGGTTGGAGACCAGGGCGGGCAGGATGGTGAATCCCACATTGACCGGGGTATAGTCTTTGATCTGGTTGATGTCGGCAAAGGCCTTTAACAGCACATCCATGAGACCGGGCACGGTATACCCGATTTTTTTACCGGAAAGGTCGGCCGGCTGACGGATGCCCTTGTCTTCAAGAAAGAGCAGGGTGGTCAGGGGATGGACCACCAGGGGGGCCAGTGCCTTGACGGGAAGGCCCTGGGCGGCCGCAATAATGGTCTGGGGCTGGTAGGACACGGCCAGGTCCATGTGTCCTGAAGCCGCTAACTTTAAAGCGTCCGAGGTTTCAGAAGGGCTGATAATCTCCACTTCAATCTGGTTGTCGGCAAAATAGCCCATTTCCCGGGCCACATAGATGGGCAGATGATCCACATTGGGGAACCAGTCCAACATAAGGGTCAGTTTCTGGCCGGCCCAGAGGCTTGGACAGAACAGGAAGGATATGGCCAGGATAACGGTAATAATTCGGGTTCGCATGTTTTTTTCCTTAATAAATTAAAGTGTTGGGTTTTTAGTCAAACTTTCCATTTTATGATTCGGTTTTCCACCACCCCCACCAAAATCCACAGGCCCAGTCCCATGGCAGTGAGCCAGAGAATGGCGGCAAATACCAGGTCCACCTGGAGGCGGGCATTGGATTGGATCATGAGATACCCAAGTCCCTGCTGGGCCCCCACCCATTCGCCGATGACTGCACCGATGGTGGCCACGGTCACCCCCACCTTTAACCCTGCAAAAAACTGGGGCAGTGCCCAGGGCCAGTAAAGCCATCTCAAGGTGTCATAAAACGAGGCCCCCATGAGCCGGAACAGGACCCGAAATTCAGGATCACAGCTTTTAAGCCCTGACAGAAGGCTGATGGTAATGGGAAAAAATATGATGATCCATGCCATGAATACCTTGGAGGCAATGCCATATCCCAACCACACCACCAGCAGCGGGGCAATGGCAAATACGGGAATGGCCTGGGAAGCCACCAGAAAAGGGGCCAGTGTTTTTTCCAGGGCGGGTTTTGCAAACATGATAATGGCCAGGGGCACTGCAGTGCCAAGGGCCATGAAAATCCCCAGGATAATTTCAGAAAAAGTGGTGGCGGCATGGGGCAGAATCAGGGGTGCTTTCACCACAGCCGTGGTAAATATGCTGGAGGGGGGCGGTAAAATAAAAATCGGGATCTCCATGAAGCGGGTGGCCCCCTCCCATAGCCCCAGAATGATGGCCACCAGGACAGCTGGAATGAAATCAATGAGCTTCACAGGGCCCCTTCCAGCTGTTCCAGCATGTGTCTTTTTATCTTTAGTAAACCGGGATCACTGAACAGCCGGGGCTTTGGCTGGTCCAAGACAAACCGCTCTTTTATTCGCATGGGTTGGGAGCTGAACAGATAGACCTCATCGCCCAGGAGCAGTGCTTCTTCAATATCATGGGTGATCATGAGCAGGGTTTTTTTAAACGCTGTCTGGAGCAGCAGCAAAAGGGATTGCAGGCTGCGCCGGGTAATGGCGTCCAGGGCCGACAGGGGTTCATCCAGCAGGATCAGGTCCCGGTTGAACATCAGGGTTCGGACCAGGGCACATCGCTGGCGCATCCCCCCGGATATCTCATGGGGGTAATGGGATTCGTACCCGTTCAGACCCAGGCGGACAAACAATTTTTGGGCAACCGGCTCCATCTGGACCATGTCCTGTTTGCCGGTTTTTGCCGGCAACAGGGCATTTTCCATCAGGGAAAACCAGGGAAGGAGCAGGTCCTTTTGCTGCATATAGGCCGCATGGTGGCCCAGATGGGTTAATATTTCATGGTTCCAGGATATCCGGCCCCGGTCCAGGCCGATGGCACCGGTGAGGCCGTCAAACAGGGTGCTTTTTCCACACCCGGACGGACCCACAAGGACCGTGAACTGTTCCCGTTCAACAGCCAGGTTCAACCCGGAAAATACCGTCTGGCCGTTGTATGATTTTGCTGCGCCGGTTATCTGAAGCATATGCCGTTCACCAGGGTTATTCATTTGTTAATTTGCCGGCAAAAAATGAGGTAAGATCGGATATAGTATCCAAGGGAAGAAAACGAAAATTGACTTTCCTTCGCCAGAATTACCTGGAGCAGGTTCCAGGGGTCGAAACACATATCAGTTTCCTCTCAGCCGATTTTTATCGACTCCCCCAGCCCACCACTGCATTTTGCACTGGTTATCGACGGAACGTATCACGGCAGCCATTATTTTGTCAATCCTTAAACATTTTTCTTGACATTTATGGGATCAACCCTGTAATAAAAAAAGTTTATAATTTCTTAATTCAACTTTCGGTCATTCGCTTTATATGGATGGGGTCAGGCTTTTTTTATTGTGCTTTTTATCATTATCTCATGACCAGACAGGCAAAAAGTGCCATAAAGAAAGCCTGACCCCATGTAAACGGCTAACACCGAAAGTTGAGTTCTTAACCGATGGGGCGTGGTGAAACGGAATGTCGAACATCAGGCCTGGACATTGAAAAACAACAGATGAAACCCGAATAATAGATATTAAATCATGAAAGAAAAACAGGACGTAACGCGAATCGTACCGGATATAAAGGTTCAAAAAGTTAATAGAGATAAGCTTAAACTGATTATGGGAAAAACCATCAGTTGTTACCTTGATAGCTTAAAAAACAATCAAATCCAGGTCCCCATGGCCGGAAAAATAATGGTTGGCACTTGTGAAAGCGATGCCACGGAACGCCCCGTTTTGAATATTGATTTTCCGTGTTATGATCGGATTGATCGGAAAGAATTGATGGCGCCGGGAGACACACAGGGCATAAACGATTTTTATGCGTATATGTGGGAAAAAGGGGCTTTCAAAATAAGCTTGACAGGCCCGGATCCTGGTAAAGAAGATTGGAAGCCCTATGTTTTTGAGAGATTTATCAAAACGCCTGTGATAAACCGTCTAAGTGAGGGGGCCCATGACCAGGCAGTGAAAGAGGGTAAAATTATCCTCTGGAACTTACCAGTTACCCAAAAATCAGACCTGATCAATAAGATCGTGGATCAAATTGTTACTCAAAAGATACAATATATTGCCAAATGCCCATTATTTTCTGTAAATCATTCTGGAAAATCCAAAGGGTACAAACTGGCAAATAATATTTATTTGAAACTGTATTCAGCCCCGGAGCTATTGCTTCATGTTTCAAAGTATCGTGATATATTTGATTCAGTTGATTCACAGGCGTATCTGTTCGATGGAAAGGTCATGGTGATAGAAATCGCGGGATCTATTTCGAGTGAGTCCATTGGAAACCCGAAGGATACCACCAATAAACCGGTTTCAGCAAAAAACCGCATTGAAAATGACATATGTGATACGCTGGATGTTTGCAAGTGGGCTTTGATGTCCGGAAATGCGCCGATGTCAAATCTCAGGGAAGGCGGGATTATTTATAGTGATACGATTGGCAATCGCTTATCGATGAGGGGTGGGGGATTTTTTCAACGGCAGCCGATAATCCCTAATGGCAGGATATACAATTTTAATGACATTGATTTGACCTCGGTTAAACTATGGATTAAAAAAGCCCGGAAAGCCATCAAACAACTGCCGGATTTAAAACAGGCCTTTTGGTATTGGGGTAGAAGCTATGTGTCACAAACAGATCGAGATGCGCTTCTGGATGCTGTTATAGGCCTTGAACGGTTGCTGGTCTCTTCCGGAGAAGAAGGGGGGGTGCCATTTAAATTCAGTCTGTATGGCACTGTTTTGCTGGCCGAAGAGGATGGTCCCATAGATCAAATCAAAAATGATTTAAAAGAAATCTATGAAAAAAGAGGTGCCGGAAAATCTTCTTTGGGGTTCGCCTATTTATCCCGAGCCCTTTTCAGGGTTGTTGCGTTACATGATAAGGGAATCCTTAAAAAAGGGGCATCAATATCCAGCCAGCTGGAATCGTTTTTATATGAAAATGGATATACCTGCCTTCAGGCAAAAAAAATGATGCGGGCAACAAAGATCAATTGATAGTTGAACGCTTCGCTATCTTCTGCCCCTGGGGCTGCTTTTTTTTGACGATTGCTGGAACCGTTTTCGTGAGCGGGACGGGTTTTTTTCAGTTTTTCCGGTTTTTTTTCCGGATCTTGATTTCGGGTCCGATTCAGCGCTTTTTCGGGTACCTTTTGGGGTATCAAAACCAACGGTTTTGCCGGCAGGTGTTTGCACCCGCAGTTTTGAAGCGTTCCTGTCGCTGACCATTTTTTTTATGGCCTTGTCTGCCTTTTTTTCGCTGGCCGGGTTGTTGGGGCGGTATAGAACAAAATCCGGGACGGCGCCATCCATTGTAAAACCATCAACGGTTTCCCTGGGGATTTTTTGTTTGAGCAGTTTTTCAATGGCTTTCAGATGGGTATTTTCCCCGGGACTGACCAGGGAGACGGCAATGCCGCTGACACCGGCCCGGCCGGTGCGGCCGATCCGGTGAATATAGTCCTCGGGCACCCGGGGGATATCATAGTTGACCACATAGGGCAGATTGCTGATGTCAAGCCCCCTGGCCGCCACATCCGTTGCCACCAGGGTTTGGATGTCACCATTTTTGAATTCTTTGAGGGTCCGTGTCCTGAAAGACTGGCTCTTGTTCCCGTGCAGGGCAGCCGCACTGATGCCTTGTGCTGCCAGTTTTTCCGTGAGCTTGTTTGCCCCGTGTTTTGTGCGGACAAAGACCAGGATCTGGGTCCATCGTCCCTGGGTGATCAAATGGATGAGCAGGGCACGCTTGTTTGATTGGTCCACCAGGTGTACTTTCTGGATCACCGATTCTGCTGCGGTATTGCTGGGGGTCACCTCGATGTATTCCGGTTCCTTCAGCATGATCTTGGCAAGATTCCGGATCTGTTGGGTGTAGGTGGCGGAAAACATCATGGTCCTGCGTTCCGCTGGAATGAGCCCAAGGATCTCGGAGATTTCCTCACTGAATCCCAGGTCCAGCATTCTGTCGGCTTCATCAAACACCAGAAATTCTATCTGGGACAGATTCAGGTCCCTGTGTTCGGCAAGATCCAGAAGGCGGCCCGGTGTGGCCACAAGGATATCAATGCCCCGTCTCAATCGATCCACCTGGGGCGTTATGTTGACCCCGCCGTAAACCACAGTGCATCGAAGGGAAACCCGCCTTGCATAGGCCTTGATGCTCTCGCCCACCTGAAGCGCCAGTTCCCGTGTTGGCGTCAGAATCAGGGCCCGGGGGTGTCGCCTGTTACCCTTCTGCAGGCTCAGGATTTCAACCAGGGGCAGGGCAAACGCGTCGGTTTTGCCCGTTCCTGTCTGGGCCCGGGCAAGGACATCCCGTCCGGCAAGAATAGCCGGAATGACCCGGGTCTGAATGGGGGTGGGGGCAGTGTACCCCTTGGATGTAACGGCTTTCAGCAGTTCGACCCTTAGGCCTAATTCATCAAATGACATATAATATCCTGAATCTCTGGTTATAATTTTACGGTTTGGCCGTCCGGTGCAATTGGTTGGTGGTGAAGATCAACCGCACCAAAGTGCTATACCATTATTCCTCATGGAGGTCCGTGTTAAAACAATGACCTAGTGCGCATCATTCACCCGGACCACTACCTTCCCGAAATTTTGACCGTCTAAAATACCCATAAACGCTTCTGGTGCCGCCTCTAATGTTTCAACGATCTGTTCACGGTATTTTATCTGTCCTGTGCTGAGCCAGTGAGACATTTGTTCGGCAAATTCATCATAGCGGTGACCATAGTCATCAAAAATAATGAATCCCTGGACCTTGATGCGTTTGACCAGGATATTGGCCATGAGAACGGATACTCGATCCGGCCCCTCGGGAAGCTGGGTGGCATTGTACCGGGAAACAAGTCCGCAAACCGGAACCCTGGCTCGTATGTTGAGCCGGGGCAGAACCGCATCAAAGACCTTGCCCCCCACACTTTCAAAATAGATATCAATGCCTTTGGGGCATGCCTCCTTGAGCTGCCGGTAAAAATCCGGGGACTTGTGGTCCAGGCATTCGTCAAACCCGAGAACCGTTTTTGCGTGGTGGCATTTTTCTTCACCGCCGGCCACACCGATCACCCGGCATCCTTTCAGTTTGCCGATTTGTCCCACCGTGGCACCGACAGGTCCGGTGGCTGCAGCCACAACCAGGGTTTCCCCCTGTTGGGGCAGGCCAATTTCCAACAATCCCATATAGGCTGTAAATCCAGGCATTCCCAATATTCCCAGTGCATAGGAAGGATTTTGGGGAGACGTCCCTAACGGGGTCAGATCAGATCCGTCAGAAAGGGCATAGTCCTGCCAGCCGCTATAGGCGAGAACCCATTCGCCCGTCTTGTAATCCGGATGCCGGGAGGCCTCAACCTGGCAGACGGTGGCACCCACCATGACGTCATTGATCTCCACTGCGGGTGCATAAGAGGGGGCTGTGCTCATCCGTCCCCGCATGTAGGGGTCCAGGGATAGAAAAATGGTGCGCAACAGGACTTGTCCCTGTTCAGGCGAAGGGATAGCGGTGGTCTCTAAACGAAAGTTTTCCTGGGTTGGAGCGCCCACAGGGCGTGAAGCAAGCACAAAACGGCGGTTTGTTTTTTCAATATTTTCCATGATGTTTCCTCATGTTTATTAGCGGGTCAATACGTGATATCCAAACAAATAATATCCCAGATTATAACCTTGATATAGGATTAATCAAGGTCCGGGGTCAACAGGCAGCAATTCTTATTAAGGGGTATGATCTTGGGTTTCAGGGGTTTCGGCCAAAAGGGATCTGGAGCTTTTTCATTTTTTTTCTCAAGGTGGATGGATGTATATTCAGTGCTTTTGCAGCGCCCTTTTCGCCTTCCACCCGCCCGTTGCACTGCGCCATGACCTGTTGGATATGGCCGGATATCACCGCATTGAGGTCAAGACAGGGATCCCCATCATGGGGCTTTCCCAACGGATGGGTGGAGGGCGAAAAGGGTTGATGTCCGCCGATTCCCTGGAAAAAAAGCACGCTTTCCCGGTCAAGGATCAGGGACCGTTCCACGGCATTTTCAAGCTCCCGGATGTTTCCGGGCCAGTGGTAGGTCATCAGGCGGGGCAGGGCTTCGGGTGAGGGGACGGGAACAATGGCCCGTTTCATTTCTTTGGATTTTTTCAGGATAAAATGCTGCAACAGATCCGGAATATCTTTTTTCCGGTCTTTTAAAGCGGGAAGGGTGATGGGAAAAACCCTGAGCCTGAAAAAAAGATCTGCCCGGAATCTGTTTTCTGCCATCATCTGTTCAAGGTCTTGATGGGTGGCGGCGATGATCCTGATATTGACCCGGATGGTTTTGCTACCGCCCACCCGGTCAATTTCTTTTTCCTGCAACACCCGTAACAGTCTCACCTGGGCTTCGGCCGGCAACTCCCCGATTTCATCTAAAAACAGGGTACCGCCGCTGGCCCGTTCGATGCGCCCCCTTTTCTGGGAAACCGCACCGGTAAACGCCCCTTTTTCATATCCAAACAGTTCACTGTCCAGAAGGGATGGCGGGATGGCACCGCAGTTGACCCGGATAAACGGCCCATCCTTTCTCAACGATAGATTGTGAATGGTGTTGGCAATCACCTCTTTGCCGGTACCGGTTTCCCCCAGCAGCAATACCGGGCTTTCCAGGGGGGCCACCTGGCGAACCATCTGCATCACATTTTTGAGTCCGGACTGGGCGCCAACGACCTTTTCGCCGGAAAGCTTGTTGAGCTCCTCCTGGAGATACCGGTTGTCATCGGCCAGTATCTCTTTGAGATTCTTTAGTTCCCGGAATCGCAGGCTATTGGTCAGAGCAATGGCACAGGGTTTGTTTAAAAGGTTTAACAGCCGTGCATGGTCGCTTTTAAACGGTTCTTTTCCATTGTTAAACACTGAAAAAACACCCAGCAGGGTTTTTTCCAGTACAAGGTCCATGACCACGGCCGACAGATGTGAGGCATCCAGTCGTTCCGCCACCGGACCCGTAACCGGGTCGTCCCCCAGTCGCTGGATGAGCCGGACGCGCATGGATCGCTGATCTTCAACCTGTTTACGGCCTTTTTTCGATAAGGTGGTCTTGAAAGCGGTGGCGGTATAAGACTCCAGCGTTGCATGGGCCACGGTTTCCACAATGCCGGCATCCCGGTGATACACATGAAGGCCCAGCTGTCCTGCCGGGATGAATTTTTGGATGTACAACAGGCATTGGTGCAATGCCTTCTCAATTTCAAGACTGCTGCAGATTTTCAAGGTTGCTTCCTTGAAAAAATCTTTTTCATCAAATGTCATGGTGCCTCCGGATTTGCTGTGCTATGGGCCAGTTTAATTCAAATCCGGCAAATAGAACAGTAAAATCTTTTCCATGGGAAAGTTTTTATTGTTCTAAAATTCTAAATTACTGTTTTTATAACTAATTTTAAGACGGCATGATTTATGCTTTATTATTTGATATAAAACAAAGTATAAGGAGAGCATCAATGGAAATCAGGAAAATAACCGTTTTGGGCGCCGGTATCATGGGTGCCGGCATTGCCCAGACAGCAGCCCAGGCAGGATTTGATGTCGCGATAAGGGATGTGGAAGACCGGCTGGTTGAAAATGGCATGGCCACCATCCAGGGAAACCTTAACCGGGCCGTATCCAAAGGGAAATTAACCGAGGCATCCGCAACAGAAATCATGGGCCGTATTCACGGCTTCACGGATTTGAACGCGGCGGCCCAGGATGCAGACATGGTCATTGAGGCCATTATTGAACGTATGGACATTAAAAAGCAGGTCTACCAGGAGCTGGACAATATCTGCAATAAAGAGGCCATCTTTGCTTCCAATACGTCCAGCCTGTCCATCACGGAGATCGCAAGCGTTACCAAACGATCAGACAAGGTGATCGGGATGCATTTTTTCAATCCCGTTCCCGTAATGCAGCTGGTTGAATTGATCAAGGGATTTGCCACCTCTGATGAAACCTTTGAACGGTCCAATGCCTTTGTTGAAACCATCAAGAAAACCCCCATTAAAGTCAAGGAAGCCCCGGGGTTTGCCGTGAACCGCATTCTCTGCCCCATGATCAACGAGGCCATTTTTGTCCTTGCCGAAGGCATTGCATCGGCCGAGGATATTGACCAGGGAATGGTCCTGGGGGCCAACCATCCCATCGGTCCCCTTGCCCTGGCCGACCTGGTGGGGCTGGATACCATTCTCTTTGTCCTGGAAGGATTCCATAAAGAACTGGGAGAGGACAAATACCGGCCGGCACCATTGCTCAGGAAAATGGTACGGGCCGGTTTTTTGGGCAGGAAGAGCGGAAAAGGGTTTTACGACTATACAAAATAATTTACTTCACCCTAACATTATCGGTTAAACGGAGCGTACTATGGCACAGCAGGTTGCAGACAGAAGGGACATTGAGTTTGTCCTTCACGAACAATTAAACGTGGAAGAATTGAGCAAATTTGAACCATTTGCAGAATTTAACAAAAAAACCATTGACCTTGTGGTATCGGAAGCCCGGAATCTGGCCATCAAGGAATTGCTTCCCTGCCTCAAGGAAGGTGATGAACAGGGCTGTACATTTGAAAACGGACAAGTGAGCGTACCCCCGGCTTTTCACAAGCCTTATGAACTGTTCAGGCAGGGCGAATGGATCGCCATGTCTGACAACCCGCAATGGGGAGGGCAGGGCATGCCGGCCGTGGTGGCACTGGCAGCCAACAATTATTTTAACGGGGCCAATTTCCCCTTTATGCTCCACAATATCCTTTCCCACGGGGCGGGTAAACTGGTGGAACGCTTTGGCACGGACCAGCAGAAACAGCTTTTTCTTGAAAAAATGTATACGGGTGTATGGGGCGGTTCCATGCTCTTGACAGAACCCGAAGCCGGTTCGGATGTGGGGGCACTGACCACAAAGGCCGTAAAAAATGAAGATGGGACTTACACCATCACCGGCAACAAGATTTTTATTTCCAGCGGGGAAAATGACCTTGTGGAAAATATTATCCACCCGGTGCTGGCAAGAATTGAAGGTGCCCCCCCGGGCACTGCCGGAATTTCTCTGTTTCTGGTCCCCAAAGTCTGGGTTCATGCGGACGGCAGCCTGGGGGAATCAAATGATGTGGCCTGTACCGGTATTGAAGAAAAAATGGGCATCCACGGCAGTCCCACCTGTTCCATGGCCCTGGGCAGCAAAGGCCTTTGCCGGGGCACCCTGCTGGGCAAAGCGAACAAGGGCATGAGCGCCATGTTCGTCATGATGAACGAGGCCCGTCTCCACGTTGGCATGCAGGGGTTTGCCTGTGCCTCCACCTCCTATATTAATGCCTTGAACTATGCCCGGACACGGGTCCAGGGAAAGCGTCTCACCGCCGGGAAAGACAGCCCCGATGTTCCCATTATCCAGCATCCGGACATCCGACGCATCCTGTTGACCATGAAATCCTATTCCGAAGGCATGCGAAGCATCCTGTTTTATGTCGGGCTGCTGGAAGACAGGATAACGGTCAGTAAAGATGATGCGGAAAGGACAAGATGCCAGGGGTTGATCGATGTCCTCATTCCCCTAGCCAAAGGGTATATTACGGACAGGGCCTTTGAAATGTGCAGCCAGGGTGTCCAGGTGTTCGGGGGATATGGATTTACCAGGGAATACCCCCAGGAGCAACTGCTCCGGGACTGCAAGATCACCCAGATCTATGAAGGCACCAACGGGATCCAGGCCATGGATCTGCTGGGCAGAAAACTCGGGCTGAACAATGGCCGGGCCTTTAAAGACCTTTTGGGGGAAATTAAAAAAACCATTCAAACGGCCACAGGCAGTCAGGCCCTTACCCCCCTGGCTGCAAGTCTTGACCAAACCCTTGCCGAATTAACAGCAGTGGCTGAACATCTTGCCGAAGCCATGGGGTCTGGAGATATCCTGGATGCCTTTGCCCAGGCCCATCCTTTTATGGACGTCACCGGCGATACGATCATGGCATGGATGCTGCTCTGGCGGGCCGTGGTGGCGGCGCAAAAGCTTAGGGGCGCCCCTAAAAAGAAGGATCTGGATTTTTATGAGGGTCAGATCGGCAGTGCCCGGTTTTTTATCACTTCTGTGCTGCCGGTCACCCGGGGAAAGATGGCGGCGATCCAGTCAGGAGATGCTGTTGTGAACCAGATGTCGGATGCGGCCTTTGGTGCAAAATAGACGCCCGGGAAAAAATGTAATAAAGACAACCATAATAACTGCCATGCCCTGACGGGCACAACAACGGATTAAGGATAACATCATGAAAGAAATTGTCATTGTTTCTGCCTGCAGGACCGCCATTGGAACCTTTGGTGGAACATTAAAAGATATGAACGGGGCATCCATTGCTGCCGTTACCATGAAAGAAGCCGTAAAGAGAGCCGGGATTGAACCCAGTCTCATTGATGATGTCAGATACGGGTGCTGCGTGGAACATCATGACACCCTCAATGTAGCCAGGGTGGGGGCCCTCATGGCGGGTATTCCGGATACGGTGCCGGCTGTCACCATAAACCGGGTCTGTATTTCCGGCATGGAGGCCGTTCTTTCCGGGGCTGCCATGATCCAGACCGGCATGACGGATGTCGTCCTTGCCGGGGGGGTGGAGCACATGTCCGGCGTGCCCTATTCGGTTCCCAACGCCAGGTGGGGATGCCGCCTCCAGGACCAGCAGTTTGTGGATGCCATGATCCATGCCCTTCACTGCGGGTCCCATCTGCTTCCCCTGACCGATGAATCGCCTTTGGATACCACCCAGGCACCGGCCCGTTATTTTTTGGGAAAACCCTATATCATGGGGCATACCGCTGAATTTATTGCCCAACTCCTGGATATTTCAAGACAGGAAATGGATGAGGTGGCCCTGCGGAGCCATAACAATACGGAACGGGCAACAACGGATGGATCATTTAAAGAGGAGATTGTCCCCATCAGCGTTCCCCAGCGCAAGAAGGATCCCTTTATCTTTGATCGGGATGAACATTTCCGGCCCGGCATTACCATGGAAAAACTGGCCAGCCTGCCACCGGCATTTATTCCCAAAACCGGAAAGGTGACGGCCGGCAATGCCAGCGGTCTGAATGACGGGTCTTCGGCCATGATCATCATGTCGGCGGACAAGGCAACGGAACTGGGACTGACCCCCATTGCCAAAATCAAAGCCATGGGCATGGGGGCCTGTTCTCCGGACCTCATGGGGCTTTCCCCTGTACCGGCCGTGAAACAGCTCCTGACCAAAAGCGGCCTGGCCATTAACGATTTTGAACTGGTGGAGGTCAACGAGGCCTTTGCCGCACAATATATCGGGTGTGAAAGAGAATTGGGCCTGAACCGGGACATCACCAATGTCAATGGGTCCGGTATTGGCCTGGGCCATCCGGTGGGGTCCACGGGCAGCCGCATCATGGTCACCTTGATGCATGCCATGAAAAAAAGGGGCAACACCCTGGGGCTTGCCACTCTCTGCGGGGGCGGCGGTGTGTCCATGGCCTGCGCCCTTGAAATGCTGTAGTCCCCTCATGCTGTCTGTCCAGGGCAGAACCATATTGTTTTGCTTGATAGTTTTGCCCTGGGAGGGACGGTCTATGACCATTGACGATGTGTCATCAATGCCGTTTAAATTCTGCCGGCTAGGGATGCCATGAAAAAAGCGGTGTTGTTTTTCAGAAACCTGCCCATTCGATCCAAATTGCTGGGGGGGTATACCCTGATCTTTATCCTGTCCACCTTGCTGGGTGGGGCTGTCATATACTTCCAGGTCCGGTCAACCATTGAATCCAATATTGAAAGTGAACTGACAAATTCAACCATGACCATCCTGAATATGGTTAGGATTGCGGCAGATACGTCCATTAAAAATCACCTTCAGGCGGTGGCGGAAAAAAATAGGGAGATTGTTCAGCAAATATACAGGGATTATCAGACCGGTCTCATCACCCGGGAACAGGCCAAAGACTGGTGCAGAAAAATCCTGTTCAGCCAGACCATTGGGAAAACAGGGTATATTTTTTGTGCCAGCACAAACGGGATTGCCATTGAACACCCCAATCCCGGCGTAGTAGGGAAGAATTTCATGGATCACGGTTTTGTAAAGCAGATGATCCAAATGAAACAGGGGTATCTTGAATATGACTGGCAAAATCCCGAAGACACACAAAAACGACCCAAGGCCATGTACATGACCTATTTTGAACCCTGGGACTGGATTATTGCCGTGTCATCATATCGTGAAGAGTTTAAGCAGCTGATTGAAATTTCAGACTTTCACAACAGCATTTCAAGCCTGAAATTCGGGAAAACCGGGTATGCCTATATCAATGACAGCAACGGCAACCTGATTATCCATCCGTTTCTATCCGGTAACTATTATGATGCAACAGATAAAGACGGCCTTTATTTTGTCAGAGATATCTGTACCCGGAAAAATGGGAAAATGGTTTATTCATGGAAGACTCCGGGAGAAACCACTGAAAGGGCTAAACTGGTGATCTTTAATTATATTCCCGAGTATGACTGGATCGTAGTATCCGCCAGTTACCTGGATGAGATCTACGCTCCGCTCACAACCATCCGGAACATCATTTTTTCCATTGTCTTCATTATCATCTGTCTGGTTTTTGCAACTTCCCTGTGGATTAACGGCACGGTCATCAAACCGTTAAAAACACTGATGAACCAATTGGAACGGGGGGCTTCACAAGATTTGTCCATACGGATGCCGGTACGGTCAACAGATGAAATCGGACAGCTGGCACGTTATTTCAACAAGTTCATGGATCAGCTCGATAGTTACAGTTCAAATCTGAAGTCCGAAATCCAGGAACATAAGAAAAGTGAACGCGCCTTGCGCTTTTCCGAAGAAATGTTTTCCAAGGCGTTCAGAAGCAGTCCCAGTGGCATGTTCATCGCTGCCATAAAGGACACACGGATTATAAATGTCAATGACAGTTTCCTGAAAATTACCGGATACAGCCTGTTTGAACTGATCGGCAAAGAACTGATGTCTTTCCGGTTCTTTTACACGCCATCTGAAGGCAGAAAAATATTAAAAAAAATCCATGAAAAACATCAGCTGGAACCGTTGGAGATTAAATTTTTAAATTCAGCCGGGGAAAAACGCATCGGTGTGATCTCTGTGGAAACGGTTACCGTCTGGGGTGAACACTGCCTGCTGGTTGTCATGGAAGACATAACCGAATCCAGGCAGCTTGAAAGGGAGATTATCAATATCAGTGAAAAAGAACGGCAGAAGATTGCCATGGAACTCCATGATGACCTGTGTCCACAGCTAATCGGGATCGAAGTGCTGACAAAGATCCTGAAGGAAAAACTTGACACCAGGTCCCTGGCCGAAGCCCGGAATGCCGACAGAATAAGGACCCTGATTCTGGACAGCATCCACAAGACAAGACAGCTTTCAAGGGGATTGTTCCCCATCAACCTGTCCGACCACGGGCTTGGCACATCCCTTGAAGCGCTGGCAGCCCATGTCCGGGATCTGTTCGATATTTCCTGCACGCTGACCTGTGATTTTTCCCAGCCTGTCAAGGACAACACCCTGGCCACCCACATGTATTATATTGCCCATGAAGCCGTGCATAATGCGGTAAAGCATGCCCATGCCGAAAACATTGCCATCACCTTGACCCATAACAATGGCAAACTCACATTAACGATTCAAGATGACGGCCACGGGATACTTGACCAGAAAGAAACCAGTGGCATGGGAATGAAACTGATGAAATATCGTGCTGCCAGAATCGGGGCTGCCCTGGATATTTCCAGTCCCCCAAGTGGCGGCATTCTTGTCGTGCTTGAAAGTGAGGATGAATGATGTCAAAAAAGATACGAATTGTGATCGTGGAAGATCATCCCATTTTCAGGATGGGAATGAAAGAACTCCTGGAGCAGGAAAAAGATATGGTGGTGTGCGGTGATGCAGAAGATGTCACCGGTGCGTTTGATATTATCAACGAACAGATGCCGGATCTGGTTATCGTGGATTTATCTTTAAAAGAGAGCAATGGTATTGAACTGGTAAAAGAAATCCATCATCAGTATCACCCCATGTCATCTCTTGTCCTTTCCATGCACGATGAATCCCTGCATGCCGAACGGTGCATCAAGGCAGGCGCCAAAGGGTATATCATGAAGCAGGAAGCCTCTGAATCCGTTGTAAAAGCCATCCGGCAGATCATGTCCGGCAATATTTATGTCAGCCCCAGGGTCATGAGCACCCTGCTCAACAAATTCCAGAGCCGGCCGGACCGGTCCCATGAATCCCCTTTAAAATGCCTGACCGACAGGGAACTTGAAATTTTCCAGCACATCGGCCAGGGGCTGCCGTCAAAAGAGATTGCCCTTCAATTGAATATCAGCGTTAAAACTGTGGGTACCTACCGGGAGAGAATCAAGGAAAAGCTTTCCTTGCGACACGGCGGAGAACTGGTGAGAAATGCCGTGATCTGGTTCGAGACAGGACTCTATACTCCTTAACCCCCATCATACAGATGTCTGAACCTGATCCATGAACGAAATGAACCAGGAGAGAAAATATTTATCGTGGAAAATAGATCGACCAAAACAGAGTGAAGGACTGGGAGAATATTTTTTTCTGCTGTGACAGGATTGACAAATATGTTTGAAAAATTATCTGCAATGCATGACTAAAACATGGAAAAAAGATTGCTGAAGTTGTAAAACACTCACCAGGCGGAGTAAATTTTTTGTGGTAAGGAGGTCATTATGAAATGTGAAAGATGTGGAGACGTAGTTAAAGAGCAGGAGAATTGTTCATGAAGTTTTTTTTCGAGCCCAGGGGAATTGCCGTTGTAGGCGCCACAACCAGTAAAGAAAAAGGTGGCAATATTATTGTTTCAAATCTTAAAAAAGGGTATACCGGTCCGGTTTATCCGGTTAACCCCCGTTATGAGGAAATTGAAGGCTTTGCCTGTTATCCTTCTGTTGCGGATGTCCCGGACCCGGTGGACCTTGCGATTGTCTTTGTCGGAGCCCACATGGTACCCCAGGTGATTGAAACCTGTGCAAAAAGAGGTATCCCCGGTGTCATGATCCAGTCGGCCGGCTTTTCGGAAATCGGAACCCAGGGGAAAGCATTGCAGCAGGAAGCAAAACAGATTGCCGACAGGACCGGAATCCGGTTGTGGGGGCCCAACTGCATGGGCCTGGTTGATGCGAAACGCAGGTTCGTCTTTTCCACGGTAACAACCAGCATCTGGGAAACAGGACTACCCTTGGGAAACGTTTCTCTTATTGCCCAGAGCGGCATGCTTGCAGGCGCTTTCCTTATCGACCTCATGTCCCATGGGACCATGGGAATTTCCAAAGTCTGTTCCATAGGAAACAAGATGGATGTGGACGAAAATGACCTCTTGGCATATTTAATTGATGATCCGGATACAAATGCCATAGGGTTATATCTTGAGTCATTTACCGACTGCCGGCGGTTCATGGCATTATCCCGGGGTACCACAAAACCCATCGTGATCCTGAATGGGGGAAAAACGACCAGCGGGGCAAGTGCGGCATTAAGCCATACGGCCAGTCTTTCGGCCAACGGCGTCATCGTAAGCGGTGCCATGGCTCAGGCCGGCATTATACAGGCCAGGGGGTTCTACCAGCTGACCGATTATAGTAAAACCCTGGCCCTGTATCCGGAAATATCACCCAAACGCCGGAATCGCTTGGCTGTTCTTACCTACACCGGTGCCGCAGGGATTGTTTCGGCGGATATTATGGATGGCCACGACCTTGTATTATCCAAACTCAATTCTACCACCCTGGATGAGTTGAAAACCGTTTTCCCGGAATGGATGCCGCCGTCAAATCCCGTGGACATGTGGCCGGGAATCATCCTTAATGGTTCAAAAAAGGCCTACCAAAAGGCCATGGAAGCTGTTTGTGCCGATCCAGGCGTTGATGCTGTTTTCACCCATTGTTTTGCGGGAGGGTTTAGCCTTGAGATTGATTTTGAGATGATGGCCCAAATGGCAAAAAAGGCCGGCAAACCGCTAATCTGTTGGATATCAGGTGAACGTGAACGCGTTCATGAATTTCAATTATCAGCACAAAGTCTCGGTATCCCAGTATTCAGGGAAATCATGAGGGCTGTGGAATGTATTGGCATTCTTTTAAATCGACCTTTGGTGAATGAAGTCAATGACCCGTCAGGCAAAGCGGAAGAGATCAGCAGAACGACTGCCGATGGCCGTTTTGATATCCTGGAGTCCGGAGACGGCCAGCTGGATGAATGTTTATCCAAACAGGTGCTTGCTGGGTGCGGGATTCCAATTGTAGAGGAAAAACAGGTCGCTTCTTTGGATGAAGCGTTGCAGATCGCAAACACTTTTGGGTTTCCCCTGGTTGCCAAGGGGATACTTCCTGGTGTCGCCCACAAGACAGAGTCAAACCTGGTGCACCTGGGCATCGTATCTGAAGACGGTCTCAAACTGGCAATCGAAAACCTTCAACAAACCATGCAGGGTCGTGGCAGTATCCTTATCCAGAAACAGATACAGGGAAAAATTGAACTGGTGGCCGGATTTGTGAGAGACCCCCAATTGGGCCCCTGCATCATGTGCGGTCTTGGCGGGATATTTGCGGAGGCGATCAATGACACGGCTTTTGCCCTGGCCCCATTGACCATGAATGATGCTTTGAATATGATTTCCCGGCTGAAATGCCAGCTTGTTCTGGACGGGTATCGGGGACTTGATCCAGTGGATAAAAATGCCCTGGCCCATATCCTTGTATCCCTGGGCAATTTGGGATGTGCCTATTCCGGCATTCAGGAAATCGACATCAATCCTTTAATCATTGACAAAGGTCAGCCCATTGCTGTGGACGCTCTGGTGGTATTATTTAATGAACAACCGGATTCAAATAGTTAGTGCCTGAGCGGAAACCCGTGTTTGGACGAAAAGTTGCCCATATGCAAGGCCCAAGAAACTCTGAAACCGGAGTGTACTACTGTACATGAGGATTTCAGAGTTTTGCAGCAACGCAGCAGATGAGTGAGTTTTCGTTCAAACACGGGTTAGTGTGAAAATGCTGCTCATACTATAAACACCACTAGTGGGCCTGTTTAAAAGTTAAAAACTGCTTATACTCTACACATGAAATTTTACAATAAATACATCCTGCCGAAACTGATCAATTGTGTCTGTTCTCAGAATGATATTGGAAGGATACGCAGACAATTCGTGCCCATGGCCAAAGGAATAACCCTGGAAATTGGTATGGGATCAGGACTCAACCTGCCTTTTTATGATCCGTCCAAAATAGATCTGGTGATGGGATTGGAACCCATGACGCCACTGAGGAAACTGGCTGAGAAGAAAGCCCTTGAACTTCCTTTTGAAATCGATTTCATCGGATTGTCCGGTGAAGAAATTCCTTTGGAGAATCATTCCGTTGATACGGTACTGGTAACATACACCTTATGTTCCATCCCGGATGTTTTTAAAGCCTTAAATGAAATGAAACGGGTGTTAAAATCCAGCGGTAAATTGATTTTTTGTGAACACGGCAAATCACCGGATGACCATATTGTCAAATGGCAGAACAGGCTGAATCTGCCCTGGACAAAAATCAGCGGGGGGTGCCATTTAAACCGGCACATCCCCGAACTGATAAAAAAAAGCGGTTTCAAAATTGTGGCCCTTGATACCGGCTATAGCAGCCCGCTGAAATTGCTAAGCTTCAACTACAAAGGGATCGCCGTCCCGGAGTAATCGGTCTGAAACTGATTTTGCCGGCTCCACGACACCAAATGGCTCCCCCTTCAAATTATCCGTGAATCGCCTTACCCGATGCAGTCAAAGACAACTCTCCTAAAATTTCTGCCAGGGTTGGATGCGCATGTATGGTATGGGCTATCTGTCGGGATGTCATCCCATGTCGAATTGCCAAAGTAGCTTCGGCAATCAGATCTGTTGCATGTGGGCCGATCAGGTGGACACCCAGAACCTTCTGTGTATCTTTTTCAACAATCATTTTTGCCATTCCTGCGATTTCATTAATGGCTTGTGCCTTTCCCAGGGCTCTGAAATTCATGATGAACGACTCGACACTAACCCCTTTTTCTATTGCCTCTGCTTCACTTAAACCTACCGTTCCGATTTCCGGCATGGTAAAAATAGCACTTGGAATCACTGAGTAATCCATTATTTCACTGTGACCCATTGCGTTTTCCGCAGCCACAATACCCTCGTGGGAAGCCACATGTGCAAGCATGACTTTTTCAGGCCCCAGGATGTCACCGATGGCATATACGCCGTCAACTGATGTCTCGAGCCTGTTATTGACCTCGACCCACCCCTGGCCTTTTGTTTCAATGCCGATCCTGTCAAGACCAAGATCAGCTGATAATGGCGAGCGGCCAATACAAACAGTCATTTTATTGGCCGCAATAAAATTTGTTTTGATTTTTTTTGGTTTTGGATTATTGGTAAACGCGGATACACCCAGATGAATGATGAGATCATTCTCTTGCTTGTCGCAGGATGTCACGACGGTATCGCAGAGCACATTGATTTTATGTTTCTTCATTTCACGCTGCAAAAGTTTCGATATATCTGCATCCACACTTGGCAGTGGCAACATTCTGGACATGGCCTCCACCACTGTTACCTTGCACCCTAAAGCAGCAAAAATAAAGGCAAACTCACAACCGATCACACCACCGCCGACAATTACCATAGATTCCGGAATGGTATTCAAAGCAAGAATATCATTTGAAGAAAATATGGATTCATGATCAAACGGAAAATCAGGGACATTCAGTGGTTGGGTTCCTGTTGCAATGATCAGTTTATCATATTCAAACAGGGTGTCATCCTGGCCCTGTTTTTCGACGGCAACTAGGCCTGGAGCAACAATTGTGGCCCTGCCCATTTCAACATCAATCATATGTGTTTTGAGCAGGCCGGCAATGGCTTTCCTCTGGGTTGCTATGATCTTGTTTTTACGCGCCATCAATGCCGTCATATTCGCGGTGATAGTACCAGAAATTTCAATACCGAGCTCATTGGCTTTTGATAGTTTCAAAAAAACATCTGCTGAATGCTTCATGATCTTTGATGGGATGCACCCCCAGTTCAAGCAAGTACCACCAAGATGTTCTTTCTCTATTAAGGTAACCTTTCCACCAAGAGCAGCAGCCCTGATTGCCGCTACATATCCGCCAGGGCCGCCGCCAATAATGATTATTTTTTGTTCCAAGGCATTTTCTCCAAACTTTATTGTATGTTACGCATCATAATGTGGTCATCTTTTTTCTTTGTCACTTCTGCGAATAAATCTTGTTTCATTATCAAAACGCTTCAATATTAATTTCGAAGCAGTTTATCATGATTTCGGAAAAATTATATATAGATATTTAATAAATTGAATGGTTAAAAAACAACAATTTGAATGACCAAAAATCTGATATATTTCTGTTTAAATGGCCATGAATAATGGGTGTTGTCAATTTTTTTATTCCACACGTTCCGAGGTCTGGAGTCAGAATTATGTGCCAGGAGATGGCCTTCCCAGCGAAAATATGATGGCATCTGTAATATGACATAAACCGGTTATAATTATGGTACTAAGGGGGGTATTGACATTTTTAAATGGTTCATTTATGGTGCCAAAATTAAATTGAAGGCAGCACGAAACTGTTAACACGTCATCTGGAATGAGCATATACACTAATTAATATTTTATGGATAAAAAAAAAAAAGATAAACATTCCGTCTGGCGGGTGCAGTCCATAGAGCGTGCGATTGATGTATTGGAATGTTTTACCTTTGAAAAACATGAAATGACACTGGCCGAAATCGTATCTCACACCGGTTTCAATATAACAACGGCTAGGCGGCTTATTTACAACCTGGAATCCAGACATCTGCTGCAGCAAGATCCGGAAACAAGAAAATATTCTTTGGGTCTGCGGTTGTTTGAAATGGGTTCCATTGTTTTCACCTCCTTTTCTATCCGTAAAGCAGCAATTATGCCGATTACCAAGCTCCAGAATGAGACAAAAGCCACGACCCTGCTTGGCGTAAAAGAAGAAAACCAGATCATTTACCTGGATAAAAGAGAAGGGGTGGAAATGGTCAAGCTTTCCAGTGAACTAGGCCGGATCAGGCCCATTACATACGGCATGCTGGGTAAAGTCATCACCGCTTATCTTGAACCGGAAGAAATTACCTCTTTGTTGAAAAAAGAACTTAAAAAATATACACCCAATACGATTACAGACAAAAAAATTTTTCGCAAAGAGCTTACCATTGTCCGCAGGCAGGGTTACGCCATAGAAATAGATGAGTTTGTGGAAGGCATTATGGGAATTGCAGCTCCCATAAGAGACCACTCTAATAA
Source organism: Desulfobacula sp. (assembly GCF_030145145.1). Classification (GTDB taxonomy): domain Bacteria; phylum Desulfobacterota; class Desulfobacteria; order Desulfobacterales; family Desulfobacteraceae; genus Desulfobacula. The sequence continues at coordinate 22,758 of NZ_JAQYWD010000021.1, read as the reverse complement.
GGTTATTGCCGCTGTGGGTGTTGCCCTGCCGGCCAGCAAAAGAAAGGATCATCATGACATAAAAAGAATCTCCAGCCTGTTGGTATCTGCTGGAGAAGAAATCTCCAAAAAAATAGGCTACATCAAGCCCTGATCCTCAAATTCTAGACCGCATCCGTCACATCACCTCCCTTTCTCTGTATAACCCACATATCGGCCTGCCGATACAACGAATAACGAAAATGGTATTATGCCGCCCCCGACGAGCGATGGGATCGGCCCCGGACCGTCGGCGGCCCATTTGCCCTGCCGGTCTAAAGCGCAGGAACTGCGGGCAGGTGTGTCCTCAAGCAGCCTGCGCTTCTTAACGCCCGGCAGGGCAAATGGGCTGATCGCCTTTGGGTCCGAACGGGCCGATCCCATCGCCCGTCGAGGGCTCTGCTGTCGCATTTTCATATAAAAACAACAAGCAATAATTTATCAAAAAAAAACAGGGCCTGTTTTACGTTCAGTAAGATCCGGGCGATTTATTTATTTTTTTTGTTGACACAGCACAGTGGAAAATGTACTCAAGTTCACATAGCGACTCAAATGTTCACATAGTGAACTTTTCAGATTTCTAAAAGGACTTGCTGCCATGAACGAAGACATGAAAAAGACCGTCAATACAATCGAAACAGACATTCTTATTTTAGGTTCAGGTGCAGCTGGCTGTGGTGCAGCCATCGGCGCAAGAGAACACGGCGCAACTGTCACAATGCTCGATAAAGGAAAAATTGAGAGCAGCGGATGTTTGGGCGGAGGGAACGATCATTTTATGGCCGTACTGAACATCGATGGCCCCAATGACACAAAAGAAGCTTTTGTGGATTTCTACAAAGGTCCTACCAGTGGATATACGCCAAAAATGATCGGCAGATGGGTTGATGCCATGCCCGTCATGATAGATGTCCTTGAAAAAATTGGTGTTGAATTTGAAACCAACCCTGATGGTTCCTGGTTAAGGACTGTGGGCTTCGGGCAGCCGGGCGCCTGGTTCATCTGTATCAAAAACGGTCAGTTAATCAAACGCAGGCTTGCCAAAAAAGTACGCTCTCTTGGGGTGGATATCCTGGATTACATCATGGTCACCCGATTGTTAACCAGCAACGGCAGGATAACCGGTGTGACCGGTTTTAACGTCTTAGACGGCACCTTTTGTGTTATCAGGGCCAAAGCCGTTATCATGGCGCTGGGTAACAGCGCAAACCGGGTGACCACAAACTCTACAGGCAACCCCTTTAATACGTGGCACAGTCCTTATAATACCGGCAGTCAGTATGTCCTCGCATATGAAAGCGGGGCCAGATTGGTCAACCTGGATTTAAAACAGCAGGCCACCCTCCTGCCCAAGGGATTCGGCTGTGCCGGCATGAATGGAATCAACAGCGTTGGCGCCCACGAAATCAATGCACTTGGCCAGCGGTTTATGGGCAAATACCATTCTTTGAAAGAAAACGGGCCTCGCAGGAACCAAATATTGGGGACCCACCAGGAAATGATTGAAGGAAAAGGGCCTCCGTTCCATATGGATATGCGCCATTGTGACCCGGAAGAGGTCGCTTATCTTCAATATGTGCTTATGCCTGGAGACAAAGCGACTTTTCTGGATTATGCAGAACAAAAAGGGATAAATTTTCAAAAATATCCCATGGAAGTTGAGCTGTCTGAGATTGAATTAAGCGGAATGCTGGCCACTGACGATAATTTTGAAACCACCGTAAAAGGATTGTATAACGGATGTGTTTTCTACACCTTCTCGGGGTCCATGTGCAGTGGTTATATTGCTGCAAAACAGGCCGCTGAACGAATTGGATCTAAAACACAGCTCATCGATCTTGAACCGGAAAAAATAAAGGCCGAAAAAAACCGGGTGTTCCATCCGATGACGGTTAATGACGGCATCAGCTATGAAAATTTTGAAAGAGCAATACGCCAGGTGATGAGTTATTACATGGGGTTTATAAGAAACCAGGCCGGCATGGAAAATGCCCTGGAAAAACTTGATTTCATTGCAACATATGCCAACCGCCTGCAAGCAGACAATTATCGTGAACTCATGCGTGCAAATGAAGCGGTTCACCTTTTAAAAACATGCCGGCTTTCAACACAATCGACCATGGAACGAAAAGAAAGCGGCCGTGCGCTTTACAGGAGGAGTGACTATCCTGAATTAAATGAGAACTTTAACCGCGTTCTTTCAATCTGGCAGGAAAGCGGCAGCCCCAAACTAGCATGGGTTTAAAAAGGAGACAGACATGCCGCCAAAATTCAGCAGAGAAGTTGATCAGCCGACGATAACAACATCCGGAATGATCCAGCAGAAAAGGACTTCGCCTTGTGAGGCATCTTGTCCGGCAGGAAATCCCATCCAGAAAATACATACCCTTGTGCAGGATAACAAATTTGAGGAAGCATTAACCTATTTAAGATCCAGAAATCCGCTATCCGGTATTACAGGCCGGATTTGTCCTCATTTTTGCCAATACAACTGCAACCGGAACCATTACGATGAAGGCGTTTCAATAAGAGCCATTGAAAAATTCGTGGCCGATCAGGCAGACCGGACCCAGACCCGGATGCCCTTCAGGGGGGAACCAACCGGGAAAACGCTTGCGGTCATTGGCTCAGGGCCTGCAGGAATGACCTGTGCCTATTTTTGTGCCCTGCTCGGACACAAGGTGACGGTATTTGAGTCTTCTCCCATACTCGGCGGGATGCCGCGTATCGGAGTCCCGGATTTCAAGCTTCCAAAAAGTATCGTGGACCGGGAAATCGGGCATATCCTTCAGACGGGTGTGACTGCTGTTACCAATACAACCATTGGTTTGGATATCCCTTTTGCGGACTTAAGAAAAGATTTTGATGCCTGTCTAATCGCTGTGGGCACATGGAAAGAAAAGCGATTGGATATGAACGGAGCAGATCTGGTACAACCCGGCGTATCATTTCTAAAAAAAGTAAACTTCGGATTGATAAAAGAAATTGATGGTATCGTTGCTGTTGCCGGCGGCGGCGGCGTGGCATACGATTGTGCGCTTGCGGCCAGGCGGCTTGGTGCCTCTGATGTTCACATTTTTTGTGTAGAAGATGAACAAAACAGCTGTGCACCTGCTGAAGATGCGGATCTGGCACGTAAAGAAGGCATCACAGTTCACCATTCCTGTGTTATTTCCGGAATAACTGCAAAAAATAGCAGCGTTCATCAGATCGAATATTGCAGCATTTCATTTTTTAACTTTGATGAATGCGGGAGGCTCAGCACCTGTGATTCCTCTTCAGAACTCAAAACCATGGCTGTTGATATGGTGATTTCTGCAATCGGCTTGGAAACCGATTTTACATTTTTAGAACAAAACAGTAATTTAAAATTTACCCCAAAACAGACACTGCTTGTAGATCCAAAGACCCTTCAGACCGATGAAGAGGGTGTTTTCGGGGCCGGAGATGCTGTTACCGGTCCATCTTCGGTTGCCCAGGCTATCGGCAGCGGACGTCAGGCCGCATTATCCATCAATCAATACCTTTCCCAAAAAGATGAAAATACAGCCCAGGAACGAATCGTAATCAAACCGGACAGCACTATAGTAACCCAGGAGATTGAAGATTTGTTTGACTCCCATATCGTTGAATTTAATGAAATTTTAAATGTCGAATACCACGAAAAAAAAGCAAGGGCGCTACCGCTTGATACGCACCTGGCTGGTGGAAACGGGGAAAACATAAATAAAAAGGATACTGTGTCAGAAAGCAAAAGATGCCTGCACTGCGGACATTGCATTTCCTGCGGCACCTGTGTTGAAGACTGTCCGGGATTCGTTTTAGACATGAGGCCGTCAGGACCTTACGTTTTGTATCCTGAAGAGTGCTGGCATTGTGGCTGCTGCAGGATCGCCTGCCCCACCGGGGCAATCTCTTATGAGTTTCCTTTGAACATGATGGTTTAGGAGGAAAATGTTGCTAAGTTTATTGTATTTTTTTTATACGCCCTATCCGATTAAATTGACAGCAGTCACTTTTTCAAATACTTTCTCCTTATGGTTTAACAATAGAGCATTTCACAGGAGTTTAGTTAATATCATTTTAAGCTATTTTTTAAAAAGGATTTTAACCCATGACACTGTCTCTGTTTTTTGCCTGCCTTCCCTATATAGAATGATGCCATTGAAGGATTTGTCTGCACCGGAAACAATGGACGAAGCATTTAAAATTTAGTCTGTTTTTTAATGAATATACTCAAAACTTAAGAAAGGGGGTGAACCATTAAAACTGCTCGGGGTTCCATGTCCCGGGTAAACGAAAGCAGGGCTGGAATTCGTTATTTGGAAATAAAAAATCAGGACAGTTTTACCAAAGATTAATACTTAATCATAAGGAGCAAAACAATGTGTTTAAAAAAGAATTGTGTCAGAAATTTTTTTAAAGGGATGTTCTTGGTTCTTTTGGGTGTGATTTCCTTTTCACTTTTGCTGCCCCCTACCCAGGCTTCAGCAGCAGATAAAAATTACAAAATAACGATTCTCGGTGGTTCTGCCGGCGGGGTATGGTCTGTTATTACAGAAGGTGTTGCGGAAAGTATCCGCCGTGGTATCCCGGATGCCCAGCTAACAACTGAACCGGGTAAGGATGGCCCCAACCAGGTCATGGTCAGCAAAAATGAGGTGCAGTTTGCCATCACCTATGATGCAACTAATTATGCTGCTGTAAACGCAATGAATCCCTATAAAAAAAGTCTCCCTAATCTGAGAACCGCTGCTGTGCTCAATCCAACCGGTGCCTTTCAATTTATTATTGATGAAAAGACAGGCATTACAAGCTTTGGTGACATCGCAAAAAAAAAATATCCCCTGCGCCTTTCCGCCAATAGAAAGGGAACCCTCATGCATCTTTCCGGAGAAACGGTTTTAGAAGCCTATGGCATAACCGTTGATAAATTGAATTCATGGAAAGGAAAAGTATATTATATTCCGTCCAAACAGGCAGTGTCTCTCTGGGACGCCGGACAGCTGGATGCCGCCCAGGAGGTCGCTCAATTTCCCATGAGCCGGTATTTGGAGCACGGCCAGAAACATCAATTGCGGATGCTATCGGTTGACAAGGAAAAACTGGCGGTACTGGGTAAAAAACTTGGTATGAGCCCTATTACGATACCGGCAAAAACCTATTCCTGGCAAAAAGAAGACTGTGTTACCCTGAATACAAAACTCATGCTGCTCACCAGTGCAGATCAAAGCGATAAAATGGTATATGACGTCGTAAAAGCCATATATCAAGGCCTTGACTATCTGCACAAGGTCCATGCCAATTTAAGGGAGCTGACACCTCAGATCATGGCCAATGATGTCATGGTAAAGCTTCATCCCGGTGCTGCCAAATTTTATAAGGAAATCGGAGTCATAAAATAGGATAGGACCCGTTTTTTCCCTTGGGATCTGTTCAAAAAACAGGTCTGGACAGGTCCTGGAAAAAATAAAAGAACAGATTGGGCAGGACAGCAAAGGGCTTTTTTTTAAATTGAGGGGTGTAATGAATACTAAACTTTTTTTTAAGTCAATTTTCTCAGCAGGCAGGCGGCGGGATTTGTCTCCTTTTTTTAAACGGGTTGTGACCGTTTTGGTTTTGGGTTTGGCAGCACTTGAAATCTATGGAGCGCCATTCGGTAAAATTGATTTTTTCCTGCTTCGGGCGATGTTTGTAAGCTTTATCCTTGCCCTGTCCTTTATCTGCTATAATTATTCATCCTGGGATAAATCCAACAAGGTATCTGTGGCCGATATTGTGATGGCTGTCCTGGGATTTTCAGTGGGCGTGTATATTGTTATTAATGGAGACGTCATCATTAATCGCTGGACCGGTGTTGATCCTCTGACGCCGGCTGACATCTTTTTTACGGCAACCCTGGTCCTGCTGGTACTGGAAGTGACCCGGCGGACGGTTGGCCCGGTACTTGTTCTGTTAATTATGGTTTTTGTGGTCTACAATTTTGTGGGCAAATATCTTTCCGGGGGATTCGGGCACCGGGGGATGAACCTGGTGGGGTTCCTGGATCGCATGGTTTATACGTTTGACGGTATTTTCGGTACCCCCATCGGGGTTACCTGCACCTATGTCTATATGTTTGTGCTTTTCGGCCAGGTCTTTAATTTGGCCGGCGGCGGCGATTTTTTCTTTCGTCTCTCCTCTGCCATAGCCGGACGAATGATCGGCGGACCCGCCAAAATGGCTGTTATTGCCAGCGGTCTTTACGGATCAATGAGCGGAAGCCCCACCTCTGATGTGGTCACAACCGGGAGTATCACCATCCCCCTGATGAAACGGCTGGGCTACAGCCCGGTTTTTGCAGGCGCTGTAGAAGCGGCAGCTTCTTCGGGGGCATCCATTTTGCCTCCCATTATGGGAACCGCTGCCTTTCTCATGGTGGATGTCGCCGGCATCCCATACATTGAAATTGCAATGGCCGCAGCCATCCCGGCGCTGATCTATTATGCCGGAATCATGATTCAGGTGCATTACCGGGCGGTGAAAAAGGATCTTCGCCCCATTTCCACGGACGAAAAAATCGAAAAACCCTGGGCGGTTATTAAAGAAAACTTTATCTATTTTATTCCCATCGCTGTTTTGGTCGGACTCATTTCCATCCGGCTGAATCCGACGGTTGTGGGACTGATTACCATCTGCGCGACCATCATTATCAGCTGGTTCAAGCCCGGCTACCGCATGGGGCCAAAAAAGATTTACACGGCCATCCATAACACCGGCGTTCGAATCCTGACAGTATCCAATGCGTCTGCTGCGGCCGGCCTTGTCATTGGCGGGATCATGCTGACAGGTCTGGGGGGCAAATTTACAAGTCTGGTGTTCCAGGCTACCGGCGGCAATAGTTTTTTATGTGTTCTTATGGTCGCAGCGGTCTGTATCGTTCTTGGAATGGGAATGCCCATACCCGCGGCCTATGTTTTAACCGCAACCTTAGCGGTTCCCGCCCTTTTGGAACTGGATTTCCCTTTAATGGCCTCTCACCTGTTTATTGTATATTTTTCAGCCATTTCAGCGATTACTCCACCCGTGGCAGTAGCGGCCTATGCCGGGGCCGGCATTGCCGGGGGAAACCCGAATTCCACGGGATTCCAGGCTATCCGGTTGGCGATGGCGGCCTTTATCGTACCCATAGTCTACATGTACCGTCCGGGACTGATTCTCAACGGCAGTATATTGGACATTATCTGGTCGGTTTTCATAACTGTGGTGGTGGTGGCTGCCATGGCCAGCATACTGGAAGGATATTTCTGGGTACGAATGAAATCAAATATTTTAAAGTTCTGCGTCATATCAGGCTGTGTGGCCATCGTCTGGCCAAATCTATGGGGTGATATACTGGGGCTGATCATCCTTGGACTCCTCTTTTTTAGGCAAATTATTAAGGCCCGTAAAACCAGAAAGGACACCGAAAAAAATGACATATCATCTTTGAAAAAAGAGTCGGTTATTTTTTAGGAGAAATGATGGAAGCATATTATGAACTGATTGAAAAATTATTGACCGCCTGCAGGATTCTTGACCACGAAGGTATCATTGATGAACTGGGACATTTCAGTGTCCGGATCCCTGATACGGATCACGTTTTGATTAATGGTAAAATAAGTCCGGGCCAGGCCTGTGAGAAGGATATCGTCCTTCTGGATCTGGATGGTAATAGGCTTAAGGGTGAACTGGAACCTGCCAAGGAAATACCGCTGCACCTGGCTGTTTACCAAAGATGCCCCAAAGTTGTGGCCGTTGTCCACACCCATTCACCGAATATTGTGGCACTCAGTGCTGCCGGCATCGAACTTCGGGCCATGGAGAATCTTGGTGCAACAGCGTTTGGAGAAAAGGCCCCGATTTTTGAAGAGCCAGGCCTGGTGGATACCTTCGCTATGGGGTACCGAATTGTTGATACCATGGCCGGATCAAATCTGGCTGTATTGAAAGGGCACGGCGACCTGGTGACCGGAGAATCCATTGAAGAAACCTGCATCTCCGCTTTATGGGCCGAGAAAGCCGCTGCGCTTCAATCCCAGGCCATGATGCTGGGTAAGCCGGACTGGTTTTCAAAAGAGGTGGCTCACAAGGTCAGGGACCAGGTCATTGCAGGCAAGGCGTACCAGAGGGCATGGAACTATTTCTCCTGGCGGATCGGTAAAAAATAATTCACATAATTTTTTTAACGGGAAATGCCATTAAAGCGAGGTTGGATGATTCGCAGTATTGATGAAAAAGCGTGTATCGGATGCAAGGTGTGTGCGTTGATCTGCCCGGGTGATGTCATTGTCATGGACAAAACAAACCGTGCGAGGGTTCAGTATCCCGCGGACTGCTGGACCTGTTTCAGTTGTGAGTTGGCCTGCCCGGTAAAAGCCGTTGATGTTCACCCTTTTAGACGACCCAGGCCCATGGCATGGTAGTCCGGTCCGATAAGGAAATAATTCCATGAATAAAAAGTCAAAAATCTGGGAAATGATTAAATCTGATATCCTGATTATCGGCGGCGGATTCGGTGGGCTCTGGGCAGCTGTCAGGGCTGCTGAATGCGGCGCATCCGTGACCCTTGTGGACAAATCCTTTGCCGGAAAATCAGGGCATTCCTATTTTGCCGGCGGCGCCATGGTGGTCCTTCTGCCCGAGGATGACCCGGATAAGGCATTGATGGATATTGTACTGGGAAACGAGTGGCTTGTTGATCAGGATATGGCGTTAAGTGTTCTGCAAGGGTCTTTTCAACGCCTCAAAGACCTGGAGTCCTTTGGTATTCCTTTCAGAAAACAAAAAGGCCGTTACCAGTGGACAAAGGCCAGGGGTACCCAATATCTAAAAAACCTCTGGCCGGAGCATGCGACTGCTGCTGACGAGGTCACCCTTTTGCGCAAAATCGCGTTATCACGGGACGTCAGGATTGTCGATCATGTATATGTGTATGATCTGATCACCTCAATGGACGGCAGTATTGCCGGGGCTGTGGGGATTGGTTCAAAAACAGCTAAAAATGTACTTTTAAAAGCGGACAGCGTTGTTGTCGCCACCAACTCCGGCGGCTTTCGGGGGCATCATCTGGCGTGTGAACTGCAGGGTACAGGGCCTTTTATGGCCTATGATGCAGGCGCAAGGATAAAAAATCCCGAATTTCACTATATCAATATCCGTCCGGCAAAACACGAGATCGAAGGGTCGGGCATCATGCCAGCCATTGGCGTCCGGTGGAAAAACGGTCTGGACGAGCCTTTTATGGAAAAGTACGATCCCGAATTAAAAGACAGGGCCACTGTGATGAAAATCGTTGTATCAGCCACAAAGGAGGCCATGAAGGGCAACGGCCCCATCACAATGGATGTGGAGAGCATGACCGAAGAACAGCGTGAGCGCTTTCGTATTCTGCAGGTCAGCCACGGGTGGATGCCGATCCTTTTTGAAAAATGCAGGCGTGAGGAAGGGTATGACCCCCTTGAAAACAATATCGAGTGGCAGCCTGCCTACGAATCTAACAAGCTTGGAATATGGGCGGATATTGATTGCAAAACACATGTAAAAGGGCTTTATGCCGCTGGAATGGCCAGAACTCTTGGGGTCAACCCGTTTACCGGATGGTCTATTGCCGCCTGCACCTGGTCCGGCTATACTGCTGGTGAAAATGCAGCCTTGAACCGGGAAGCAGCAGGAAACAGATGGCTGGACCAGACGTCTCTGGCTGCTAAACAAACCCTTTTTTTTGCACCCCTGAACAATAAAAACGGATCTGATCCGGATAACGTGGTGTATGAACTTCAAAAAATTCTTTTCCCGGCCGACGTCCTGATCCTGATGAGTGAGAACGGGCTTCAAAATGCCCTCAAGAAGGTCGTTGACCTGCGGGATGAAAAGATGGCGAACTTATCTGCCTGTGATACGAGAACGCTGATCAAAGCAAAAGAAACACAGACGATGGTGTGTGCTGCTGAAATGACGCTTAAGGCCGCTATCATGCGAAAGGAAACCCGCCCCAATATTTTCTACCGCAAGGATATGGAACATGCTGATAACAAAAACTGGCTCAAATGGATACAGGTGACCAAGGGAAACCAGGGGGAGATGAAATTTGCCACACAGGACATTCCTTTTGATCAATACAGATTTAAACCCAATTTTTAGTTTTCGTTTTTTAAAGAACGTCTTCATTTGGTTGTAACCTGGATTCATCTCACAAGCTGGTATTTCCAAGAAAAATGACTGAGAGCCACAAAACCGAGGACCGATGATCCCTGAAATCATACCCAATACCGAAACGCCTGACTACAGCCGCAAGTGGCACGCCATGGCAGCAGTGGGTACCGGTGTTTTTCTGGCTACCGTGGATGGCAGTATCATCAATGTGTCGTTGCCTACACTGGTGCGAGAACTGCATACTGAATTTGCCCTGGTGCAATGGGTGGTGCTGGCTTACCTGCTTACTATCACCAGTACCATGGCCGGTATAGGACGAATTGCCGACATGGTCGGGAGAAAATCCATTTATATGTCAGGATTTATTATCTTTACGCTTGGATCCGCCCTTTGTGGATTTTCTCCATCTGTGAACTGGCTAATCGGGTTCCGCGTGCTACAGGCCATTGGCGCTGCCATGACAATGGCGCTGGGGGCAGCCATCGTTACAGAAGCATTCCCTCCGGCAGAGCGGGGTAAGGCCATGGGTATTATCGGTGCTATCGTTTCCATGGGCATTGTACTGGGACCGGCCCTGGGGGGAGTAATCCTGAGCGTGCTCTCCTGGCGCTGGATTTTCTACGTCAACCTCCCTGTGGGTATCATTGGAACGATCATGGTGAAACGCAACATTCCCGATTTCAAACCCAGCGGCCGTCAGCAGTTTGATATCTGGGGTGCCCTGTCCCTGTGTTCAAGTATCCTGTTCCTGTTGCTTGGATTGACTCTGGGGCAGCAGCAAGGCTTTTTTCAGCCAATGATTTACCTTTTCTTAGGATTATGGTTGATCCTGATGCCGGTTTTTATTTTCATTGAATACAAAGTGGCCCAACCAATGATTGATCCGAAATTGTTCCGTAACGCCATTCTCAGTGTCAACCTGACCACAGGCTTCATCAGTTTTGTTGGTCTGGGAGGCACAATGATAATCCTTCCCTTTTATCTGGAAAATATTCTGGGATTCCCCTCCATGCGGGTAGGACTGCTCATGGGCATCATTCCTGTGATGCTTGGAATTACCTCTCCCCTTGCGGGTACATTATCGGATCGTGTTGGAAGCCGAAAAATTACCATGACCGGTCTGGTGCTTCTGCTTCTTGGATTTTTAGCCGCCAGTACCTTAAATCACCATACGACAATACTGGGATATGCTGTGCGGATATTCTTGGTGGGAACCGGTATTGGTATCTTCCTGTCACCCAATAACAGTGCCATCATGGGTGCTGCTCCCCGTCACCAGCTGGGCATTGTTTCGGGTATGATGGCCCAGTCGCGCACATTGGGGCAAACGGTTGGTGTCGCGGTCATCGGCGCCATTTGGGCGGGTCGGACTATTTTTTATGCCGGGACCGGAACCAGTGGTGGCGCTACTCTGGCACCGATTGATGCGCAAATAGCCGGGTTACATGATGCTTTTGTTACCGCCGCTGCTTTGACCGGTATTGCTTTGCTACTCAATATTCGGGCATTGCTTCTGGAAACTCGACAAGCCGGTAAATAAGCTGTTTTTCTTACACTTTGACGTCTGTAAATAAATTTCAACAAATCAACCGCAATGAAAATATAATTTATTGTGCGAAAATATGCCAAAATATATCAAAAGCGGCGGCCATTGAAGGAATTCGCTTGGGTGACGCTGAATAATGGCATTGACCTGGTAAAAGAGATCCATCATCAGTCTATGACCATGTCATCCCTTGTCCTTTCCATGCACGATGATTCCCCTTTAAAATGACTGACCGACAGGTTGCCTTTTGCATGGGGCATATTTTTGACAGTTTATTTGATGGATGAGAAAAACCCATTGACTTATGTCACTAACTGGTGATATGATTTTGAATCAAATGGTTGATAGTTTAATTTAGGAGAAATAATGCCCAGGAAACCAACATTGAAAATTCGGGATAAACAGATTACAAGCAGACGGTTGGTAAGTGCAGTGGGCAGCCTTCTTGCAAAAAAAGGATTCAAGGGAATCGGTGTAAATGCCATCGCCCGGGAAGCCGGAGTCGATAAGGTTTTGATTTACCGATATTTTGGCGGACTTTCTGGATTGATTGCCACGTTTGGAAAAGAGGGGGATTTCTGGCCGCCAGCTTTAGAACTGGCAGGCGGTGATTTGCAAAGGTATTCCCATCTTTCCCTTGAACAAAGAATGTCTGAGCTGGCCACCAATTTTATCAAGGCACTTCGTAAAAGGCCATTAACCCTGGCGATTATGGCCTGGGAAATGACTGAATCCAATGAATTGACCCGGGAATTGGAAAGGGTCAGAGAACAGAGTATCATGGAGTTTTTTCAATTGTTTTTCATGAAAGATCAAGTCCGGGTTGATCTACAGGCAATTATCATGCTCATGGGTGCAGCTGTCAGTTATCTTGTGGTGCGGTCCAACAATATTGATTTGTACGGTGGATTGAATATTGGATCTGAACAAGGCTGGCAACGCATAGAACAAGCAATTTTGACCATTAGCAGCGCCGTTGTGAAATTTGGGTAAACCATTTTTTTTATTAAAAAAGTCACCATATAGTGACAATATTTATTGGAGAATTGATATGAACAGAAGAAATTTTTTAAAAAAAAGTGTGGCAGCAACCACCCTGGTAATAGGTCCAGGAATGTTTTTGTCAGCATGTGGACGAAATTTACGTTCCGAGTTGATGGGCATTGATCAAATACCAGATGACCACGCCATTGAAACGCTTGGTCCCCATGGATATAAGATATTATATTATGCATCTTTTGCCCCCAGTGGCCACAACAGCCAGCCCTGGTTTGTACGCATAAACACTTCATTGGACTGGGTTGTGGGTTCTGATGCTGATCGCTTCCTAAAAACCGTTGATGGCAGTAATCGGGAGACTTTATTGTCCCTGGGTGCCTTTGTTGAAAACCTTGTCCAGGCGGCAGGGGCCTTTGGCTATGCCGCAAAGACAACGGTGATTGCCAAAGACAGGTTTGATTCAGATGTGGTAAGGGTCCGCCTGTCAAAGTCAACCGCATTGAATATCCCTTTGCACAGAATGGTTGCCAGAAGAACCGTGAAAAGCCATTTGCAGTCAAAAGAACTTAAATCCTCTGATGTAAAGGCGTTTTCAAAATCCGTTGGCGGCCATCTTTTCTATTTCCCAAGGGGAACGGAACATGCAAATTTTATGAATAAAGAGGCTGTGGAAAATTATAGGATTCAGTCGGACAATAAAAAAGCCATGGAAGAATTGGCCGCCTGGATCAGATTCAAAGACAGGGATGCTAAACGGTTTCGAGACGGGCTCACCCCGGAAGCGATGGAAATCACAGGCCTGGCCGGGTGGTATGTCCGCCATTTCATGGATAATAAAGATGTATTGAGCAAATCGTTCAATGATAAGGGATTTCAAAAGATACAAGAACAGGTCACCCAAGGGGCAGGGTGGCTGGTCATAACCAGTGATGGCAATACCGTGAAAGATCTGATTGAAACGGGCAGAAGATTTCAAAGAATGGCATTGACGGCCCGGCAAAAAATGATCGCTATTCATCCCATGACCCAGGCATTGGAAGAAACGCACGGTCAGAAAAATATAAGGGATAATCATGGGCCAGGGGTGATTCCCCAGTTCATGCTCAGGGTCGGGTATTTAAATAAATATCCAGACCCTGTTTCCCTGCGAAGACCCGTGGAATGGTTTGTCAGGGTTTAGAGAACGGTATTTTTTAAGTTCACAAATGGTTTTAAATAGACCGGAGTTAAGCATGGAAAAACAGATTAATTGAAAATATAGGGGAATGATAGGATGGTTTTTATTATAACCTTTGGTATTGCAGGGCTGTGCCATTGACTATTTGTAAAACCCCAGCTTTTTTAATGCTTCCATGGTTTGTTTTCCAGCTGCAGGATCTTTATAGGGCAGCAGATCTTCCCATTTTTCATTGGGAAGATTTTTGTTTTCTTTTAACGCGTTTTCTAACGCCTTCCTGGATTTTTCTTTCATTCCCCTGGCATCATAGGCCGTTGCCAGCAGCAGATAAGAGGGCCAGAAATCCGGGGCCTTTTCCACGGCTTTTTCCAGGGTTACAATGGCCTGGTCATAATCCTGTATTAGAAAATAGGCATGTCCCAGGCCATACATATACCAGACAGGATGTTTGGGATCCAGCCGCATTGCTTTTTTCAAGAGGAGAATTCCCTGCTCAGGCTGGTTTGAATGGGTCAGTAACTCGCCATAAGATGCCTGCCACTCCGGGTTATTCGGATCAAGGGCGATGGCTTTTTTTATTTCTTCAATACCGGCATCATGCTGTTTGGTCCACAGATAATAATGGGACAGGATACTATAGCCGGATGGTTCATCGGGATTGATTTTAATTGCTTTTTTAGCCCATTCAAAGACTTTGGTTAAAATTGCCGGATCCTTGTCCGGTCCGAAAACCCATTGGGTAAAAAATGTTTTCCCCATGGCTGCATATGCCTTGGCAAAATTAGGATCCAGGTCAATGGCCTTTTGCAGCTGCACCCGGCCCTGGGCCAATTTATCAAGATCCATTGTGCTGCATAATCCATTGGCCTTCAGATAATAATCATAGGCTTGAAGATTATTTGTATCCTTCATACTGATCCGTTTTTTGTCATCACTGGTCATCTGGACTGCCAGAGCTGAGACGATTTTTTCACGCACCTCGTCCTGCAGGGAGAAAATATCTTTTAAATCACGGTCATACCGTTCAGCCCAGAGATGACCTTCCGTTTTTGAATCAATGAGTTGAGCCGTAATGCGGACACTTTCCCCCACCTTTCTGACACTGCCTTCCAGAACATATTTTACGCCCAGGTCATGGCCGATTTCATCAATCTTTACCGGTTTGTTTTTATAGAAAAATACAGAATTGCGGGCGATCACAAAAAGTCCTGAGACCTTGGATAAATCCGTGATCAAATCTTCAGTAAATCCATCGGAAAAGTATTCCTGCTCTTTGTCTCCACTCATATTAACAAAGGGTAATACGGCAATGGACGGTTTGTCAGGGATTTTCAGGCTCATCAAAGTCTGTTTGATGATTTTTCGGTGTTTACCCGAATTAAAAGGGGTGTTTTCCTTAAACTGGAGACTGGCCCCAACCATGAGAAAGACAAAAATAAACCCTGCAATAATACGTTTTCTGCGCTTGTATTTTGGATCATCTTTAATGCATTTGTATTTGAGTATTCCTGCCGATTCCGGATCAGTCAGAACCCTGTATACCAGCACGGGCTCGGAAATATTTTTCAACTTTTGGGTGCCTGAAAATTCATACCCAAAAGGCAATTTGTTTTTGACCTGATCATAGGCAGATCCGGAAATACAGATACCACGACTTGCAGCTAGTCCTTCAAGCCTGGCGGCAATATTTATTCCATCTCCATAAATTCTTTCATCATCCTCGATAATATCTCCAAGGTTGATACCCACTCTGAATTCCATTTTTCGATCATCCGGAAGATCCTTATTATGCGCTGCCAATGCCGTCTGAATTTCTACGGCACAGGCCACAGCATCCGTAACGCTTGAAAATTCGGCCAGGATATTGTCACCGGGAGAATCAACAACCCGGCCATAGTGATCAGAAATTTTTTGGAAAAGCAATTCTCGACAGGCTTTAATGGATTTTATGGTTTCAATCTCATTATTCCCCATGAGCCGGCTGTAATCTTTGACATCAGCTGAAAAAATGGCGGCAAGTTTGCGTTTTATTTTCCGGTCATCCATATTGGATTCCTTTTAAAAAATTCACTCATATAAAGCCAATGTCATGGCCCCGGAGCCGTCATATGCCTTATCCCACAAAAGGATTCAATAAAAATATCCGGGATATTTATTTTTAAAAATTTCTTTTTTTACAGGGTCCATTTTATTTTCTTTTGAATGTTCATCCAATACGGTATTCACTACCATAAAGCAGCCGGCGAATCAATAAAAGGGGCTCCGGGAATTTCTTTGTGTTTGCTGGTTGGACTGCAACCTGACGGTAAAATCAAGATCTTTGAGCGGTTAAAAGACCTGCCGTCAACTGAACAGATAGACAGTCGTGAAAGGATCACTTTTTACTGGAACCGTGAAACCAAAAACAGAACCGCACCATTTTATCCAAGCGAAAATATGGACGAAGATATGTCAGCTGTTTCCGTAACGCTGCGGATTGGACTGCAGGTATTCATCGGTACTTAATGGTTCCATTTTTTAGAGAACAAATCAAGGGCCCTTTGTAGGTGATTTGCCTACAAGGGGTTGCGTTTTTTCCATACACCATAATGGTTTTTTCACTGATTTACCTCCTTTCTTATATTCTTTATATTCGACGCATCAGTTTAAGCCGTTGAATCGAAATCTTTCAGCAAATCATTGCTGCATGGGACGTTCTATTTTGGTGCTGATTAAAAACTCCCGGGAGTGAAATGCCGCACGATCCTGAAAATGGTTCAAGAAAGCTTTTTTTAAAAACCCGCAACCAAGGAGGTCGCATGACAACAAAAATAATTACCCCAACCCCCAGTGCATATCATTATCCGCTGCTGATTAAAAACATTTTAAATACACCGCTGATCTATTCTCCCAACCAGGAAATCGTCTATAGGGATGTGCTTCGGTATTCGTATGCCACATTTGGTAAAAGGGTTAAAAAGCTGGCCAACATGCTTGAATCGCTGGGGGTTAAACCCGGGGATACCGTTGCTGTCATGGACTGGGATTCCCACCGATACCTGGAATGCTTTTTTGCCGTTCCCATGATGGGGGCGGTCCTGCACACCATCAATATCCGCCTGACATCTGAACAACTGATCTATACCATCAATCATGCGGAAGATGATGTTATCCTTGTAAACGAAGATTTTGTGCCCCTTCTGGCATCCGTGAAAGATCAATTTAAAACCGTAAAACAGGTAGTCCTGCTGGCAGACAAGCCCAGTCCGCCGGAATCCGGTCTTGATTTTGTCGGAGAATATGAAGCCCTTGTATCCGGAGCAGCGGATGTGTATGATTTTCCTGATTTTGATGAAAACACCATGGCCACCACCTTTTACACCACCGGCACCACGGGTCTGCCCAAGGGGGTATTTTTCAGCCACCGCCAGATTGTGCTTCACACCTATGGCGCCATGTCAGGTCTTTGTGCCTATCAATCCCAGGCCAATATCACTTCTTCCGATGTGTACATGCCCATGACCCCCATGTTCCATGTCCATGCCTGGGGCATGCCTTATCTCATGACCCTGCTGGGAGCCAAGCAGGTTTACCCGGGCAGATATGAGCCGGAAATGCTGCTCAAACTCATTGTCAGTGAAAAAGTGACCTATTCCCATTGCGTGCCCACCATCATGAATATGCTGGTCACAAGCCCGGCCATCAACCATCTGGATCTTAAGGGTTGGAAAGTCATTATCGGCGGGTCCGCCCTGTCCAAAGGGCTATGTAAAGAAGCGATGAAACATGGGATCAATCTATATACCGGATATGGCATGTCGGAAACCTGCCCCCTGCTTACCCTGGCAAATATCAAACCCCATATGATGGAATGGACCGTAGACGAACAAATTGACATTCGTTGTAAAACCGGTCTTCCGGTTCCCAATGTCCAGCTTGAAATTGTTGATATGGCCGGAAATCCCCTGGCCCATGACGGAAAAACGCCTGGAGAGGTTGTGGCAAGGGCCCCCTGGCTCTCCCAGGGGTATGTCAAGGATGCGGTAAAAAGTGAAGAACTCTGGGAAAATGGCTGGCTCCATACCGGGGATATTGGGGTTATGGATGGTGAAGGGTATTTGAGAATCACAGACCGCTTAAAAGATGTCATCAAAACCGGTGGAGAATGGATTTCCTCCCTTGAACTTGAAGATATCATCAGTCAGCATGACGCTGTAAATGAAGTGGCCGTGGTGGGTATCGCAGATGAAAAGTGGGGGGAACGTCCCCTGGCAATGGTGATGCTGAAGGATGGATTCCAGGACAAGGTTACAGCATCGGATATCCGGGAGTTCTGCATGACCTTTGTGGAAAAAGGTGTTATTCCCAAATATGGGGTTCCATCCCAAATTGTCATGGACGCGGTGATTCCTAAAACCAGTGTGGGTAAAATCAGTAAAAAAGATATTCGGGCCCAGTACGATCATTAATCGGATGATGATTGCCGGGGTGGATCAACCCTTTCAGGTTTCCTGTTATTGAGATCCTCTCCGGCCACCACCAGGCTTGGCCTTGAACAAAAATATGATCCAGTTCTCTTTGACCGGGATGATCAGTGGTTTTTTCCACGAGCATGGCCTTATATCCATGTTCGCGTGACGGATCATCTGAATAGGTCAGGGTCTTGCCGGCAATCCAACCGGGCAACTTAATTCACATTTTCTGCAATACTTGACACAATACTTAAAGGGTTGATCACCGTTCGGTGTTTTTATATGACTTTTTTCAAATTCTTCAATCAACTGACGAATTTCCTGTTGGTTTTTATCATGCGCCGGTATCATCATGGCAGCTTCGTCAATATCTTTATCCATTTTTATATTGCAGCTAACCCGATCATATGTACCATTGATGCCAGGTAATATCGATTGCCCCAAATCCTTGGCCGAATAAACGGTGGTTTGAAAAGCGTTTGCCGGACATGCTTTACGGCAGGGCTGCCCGCAGTTTTCGCACGGATTGAATTCAAGGGGACCGGTTGAGGTTGCTTTTTTGTTCAACAATAGAGCCCTGAAGCGGATACGGGGGCCATATTCGGGCGTAATCACAAGGTTGTTTTTTCCTATATATCCCAAACCGGCAATCACGGCAGCATCTTTTAAAAAGATGCCGCCTTTTTCTACAAAATATGGCAGATTATAGGTTTTGACAGGAAATGTATTCTCAATCCATTCGGACAATGTATTGTTTGTTTTTATCAGGATACGGTTGCCTGGTGTTCCTTTGCCGTCCCACCAGTCAAGATGCGCTTCCTCGGCTTTGTGTTCAATCCCGATCACCACTGCTGAAACGGCATCCGCTGGCCAAAATACATTGGCAATGTTGAGATCCTCTTTCGTATCAGCAAAATGCTCATTTAGATTCATCCCAATTTTAGGATACAGTTTGTGGGAAGGTGAATTTTTCAAAGATTCAATGCTGGCAACCCCTGCCAGGGATGCGCCCAGGGATTTTGCTTTATCTATAATCTTGCGAGTCAATTCCGAACTTGAAAGCATATTCAATTTTTTTGACCTTTCATATGACATATCTTGGCATTCGTACAGGCCAAATATAGCCGGCGCGATTGTTAACATTTTCATAACAATTGTCAATCCGGCGTTTGATCATTTGTCTAAGTAAAAAACAGGATCATGTACAATGCTTTCCCATCTGGGCATTGGATTTATCCGACGGAAGGCATATCAATGTTTATTCATAATGTAAAGGGATTGAAAAATCAATTTACATCTGAATCTGAGCAAGGTTCTTGAAAAAATAAACGGTGAGAGTTGACACTCATGGTTTTATGGTCAACAATGTTTTCAGGCGGACTAATAATAGCAATTTCTGAGCCTCGTCAACAGGGAGTAAAAATGAAAACGGGTAAAAGATTAAGCCGTGAACTATTGCTTAGCTGTCTGGATTTTGGGAAAGCGCTGACTTCAGAGCTGGATCCGAATCGGCTTTTGGAACGGATCATGGAAAAAATTTCCAAACTCTTCCCTTCCGAAACCTGGTCGCTTCTGATCTTAGATGAAGCCACCGAATCATTGCGCTTTGAGTTGAGCATTGATCTCGATCTTGAACTGGTGAAAGATGTCCGGCTGGCTCTCGGCCAGGGTGCGGCCGGCCACTGTGCCCTAAAACAGGAACTGCTCGTTCTGGAGGATGTCAGGGACTACGATTTTTTTCATGGCAAAGTGGACGAGTTGTCCGGTTATCGCACAAAATCCCTGGTTTGCGTACCCATCGTATTTGCCGGACGTACACTGGGCGTTCTGGAAATGGTCAATCCCAGGTCACTGGATGAGATGAGCCTTGAATTGCTGACCATGGTTTCAGACTATCTGGCCATCGGTATGGAGAATACCCGCCGTTACAGAAAGATGCGGGATATGGCCATCCGGGACAGCTTGACCGGACTTTACAACCAGCGCTATCTCTATCATTCCCTGGAGGACCTCGTCCAGAAATTTAATGCCGGGAAGGGCTGTTTTTCCCTTATTTTCATGGACATCGATAATTTCAAGACGGTTGTCGATACGGAAGGGCACTTAAATGGCAGCCGGGCCCTGCGGGAAGTAGCCCAAAAGATCCGGGGGGGTATTGGTGATGATGCCTTTGCCGTGGCATATGGCGGGGATGAGTTCGTGGTGGTGCTGCCGGATACTGATAATTTTCACGCCGTCGAAACCGCACGAAAGATTCGAGAATCCATCAAAGCCACCACGTTTCTGACCCGCTGGGACCGCAATATTCGGGTAACCGCCAGTTTCGGTGTAGCAACCTTTCCCGATCATGCAGGTGATGTCAAAGAGTTGCTTGCCTTGGCCGACCAGGCGATGTTCCGGGTGAAAAATACCGGAAAGGATCGGGTCGGAATTACAGCATGATCTTCGTGGGTCAGGGGAAACTGAATCACCACGCCTTGAGAACTGCGTGCGCCATGCTCTTTTACCACGTTGCTGAGCACCTGATAAAGACGATCCTCAATATTTGCAACGGCAAGGCTGCCCACACGGCTTGTCAGCGAGGAAATTCTTTCACTGAAACAAGGCGCAGAGTATGAACCATAAATACCGAATCAGTAATTCTTTTCTACCAGCATGGCCTTATATTCATATTTTGGAAGCGTGCCGGGTTTGACAAGGGTCACATCAGAAGAGAAGATCAACTTTTCCCTGAGCAGGGTTTCGATCTTGGATTTTAATGCCTCAAGGTCTTTTACCTTCTCCCCATGTTCTGCCTTTATTTTTAATGGTGGTTTTACAGCGGGTAACGGGGCATCCACACGGATAAGGATTTCTCCTGTGGTATCTGGTGAAAGGCTGCTTATAACGTCCCGGATGGCTGAAGGATAAACATTTACACCTGAAATTATCATCATGTCATCGGTTCTTCCGATACATTTAATGCAGAAACCTGTCCGCCCGCAGGCACAATTTGTATGGATTACTTTAACATGATCCCGTGATCTGAAACGGATTAACGGCTGGCATTCCCTGTTCAGAGAGGTGTAGACCAACTCTCCTTTAATGCCTTTTTTAATATCCAGTACGTCTCCTGTGTCAGGGTTTACGATTTCCACATGGCAGGTATCGGCACCCAAAAAATGCATTCCGTTTTTATATTCACATTCACCCCACATAAGCCCCATGATATCCCCGTTCCCCATGGTTTCCCGGACGACGGCACCAAACCCCTCTTCCACCTGTTTCCTCAATTCAGGGATGCTGCCCCCAGGCTCGCCGCCTACCATAAATCCCTTGATTCCAAGTGTCCGGGTGTCGACGCCTTTTTTTTCGCAGTAGTCCATGAGATAAAAGGGAAATGAGGCGGTTGAAAGAATAAAGTTGGCACCCAGGTTCCGGATCGCCCCCAGCAGCCGATCCGTTGCCCCGACACCAACAGGGACAAGGGTTGAACCAAGATTTTCAATGGCTTCTCCATAGGATGCCGCAATAAAAAATGTGCCAATGGGCAGCGGGACAATATGTTCGGGCCTCATACCGCATGTCCACATGGCCCTGTTTGCCGATTCGCGCCATAAAAGCCTGTCATTCCGGGTAAGACCGATATAGGTGGGAACGCCGGTTGTACCGCTGGTGGAATACACTCGAATGACATTCTCAATCCCTGTGGATGCATGACGTCCCAGGGGTTTTTGTGTTGCAAGACTGTCTCGAAGTTCCTGCTTTACCGTAAATGGAAGTTTTTTCAAGTCACCAATACTTTTTACATCCTTGATATCAAAATTGGCGACTGAAAATTTATCCCGGTAAAAGGCAGAGTTTTTTCCAACATATGCCAGCTGTTTCCGTAAAGCTGCGGATTGGACTGCATGGAATTCATCGGCACTTAATGTTTCCATCTTTTCATTCCAGCACCTTTGTGTTTTTTTCATAACCTTCCTCCTTTTTATCCATTGTTTTAGTGTTGATTTTTCACGGAAAAAAGATAGGGACAAGCTTCCTTACCAGGAGGGTTATACAACGATCTTCATTTCAGAACTGAATCATAAGGCGGTTCAACGTGATATCGAATACTATACAAAAAGAGAGTTGGAATATCAAATAAAAAATCTTTCGATTTCATCGTTATCCATGTAATGGAAAGAGCAGAGCTATTTTTATTCTATAGCCATTCCTTTATCGATAACGGCCCACCGACCTATCCGGTAATCTTGTATATAAACACACAGATGAACCGGTAAATATCCAGGGCAATCGCATGTAACTTTTTATGAATATCCCATACCCGTTCAGACCAGATTACCTTTCCTTCGCTGGATGGGCTATGTTGACAGGCTCTATGCCGGGCTACACTTGTGGCGGAAAAACTCGGT